>DASSBG010000001.1:0-83074 GCA_035699085.1 Rhodanobacteraceae bacterium
TGGTGGGATCGAGCGACGCCGGGTCGACGCTGAGGAAGCGCGGGAAGCTCATGTAGCGCGCGCCGAGGTAGAGGAAGCCCGTGGCGGGGTCGGCGGTGGCGCCGGTGTAGCTCGGTATTTCGCCCTGGCCTTCGGCATCCACCGGGCGACCGTAACTCAGGAAGTCAGGGCTGCGGGTGATGTTGCCGGCGCTGTCCAGCTCGAACAGCGGCGTGTTCTGGTAGTCGGGCAGGATGTAGGTGGCTGCGCCGCCCGTGATCCGGGCGATCGGCACGGCGCCGAGGGTCACGAAGTCGGTGACCACACCGTTGTCGATACGCTCGACCAGGCGGTGGTTGTGGTCGTAGATGAAGGTGCGGTCGTGGCCGCCATCGGTCGCCACGGTGGTGACCTGCTTGATCCGCCAGCCGCGCGCGTCGTAGGCGTAGCTGGTGCCCTGGAAGTCGCCGATCAGTTCGTTGGCACGGTTCCAGGTGAGCGCGTGGCCCTGCATCGAGGTGACGTTGCCGCGGGGGTCGTAGTCGACGTCGACATCGTCGATGTCGGCAATTCGGTTGGTTGCGGCGTCGTAGTCGTAGCTGGTCAAGAGGGTCGATTGCCACGATGGCGCGAAGGTGCGGTTGCGCACGTTGCCCAGCGGGTCGTAGCTGATGGTTTCCGTGCCATAGGCGAATGAGAACATCATGATCAGCCGGTCAAGGCTGTCATAGTACAGGGCGCGCGTGTCCGTCCCGACGGGTGGCGCAGGCACTTCGAAGCCGTTGGCGAAGATGCGATCGGCCGGTGGTTCGCCGACATCGACGAGGTCGCTGATCATCTGCAGGTTGCCCGCGCGGTCCCAGCTCAGCATACGGTCGGTGAGGTCGACACCGTCGATCGCGTAGTGGCTGCCGGCAGGCAGCATGCGTTTGTTGGGGCTGCGCTCCATGGTGGCGCCATTGCCGTAAGTCAGGGTCGCGACCGTGCCGTTGGGAGCATAGCCGATGGTGTCGGCGTAGGTGCCAAGCTGGGTCGGGCGGCCCAGGCCGTCGGGCGCGAAATCGACGGTGAGACCGGAGGGCCATTCCTTGCTGGCGAGCTGGCCGGCGGTGGTGTAGGTGTAGTCGATGCTGTAGCTGCTGCCATCGATCGCGAGCGTCTCGTTGTCCAGCAGGCCGCGCTTGATCCAGGTCTGCGTCCAGGTGCTGGCCGGGCGGGTGGCGGTGGCATCGCGGGTGGCCGTGTGGAGCGCGCCGTTGTCGTAGTGGGTGAAATGGCTGTCGGCGGTGGCCGTGCCGGGATAGTCGATGTCGGTGAGCCGGTTGCGCGCGTCGTAGCTGCGGCTGACCTTGCTGCTCGCCGGCACCGCGCTTTCGGCGGTGCAGAGGGTGTCGTCGTCGGTCAGTGCCTGCGCCGTCCATGCAAGGTTGCCGGCGGCGTCGTAGCCGTAGCCGGTGGCGCCGGTTTCGGGACTGACGGTCTTGCACAGGCGCTGGTCGGCGTCGTAGACGAAGCGGTGGCTGACGGCGATGGGGTCGCCGTCGTAGGTGCCCGACTCGGTCATGGACAGCGGCTTGCCGTAGGCGTCGCGGACGATGGCGGTTTCGGTGGCATCGTCTTCCGGCGTCGTGGGATTGTCGTCGGCAAAGTGGACCTTGACCGGCTGCTTGAGGCTCGGCGCATCAAGCGCGCGGTAGGTGGTGGTGGTGGTGTGCTGCGCCGGATCGGTGACCTCGACCGTGTTGCCGGCGAGGTAGTGGGTTGTGGTGGTGAGGCCGAGGAGTTCGGAATCCTGCGTCGAGAAGATAACGCGGCCGAGGGCGTCGTAGTCCGTGTGGATGCCTTCGTCGATGCTGGACTGGTGCGGACTGCCGGCGACGGGATAGCTGGCAAAGATCGTGCGCCCGAGGCCGTCGTAGGTGGTCCTGGTGGTGATGTCGGCGGTGCCGTCAACGCCGATGTCCTTGACCTCGCTGCGGATGGGGCGCAGCAGCCCGTCGAAATCCGTGGTGCTCTGCCGCGCGCCATCGGTGACGGTGCGGACCAGGTGCCTGCCGGAGACACCATTGTCCGAGTAGAGCACGTAGTCCCAGGCGACGGTCCGGGCATCCCAGCTGTGGCTGCCATCGGTGGGCCAGTCGATCTGTGTCAGGCGACCGATGCCGTTGTAGTGGTAGCCGGTGGTGGCGCCGACCTCGTCGGTGACGCTGGTGATCTCGCCGAAGTCGTCGACGACGAGCGTCTTGCCGGTCGAATCGGCGTAGGTGATGGTTTGCGGGATGCCGCGCCGGTAATCGGTGAGCGTGGTGGCGTGGTGGTTGGCGTCGGTGAAGCTGGCGAGGGCGCCGGTGGGGTCGCCGTCGGTGCCGGTGTGCCAGGTGTAGCTCATGACCGGCTGGCCGAAGTGTGCGCGCACTGCGAGCCGCTGGGTCACCGGGTCGTAGGTGTAGGCGTCGACGGTGACCGGATTCAGTGCATCGGTGGCGTTGACGGTGGTCAGCGGCTGGCCCAGCACGAAGTGCTCGGTGTCGTTGAAGTAGCTGCGTTGTTCGGTGTAGCTCGGCTGGCCGGCGATGTCGTTGTCGCGGCTGATTTCGGTGGCTTGTGCCCAGGCGTTGAACTCGGTGGCGCTCCAGGTGTAGTGGTCGCCGTCCTGGGTGATGGTGCGCGTGACCTGCGGCGCAAGGTTCTCGTTCTGGTCGCCATCCACGCGGTCTTGCAGTTCGTCGCCCCACGGGCTCGGCCAGGGCTGGGTTTCACTCAGCGGGTTGGCATAGGCCATGTCCGTGGTTCGCAGCAGCGGACGGGTGCCGTCCAGGTCGACGCCACCCAGGGTCTCGCGCGTCAGCAGTTGGCCGTCGCTGATGCCGTAGTGGGTGCTGTAGGTGAGCCGCAGCTGGCTGCCGTCGGGGCGGTCGACGGTCGTTTGCGTGGTGTCGGCGCAGGGCGGCGTGGCGCCGGTGCAGTCGATTGCCCAGCTCGGTTGTGCGTCGGCAAAGTGGTAGCTCCAGTTGGCGTAGACGCCGGGGCCGCTGTAACTGCGCGCGGTGAGGGTGAAGGCCAGCCACGCCTTGGGCTGTTTGGCCCAGGTGCCGCGGCCATCCCAGGGCTGGCCACTTTCGGCTTCGCCAAGGCAATCCTTCGGCACCCACGATCGGCCGTGCTTGAGGATGTCGATGGCAAAGCTGCCGACCAGACCGCTGGGCGCGGTCAGGGTGCCGATGGCTGGCTCCACGTCCACGCTGTCGACGCTCAGGCCGCTGCACTTGGAGGCGGTGCCGGTGGCGGTGGACAGGCCGTCCCAGTCGTCGAGGTCATACTGCCACTGCTGGTTGTCGGGGCGTGTGACCGAGATCAGGTGCAACGTGCCATCGTAGCCGTAGGTCCAGATCCGCTCCTGGCGCGCCGCCGGCGGCACCGAGGCGTCGTCCGGCATCAAGGTGACGTGGTCGATGCGCGGGGTGCCGGCAACGTAGGCAATGGCCAGCTCGCGGCCATCGCTGGCGCTGATGCCGGTGAGCTTGCCGGCGCTGTCGTAGTGGTAGGTCAGGCTGTGGCCATTGCGGTCGGTGATGCTGGTGACGCGCAGCTCGGCGCGCTGGCGCTGCAGCGTGTCGACCGGCGCCGCCTGCGGCTCGACCAGGCTCGGCACGCTGTTGAGTTCGCGGCTGATGGCGGGTGCCGGGAAATAGACCAGCTCGTTGAATTCGTAGCGCGTGCCGTCGGGCGCGGTGGCGATGAAGCCGTCGCCGGGCTCGCCGTTGGCGGTTGCACTCTCGTCGATGCAGCTGAGCTTCCACTGGCCCTTGGTGACGGCGACCACGACCTCGGAGGGATCGTCGATCAGCGCAGCCACCGTGGCATTGGCGCGCAAGAGGTTCTGGCTGCCATGGCCGGGGACGATCAGCTGGTAGCCTTGCCAGTAGTCGGTCGCCGTCCACTCGCGGTGGCCGGTGCCGCCTTGTGCGGGTGCCGTCGGCGCCGCGGCGAAGTCGCGGCAGCGGTACCAGCTTGGACCCCCAAAGGCATCCACCATCCAGCCGTCGATGCCGGCCAGACCCTGGTGCGGGACCAGCGTCTCCAGCCGCGGCAGCGCCAGTTGCCAGTCGCCCAATGCCGAGCTGGCACGCCGGTCCAGGCCGTCGACGCCGCGCACGACGTAGGCGCGGCTGAGCGTGAGCGTGGGGCCGTTGCCAGCCAGCGACACGTCGGTTTGCAGGAAGGACAGGCTGCCGTCGTAGAGGCCGATGCGGGCGCCGAAGGGATGGTCGCCGAGCGGCGAGAGCGCCTGGTCCACCTTCGTCAGGTCGGCGTATTCCTGCTCCGGCGTGTGGGTGCTTGCGGCCCAGGCCGACAGCGGGACCAGCAGCGCCAGCCCCAAGCTCAGAACCGCGTGCAGCCCAAAGCTGCGCGCCCCCGAAAGAATCCGTCCTTTGCGCATCATGCGCCCTCCCCTTTGCCCATCTTTCCTTACCCACCATACCACGGAGAACCCAAACTGGGATATCCCGCTATGGGTTTGACGATTCGCGCATCAACAGCGGCGAATCAGACATCGTGCGGACACTCCACTCGCGGCAATACCAGATCTTCATTTCGGTGCTGCGCGATGCACGGCTGGCGGCCGCACTGACACAACGGGACCTGGCGGCTCGCCTCGGCAAACCGCAGTCCTATGTTTCAAAGACCGAGCGATGCGAACGCAGGCTGGATGTCCCGGAGTTCATCGCACTGGCGCGTGCGCTCGGCCATGACCCGTGCACATTGCTGCGCACGGTCGAGATGACAATGAGCCACGCTTCTGCGTCGGAATAGCAGCGGTTTGGCCATGCCAAACGGACTGCTGGCGGTCAGTTCCGGAGTGCGCGTTTCAACCTTGCCGGGATGCCGGCGGGCAATGCAGCGGCGGGTTGGAACCCGCCCCGTAAAGCTCGTTGGTTGGCCGGACCAACGAGTTCTGACGACCGGGAGACCGCAGAAAGATACAGCCCGTCGCGTGCCGGCTCGCCCCAAGGACTGGACCCCCAATGCAACGACTTTCGCGGCGACGGGTGTCAGTGGCGCAGGATCTGCAGGACTTCTTCCAGCTCCATGCGCACCTGGCGCACGATCTGGTGCGACATGCTGGCCTCGACCTGCGCCTGCGGGCCTTCCAGCCGCTGGCGGGCGCCGGTGATGGTGAAGCCCTGTTCGTAGAGCAGCGCGCGGATCTGGCGGATCATCAGCACGTCGTGGCGCTGGTAATAGCGGCGGTTGCCGCGCCGCTTGACCGGGTTCAGGGCCGGAAACTCCTGCTCCCAGTAGCGCAGCACGTGCGGCTTGACGCCACACAGCTCGCTCACCTCACCGATGGTGAAGTAGCGCTTGGCCGGGATGACCGGCAGTTCGGCGTTATTCCCTTGGTCCAGCATATGCGTCGACCCGTACCTTCAGTTTCTGCCCCGGCCGGAAGGTCACCACCCGCCGCGCGGAGATCGGAATCTCCTCGCCGGTCTTGGGGTTGCGCCCGGGACGCTGGTTCTTCTCGCGCAGGTCGAAGTTGCCAAACCCCGACAGCTTCACCTGCTCCCCCTGCTCAAGCGTGGTGCGCATCGCCTCGAAGAAGGCGTCGACGAATTCCTTGGCCTCGCGCTTGTTGAGGCCCACGTTCAGGAACAGCCGCTCAGCCATGTCCGATTTAGTCAGCGCCATGCTCGCCCCTCAACCTGGCCTCGAAGTCGTGTTTCAGGGCGGTCACCGCAAGCGCCACCGCGCGGTCCGCGTCCTCGTCCAAAAGCGTGCGTGAATCATCCTGCAAAATCAATCCCATAGCAAGGCTTTTTCGTCCAGCATCCACGCCACGGCCGGAATACAGGTCGAACAGGCGCACTTCCGCAAGCCGCTCGCCGACCGCAGCACGCACGCAATCGCGAAGCTGCGCCCAGGCCACGCCGGCGTCCACCTCGATGGCGATGTCCCGGCGCAGCGAGGGAAAGCGCGAGGCTGGCCGCAGGCTGCGCTGGTCCTGCTGCAGCAGCGGCGCCAGCTCCATTTCCAGCGCGTAGACCGGTGCATCCAGATCCAGCGTGGCCGCCAGCCGCGGGTGCAGCGCACCCATCGTGCCGACCGCGCGCCCGTCGCACAGCACGCGCGCAGCCCGGCCCGGGTGCGCCCATGACGGCAGCCCGGTGGCGTCGAAGCGCCAGCGCGCGCGCGCGGCGCCGCAGCCCAGCAGCGACTCCAGGTCGCCCTTGAGGTCGTGGAAGTCCAGCGGCCGCGCCGGCTCGCCCCACTGCTCGGCCTCGGCGTTGCCGCAGGCCACCAACGCCAGCCGGTCCACCTCGACCGGCGCGTCGGCGCCGCCATGGTAGCTGCGGCCAAGCTCGAACAGCCGCACGCGCGCGCGCTGCCGGCGCTGGTTGGCCACCAGCGTCTGCACCAGTCCGGGCAGCAGCGAGGTGCGCATCAGCGCGAAATCGCCCGACAAGGGGTTGGCCAGCGGCAGCGCGCCCTCCGCCGCCTGCCAGGTTTGCAGCAGGCGCTCGGGCACGAAGCTGTAGTTGACCGCCTCATGGTAGTCGCGCGCGGCCAGTTGCTCCCGCAGGCGCATGCGGCGCTCGCTCGGCGTGACGCCGGCGCCGATGCCGATGGCACCGCCCTGCAGCCGGGTCGGGATGGCATCGTAACCATGGATGCGGGCGACTTCCTCGATCAGGTCGTCCTCGATGGCGACGTCGAAGCGCCAGCTCGGCGGCGTGACGTGCCAGCCGTCGGGTGTCACCTGCTGCGTCATGCCGAGCGCCCGCAGGATGCGCTCGATCTGCGCGTCGTCAATGGCGAGACCCAGCACCCGCGCGACCCGCGCGCGGCGCAGCGGCACCGGCTCGCGCCGCGGCAGGTCATCCGCCGAGACCGCCTCGCAGACCCGGCCAGGGCGGCCGCCGGCGGCGTCCAGAACCAGCCGCGTTGCACGCTCCAGCGCGAGCCGCGGCAGCTCCGGGTCGACGCCGCGCTCGAAGCGGTGCGAAGCTTCCGTGTGCAGGCCCAGCGCGCGCGCGCGGCCAACGATGGCGGCGGGCGCGAAATGCGCCGCCTCCAGCAGCACGTCGGTGGTGCCGGGGGTGACGCGCGAGTGCCAGCCGCCCATGACGCCGGCCACGGCCAGCGCGCGCTCGCGGTCGGCGATCAGCAGGAAGCGCGGCCCGAGCGCCACCTCGCGTTCGTCCAGCAGCTTCAGCGTTTCGCCGTCGCCGGCGCGGCGTACGCGGATCGGCCCGCGCACGGCCGCCGCGTCGAAGGCATGCAGCGGCTGGCCCAGCTCCAGCATCACGTAGTTGGTGACGTCCACCAACAGGCTCAGCGGGCGCAGGCCGGCCCGACGCAGGCGCCGCCGCAGCCAGCCCGGCGAGGGCGCCGACGCATCGACGCCGCGGATGACGCGCGCGCAGTAGCGCGGGCAGTCGGCGGCGGCGCCGAGTTCGATCTCCACCGGCGCGTCCACCTCGGCGGTCACGGGCTCGACCGGCGGCAGCGTGAGCTGCGCGTCAAAGGCCGCCGCCACCTCGCGGCCAACGCCGCGCAGCGAGAGGCAGTCGCCGCGGTTTGGCGTCAGGCCCAGGTCGAACACGCGCTCCGGCAGCCCCAGCCACTCGGCCAGCGGTGTGCCCACCGGCGCTTCGTCGTCCAGTTCCAGCAGGCCCGAAGCATCGTCGGCAATGCCGAGCTCGCGCGCCGAGCAGAGCATGCCGCGGCTCTCGATGCCGCGAAGTTTGGCCGGTTTGATCACCATGCCGCCGGGCAGCTCGGCGCCCAGCGTCGCCAGCGGCACCTTGATGCCCGGGCGCGCGTTCGGCGCGCCGCAGACGATCTGCAGCATCTCGCCCTGGCCGGCGTCTACCTGGCACAGCTGCAGGCGGTCGGCCTGCGGGTGCCGTTCGCAGGCGGCGATGCGGGCGACAACCACGCCTGGCAGCGGCCCGCCCACCGTCTCCAAGGCCTCGACCTCCAGGCCCGCGAGGTCGAAGCGCCGGGCGATCTCCTCGGCCGGCGCGTCCACCGCCACCTGTTCACGCAACCACTGCTCGGGAATCTTCATGGCTGCGCCCCAAACTGTTCGAGGAAGCGCACGTCGTTGTCGAAGAACGCGCGCAGGTCGCGGACGCCGTGGCGCAGCATCGCCAGCCGCTCGATGCCCATGCCGAAGGCGAAGCCGGTGCAACGCTCCGGATCGATGTCGCAGTTGCGCAGCACCTGCGGGTGGACCATGCCGGCGCCGAGGATTTCCAGCCACCGCGTGCCGCCGTCCTCGCCCTGCCAGCCGATGTCGACCTCGACCGAGGGTTCGGTGAAGGGGAAGTAGCTGGGCCGCCAGCGCATCTGGAAATCACGCTCGAAGAAGGCCCGCAGGAACTCCGCCAGCGTGCCCTTCAAGTCGGCGAAGGTCGCCTGCTCGTCGACCAGCAGCCCCTCGACCTGATGGAACATCGGCGAATGCGTCTGGTCCGAGTCCGCGCGGTATACGGCCCCGGGGGCGATGATGCGCAGCGGTGGCCGGGACTTGGCCATGGCGCGGATCTGCACCGGCGAGGTGTGGGTGCGCAACAACCGGCCGTCGCCGAAGTAGAAGGTGTCGTGCATCGCCCGCGCCGGGTGCTGCGGCGGGAAGTTCAGGGCCTCGAAGTTGTGCCAGTCATCCTCGATCTCCGGCCCGTCCGCCACGCTGTAGCCGAGCCGCGCGAAGATCGCCTCGATGCGTGCCCGTACGCTGCTCAGCGGATGGATGCTGCCACGCGCGCCGCGCCGGCCGGGCAGCGTCACGTCCACCCGCTCGGCCTGCAGTCGGCGCTCCACCGCCTCGCCCTCCAGCACCTCGCGGCGGGCTTGGATGGCCTCGCTGATCGCCTGCTTGGTCTGGTTGATGGCGGCGCCGGCGGCCTTGCGCTCATCGGCCGGCAAGGCACCCAGGCCCTTCAGCGCGGCGGTGACGCTGCCGTTGCGGCCCAACAGGGCCACGCGCTGCGCCTCGAGCGCTTCGAGGCTGTCGGCCCCGGCAATCGCCTGCAGCGCCGCCGCCCGTGCTTGTTCGATCTCGTTGCTCATGGCATCCCCAGGCTGGCTCGCGCGCCGGCATGCGCGCCAACGAAAAGGGGAAGGACTCGCGCCCTTCCCCCACGTTTCGTGCCGGACCGCCGCCGGCGGCGGTCGTCGGCCGAGGCGTGACTCAGGCGGCGCGCTCGCCCTGCGCCGGCGCCGCGCCGAGCGCCGACTTGGCCTGCTCGGCAATGGCGCCGAAGGCCTTGATGTCATGCACGGCCAGATCGGCCAGCACCTTGCGGTCGACCGTGATGCCGGCCTTTGCCATGCCGTTGATCATGCGGCTGTAGCTCAGCCCGAAGCCGCGCGCGGCAGCGTTGATGCGCACGATCCACAGCGAGCGGAACTGGCGCTTGCGCTGCTTGCGGCCGATGTAGGCGTACTGCCCGGCCTTGGTGACCGCCTGCTTGGCAACGCGGTAGACACGGCTGCGGGCACCGTAGTAACCCTTGGCCTGCTTGAGGAGTTTCTTGTGACGACGACGGGCGGTAACGCCACGCTTGACACGTGCCATGGTCGATCCTCCTCGTCAGGCGTACGGCAGCATGCGGGCCACACTTTTGTGGTCGGCATCGCAGATGTAATTGGGGGCACGCAAACCGCGCTTGCGCTTGGTCGCCATCTTGGTGAGGATGTGCGAACGGTAGGCGTGGCCGGCCTTGAACTTGCCGGACCCGGTCTTGTGGAACCGCTTGGCGGCGGCCCGGTTGGTCTTGATCTTGGGCATGGAATGCTCCGTTGCGTTTTTTTTCTGACTGGCCGCGGCGGCAGCTCGCGCTGCGCTTTCCATCCTGCCGGACCGGCGTTGGCGGTTCATCCAGACGAACCGAACCGGCGATTATACAGGGGAAATGCGGTGAGCGGTGACCGGCGGCGCAAGATTGTCAGCCCCGGCTGCCGGGATAGAAGCGGGACCCGGGACCCGGGACCCGGGACCCGCCGATCATCGAGCATCTCGCGACTGTCAGGTCAGCGCTGCGACGAAGCGGCGCAGAGTGCACGAGCCTGGAGACCGCGGGGCTGCCGAAGGTAGAGCCGGAATCTTGTTGGACGACCGCTCTGCACGCAGCCGGATCGAGAACATCGGAGAACCGCCACCTGCTGCCTGCTCGGCGCGTAATGCCCGTTCTTGCCCCGTTGCGCGCCTGCGGGTCCCGGGCCCCGATCCCAAGTCCCCAATTCGGCAATGCGCTCAGCCGTTGACTGGTCAGCGCGTGATGCCCGTTCTCGCCCCGTCACGCTCTTGCGGGTCCCGGGTCCCGTGTCCCGGGTCCCGAAAATCAAATCTTCTTGCGCGGCCCGAGCATCATGACCATCAGGCGGCCTTCCTGGCGCGGGAACTGCTCGACCACGCCGGCATCGCCGACGTCGCCCTGGATACGCTCGGCCAGCGCGCGTCCCAGCTCCTGGTGGGCCATTTCGCGGCCGCGGAAGCGGATCGTCACCTTGACCTTGTCGCCCTCCTCCAGGAAGCGGTGCACGTTGCGCAGCTTGATCTGGTAATCGCCGATGTCCGTGGTCGGGCGAAACTTCACTTCCTTGATCTCGACCTGCTTTTGCTTCTTGCGCGCCGCGGAAGCCTTTTTCTGCGCCTCGAACTTGTACTTGCCAAAATCCATGATTCGGCACACCGGCGGTTCGGCGTGCGGCTGGATTTCGACCAGGTCGAGGCCGGATTCTTCGGCCATGCGCAGGGCGTCGTCGCGGGAAAGTATGCCGATTTGTTCGCTGTCCGCGCCAATGACGCGAAGTTGCGGGGCACGGATGTCCTGGTTGCGACGGTTGCCCTTGTTGCTGGGGGTGGCGATAGGTAGTTCTCCTGGCGTTGAAAGATCGTGCTGCGGTCAGTCGCGGTGGCCCGCCTGGACATGCCGCACGAAGGCGTCGATATCCATGCTGCCAAGGTCCTCGCCCGACCGGGTACGCACGGCCACGGTGCCCGCGGCCTTCTCGCGATCTCCGATCACCAGCAGCCAGGGCACCTTGTGCAGCGTGTGCTCGCGGATTTTATAGCCGACCTTTTCGTTGCGCAAATCGACCTCGGCACGCAAACCCTTGGCCACAAGCGCCTGCGCGACCTCGTCGGCGCGCGCCGCCTGCGCGTCGGTGATATTGAGCACCACGGCCTGAACCGGCGCCAGCCAACCCGGCAGGTTGCCGGCATGGTGCTCGATCAGGATGCCGATGAAGCGCTCCATGGAGCCGACGATGGCGCGGTGCAGCATGACCGGTGTGCGGCGGTTGGATTGCTCGTCGATGTACTCGGCGCCCAGCCGGCCCGGCATCGAGAAGTCCACCTGCATGGTGCCCACCTGCCAGGCGCGGCCGATGGAATCGCGCATGTGGTACTCGATCTTGGGCCCGTAGAAGGCCCCTTCGCCGGGCAGCTCCTGCCACTCGACCCCGCAGGCACGCAGCGCCGCGCGCAGTGCTTCCTCGGCACGGTCCCAGACCTCGTCGGAGCCGATGCGCTCGTCGGCCTCGGGGCGCAGGGCGATTTTCAACTCGATGTCGCGAAAGCCGAAATCGGCGTAGACCTGCATCGCCTGGCGGTGGAAAGCGGTCACCTCGGACTCGATCTGCGCTTCGGTGCAGAACACGTGGCCGTCGTCCTGGACGAAGCCGCGCACCCGCATCAGGCCATGCAGCGCGCCGGAAGGCTCGTTGCGGTGGCAGGAACCGAACTCGCCGTAGCGGATCGGCAGCTCGCGGTAGCTGTGCAGGCCGTGGTTGAACAGCAGCACGTGGCCGGGGCAGTTCATCGGCTTGATCGCGTAGCTGCGCTTCTCCGACTCCGTGAAGAACATGTTGTCCTTGTAATTGTCCCAGTGCCCCGACTTCTGCCACAGGCTGACGTCGAGGATCTGCGGGCAGCGCACCTCCTGGTAGCCGGACTCGCGGTAAACCTGGCGCATGTACTGCTCGACCACCTGCCAGACCGACCAGCCGCGCGGGTGCCAGAACACCAGGCCGGGCGCTTCCTCCTCCATGTGGAACAGATCCAGCGCCTTGCCGATGCGGCGATGGTCGCGCTTCTCGGCCTCCTCGAGCTGGTGCAGCCAGGCCTTGAGGTCCTTGTCGCTGAGCCAGGCCGTGCCGTAGACGCGCTGCAGCATCTCGTTCTCGGCCTTGCCGCGCCAGTAGGCGCCGGCCACCTTCATCAGCTTGAAATGCCTGAGCTTGCCCGTGTCAGGCACGTGCGGGCCACGGCACAGGTCGATGAACTCGCCTTGCGCGTACAGTGACAGCGGCTCGTCGCTGGGGATGCCCTCGATGATCTCGGCCTTGTAATGCTCGCCCTTGTCGCGGAAGAAGCGGATGGCCTCGTCGCGCGGCATCACCGAGCGGCTGACGGGCAGCGCCTCGTCTGCGATGCGCGCCATCTCGGCCTCGATGCTGGCGAGGTCCTCGGGCGTGAACGGGTTTTCCCGGGCAAAGTCGTAATAGAAGCCGTTGTCGATCACCGGTCCGATGGTGACCTGGGTGTCGGGGAACAGGCGCTGCGTCGCCTGCGCCAGCAGGTGCGCGGTCGAATGGCGCACGATATCCAGCGCCTCCGGGCTCTTGCCGGTGACGATCTCGACCTTGGCGTCGGTATCGACGACATGGCTGGTGTCGACCAGCCGGCCGTCGACCTTGCCGGCCAGCGCGGCCTTGGCCAGGCCTGCGCCGATGGAGGCGGCAATGTCGGCGATGCTGGGCGGCTGCGGGTACTGTCTGGTGCTGCCGTCGGGGAGCGTGATCTCGATCATGATGTTCGTTGTTCGGGCAATAAAAAAGGACGCCGGGGCGTCCTCGCTGCGGATGGAACGGCCCTGCGCGGTTGCTCAGTCGGTTGCCGTAGTCTCCATGTCGCACGCTCGACCCCGCGTTGCCGCCGGGCCACCCTTGCTGGTGAGGTGAGCGCAAACACTAGGGCGGAAGCCGCGTGCTGTCAATCCGGCAGGCACCGCTGCCGTCGGATAGCCAGCCTGTGGATACGCTGAACCACCCGCTCCGCACGCCCCGGCCGCGCCGGGGTGTTTCGCTATAGTAGTCCGCCTTCGGAGCACAGCCAAAAGGAGTACCGGATGAGCGTTGCCGCCCTGCCTCAAGACATTCGCGTCGCCGTCATCGGCCTTGGTTACGTCGGCCTGCCGCTGGCCGCCGGTTTTGGCCACGTGCTGCCGACCCTCGGCTTCGACGTCAACACGGCGCGGATCGAGGAATTGCGCGGCCACCGCGACCACACGCTGGAGATGTCGGAAGAGGAACTGCGCGCGGTGCCGCAGCTGGAATTCAGCGCCGACGCCGCCGACCTCAAGGCGTGCAACGTCTTCATCGTCACGGTGCCGACACCGATCGACTCGTCAAAGCGGCCGGACCTGCGCCCGCTGGAATCGGCCAGCCGCACCGTCGGCGGCGCCATTGGCCGCGGCGACGTGGTGATCTTCGAATCCACCGTCTACCCGGGCGCCACCGAAGAGGTCTGCGTGCCGATCATCGAACAGGTGTCGGGCTTGCGATACAACGACGACTTCTTCGCCGGCTACAGCCCCGAGCGCATCAACCCGGGCGACAAGGAGCACCGCCTGACGTCGATCCTCAAGGTCACCTCCGGCTCGACGCCGGAGGCAGCCGGGTTCGTCGACGCGCTGTACCGCCGGGTGATCAGCGCCGGCACCCACAAGGCATCCAGCATCCGCGTGGCGGAGGCAGCCAAGGTGATCGAGAACACCCAGCGCGACCTCAACATCGCGCTGGTCAACGAGCTGTCGCTGATATTCCACCGCCTCGGCATCGACACGCTCGAAGTGCTGGAGGCGGCCGGCACCAAGTGGAACTTCCTGCCCTTCCGGCCGGGCCTGGTCGGCGGCCACTGCATCGGCGTCGACCCCTACTACCTCACCCACAAGGCGCAGCAGATCGGCTACCAGCCTGAGGTCATCCTGTCCGGCCGGCGCATCAACGACGGCATGGGTGGCCAGGTCGCGCAGCGTGTCATCAAACTGATGATAGAACGCCGAATCCACGTTGCCGACGCCCACGTGCTGATCCTCGGCCTGGCCTTCAAGGAAAACTGCCCCGACCTGCGCAATACCCGCGTCACCGACGTCATCCGCGAACTGCGCGACTACCACGTGGACGTCGACGTCTACGACCCTTGGGTGGACCGCGAGCAGGCCCGCGAGGAATACGGCCTGGACTTGCTGGACGAGTTGAAGCCCGACGGCTACGACGCGGTGGTGCTGGCGGTGGCCCACGACACCTTCCGCGACCTCGGCGCAGCCGGCATGCGCGCGCTGGGCAAGCCCAACGCCGTGCTGTTCGACGTCAAGAACCTGCTGCCGCGCGAGCAGGTTGACGGCCGCCTCTGATCCACTGCCCGGAGAGAACAGCCCATGCGCATCCTGGTCACCGGCGCCGCCGGCTTCATCGGTTCCCGGCTGAGTGAGCGGCTGCTCGAGCGCGGCGACGAGGTCCTTGGCTACGACAACCTCAACGACTACTACGACCCGAGCCTCAAGCAGGCGCGGCTGGACCGGCTGACGCCGCAGCCCGGCTTCGGCTTCGTCAAGGCTGACCTGCAGGACCGCGCGGCGATCGAGGCCGCGGTAGCCCGCTTTCGCCCGCAGCGGGTGGTGAACCTGGCCGCCCAGGCCGGCGTGCGCTACTCGCTGGAGAACCCGCACGCCTACATCGACAGCAACCTGGTCGGCTTCATCAACGTGCTTGACGCCTGCCGCCAGAACGACGTGGAGCACCTGGTCTACGCCTCGTCCAGCTCGGTCTACGGCGGCAACCGCAAGCTGCCCTTCTCGGTGCGCGACCCCGTCGACCACCCGCTCAGCCTCTACGCGGCCACCAAGAAGGCCAACGAGCTGATGGCGCACACCTACAGCCACCTCTACCAGATGCCGACCACCGGCCTGCGCTTCTTCACCGTCTACGGGCCTTGGGGCCGGCCGGACATGGCGCTGTTCCTGTTCACCCGCAAGATCCTCGCCGGCGAGCCGATCGAGGTCTTCAACCACGGCCACCACTCGCGTGATTTCACCTACATCGACGACATCGTCGAAGGCGTGATCCGCACCCTCGACCGGCCGCCGACGGCAGACGCCGATTTCGACCCGCTGGAGCCGGACGCCGGCAGTTCCTCGGCACCCTGGCGCGTCTACAACATCGGCAACCAGAACCCGGTGCCGCTGGGCCACTACATCGAGGTGCTGGAACGCTGCCTCGGCCGCAGCGCAGAAAAAATCATGCTGCCGATGCAGCCTGGCGACGTTCCCGACACCCACGCCGACGTGACCGAACTGACCCGAGACACGGGCTACCGCCCGACCACCACGGTGGAGGAAGGCGTGGGTCGTTTCGTTGATTGGTACAGGGCCTATTACGGCACCTGAACCCGCCGGAAAGGCTGCGTTTGCACGGCATTCCGGAAGCCCAACCAGCGTGCTACGGTTTGCCGCAACCGAAACGGACTACGGTCGCCCGATGAACCAGCTGCGTTGCCTCGCGATGCTGTGCCTGCCCCTGTTGCTTGCGGCATGTGCCAGCAACCCAACCACCATCGGCGGCCCGACCGTGGCTGACACCGGACGCGCAGTCGCCGTATACCACATCGGCGTCGACGATGTGCTGCAGGTGTCGGTCTGGCAGAACCCCGACCTGAGCGTGAAGGTGCCGGTGCGCCCCGACGGCCGCATCTCGGTGCCGCTGATCGGCGACGTCGAGGCTGGCGGCCGCACGCCCGAACAGGTCGCCGCCGACATCCAGGCCAAGCTGCGCACCTATGTGCGCGACCCGCAGGTGGCGGTGATCGTCACCAACCTGCGCAGCCACGAATACCTTTCGCGCGTGCGCGTGACCGGCGCCGTGCGGCAACCGGTGTCACTGCCATGGCGCCAGGGCATGACCGTGCTCGACGCCGTGCTCGCGGCCGGCGGCCTGACCCCGTACGCCGACGCCAACGACACCGAGCTGTACCACAAGGACGCCGACGGCGTGACCCACGCCTACGCCGTACGGCTCGACGACATCCTCAACGAGGGTGAACTGGCTACCAATTTCCCGGTCCAGGCCGGCGACGTGATCACCGTACCGGAACGAAACTTCTGAACCACGCGACGCAGCAAGGGCAAAGCACGATGAGCAACGCAAAAGGGATGCGCGCATGAGCAACGACCTCGCGCCCGCGGAGATGGTGCCGGTGATGCTGGGGGAGGCACGCCGCTGGCGGCTTCCGCTGGCGGTGGTGTTCGCGGTCATCGCGCTGGCCGCACTGGTCGTCGGCGCGCTGTGGCCGAAGACCTATCAGTCCTCCACCACCATCCTGGTGCAGAAGAGCAACATCATCACCCCGTTGATGGAGGGCCGTGCCGTCACCACCAGCAGCAGCTACCGTGCCTCCATCGCGCGCGAACTGCTGTTCAGCCACCAGGTCATGCAGGACATCCTGAAGACCGGCGGCTGGCTGGCCAGCGACCCGTCGCCGCTGGAGATCGACCGCCTGGTCGATCAGATCCAGGACCGCACCACGGTCAGCAGTTCGCGCGACAACCTGATCCAGATCACCTATGCCGACACCGACCCCGAGCGCAGCTACAAGGTCACCCAGCGCTACGCGCAGCTGTTCATACAAGAGAGCCTCAAGGCCAAGATGCGCGAGAGCCGCGCCGCCTTCGAGTTCATCGACAGCCAGGTGAAGAGCTACCACAGCAAGCTGGCTGCTGCCGAAGCGAAGCTCGACGCCTACCGCGACGCGCATCCCGAAGCTCGCGGCAGCAGCACGGCCACCAGCAGCCGTATCAGCGCCTTGCGCAGCGATATAGAGCAGGCGCGGATGCAACTCACGGAGGATCGGGCGAACGAGCGCATCCTCGAGGCCCAACTGGCCGGCGAATCGGAAATAGCCACCGTCGACACACGCTCCGACCAGATCGGCGCGCAGCTTGCCAAGCTGCAGACCCAGCTGCAAACCCTGCTGCTCACCTACACCAACGCCTACCCCGACGTGGTCCGCACGCGCCACCAGATCCAGGACCTCAAGCATGAACTGGCGCAGGAGAACGCACGCAAGGATGCGGCCCGGCGTTCCGGCGCACCGGAGGCGCTGGACAGCACGGTGCAGTTCAACCCGCTTTACCAGAAGCTGCGGGCGCAGCTTGCCACCACCCGCCGCAGCATCGCGGCGACCCTGGCACGCATGCACGCCAGCGAGCAGCTGCTGGCCGCCGAGCAGGAGCGTGGCAAGCTCATCGCCGATTCCACCAGCGCGATCGAGGGGCTGACGCGTGACTACGAGGTGGATCGCGACGTGTACCAGGACCTGCTGAAGCGACGCGAGAACGCACGCGTGTCGATGAATCTCGACGCCAAGCACCGCGGGCTGAACTTCAGCATCCAGGATCCGGCGGTGCTGCCGCTGCGGCCGCACGGCCTGCGCTTCGTGCACTTCAGTCTCGCTGGCCTGGCGCTGGCCTGTGCCGTTCCGATCGGCCTGCTGGTCGGACTGACGCGCTTCGACCCGCGGGTGCGTTCGGCTGGCCAGCTTGAGCGCCAGGGCGTGCCGCTGCTGGCGATAATCCCGACCTACGTCAGCAGTTCGGAACAGGCGCGCCAGCGCAGGATCAGCATGAAGGCGGCGCTGATCGTGGTGCTGGTGATTGCGGCCTATCTCGTTGCGGCATGGATGAAACTGGAGAAACTGCTGTGAACGCCATCGAATCACCGCATCTCGACCTGCGTCGCCTGGACCAGCCGCCGCTGGACCGCCCGCAGCCATTGCCGGGGGCCGCGCCAACGCAAGCTCCGCTGGCGCGGGAGCTGAGCGTGCGTGAGCTGGAGGCGCGCAAGCTGATCCACCGCGACACTTCGTCGCGCGCCAGTACCGACGCCTTCCGTCAGATTCGCACGCGCCTGCTGGCGTTGGCCGGCGAGCAGAACGTGGCGACCCTGGTGGTGCCGGTCAGCCCTCGCTCGGGCGCCAGTTTCGTCGCCCGCAACCTGGCGGCCGCCTTCGCCCTCAGCGAAACCATGTCGGCGTTGTTGATCGACTGCAGCGTGCGGCATCCCGCGCAGCAGAGCGCGCTCGGCATCCATGCCGACCGTGGCGGGCTGATGGATTACCTGGACGACCCCGAGCGCAGCATCGACGACATCATCTATCCGACCGGCGTCCCGCGGCTGCAGCTGGTGCCGGCGGGTCACCCGCGCGAATTGCCGGGCGAGCAGTTCTCGTCGCTGCGCATGCAGGCGCTGATCGATTCCCTGCGCAGCAGCTTCCAGCACCGCTACCTGATCCTCGACGGCCCTGCCATCGAGGGTTCGCCGGACGCGCGGATCCTGTCGCAGCTGGTCGACCAGGTCATCGTCGTCGCGCGCTACGGCCGCGACACGCCGGCCGTGATCGCCGCCGCCACCGCGCAGTTCGAGGCGCAGAAGATGGCCGGCGTCGTATTCGACAGCGCACCATGAGGCAGCAGCGAGCGGAGCGCCCCAGCGCCTGCCGGGGCGCTCGCAGCCGTGCGCCCCGCCGCGCCGCCAGGCTGCTCGCCGGCGCTGTGTGCGCGTGCACGGCGGGTACCGCCAGCGCCCAGCTCGCCTACACCCTGACACTGGGCCTGGCCCACAACGACAACGTCAACCTGAGTGCCGACGACCCGATCGGCCAGTACATCCTCAGGCCAGGGCTGGGCTTCAGCTACCAGCGCACCGGTCAGGCGCTGGATGCGCAGGCCATCGGCAACCTGCAATACCGCGACTATCTCGGCGGCGACTTCGGCGACAGCACCCGCGGCCAGCTCGACGCCATGGCCGACTGGCACATCGCACCGCAGCGCCTCGACTGGGTCTTCGCCGACAGCCTCGGCGTGCAGCCGGTAAACGAACGCCAGCCCGACACGCCGAGCAACGAGCAGCAGGTCAACGTCTTCACCACCGGCCCCACCCTGCTGCTGTCGGCTGGCGGCGCAACACGTGCCCGCATCGAGTTGCGCTACCGCGACAGCTATGCCGAGAAATCATCGCAGTTCAACTCCCATCGGGTGTCCAGCGCCGGCCACCTGATCCACGACCTCAATTCGGTCAGCCAGGTCTCGGCCAACATCGCCGCGCGCCAGGTCCGCTTCGACCACCCCGGCGCCAACAGCCCCGACTACGAGCGCTACGACATCTACGCCGGCTATAGCCGAGCGCTGTCCCGCTTCAATCTCGACCTCGCCGCCGGCTACACCAAGCTCGACCTGCACGACGGCGCCGACGACGACCGCGGCGCGCTGCTGCGCGCCGGCCTGCGCTGGCAGCCCAGCGACCGCAACCGCTTCACCCTCGACTGGGAGCGCCAGCTCACCGACGCCGCCGAAACCCTCGCGCTGCAGCGCCAGACGCTGGGCGTGCCGCCGACCGAGATTGCCCTGGGCAACGCCACCGTCAGTCCCGAGACCTTCCTGCAACGGCGCACGGACCTGAGTTGGGAGCACACCGGCACCCGCTTTGGCTGGTCCCTGTCGACCTTCCTGTTCGACCGCGACTACAGCAACGCGCCGCAACTCGACCAGCACGGCCACGGCATCGACGGCACGCTTTCCTGGCAGGTGCGGCCGCGCTTGTCGCTGGGCCTGTTCGGCAACTATCGCAAGCGCCATTT
Source organism: Rhodanobacteraceae bacterium (assembly GCA_035699085.1). Taxonomy (GTDB): domain Bacteria; phylum Pseudomonadota; class Gammaproteobacteria; order Xanthomonadales; family Rhodanobacteraceae; genus DASSBG01. The sequence continues at coordinate 19,685 of DASSBG010000001.1, forward strand.
CGACCTGCCGGGCAGCACCTACCGCGACGCCACCCTGGGTGGCAGCGTCGGTTACCAGCTCAGCCAGCACTTGAGCTGGCACCTCGATCTCACCCACTATCGCCGCACCAGCAACCTCACGGTCGGCGGCACAACGCAGAACATCGTTTATTTCTGGATCGCCTGGACCCGCTGAGCGGACGGGGAGGAGCACGCAATGACAATCATGGTAACTGGCGGCGCCGGCTACATCGGCAGCCATGTGGTGCAACAGCTGGACGCGCGCGGCGAGCGCGTGCTGGTGCTGGACAATCTCTCGACCGGCTTTCGCGATGCCGTCGGCAACGCCGAGCTGGTGGTCGGCGACGTCGGCGACACGGCGCTGGTCGACCGCCTGCTGCGCCAATACGAGGTACGCACGGTGATGCATTTCGCCGCCTGGACGCAGGTCGGCGAATCGGTCAGCGACCCGCTCAAGTACTACGGCAACAACACCTGCAAGACGCGCAACCTGCTGGAGAGCTGCACGCGCGCCGGCCTCGAGGAGTTCGTGTTCTCGTCCAGCGCCGCGGTCTACGGCATGCCCGCCACCGGCACCGCCAACGAGACCACGCCGACCCAGCCGATCAACCCCTACGGCAGCTCCAAGCTGATGTCGGAGGTGATGTTGCGCGATACCAGCGCCGCCGGTTCGTTGCGTCATGTGGCGCTGCGCTACTTCAACGTGGCCGGCTGCGATGGCGGCGGACGGATCGGCCAGTCGACACCGCACGCGACGCTGCTGATCAAGGTGGCCTGCGAGCATGCGCTGGGCAAGCGGCCGCAGCTTGCGATCTTCGGTACCGACTACGACACGCCGGACGGCACCTGCATCCGCGACTACATCCACGTGGAGGACCTGGCCGACGCGCACATCCGCGCGCTCGACTACCTGCGCGGTGGCGGCGACTCGATCACCCTCAACTGCGGCTACGGCCACGGCTACAGCGTGCGCGAAGTCATCGACACCGTGCGGCGCATCAGCGGAAAACCGCTGAACGTGGTCGAGCAGGGGCGGCGACCGGGCGATCCACCGGTGCTGGTGGCGCGCGCCGAGCGGCTGCGCGAGGTGTTGCACTGGCAGCCGCGGCATGACGATCTCGATTACATCGTGAAGACTGCGCTGGCCTGGGAACGCACGCTGGCGCAGCGCGCCGGCGGCGTGGCGGAGCCGGTGTAGCCGGGACCCGGGACCCGGGAAAGACTACGGCGGGGAGCGCCTGAGCACGGGAGCGTCGTCAGGCGACGCTGCGGCGTGAGCGCGCGCTCAACGCAGGTTGGCGCGGGGCCAGCGACAGGTAGAGCTCGTGGATGCGCGAAGCGTACTGGTCCTGGTCAAAGCACCGGCGCGCGCGGTCCATGCCATTGTGGACCAGGCGCTGGCGCCGCACCGGGTCGTGCAGCAGGGCCGCCAGCGCGTCACTGATCGCCTGCGCGTCCGGCGTCGGTACCAGGCAGCCGCACTCGTTGTCGACCACCACGTCGGGAATGCCGCCGATGGCCGGCGCGACCACCGCCGCACCACAAGCCATGGCTTCCGCCAGTACCAGGCCAAAGGCCTCTTCGCGGGCGCCGTGGACGAACAGGTCGAAGCCCTGGAACCAGCGCTGCGGTTCGGCCTGGAAGCCGACCAAGTGTATGCGTGAGGCAAATTCGGCGCTGATGCCGGCGCGCAGGTTGCGCTCCTGCACCGGCGTGCCCTGCCCCAGCACCACCAGCGCCAGGCGCGCCTGCGGCTGCGCGCGGCACAGGCGCTGGAAGGCGTCGATGACGATGTCCAGGCCCTTCTCGCGCCCGTAGTGGCCGGCGGCACCGATGATGCAGGTGTCCTCGTCGACGCCCAGCTCGGCGCGCAGTTGCGCGTGACGCACCGGCGCGGCGTGGAACCGCACAAGGTCCACGCCCAGCGGCACGCACAGCACCTTGCCCGGCGCCACGCGGTTTCGCGTCACGTAGTGCTGCCTGCGCGCCTGCGACGCCGTGACGATGGCCCGGGTCCTCAGGCCGGCCAGCTGGTTGCGCACGCGGTCGCTGAGGCTCGCCTCCTCGAAATCCAGGCTGCGGTGGTAGCTCATCATCAGCGGCGTGCGGCCAAACGGCATGGCCAGGGCACAGGTCGCTTGGCTGGCGGCGTCGTGCGTGTGCAGCAGGTCGATGCGGTGGGTACTGCAGTATCGGCGCAGCCGATGCAGGGCGACCACGTCGAACAGCCTGTGGCGGTGCAGGTTGATGCTGTCGGCGAACACGTCCTCACGCTCGCCCGGCTCGCAGCCGTAATCGTCGAGGCAGCACAGCGAGCTGGTGACGCCGCGCGTGGCCAGGCCGTGGCAGAGACTGGTTATTGCCTGCCGCCGTCCGCCACGGCTGAAGGATAGTGTGACGTGGAGAACGTTCATGGCACCCCGCAGAACCGTTGCCCCATGGTGCGATGCCGCCGCCAACTGGCGCATGAACGCACCGGTCAACCGGCGTTGCGCGGTTCAGCGCCAGTGATGGGGCTCTCCGTCAGCATCTACGCCACTCAAGCGGTGCACGGAGCGGGCGCGGATGACGGACACGGGACTGGCGGAGGTGGAACGGCCGGGGGCTCGCAGCCCGCAAGCACGAGCAGGTGCGTGCGCGCCACTGCATTTTCGCCGTGATGCCGCGCCCGACCCGCACCAGTTGCGGCGGCGGGCGGTGGTGCTCGCGATGCTGCGCGAGGTTCCCGGCACGCTGCTGGACTACGGCTGCGGCTATGGCGACCTGACCTGGGCCATGGCGGTCGGCCGGCCGCGCGCAGTCGGCGTCGATGTCGATGCCGGCCGCATTGATTTTGCGCGTGCACATTACGCGCCGCTGCAGTTCGCGCACTGCCGCGAACACGGCCTGGATTTCCCCGACGCCAGCTTTGACGTCGTCACTTCCGTGGTGGTGACGCCGTTCGTGCCGGATGTCGATGGCTACCTGCGCGAGGCGAGGCGCGTGCTGACGCCCGGCGGGCACCTGCTGCTGGCAACGCGCGCCCCGCAGTGGCTGCGGCGTACGGCCTGGCGGCTGCGCGGCCGTGGGCCACGCATGCCGATGCCGGGCAGCGAACGCTTGCACCAGCACGATGCGCGCCAGGCCGCCGCGCTGCTCGATCGCCACGGCTTCACCATCGTGCGCCGCGGCGCGCTCTATGATCCGCCCTTCAGCGACCGCCGCAACCTTGTCGATGTCGCCGGCGGCGCCATCGAGCTGATGGCGTCGTGCCTGCACTGGCACGGTGCATCGCAGTATCCCGTGTTCCTCGCCCGCAAGCGCTGAGCGCCGCGACACGGCCTGCCCGCCCTACGGCGCGGCGGGGCCCGACGGCTGATTGCTGGCGGCTTCCCTGTTCCCGATGCTCCGCCGGATACCGGCGCTGTCGAGCCCGGCCTCGGCCAGCAGTTCCTCGCGGCTGGCATGGTCGAGGAAACGGTCAGGCAGGCCCAGGTGCAGCAGCGGCATCTGGATGCCCTGCGCGGCGAGCCACTCGGCCACGCCGGCACCGGCGCCACCGGCGACCACGTTATCCTCGATGGTGACGAAGGCCTCGTGCGTCGCCGCCAGCTCGTGCAGCAATGCCTCGTCCAGCGGCTTGACGAAGCGCATGTCGACAAGGCTGGCGTCGAGTTCCTCGGCAACCGGTGCGGCGGCGGCCAGCGGCGCGCCAAACACCAGCAACGCGGTACCCCGGCCGCGGCGCAGCCAGCGCGCCTTGCCCACCGGCACCGCATCAAGGCCGACCCCGGCCGCCATGCCGGGGCCGCTGCCGCGCGGGTAGCGCACGGCCGCGGGCCCGTCGTGGCCGAAGCCGGTGCTCAGCAGCAGGCGGCATTCGGCCTCGTCGCTCGGCGCCATCACCAGCATGTTGGGCACGCTGCGCAGGTAGCTCAAATCGAAGCTGCCGGCGTGGGTTGGCCCGTCCGGCCCGACCACGCCGGCGCGGTCGATCGCGAACAGCACCGGCAGGTTCTGCAGGGCGACGTCGTGGATCAGCTGGTCGAAGCCGCGCTGCAGGAAGGTCGAGTAGATCGCGACCACCGGCTTGACGCCGGCGCAGGCCATGCCGGCCGCCAGCGTCACTGCGTGCTGTTCGGCGATGCCGACATCGAAATAGCGATCCGGGTACAGCTGCGAGAAACGCACCAGCCCGGACCCTTCGCGCATCGCCGGGGTGATCGCGCGCAGGCGCGGTTCGGCCGCGGCCATGTCGCACAGCCAGTCGCCGAACACGGAGGTCCAGCTCGGCTTGCCTGGAACCGAAACCACACCCGCCAGCGGATCGAACGGGCCGACCGCGTGGTAGGTGATCTGCGCCTGTTCCGCCGGCGCGTAGCCCTTGCCCTTGGTGGTGACGACGTGCAGCAGCCGCGGCCCGTGCCGGGCCTGCTGGCGGCGCAGCGCAGCCAGCAGGGCCGGCAGGTCGTGGCCGTCGACAGGACCGTCGCAAGCAAAGCCGAGCGATTCGAAAAAGCTTGCCGCGGAGCCGCCCCGCCCTGCACCGCCGTCGCCGTCTTCGGTGGCAGCCGATGGCTGCACGGCGCGCGCCAGCAGCCGGCTCAGCGCACCGCTGTTCTCGCTGATCGACATGCCGTTGTCATTGAGCACCACCAGCAGGTCGGCACCGATATCCCCGGCGTGATTAAGCGCCTCGAAGGCCATGCCGCCACCCAGCGCGCCGTCGCCGATCACCGCCACCATGGCCGGCACGGGGGCTGCGCCGGCGTGCGCCAGCAACATGCCGAGCGCGGCGGAGATCGAGGTCGAGGCGTGACCGACGCCGAAGCTGTCGAAGCCGCTTTCCTCGCGGCGTGGAAACGGCGCCAGCCCGTGCTTGCGCTTGATGCTGGTGATGCGGTCGCGCCGCCCCGTCAGGATCTTGTGCGGGTAGGTCTGGTGGCCCACGTCCCAGACCAGCTGGTCGCGCGGCGTATCGTAAAGGTAGTGCAGCGCCACCGTCAGCTCGACCACGCCCAGCCCGGCGCCGAAATGGCCACCGCAGCGCGCCACCGACTCGATGAGGTAGGCGCGCAACTCGGCTGCCAGGGCAGGCAGCTCGGCCTCGGCCAGGCGCCGCAGGTCAGCCGGCGAGTCAATCTGCGCCAACAGCGGATAGCGGGCGGTGTCCATGGCCATCATTGTTGGCGCAGCCACCATCGCCGGCAAGCCGCGCGGGCTCAGCGACGGCCGGCGCGTGGCGCGCGGTGCAGCATCTGGTGCCAGCGCAGGTAGCGTGACGCGCTGCTGGTTTCGCGCAGGCGCCGGGCGTGCGCGCTGAGCACATCGCCGCGGGTGAGGATGCCGAGCAGCGCGTACGGCGGCTCGCGGCTGACCACCATCAGCCGGCCGACATTGCCGGCGACCATGTGGTCGGCAGCTTCGCGCAGCGAGTGGTTGGGGTGGACCACGATCGGCGGGCGCTTGAGCATGTCGCCGATGTGGCGGATGCCTGGGACGTCCGGATCGAGCAGGTCGCGGCGCGTCAGCACGCCGCGCACGCGGCCGGTGTCGTCGAGCACGGGGTAGCCCTGGTGCTGCGCCGCCTCGCTGCCCCGCATCAGCCAGCGCCGCACCTCGTCCAGCTCGTCCGAGCTCTTCAGGGTGACGACTCCATGGCTCATCGCGTCGCCGACGGCCACCTGGTCGAGATAGTCCGCGGCGTATTCGGAGGGCACGCGCACGCCGCGGCGCGCGATCTTCTCGGTCATGATCGTGTTGCGCATGAACAGGCCCGAGATCAGGTAGGCCGCCGCGCAGCCGCCAAGCAGCGGCAGCAGGCCGTGCATGGCGTGGGTTGTCTCGAGGGCGAAGACGATCGAGGTCAGCAGCGCGCGCGATGAACCGGCAAAAATGGCCGCCATGCCGACCAGCGCCGCCATCCGCGGATCGATCCCGAGCCCCGGCGCCACCATCACGCCGCCGATGCCGACCAGCGCACCGAAGGCGCCGCCGATGGTGAACAACGGCGCCAGCGTGCCTCCCGAGGTACCGCTGCCGAGCGCGATGGACCACGAGATGAATTTCATCACGCAGAGCATCGCCAGGGTCGTGACGCCGAAGTGCCCGGAGACGATCGCGTCGATGTTGCTGTAGCCGACGCCCAGGGTGCGCGGCGCGAAGTAGCCGACGATGCCGACCGCCAGGCCACCGATTGCAGGCCACCACATCCAGTGGAACGGCAGCTTGTCGAAGCCGTCCTCGATGGCGTAGCAGACCCAGGTGGCGCCGATGCTGACCAGGCCCAGCAACGCCCCCAGCGCGACATAGCAGGCCAGCGCCGAGCCGCCGGGTTGCACCAGCGCGGGCATGGCGAAGACCGCGTGGCTGCCGACCATGGCGTAGCGTACGCCGGTGGCGGTGAAGGCAGCCAGCGCCACCGGGATCAGCGAGCGCGGCCGCAGTTCGAACAGCAGCAGCTCCACGGCCAGGATCAGCGCCGCCAGCGGCGAGCCGAACACCGCCGCCATGCCAGCCGCCGCGCCCGCCGACAGCAGCACCTTGCGCTCGGCCGCCGTGACCCGCAGCAACTGGCCGATCAGCGAGCCCAGCGCGCCGCCGGTGGCGATGATCGGGCCCTCGGCGCCGAACGGCCCACCGGTGCCGATGGCGATGGCCGAGGAGATCGGCTTCAGCAGGGTCACGCGCGGCGCGATCTTGGACTCGTTGAGCAGCACCTGCTCCATCGCCTCCGGGATGCCGTGCCCGCGGATCGCCTGCGAGCCCCAGCGCGCCATCACGCCGACCAGCAGGCCGCCGATCACCGGCACGCCGATCACCCACAGGCCCAGCCGGTTGTGCTCCGGCGAGGAGAATGCAGTCGACACGCGGCCGTAAAACGCCAGGTTGGTGATCAGGCCGATCAGGTCGATCAGCAGGTGGGCGACCAGCGCCGTGGCCACCGCCAGCAGCACCGCCAGCACGGTGACGAAGACCACGCGATGGTCGATCAGCGTCGACTTCCGCGGTACCTGCGCGACGTCCAGTACCGCGCCCAGCGCCGGCGCGATCGGCAGTGCATCGGTGCTTCCCGCCACCCGTACGTCGTCCAGTCCGTTGCCGCGTTCCTCAGCCATGCCCCATCCCGTTGTCCAGCCACGCCGCCAGCGGCGCGATCTTGTCTTCGCAATCCAGTGCCTGCGCCGCCTGGCGCACGCGCGCGCGCAAGCTGTCGGCATCGGCGGCGCGCAGGGTGGCGTGGCCGAGCTTGCGGCCCGGCCGCGCGGCCTTGCCGTAGTCATGCCAGTGCGCGTCCGGCAGCGCCAGCAGCGGCGCCGACGGCGGCAGCTCGCCGATCCAGTTGAACATCAGGCTGGCGCCGTCGGCCCCGGTCGCGCCCAGCGGCCAGCCGAGCACCGCGCGTACGTGGTTCTCGAACTGGCTGGTCAGCGCGCCCTCGATGGTCCAGTGGCCGGAGTTGTGCACCCGCGGCGCCATTTCGTTGCCGAGCAGGCGCTGGCCCACAACGAACAGCTCCAGCGCGAAGACCCCGACGTAATCGAGCCGCTCGGCCAGCGCCCGCGCGCGTTCCAGCGCCTGCCGCGCAATCGCCGGCGCCACCTCGGCCGGCGCCAGGCTCAGCGAGAGGATGCCATCGGCATGCCAGTTGCGGGTCAGCGGCCAGCTGCGGAAATCGCCGTCGCGGCCGCGCACGGCGACTACCGACAATTCGCAATCAAACGGCACGAACGCCTCCAGCACCAGCCCGTGGACCTCCGCCTGCGCGCCCAGCGCGGCCCAGGCGGCGTCCGCGTCGTCGGCCGACCGCAGGCGATACTGGCCCTTGCCGTCGTAGCCCAGCCGCCGGGTCTTGAGGATGGCCGGCGCGCCAACCTGGTCCAGGGCACGGTCAAGCTCGGCGCGGCTTGCCACCGCCGCGTGCTCGGCGGTGTCCAGCCCGACCTCGGCGAACATGGCCTTCTCGGCCATGCGGTCCTGCGAAACGGCCAGCGCGCGCGGGTTCGGAAACACGGGCAGGCGGTCGCCCAGGGCGCTGAGGGTCTCGGCGGGCACGTTCTCGAAATCGAAGGTGGCGACGTCGGCGCGTCCGGCCAGTTCAGCCAGCGCCGCGGCATCGCGCCAGTCGGCGACGATCAGCGGCGCGACATCGCCGGCACAGGCGTCGGCGGCGCTGTCGAGCACCACGAAGCGGACGCCCAGCGGCGCGCCAGCCAACGCCAGCATGCGCGCCAGCTGGCCGCCACCAAGGATGCCGATGCAGGGTCCCGCGGTCGCGTTCACGGCTGGCGCGGGTCCGGGTGGTCCAGCACCTCGCTGCGCTGGCGCGCGCGCCAGGCGTCGAGCCGGGAAGCGAGTGCCGGGTCATCGCCGGCCAGCAGCGCGGCGGCAAACAGCGCGGCGTTCACGGCACCGGCGCGGCCGATGGCGAAGCTGGCGACCGGCACGCCGGCCGGCATCTGCACGATCGACAGCAGTGAATCGAGGCCGTTCAGGGCGCGCGACGGCACCGGCACGCCCAGCACCGGCAGCGGCGTCTTGGCCGCCAGCATGCCGGGCAGATGGGCCGCACCGCCGGCACCGGCGATGATTGCCCGCAGGCCGCGATCGCGGGCCTGTTCGGCGTATTCGAACAGAAGGTCGGGCGTGCGGTGCGCCGAAACCACACGGGTCTCGCAGGCAACCTGCAGCGTTTCGAGCGCCTCGACGGCGTGCTGCATGGTGTCCCAATCCGACTGCGATCCCATCACCACGCCCACCCGCGGCGGCGTCGTTTGCGTCATAATCGGGGTGCCCAAAAAGGGGCTATTGTACGAATACCGCTACCGCTCTGCCCGCCTGCGCGAATTGGATCATGGACAAGCACCTGCTGGACATCCTCTGCTGCCCGCAAAGCAAGGCCCCGCTGCGGCCGCTGCGTGGCGCCGAGTTGGAGGCGCTGAACCGCGCGGTCGGCGCCGGCACCCTCCTGACGGTGGACGGCGCGCCGGTGGCGCAGCCGCTGCAGGCCGGCCTGATCACCGTTGACGGCAAGGTCGTCTACCGCGTCGAGGACGACATCCCGGTCCTGCTGGTGGAGGAAGCCATCGGCACCACGCAGCTGAACGAATTCCCAACCAGTTGACACTTTGCGAGCGCAATCACATATTGACGGCCGCTGCCGGCCGATTCTTCATGGGGTCACCTTCCCCGGGGCCACGAGATGAGCATGAGCCAGACCACGGACCAGTCCAAGGTCGTCAGCCTGGGCGAGCGCCAGCCACCGGGCGAGCGTGTCGGGGAACTGCTGGGTGCGGTCCGCACCATCACGACCACGCGCTGCCGGGCGCTGGTCGCCAGCCTGTTCGAACATGTCGACGACGCGCTGTTCGATCTCGCCGAGAAGGCCGAGAACAACGCCGTGCAGACGCAGTATTTCGACGGCATGCGCGAGGCGCGCAAGAAGCGTCAACTGGTCGAACGCAAGTTTCTTGACCACATCAACCACAATTTCGGCCTGTTTGCCGCGGCCAAACCGACGGTCTCGCGCACCACGCCCGAAGCCGCCGGCAGCGACGGCGAGCTGAGCCTGGTCGACGATCGCGAGCTGGAGGAGTCGCTGGCCATCGCCAGCATGACGAGCAAGGCGGAGAACCGTTACGCACGCCAGCTCTATACGGTCAACCAGCGGCTGTCGGTGATCTGCGGCGGCACCCGCATCGACCTCACCACCAACCCGTTGGCACCGGCCGCGTTGGCGCAGTGCTTCCGCCAGGCGATGACCGAGCTGGAAGCCGACGTCAAGGTCAAGCTGATCATCTACAAGCTGTTCGAGCGCTATGCCCTGTCGGCGCTGGACCCGCTCTACGACGCGGTCAACATCGACCTGATCCGCGCCGGCGTGCTGCCGCAGTTGCGGCCGGCCGCACGGCGGCCTGCGGGCACCTCGGCGGCCACCGACGCCGCGGCCGCCGACCGGGAAACGGCCGAGGCGGAGGCCAGCGACGCTGCCGCCACGGACTACGCCGCGCCAGACGGCCCGCAGGCCCGCTACAGCGAGCAGCTGTACCAGACCGTCAACGCCTTGCTGGCCACCCGCCGCCATCGCGGCGCCGGCAGCGGCATGCCCGCGACCGGCCATGCGGCGCAACCGGCGCTGGGCGCCGAGGACCTGCTTGCCGCCATCAGCCTGCTGCAGCAACAGGCGCCGCCCGCGCCCATGGCGCTGGACCAGCTCGACGATGACACCACCTTGTCGCTCCGCCAGCTCAAGCTGGCGCTGCAGATGCAGCTGCGCAAGCTGGGCCGGGCCGACAAGGGCCATGTCTCCGGCGCCGACGAGGACACCATCGACCTGGTTGGCATGCTGTTCGAATACATCCTGCAGGACCGCAACCTGCCGGCGCAGATGCAGGCGCTGCTGGGGCGGTTGCAGATCCCCTACCTCAAGGTGGCGATCCTCGACAAACATGCCTTCGCGCAGGCCGCGCACCCGGCGCGCCAGTTGCTCGACGCCATGGCCGACGCGGCCAAGGGCTGGTCACAGGAATCGGATCGCGACCTGCGGCTGTTCAACGAGGTCAAGAACGTGGTTGAGTCGCTGCTGCACAGCTTCGACGACGACACGGCGATCTTCGAGCGCCTGCTGGCGCGCTTCCAGCAGTTCGTCGCCAGCAACAACCAGCGCGCGGAACTGGCCGAGCAGCGCGCGGCCGAATCCGCCCGCGGCCGGGAGAAGCTGCAGGCGGCACGCCGCGCCGCCGCGCGCGAGGTGCTGAGCCGGGTGCAAAAGCAGGAACTGCCGGACCTGATCCGCAACGTGCTGACGCGGCCATGGGCAAACTACCTGGTGCTGACCTTGCTTCGCCGCGGCGAGGACACCAGCGAGTGGCGCGACGCCGTCCGTTTCATCGACGACGTCGTCTGGAGTGCGCGGCCGATGGACAGCGAGGCCGACCGCCAGCGGCTGCGCGACATGCTGCCGCCGATGGAGCGGCTGCTGCGCCACGGCCTGGCCACGGTCGCCTTCCACGAAAGCGACATCAAGCGCCTGATGCAGGCGCTGGGGCGCTTCTACCGCGTGCAACTCGGCGAGCCGGAGCCGCAGGCGGGTGCCGCCGAACCCGCCGCCGGCGAAGACGACCACCGGCCGATCATCCCCGCAACCATCGAGCCCATCGCCGCGCCGCCAGCCGACGAGGACGAGTCGCCGGCCGCGGGCGAGCCTGCCGCCGACGACAGGCCGGCCATGCAGCAGGCCCGCGCGCTGCGGGTCGGCAACTGGGTGGAGTTCCTCGGCGAGGGCAACAGCAGGGACCGCGCCAAGCTCTCCTGGATCAGCCCGATCAGCGCCAAGTACCTGTTCGTCAACCGCCGCGGCCTGAAGGTCTGTGACATGACCTTGCAGCACCTTGCCAACACCATCGAATCGGGCAAGACGGTGGTACTGGAGGAGGTGCCGCTGTTCGATCGCGCGCTGGATGCGATCGTCGAGCGCCTCAAGCAGGACCAGCCGGCGTCGGCCAGGACCGCGACAGCCACCGCGCCCGCGGCCGCGCCGACCAAGACCCCCAGCGACCCGGCATGAGTCGACTCCAGGCACCGCCCATGGCGGCGGTGCTCGCTGATGTCCGCGCCGCGCTGGCCGAGGACATAGGCAGTGGCGACGCCACCGCCGACCTGATCCCGCCACATGTACGCGCGGAAGCCGCCGTCGTCTGCAGGGAGGACGCCGTGCTGGCTGGCGCACCCTGGTTCGCGGCCTGCCTGCGCGAATTGGACCCCGACATGGCCATCGACTGGCAGGTGCACGATGGCGCGCAGGTGCGTGCCGGCAGCCAGGTGTGCCGAGTCAACGGTCAGGCGCGCGCGCTGCTCAGCGCCGAGCGCAGCGCACTCAATTTCCTTCAGCTGCTCTCCGGCACCGCCACCACCACCGCCCGCCACGTCGCCGCCGTGGCCGGCAGCGGCGCCGTGGTGCTTGATACGCGCAAGACCCTTCCGGGCCTGCGCCAGGCCCAGAAGTACGCGGTCCGCTGCGGCGGCGGCACAAACCATCGCATGGGCCTGGATGACGCCATGCTGATCAAGGAAAACCACATCGCGGTGGCCGGCTCGCTGCGCGCGGCGGTGGCGGCGGCCCGGGCCAACCACCCGCAGCTCCCGCTGGAGGTCGAAGTCGAGGACCTGCGCGAGCTGGAGGAGGCCCTGCTGGCTGGCGTCGACCGCATCATGCTTGATGAATTCGACGACGCCGACATTGCCCGGGCGGTGGCGCGGACCGCTGGCCAGGTGCCGCTGGAGGTTTCCGGCGGCGTGGAGCTGGAACGTCTGTCTGCGCTGGCACGGCTGGGCATCGACTACATCTCGATCGGAGCCCTGACCAAGCACGTGCACGCGATCGATCTTTCGATGCGCATCCACTTCCGCGAGCGCTGAGCAAATACCGGAAAAACCGGGGTCAGAGTGCACTTTTCAGCCGGTAACCGGCCGGCGACGACACGATCGAGGAAAAGTGTACTCTGACCCCGGCCGGCTACCACCACCAAACCAGCGCCAGCACCACGATTGCGACGAGGACGGCGGCGATAACCCATGCGGGGCGCGGCGGAGGCATGCCGCGGCGCTTCGGCTGCGACGTTCTGCCCGGTTCAATCAGCGCAAACCGCACATCGTCCAGTGCCAGCTCGTCGCCAGGATGCAGCACCGCCCGCGTCACCCGCTCGCCATTGACGAAGCTGCCATTGGTCGATTCAAGGTCGACCACCTCGACGCCGCCGTCGACCAGGTTGAGCTGGGCATGGCGGCGCGAGATCTCCAATGACTCGATGCGGATGTCGCAATCCCGGTGGCGCCCACAGACCATGCCGTCCTGCAGGGCAAAGCTGCGGCCCAGCACCGGGCCCGACAGCCCGCGCAGCACCAGGCTTGGCAGGGCCTCGTGGAGACGCGTCTGCGCCTGGTCGTGCGGCAGCTGCGGGTCATGCCCTTTCACCAGCTGGCAGACCACCGGCCCGAAGCGCAGCAGGTCGCCGACATGCAGCTCGGTTTCGTGATGCAACCAGCCGCCGTTGAGGGCCGTGACGGCGTCGTCGCGGCGCAAGTGCAGGCGCACGTGCTCGCCTTCGGCCTCGAAGCGTGCGTGCTGGGGCGTGATGCCTTCGCCGTGCAGGCGCACATCGCAGCGTGCGCCGCTGCCGAGGGTGGTGGTCCCCTGCTTCAGTTCGACTGCCGCATGCTCGCCATTCGGAAAATCGAGACGCATCGGCAAACACCCCTGTTCGGAACGCGCTCCTTCCGCCCATCATAGCGGAAAGCCGGGCCGCGGGCCGGATGGCAACGCGGGACTCGGGAACGCCCTTGCCGCCATTCCCGACCGCCCGCAACCATCCGGAACCTTCGCCGGATGCAGCTTCGGCACGGCTGCGACGCGGATCACGCGGCCGACTTCGTCGGCTGTTGGGTTCGCTTCGCTCACCGCCAACCTGCGTTGCATCCGGACTTCGGCAGGCCGCCGCGCGCCTCGCACGGGTCCCGGCTCCCGGATCGCTTCGGTTATGTCGCGGATCACGCGGCTGACTTCGTCGGCTGTTGGGGTTCGCTTCGCTCACCGCCAACCTGCGTTGCATCCGGACTTCGGCGGGCCGCCGCGCGCCTCGCGGCTCCCGGCTCCCTGCCCCCCGAGCCCCGAGCTACTTCACCACCCGCAGATGCGGGCCGGGGCGCGGCGGGGTGTCGTCGCCGGACGGCCCGGCTGGCGGCGCGTCGGGCGGTGGCGCGTCCTCGGGCTGGAACATCAGGCCCTGGCCGTTTTCCTGGGCGTAAATCGCGGAGACGGCGGCCATAGGCACCACCACGGGCCGGGCGACGCCGGAGAAGCGGGCGTTGAAATGCACCAGCTCGTTCTCCATCTGCAGGCCCGACACCGCGTGCGGGGCGAGGTTGAGCACCACCTTGCCATCCTTGACCGCCTGCGGGGGCACCTCGACGCCGGCCACCGTGGCGTCCACCAGCAGGTAGGGCGTCAGCTGGTTGTCGAGTATCCACTGGTGGATGGCGCGCAGCAGGTACGGCCGGTTGGAGGTCATGTGCGCCGGAGTGTTCACTCGCGCAGCGCCTTCTCCTCGAGCGTCACGCTGCGGCCGAAGCCCTGGCTGCGGAAGATGCGCTCCCCGTAGTCGATGATGGCCTTGGCTTCCCGCGGCAGATCGATGCCGAGGTTGGGCAGGCGCCAGATGATCGGCGCCACGAGGCAATCGGCGAGGCTGACCTCGCTGCCGAGGAAGAACCGGGAGGCCTTGAACAACGGCAAGGCCGCCACCAGTGCCGCGTGCAGGTGCTTTCGCGCGGTCTCGGCCGGCCGGCCGCCGGTGCGGATCACCGTGATCAGCGGCAGCCATTCCTGCTCGATGCGGATCATCGCCAGGCGCAGTCGCGCGCGCGACAGCGGATCCACCGGCATCAGTGGCGGGTGCGGATAGCGCTCGTCGATGTATTCGCAGATGACTGCGGTGTCATACAGCACCAGGTCGCGATCGACGAGTGTCGGCAGCGTGCCGTGCGGGTTGAGTTCGGTGAGATCGCCGGGCAGCCTCGACGGGTCGACCACGATGCGGTCGTAGCCCACGCCCTTGGCCGCCAGCACCATGCGGACGCGATGGCTCTGCACTTCGTCGGCGGACGAGTAGAGCGTGAGGATGGTGCGCAAGCGCGTGTTGGTCTGTGACATCGTGCTATTCCCCGCGGCAAGCTGGCGCACGTCCGCGCTTGGTCGCGACCGTTCCAGCATCAATGCACGTCCTTCCAGTACTGGCGCTTCAGAAGATAGGCCAGCAACGTAAACAGGCCTATATACAGTACCACCCACGCCCCCATGGAGCGGCGAATCAGCGCCGCCGGCTCCGACGCGTACTCCAGGAAGCTGGTCAGGTCGCTGACCGCCTCGTCGTACTGGGCCGGCGTCAGGCGCCCCGGCTTGACCAGTGCCAGCTTGATCCCTTCCGGCGAGTGGGGGTCCTCCACTGCCTTCTGGATACCCTGCAACGACCACAGCACGTTGGGCATCGACGCATTCGGGAACACGGTGTTGTTCCAGCCGACCGGCCGCGACGGGTCGAGGTAGAAGCCCTTGAGGTAGTTGAACACCCAGTCGGGGCCCTTGGCGCGCACTTCCAGCGACAGGTCCGGCGGGGCCTTGCCGAACCACTTGGCCGCGTCCTCCTCCGGCATCGCCGAAACGATGTGGTCGTCGAAGCGGGCGTTCGTGAAGTTGAGATCGCGCATCACCTGCTCCTTGGTCAGGCCAAGGTCCTCGGCCATGCGCGAGTAGCGGAGGTACTTCAGCGAATGACAGCCGGCGCAGTAGTTGAAGAACAACTTGGCCCCATGCTGCAAGGCCGCGGCGTCGTGGATGTTGGCGTTGGACGGCGCCAGTTCGCCACCTTCTTCGGCCGCCGTCGCGACCTGCGCGGCAAGAACCAGGGCACAGGCCAGGGAAAGAATTGCCAGCAGTCGCTTAGTCATGCGTCGTCACCCGATCCGGTACCGGTTTTGTCTTTTCGAGGCCGAAGAACGTGTAGGCCCAGACGAACAGGAAGAAGCCGAAGTAGACCACCACCCAGAAGCGGCCGAACAGGTTTTCCCAGAAGGTGATGTCGGCGCCCGGCCCGAACAGCAGCGGGATGGCTTCGGTGGTGAGCTCGGCGCCAACCATGCCAAGGCAGATGAAGGACAGCGCAAACAATGTCAGCGCCACCTTGTAGCCCACCCCGCGATAACGGATCGACTTGACCCGGCCGCGATCGATCCACGGCACGAGGAACAGCAGGACGATGGACGCAGCCATGGTCAGCACGCCCGGCAACTTGGCCGGGATCATGCGCAGGATCGCGTAGAACGGGGTGAAGTACCAGACCGGCTTGATGAAGGGCGGCGTCACCAGCGAGTTCGCCGGCACGGCGTTGTCGTGCTCCAGGAACCAGCCGCCGACGGTGGGCGCGAAGAAGATGATGAAGGCGCAGATGATCAGGAAAAAGCCGACGCCGACCATGTCCTTCATCGTGTAGTACGGATGGAAAGGGATGCCATCCAGAGGCCGGCCCTGGCCGTCCTTGTGCTTCTTGATCTCGACGCCATCGGGGTTGTTGGAGCCCACCTCGTGCAGCGCGCCCAGGTGCAGCACCACCAGCAGCAGCAGCACCAGCGGCAGCGCAATCACGTGCAGTGCGAAAAACCGGTTCAGCGTGGAGTCGGCCGGCAGGAAGTTGCCCATGATCCAGGTGACCAGCGTGTCGCCGATGACCGGGATGGCGCCGAACAGCGAAATGATCACCTTGGCGCCCCAGAACGACATGTTGCCCCAGGGCAGCACGTAGCCCATGAAGGCCTCGGCCATCAGCACCAGGAAGATCACCATGCCGAGCAGCCAGACCAATTCGCGCGGCTTCTTGAAGGAGCCGTACATCAGGCCGCGGAACATGTGCAGGTACACCACCACGAAGAACATCGAGGCGCCGGTGGTGTGCATGTAGCGGATCAGCCAGCCCCACTGCACGTCGCGCATGATGTACTGCACGGAGTCGAAGGCGCCGGCCGCGCTGGGGTTGTAGTACATCGTCAGGAAGATGCCGGTCAGGATCTGGTTGGCCAGAACCAGCATCGCCAGCGAACCCCAGTAGTACATGAAGTTGAAGTTCTTCGGCGCGTAGTACTCCGTCATGTGCTTGCGATACATCGGCATCATGCCGGGCGCGCGCTCGTTGATCCATTGCATCAGGCTGGCCATCATGCTGCTCCCTTCTTCGGATCGACGCCGATCTCGATGTGCGTGTCATCGATGAAGTGGTACGACGGCACCGCGAGGTTCATCGGCGCCGGCACGCCGTCGAAGACGCGGCCGGCGATGTCATAGCGCGACTTGTGGCAAGGGCAGAAGAAGCCGCTCTTCCAGTCCGGGTCAAAGGGTTCGGGCCCGATCTTCGGCTTGTATTCGGGCACGCAGCCGAGGTGCGTGCAGATTCCGATCACCACCAGCCATTGCGGCTTGATCGAGCGCGTCAGGTTCTTTGCGTACGGCGGCTGCTGGCTCTCCACGCTGCAGTCGGGATCCTTCAGGCGGTCTTCGACCACCTTGAGGGTGGCCAACTGGTCGGGGGTGCGGTTG
The DNA here is from genome assembly GCA_035699085.1 of Rhodanobacteraceae bacterium. Lineage (GTDB taxonomy): Bacteria > Pseudomonadota > Gammaproteobacteria > Xanthomonadales > Rhodanobacteraceae > DASSBG01. The sequence continues at coordinate 36,804 of DASSBG010000001.1, forward strand.
ACCACGAAGATCGGCAGGCCACGCCAGGGATAACGCACCATCTGGCCCGCCTCGATCTTGCCGACGGCGGCGGTCACCGGGGCGCCGGCCGCCTTGGCCCTGGCGCTGGGATTCCAGGATTTGATGAAGGGGATGGCGGTCGCCACCACTCCGATGCCGCCGACGACGGATGTGGCCGCCGTGAGGAAGCGGCGCCGGCCGCGATCCAGCTGATCAATCGCCATCAAACTCTCCGAATGCCAGTAGCCATGGGCTGCCCCAGCGAAGCGCGCGAAGCCGGCCCCAAAAATCGTGCTAGTGTAGCGACAGCGCCAGCGGCGCACAATCGAGACGTCCCGGACGCGTGTGATGACCCTCCCGTGATCGCCCCTCTGAAGCGCACGCTGGTTTTCCTTTTGCTGTGTATCGTCGTTGGCCTCGCGCTGGCCTTCGTGATCACCTCGTTCTGGCCAGGCGCCGGCAAACGGCTGCGCGCTGAACTGGGCCTGCCGAGCGCGCCGGTCGCCACCGTGCAGAGCCGCGAACCAGCGGCACCCGCCACCGGCGATGCCGCCCCGAAGACCTCCTTCATGGCCGAATCCGCCGGCCCGGTCTCCTACGCCGAGGCGGTGCGCCGCGCGGCGCCGGCGGTGGTCAACATCTACGCCAACAAGGTGGTCACCGAACGCCAGGTGCGGGTCTACCCGGACCCGCTGATGCGCCGCCTGTTCGGCGGCATCGCCTTCGGCCCCGCGTACAAGCGCCGCGAGCAGAGCCTCGGCTCCGGCGTGATCTTCAGCACGGATGGCTACGTGCTCACCAACAACCACGTCATCGCCGGCGCCGACAACATCCAGGTGCTGCTCTACGACGGCCGCGTGGCGCAGGCCAGGGTGGTCGGCACCGACGCCGACACCGACCTGGCGGTGCTGAAAATCAATGCGGACAACCTGCCCTCGATCGTGGTCGCGCAGGGCGGCCCACCCCAGGTCGGCGACGTGGTGCTCGCCATCGGCAACCCCTTCGGCATCGGCCAGACGGTCACCATGGGCATCGTCAGCGCGCTGTCTCGCCAGCTGACCACCTCGGCTTACGAGGACTTCATCCAGACCGACGCGGCGATCAACTCGGGCAACTCCGGTGGCGCGCTCATCAACGCCCGCGGCGAGTTGGTCGGCATCAATACCGCGATCTTCGGCCGCGGGGTCGGCGCCGAAGGCATCGGCTTTGCCATCCCGATGGACACGGCCGAATACGTGCTGCAGCAGATCATCGCCCACGGCGCCGTCGTGCGCGGCTGGATCGGCGCCGACTACGGCGCGCTGCGCCGGCAGCCCGGTGGCGCGCCGGTCGAGGGCGTGGTGGTGATGGCGATCTACCCCGGCAGCCCGGCGGCGAAGGCAGGCTTGCGGGTCGGGGACGTACTGCTGCAGCTGGACGGGCAGCCGATCGAGGGACCGTCCGCGCTGCGCAAGCGGGAGGCGGCGATCAAGCCGGGCACGCAGGTAAGCGTCGCCGGGCTGCGCGCGGGCAAGGCATTCAAGGTCGACATCGTGCTGGCCCGACGGCCATCGTTCAACCGCCAGGGCAGCTGAACACGCGACGCGTCCGCGCTCAGTGGCTGGCGGCGACGCCCGCAGTCATGGCGCCGGCCGCCAGCCGCCGCTGGCGTGCCTCGCGATAGCGGCGGTGCAGCACGCCGACGCGCTTGACGTAGACGCGCGTCTCCGGATACGGCGGCACGCCGTGATACTTGCGCACGGCCGATTCGCCGGCGTTGTAGGCGGCCGTGGCCAGCGTCACGTCGCCATGGAAGTCGTGCAGCAGCCGGGCCAGGTAGCGTGCGCCGCCGCGGATGTTCTGCGCCGCGTCCCAGGCATTGTCGACGCCGAGACTGGCGGCGGTGGCCGGCATCAGCTGGGTCAGGCCTTGCGCGCCCTTGTTTGACTTGGCGTCCGGGTCAAAGGCGGATTCGGCGTGGATCAGCGCGCGCAACAGGCTGGGCTGGATACCGAACTCGGCGGCCGAGGCGTCGATCTCGTTGCGGAAGGCCGTGAGGTTGAGGGCCACGCTGCCCCAGTCAATCGCGGAGTGGACGTCGCAGGCGTAGCAGGTGTCGACGTAGTGGAACAGCACCGTGTACTTGCCGTCCGGCTTGACATTCGTATACAGCGGGATCGAGTGGTCGTGGTCCCACGATGCCTTGTACACGGTGCCGCGGCTGATGCGCACGCTGCCGGATTTGCCCGCGTGCCGCACGACCGTGGGCCCCGCCACCGCCTTGCCCTGCCGCTTGTCGCGATACACCGACTGGCCCGGCGCCGGCGCCGGCTGCGCCACCTCCGTGTAGCTGGCGAGGCGGTGGCATTGGCTGTAGCCGCTGGTGTTGCCGGTGTAGACGATGCGGCCGTGTTCGCCGCTGCACTTGTACAGGCTGCCGGCACGCGCCGGCCCGGCCCGGACAAACGCGAGCACCGCCAGCAGGCGGGCGGCGAGGACAACGGTGGTGGCAACGGCACGCATGGCCGCAAGTGTAGGATGAATGGCCGCTAAAATCAGTGATTTCTGCCCGATTCCGTCGGCACCGCGGGACCGCGACCGGCAGCGCCTGCTGCCTGCGCTAAAATCGCCCGTTCCACCCGTCGATTCCAGGACCATGAGCGGCAAGCTTTTCATCAAGACCCACGGCTGCCAGATGAACGAGTACGACTCGGCGCGCATGGCCGACGTGCTGCGCGCATCGCATGGCCTGGAGCTGACCGCGGACGAATCCGAGGCCGACGTCATCCTGATCAACACCTGCTCCATCCGCGAGAAGGCGCAGGAGAAGGTCTTCAGCCAGCTCGGACGCTGGAAATCGCTGAAGAAGGACGGCAAGCCGGTGCTGATCGGCGTCGGCGGCTGCGTCGCATCGCAGGAGGGCGAGGCCATCGTCAAGCGCGCGCCCCACGTCGACCTGGTGTTCGGCCCGCAGACCCTGCACCGGCTGCCCGAGATGATCGATGCCAACCGCGCAACCCGGCGTCCGCAGGTCGACATCAGCTTTCCCGAGATCGAAAAGTTCGACCGCCTGCCCGATCCGCGCGCCGAGGGCCCGACGGCCTTCGTCTCGATCATGGAGGGCTGCTCCAAGTACTGCAGCTACTGCGTGGTGCCCTACACCCGCGGCGAGGAGATCAGCCGGCCCTTCGACGACGTGATCGGCGAGGTGGCAATGCTGGCCGACCAGGGCGTGCGCGAGGTGAACCTGCTGGGCCAGAACGTCAACGCGTACCGCGGCCCGATGTTCGACGGCGGCGTCGCCGACCTCGCGGTGCTGATTCACGCCATCGCCGAGATCGACGGCATCGGCCGCATCCGTTTCACGACCTCGCACCCGGTGGAGTTCTCCGACTCGCTGATCGAGGCCTACGCCAACGTACGCAAGCTGGCCAACTACCTGCACCTGCCGGTTCAGGCCGGCTCGGACCGCATCCTCTCGGCGATGAAACGCGGCTACACCGCGCTCGAATACAAGCAGCGCATCCGCAAGTTGCGTGCGGTGCGGCCGGACATCTCCATCAGCTCGGACTTCATCGTCGGTTTTCCCGGCGAAACCGACCACGATTTCGAGCAGACCATGAAGCTGATCGACGACGTCGGCTTCGACCAGAGCTTCAGCTTCATCTACTCGCGCCGGCCCGGCACGCCGGCATCCAATTTGCCCGACGACACCAGCGACGCCTTGAAGCACGAGCGCCTGGCGCGGCTGCAGGCCGCGATCGCCGCCAATGCGAAAAAAATCAGCGAGGCCATGGTCGGCACCACGCAGACGGTGCTGGTCGAGGGCCCGTCGAAGAAGAATCCCAGCGAGATGGCCGGCCGCACCGAAAACATGCGCTTCGTCAATTTCGCCGGCGACCCACGCATGGTCGGTCAGTTCGTCGACGTCACGATCACCCGGGCCATGTCCAACTCGTTGCGCGGCCGGGTGGCGGCAGTCGCCGTCGCCTGAGCCATCGGCCGGAGGACGCGCCGACGGCGTCTTCGCCAGCGGCGCGCCGCCGGTGCAGTGGCATGCAGTGTCGCTATGGCATCATGGCTGCTTGACTCGAGAGGGACGGCAGCGATGGCTTTGCCCAAATCCGACGCCTTCGTTTTTTTCGGTGCGACCGGCGACCTTGCCTACAAGCAGATTTTCCCGGCGCTGCAGGCGCTGGCGCGCGAAGGCCGGCTGGAGATGCCGGTGATCGGCGTCGCCAAGTCGGACTGGACCACCGAGCATCTCTGCGAGCGCGCCCGCGCCAGCATCGAGGAGCACAGCACCTTTGACCCCGAGGCCTTCGAGCGGCTGTGCGGGCGAATGCTCTATCTCGACGGCGACTACAACGACCCGGCGGTATTCCAGAAGCTCCGCGAGGCGCTGGGCGAGGCGCGCCACCCGCTGCACTACCTGGCGATCCCGCCCAGCCTGTTTGCCACCGTGATCGAGGCGCTGGCCGCCTCGGGTTGCGCCAGCGAGGCGCGGGTCATCGTGGAGAAGCCCTTCGGCCGCGACCTCGCCAGCGCCCACGCGCTGAACGAAACCCTGCACAGTGCGTTCGACGAGTCGTCGGTGTTCCGCATCGACCATTACCTCGGCAAGGAGCCGGTGCAGAACCTGCTGTTCTTCCGCTTCGCCAACGCCTTCCTCGAACCGATCTGGAACCGCGACCACGTCGCCAGCGTGCAGATCACGATGGCAGAGTCGTTCGGCGTCAAGGGCCGCGGCCATTTCTACGAAGAGGTGGGCGCGATCCGCGACGTCATCCAGAACCACATGCTGCAGGTGCTGACGCTGCTGGCGATGAACATCCCCATCGACCAGAGCCCGCAGGCCCTGCGCAGCGAAAAGCTGCGCTTGTTCCGCTCGATCCGGCCGCTGACGCCGGCCAACGTGGTGCGTGGCCAGTTCAAGGGCTACCGCGCGGTCGACGGCGTGGCACCCGACTCCGAGGTCGAGACCTTCGCCGCCGTGCGCCTGCACATCGACACCTGGCGCTGGGCCGGCGTGCCCTTCTACATCCGTGCGGGCAAGCGGCTGCCGATCACCTGCACCGAGGTGCGGGTCGAGCTGAAGCGGCCGCCGCAGCATCTGTTCAGCGATGACCACCCGCAGCACCCCAATTACCTGCGTTTCCGCGTCAGCCCGCAGGTGCAGATCGCCATCGGCGCGCGGGCCAAGGCCGCCGGCGAAGGCATGACCGGCAGCGACGTGGAACTGGTGGTGCACGATGACACCAGCGACGACATGCTGCCCTACGAGCGCCTGCTCAGCGACGCCATGCGCGGCGACGCCTCGCTGTTCACCCGCGACGATTGCGTCGAGGCGGCATGGCGCATCGTCGACCCGGTGCTCGGCAACGTGGTGCCGCTTGGGTTCTACGAGCCCGGCACCTGGGGCCCGGCCTCGGCCGAGGACCTGATCATCGGCCATGACCGCTGGCACGACCCCGTGCTCGAGGTCGCGCGGCCGTGACGCCGCGCGCCCACTGGCCCGGTACGGCCACGCACGCAGGCCGCCTTTCACGCTGGATTGTCGCTTCACCGGCTACCGTTGCCCGGATGCGGCCGGGCGTCCGCACGCCGCACGCCGCAGCGGCCCGACCGGCAGTGGCCAATGCTTCCGCCGCGGTGCCTTGCGAGCGCCGCCCACCCTTGAAGGAGATCGCATGAACGCGACCCGGAAACTGCACGACCTTGGCCAGAGCCTGTGGCTGGACAACATCACCCGCGAGCTGCTCGACGACGGCACCATCGCCGGCTACGTCAAGGATCTCTCGGTCACCGGCCTGACTTCCAACCCCAGCATCTTCCAGAAGGCGATGGCTGGCGGCCCCGCCTACGACCAGGCCATCGCCGCTGCCGACCCGGGGCAGTCGACCGAGGCGCTGTTCGTCGAGCTTGCGCTGGACGACCTGCGCGGCGCGGCCAGGCTGTTCGAGCCGGCGCACGAGGCCACCGGTGGCGTCGACGGCTGGGTCTCGATGGAAGTCTCGCCCCTGCTCGCCAACGACACCGATGGCAGCATCGAGGCCGCCCGCCGCATCCACGACCAGGCCGCCTGCAAGAACCTGTTCGTCAAGATTCCCGGCACGCCGGCCGGCCTGCCGGCGATCGAGGAATCGATCTTCGCCGGCGTGCCGATCAACGTCACCCTGCTGTTCTCGCGCGAGCAGTACCTCGCGGCCGCAGACGCCTGGTTGCGCGGCATCGAGCGGCGCATCGAGGCCGGGCTGGACCCCAAGGTGCCATCGGTCGGTTCGCTCTTCATCAGCCGCTGGGACGTGGCGGTCAAGGACCAGGTACCGAAGGACCTGCGCAACACGCTTGGCATCGCCGTCGCCGGCCGCGTCTACCGCGCCTATTGCGGGTGGTTGCAGTCGCCGCGCGTGCGCGCCGTGGCCGAGGCGGGCGTCCAGCCGCAACGCCTGCTGTGGGCCAGCACCAGCACCAAGGACCCCGATGCCCGCGACACGCTATACATCGAAGCGCTGGCTGCACCGGACACCATCAACACCATGCCCGGCAAAACCCTGCACGCCTTCGCCGACCACGGCCACGTCGGCGAGCCGATGGACCCGCAGGCCACCGAGGCCGAGGCGATGCTGGCGCGGCTGGGCGAGGCGGGCGTCGACATTGATGTGGTGGCCGCGCAGCTCCAGCGTGAGGGTACGGCCTCGTTCGACGCCTCCTGGCACAAGCTGATGGGCGGCCTGGAGGCCAAGCGCAAGTCACTCGCCGGAGACGGCAAGTGAGCGAAAGCCCTCTTGCCGCCAGCACCGAGTGGCAGGCGCTGGAGGCGCGCGCGCAGGCCATGCGCGCCACCCACCTGCGCGAGCTGTTCGACGCCGACGACGGCCGCGCGGAGCGCTTCAGCGTCGAGGCCGCCGGCCTGCACTGCGACTACTCCAAGCAGCGTGTGGACGCCGAAACGGTCGCCGCGCTGCTGCGCCTGGCGCAGGCGCGCGGAGTACTGGCGCGGCGCGATGCCATGTTCCGCGGCGAGCACATCAACGCCACCGAGGACCGCGCCGTGCTGCACACCGCGCTGCGCCTGCCGCGCGACGCGAAGCTCACGGTCGACGGCGTCGACGTGGTCACCGAGGTGCACGCCGTACTGGATCGCATGGGCGAGTTCGCCGACGCGGTGCGCAACGGCCGCTGGCAGGGCCACAGCGGCAAACCGATGCGCAACGTCGTCAGCATCGGCATCGGCGGCTCGGACCTCGGCCCGGTGATGGCTTACGAGGCACTGCGGCACTACAGCCGCCGCGACATGTGCTTCCGCTTCGTATCCAATGTCGACGGCACCGATTTCGTCGAGGCGACCCGCGACCTCGACCCTGCGGAGACGCTGTTCATCGTCTGCTCCAAGACCTTCGGCACGCTGGAGACGCTCACCAACGCGCGCGCCGCGCGCGACTGGTGCGTGGCGGCGCTCGGCGACGAGGCCGCGGTGGCGAAGCATTTTGTCGCGGTGTCCAGCAACGCCGAACGGGTGCGGGAATTCGGCATCGACACCCGGCAGATGTTCGGCTTCTGGGACTGGGTCGGCGGCCGCTACTCGATGGACTCGGCCATCGGCCTGTCGACCATGCTGGCAATCGGCCGCGAGGGCTTCTCCGAACTGCTGGCCGGCTTCCACGCCATGGACGAGCACTTCCGCATGGCACCGCCGGAGCGCAACCTGCCGCTGCTGATGGGGCTGCTTGCGGTCTGGAACAACAACTTCCTCGGCGCGGCGACGGTCGCCGTGCTGCCCTACGCGCAGTACCTGAAGCGCTTCCCGGCGTACCTGCAGCAACTGACCATGGAGAGCAACGGCAAGCACGTGACGCTCCAGGGCACGACGGTCGACTGCGACACCGGACCGATCTTCTGGGGCGAGCCGGGCACCAACGGCCAGCATTCCTTCTACCAGTTGATCCACCAGGGAACGCGTCTTGTGCCCTGCGACTTCATCGGCTTCGCCCAGACCCTGAATCCGCTGGGCCGCCAGCACGACCTGCTGATCGCGAACATGATCGCCCAGGGCGAGGCGCTGGCCTTCGGCAAGACCGCCGAGCAGGTGCGCGCGGAGGGGACGCCGGAGGCGCTGGTGCCGCACCGCACCTTCGACGGCAACCGACCGAGCACCACCATCCTGGCGGAGCGCCTGACGCCGCACGCGCTGGGAACGCTGGTGGCGCTCTACGAGCACAGCGTGTTCGTGCAGGGCGCGATCTGGGACATCGACTCCTTCGACCAGTGGGGCGTGGAGCTGGGCAAGCAACTGGCGACGAAGGCCATCGACGAGCTGACCGCCGAGGCCGAGCCCGCGCTCGCCCACGACAGTTCGACCAATGCGCTGATCCGCCGCTACCGGCGGCTGCGCGACGAACCGCGGGGCGAGGCATGAGCGAGGAGCTGAGCCCGCTGGCGGGCAAGCCGCTGCCGGCCTCCGCGCTGGTCGATGTCGACGCGCTGCTGGCGGCCTACGCCAGCGAGCGCCCGGACCCGACGCAGCCGACGCAGCGCATCGCCTTCGGCACGTCCGGCCACCGCGGCTCGTCGCTGGCCCGCAGTTTCAACGAATGGCACGTGCTGGCGGTGACCCAGGCGATCTGCGACCACCGCGAGCTGCACGGGGTCGACGGCCCGCTGTTCATCGGCTGCGACAGCCACGCATTGTCGCTGCCGGCCTTCGAGAGCGCGCTGGAGGTGCTGGCGGCCAACGGCGTACCGACCCGCATCTCTGCCGGCGGCGAGTTCACGCCGACACCGGCGCTGTCGCTCGCCATCGTCGACCACAACCGCGGCCGCGATCATGGCCTGGCCGACGGCATCGTCATCACGCCCTCGCACAACCCGCCCGAGCACGGCGGCCTGAAGTACAACCCCAGCCATGGCGGCCCGGCCGACACCGCCACCACGCGCTGGATCGAAGAGCGCGCCAACGACTGCCTCGCCGCCGGCCTGCAGGGCGTGCGGCGCCTGCCGCTGGCGCAGGCGCGGCGCAGCGACAACGTCGCCGAATACGACTTCCTCGGCGCCTACGTGGCGGCACTCGGCGAGGTGGTTGACTTCGCTGTCATCCGCGGCGCCGGCGTGCGCCTCGGGGTCGATCCACTGGGCGGCGCGGGCGTGCACTACTGGGCGGCGATCGCAGACAGGTACGGCATTGGCCTTGAAGTGGTCGATGACGCCGTCGACCCGCGCTTCGGCTTCATGACCGCCGACTGGGACGGCCGCATCCGCATGGATCCGTCCTCGCGCCATGCCATGCAGCGGCTGCTCGGCCTGAAGGATCGGTTCGACGTCGCCTTCGCCTGCGACACCGACCACGACCGCCACGGCATCGTCACCCGCAGCGCCGGGCTGATGCCGTCCAACCATTTCCTCTCGGTGCTGGTGCACGAGTTGTTCACGCAGCGCCCGGACTGGCCGGTCACGGCGGCAGTCGGCAAGACCGCGGTCACCACCGCATTGATCGACCGCATCGCCACCGCGCTGGACCGGCCGCTGTACGAGGTTCCGGTCGGCTTCAAGTGGTTTGCGCCGGGCCTTGCCGACGCCAGCCTGGGCTTCGGCTGCGAGGAAAGCGCCGGCGCCTCCTTCCTGCGCCGCGACGGCCGCAGCTGGACCACCGACAAGGACGGCATCGCGCCGTCGCTGCTGGCCGCCGAAATGACCGCGCGGCACGGCCGCGACCCCGGCGAACTCTACGCCGCGCTGGCCGGGCGCTTCGGCGCGCCCGCCAGCGCCCGCGTCGACGCCACCGCCACGCCGGAGCAGAAGCGCCGGCTGGCCGCGCTGACGCCGCAGGCGGTGCGCATCGACAGCCTGGCCGGCGAGCCCGTACACTCGCTGACCAGCACGGCGGCCGGCAACGGCCAGCCCATCGGCGGCATCAAGGCGATCGCCGACAGCGGCTGGTTCGCGGCGCGGCCCTCGGGCACCGAGGACATCTACAAGATCTACGCCGAAAGCTTCAAGGGCGAAGAGCACCTGCGGCGCCTGCTCGACGAGGCCCGCGCCGTGGTCGACCGCGCCCTTTCGCAACCATCCGCCGAGGAACCCTCATGAGCAAGCAACTGGACCAGCAATGCATCGACACCCTGCGCTTCCTGTCGGTGGACATGGTGCAGAAAGCCAACTCCGGCCACCCCGGCCTGCCGCTGGGTGCGGCGCCGATGGCGTATGTGCTGTGGGACCGCTTCCTCAAGCATCACCCAGAGGACCCGCAGTGGTTCGACCGCGACCGCTTCGTGCTGTCGGCCGGGCATGGCTCGGCGCTTCTCTACAGCCTGTTGTTCATGGCCGGCTATGACCTGACGCTGGACGACATCAAGCAGTTCCGCCAGTGGGGCAGCCGCACGCCGGGCCATCCCGAGCGCGGCGACACGCCCGGCGTCGAGATCACCACCGGCCCGCTGGGCCAGGGCGTCGGCAACGCCGTCGGCATGGCCATCGCCGAGGCGCAGATGGCGGCCCGCTACAACCGCCCTGGCCACACCATCATCGACCACCGCACCTGGGCCATCGTCAGCGACGGCGACCTCATGGAGGGCATCGCGGCCGAGGCCGCCTCGCTGGCCGGCCATCTCAAGCTTGGCAAGCTCAACTGCCTGTACGACGACAACCTGGTGACGCTGGCCGCCGGCACGCCGATCACCTTCACCGAGCAACGCGCGGCGCGCTTCCAGTCCTATGGCTGGCATACCTGCATCGTCGACGACGGCAACGACCTCGACGCCATCGACGCGGCCCTCAAGGAAGCCGAAGCCGAGACCCGCAAGCCCTCGCTGATCCTCGTGCGCACGCACATCGGCTTCGGCTCGCCGGAACAGGACAGCTTCAAGGCCCACGGCTCGCCACTGGGCGAAGAGGACGTCGCCGCCACCAAGCGCAACCTTGGCTGGCCGGTCGAACCGGACTTCCTGGTGCCCGACGAGGCGCGCGAGCACATGCGCCAGGCGCAGGCGCGCGGGCGCGAGGCCGAGCAGGCCTGGAAGCAGCGCATGGCCGGGTACGCCAAGGCCTTTCCCGACTTGGCGGCAGAGCTGAAGCAGACCCTCGCCGACGAGCGGCCCGACGGTTGGGATGCCGACATTCCCGTGTTCAAGGCCGACCCCAAGGGCCTGGCGACGCGCAAGGCCGGCGGCCAGGTGATGAACGCCATCGCGCCGAAGCTGCCACCACTGACTGGCGGTTCGGCTGACCTCAATCCCTCGACGTACACGGCGTTGAAGGGCCTGGGCGATTTCAATCCGCCCGACACCGAAGGCATGGACGAGCAGGGCTCCGACGGCGGCGGCTGGAGCTACGCCGGGCGCAACATCCATTTCGGCGTGCGCGAGCACGCCATGGGCGCGATCGCCAACGGCATGGCCGCGCATGGCGGCACCCTGCCCTTCACCGCCACCTTCCTGACCTTCTCCGACTACATGCGGCCGTCGATCCGGCTGGCGGCGCTGATGGGCCTGCAGGTCATCTTCGTATTCACGCACGACAGCATCGCGCTCGGCGAGGACGGCCCGACCCACCAGTCGGTAGAGCACGTGGCGGCGCTGCGCGCGATCCCGCACCTGCAGGTGATCCGGCCCGCCGACGCCAATGAGGTGGCGGTGGCCTGGCGCGTCGCCATCGAAACCGGCACCGGCCCGACCACGCTGATCATGTCGCGGCAGAACCTGCCGACGCTGGACCGCGAGCGCTACGCCGACGCCGACGGCCTGCGCCGGGGCGCCTACGTCCTCAGCGACGCCGACGACGCCACGCCGGACCTCATCCTGATCGCCACCGGCTCCGAGGTGCACCTGGCGGCCGAGGCGGCCGAAGCGCTGGGCAAGGAGGGCATCGCCGCGCGCGTCGTTTCCATGCCGTGCCAGGAGCTGTTCGACGCCCAGCCACAGAGCTACCGCGACAGCGTGCTGCCGCCGTCGGTGACGGCGCGGCTGTCGATCGAGGCCGGCATCAGCCAGGGCTGGCGCCGCTACGTCGGCGACCGTGGCGACATCCTTGCCGTCGACCGCTTCGGCGCCTCGGCACCCGGCGACGTGGTCATGGACAAGTACGGCTTCAACGTCGACAACGTCGTCAAGCTCGCCAAGGCTCTCGTCGGCTGACCGGCGGCAGTCCACGCCGCTCAACCGCCGCGCGGCCTTCGGCCGAGCCCAGGCCGGTTCCGCCGGACAGCCGCGGCGGCGCAGCATGATGTTGGGGTTCGCCTGCCTTCGGCTCACCGCCAACCTACAACGGCGGTCGCCGCAGGGCGACGTGCGGGTTGGCGAAGAAGGTTGGCGGTGAGCGCAGCGAACCCCAACACGCCATGCCCGCTCTCGCGCCGTCAACAGCGACCTCGGGCGCCGCGCGCACGCCGATATGGACGGCAGCCGCGGCATCGCCGACACGATGTTGGGGTTCGCCTTCGGCTCACCGCCAACCTACAACGGCGGTCGCAAGACGGCGTGCGGGTTGGCCAGAGCGGTAGGTTGGCGGTGAGCGCAGCGAACCCCAACACGCCATGCCCGCTCCCGCGCCGTCAACAGCGACCACGGGCGCCGCGCGCACCCCGACATGGGCGACAACCGCGGCATCGTCAGCCCGATGTTGGGGTTCGCCTTCGGCTCACCGCCAACCTACAACGGCGGTCGCAAGACGTCGTGCGGGTTGGCAGAGCGGTAGGTTGGCGGTGAGCGCAGCGAACCCCAACACGCCATGCCTGCACTCGCGCCGTCAACAGCGACCTCGGGCGCCGCGCGCACGCCGATATGGACGGCAGCCGCGGCATCGCCGACACGATGTTGGGGTTCGCCTTCGGCTCACCGCCAACCGACAACGGCGGTCGCAAGACGGCGTGCGGGTTGGCGAAGTAGGTTGGCGGTGAGCGCAGCGAACCCCAACGCCATGCCCGCTCTCGCGCCGTCGACAGCGACCTCGGGCGTCGCGCGCACGCCGACATGGGCGGCAGCCGCGGCATCGCCGACACGATGTTGGGGTTCGCCTTCGGCTCACCGCCAACCTGCAAAAGCGGTCGCCGCAAGACGACGTGCGGATTGGCGAAGTAGGTTGGGTTCGCCTTCGGCTCACCGCCAACCTACAACGGCGGTCGCAAGACGACGTGCGGATGGCTATTCCCGGCTGACGATCACATCGACGCCGGCGGCGGGCGTGACGGCGGCGGCCGGGATGCGCTCGCCCGCGCGCCAGCGCTCGAGCGCCTCGCGCTTGGCCGGTCCGTCGACGAGGAACAGCACGTGGCGTGAGTCCGACAGCCGCCGGGCGCTCAGCGAGACCCGCTCCGGCGGCGGCTTGGGCGAGCCGGTGACGCCGAGCGTCGCCGGCGCATCTTCGCCTTCGCCCCAGTCGTCCCCGGGCATCAGGCTGGCGGTGTGGCCATTGCGCCCCAAGCCAAGCAGGTTCAGGTCGAAGGGGCCCACGTCCCGCAGCATTTCCGCATACAGCCGCGCACCCTCGTCCGGCCCCTGCTCGGCCGGCATCGGATGGATATTGGCGGCCGGGATGGCGACATGGTCCAGCCACTCCTCGCGCGCCATCAGGCTGTTGCGCTCGCGGTCGCCGGGCGGCACGCAGCGCTCATCGCCATACCAGACCTGCCACAGCGACCAGTCGGTTTCGACGCTGCGCATCGCGCGGTAGGTCGCACGCGGCGTCTCGCCGCCGGACAGGACGATGCTGAAACTGTCACGGTCGGCGATGGCCTCGGCTGCCGCCGCCAGGATCCGCTCCACCGCCTCGCGGCACATCGCCGCCGCATCATTCACCTCGTGCCACCGCAGGATCTGCCCTGTCATCGCTCGCTCCGTGTTGGCGGGCACCGCCGGACGGCACCCTCGCAGCCGATGATAAGGCCTGCAAAAAAGCCGCGGCCAGTTGGCCGCGGCTTGCGTTCATCCATGGGCAGCGGTGAACGTTGCGGTCGAGTCCCCCCGACCGCAACGCCACATTCGGTACCCTTACCTCGCGACCGGCTTGGCGACCACGCGGGCGCTGATGCGGCTGGCATCCACCGGCACCTCGATGCTGCGGCTGGCGCCGACCAGCATCAGGTGCTTGCTGCCGTCACCGGCCTTCAGCAGGCCGAGGGCCAGCTCCGGCGTACCCGGCTTCACCTTGCTCCAGTGGCTGGCAACCTCGCCATGCGCACCGCGGGTCAGCAGGCGGGTCTGCAGCGTGCCCGCATAGCGCATCACCTGCACCCGGAAGACCATGCCGTCGGCGTCGCGGCCAGTGGCCAGGCTCTGCACCACGCCCTCGTGCTTCGGCAGCTGGTCGAGCGGGATCAGCAGGCTGCCGTCGGCGCTGGCGCCAATATCGGCCGACTGCATGCTCGCCGTGGCGACCATCGTTACCTCCGCACCATTGCCGCCATCCTCGAAGCCGTCGCGGAACAGCACCACCTGGGTGTCGTCGGTGGCGGAGTTGTCAGCGGCGTTGTCGTCCTCGAGCGTGGCGGCGATGGTGTTCTGCACCAGGTCGGTAGGCAGTGTCTGGTCGTCGTTCACCGACACGCTCAGCAGATAGGCGACGTTGCCACCCGCCGGAATGCTGACGGTATCGCTGATGTCGCCGTTGCCGTTGCAGGTCAGAACCGAGGCGCCCGAGGTCGGCACGCAGTCCCACTTGCCGGTGTCGAGGTCCAGAGTGTCGGGCAGCACGTCGGCCAGCGGCACCTCGGCCAGCGGCTCATCGCCGGTGTTGGTGACGTTGATCTTGTAATCCAGCACCGTGCCGTACCGTACGTAGTCCGAAGCGTCGGTGATGCTGACGGCGACGTTCGCCGTCGGCGCCGGGCTGATCACAAGGGTTCCGCTGGCCGAGCCCCTGTAGTTCGGGTTGGTCACCGTGGCGACGACGGCATAGCTGCCGACCGCGCTCGGCGCGTCCGTGCTGCCGTCGTAGGTGATCGTGGTCGACAGTTCGTCCGGGTCCGTGGTCGCCGTGGCGGCATGCGGATTGCCGTCGTAGGTGGCGGAGAGGCCGCCCAGCGCCACCGTGGCGGTGGCCTTGTCGATCACCATGACCGCCGTCGCCGAACCCATGTAGTTGGCGTCGTTGACGGTTGCAACCACGGTGTAGCTGCCCGCATCGACTGGCTCGGCCGAGCCGCCGTCATAGCTGTAATCGACCGCGAACGTGCCTGGTGCCGTGGTCGCAATCGCGGCGTGCCCATTGGTGTCGTAGACGACGTGCAGGCTGGCGGGATCGAAGGTCACGGAAGCGGCGGCCTTGCCGATGTGCAGGATGCCACTCGTGCTGCCGCTGTAGCCGGCGGTGGTGATAGTCGCAACAACGTCATAGTCGCCGGCGTCCGTCGGTACCGCCGCATCGCCGTCGTAGGTCACGCTGTAGGCGAGCCCGGCCGGCGTGGTGGTCGCGGTCACGGCATGCGTGGCGCCGTACACCTGCGAAAGCGAGCTCACATCCAGCACGATGCCGGCCGTGCTGGCCTGCACTGTCAGCGAATGCGTTGTCTCGGCAAACACCGCACCACTGCTCATGCCCACGGCACGGCTGGTGATGGTGTAGGTGCCGGGCGTGGCAAACGTGGTGCGGAACAGCGAGGTGCCGTCGTAGCCGGTAAACACGTTCATGCCGGTCTGCGGACCGAAGTCGGCACACAGCTTGCCACCGTCGCAGGCGACGAGCGGCAGCACGTGGTACGTGTTGTCGTTCTTCTCCAGGTAGGTGACGGTGAGGTCATCGGGCGACAGCGTCGCGCCGTCGAGCGCGATGATCACCTTGCCCATCACGTTCTCGTTGTTCGGCGCAGCATTGCCGCTGCCGATGCCGGCGGTGCCGACGTTGGCCATGCGGCTGGAGCTGTCCACGCCGACACCGGTATTCGCGCTGGTCGGCGCCGTGTCGACGATCTGCACCTCGGCCACGTTCACGTCCTTGGTCGCGGTGGCGTAGGTCGCGCCGGTGTCCACGCCGTTGATGGCCACATTGTAGCTGAACGTGCCACCGCGGTGATACACGGTGCGGAACGACGAGCTGTGGCCATCGACCACCGGGAAGCCGGTGCTGGGTCCGAAGGCGGCGCCCAGGGTGCCATCGCCGTTGTCGACCAGCGGCAGCGTGCACCACCAGACGCCCGACGTGTCGCCGGCCGAGCAGTTGGAGCCTTCGTCACTGGTGGCGGCGTACTCAATGTCGAGGTCACCAACCGCGATGCCGCCCGAACGGCTGACCGTCAGCTGCGCGACCACGAGGTCCGGCGGCGCATCACCCGTCAGGTGCATGGTGTCGGTGGACAGCGAGTAGCGCGTCGTGCCGGAACCCGGCACCGTGACCACGCCGACCGTGTCGCCACCCATTTCCAGGCTGGCGTTCACCGGCTCGATCACCAGCGTGCCGCTGGCCGAGGTCTCGGCGTAGTTGGCGTCGCTTGTGGTCGCGACGACGTGATAGCTGCCGACTGCTGTCGGCGGCGTCGCCGTCAGCGGGTAGTCGGTGCCGCCGTCGCCGACGTAGGTGACGGTGTAGGCCATCGTTGGCGTGACGCTGGCGGTAACGGCCTGCGGCCCGCCGCTGAAGGTGCGGTGGATCGTGCCGTCGCTGCTGCCGTCGCTGTTGTCGTCGAGCGTGATGGTCGGCGTGCCGGCCTGCTGGATCACCAGCGTGCCCGTAGCGATGCCGCTGTAATTGGCATCGTCGACCACCGCCAGCACGCTGTAGCTGCCAGCCTCGGTCGGCGGCGTCTCGCTGCCGTCATAAGTGACCTTGATGCTCGCCACCGCTGGATCGCTGGTGGCAGACACCGCCTGCGGGCTACCGTCGTAATCACGGCTGATCTGGCCGCCCACGGCACCGTCGAGGCTGACGCTGGCGTCGGCCTTGGCAATCACCAGGGTGCCGCTGGCCGAACCGGTGTAGCTGCCGGTGGCGGTCACGTAGACGCAGTAGCTGCCAGCATCGGTCGGCGGCGTGGTGCTGCCGGCGGTCGGTGCGGCCGGGCAGCTTGCGCCCGTCAGTGCCTCGTAGACAACCGTATGCGTGGCACCTGCCGGATCGACGCTGACCGCATGCGGCGAGCCGTCGTAGACCTGGAACAGGTCGCCGAGGTCGAAGCTGACCGCGTTCGGGTCGATCGTCACGTCGATCATGTCGGTGGCGTAGACGGTCTGCAGCGTGTCGACATCCAGCACGTCATAGGTGACCGTGTAGTCGCCGATGCGGTGGAAGATCGTCGAGCCGGACGCCGTGGCCAGGTGCCCGTCCTCCAGCTCGAAGCCGGTGGCGGGACCGTACCAGGTCACCAGGTTGTCGCCGTCCTGTGTCCACGGCAGTTGCTGGAAGGCGGCGCCATCCTGGTAGGCGAACTCGGCATCCGTCGGCGACAGGGCCGCGCCGCCGGCATCGCTCAGCGTGATGCGGACGATGACATTGCCGATGACGCGGCCACCGGTGTTGGCCAGGGTGGCCTGCGACAGCAGCGCCGTCTCGGTCGGACCGCTCAACGGGCCGTTGTAGCTGACTGCCGCGTCCGGCACCGTGGTGGTGACCATGTCACTGGCATAGACGCGGCCGTCGTCATCACCAACCACCGTTGCCGTCACCTGGTACTCGCCGGGCTTGAGCTGCACCAGTGACGGCGGCAGATCGGTGACCGGCATGGCGGGCATGGCCTGGTCGTAGGCCGGATTGACCGGATAGCGGAAGGTGACCGCCGGTCGGCCGTTCCAGGAGCCCGCCGACTCGTTGTAGTACAGCGACTCGTAGTCCTGCGGGCAGTTGCGGTGGAAGTCGGGTTCCTGGGCGGTCCAGCCGCTGGCGTCACCCACACACAGCTGCACGTCATCCAGCGCGATCGGCATCGGCTGGCCATTGCTGCTGTTGCCGTCGTCGATGCGCACCACGTGGAACTCGTAGTGCACCGCCTGCGAGGTCGCCGAACCGGTGTTGGCCAGCGTGCCGTTGAAGGTGAGCTGGTCGGTGTACGGCGCTTCGTCGCCCACCAGCGCCATCTCCGGGCCGCTGATGGTCAGCGCCACGTCGGCCGCGTCGCCGATCACCAGCACCGCGCTGTTGGAGCCGGTGTAGTTGGGATCGTCGATGGTCGCCAGCACGGAGTAGCTGCCGGGTTCGGTCGGCACGGCGCCGTTGCCGTCGTAGGTGACATCGACCGTGCCCGTGATGGTGGGCGATGTCGTGACGCCGACGGCGTGGGTGGAGCCGTAGTCCTGCTGCAGGTCCGCCTGGTTGAAGCTGATGGTGCTGTTGGCCTTGGCGATGGTGACCACGCCGGTGCCGCTGGCGTCGTAGTTGCTGCCGGTGCAGGTGGCGCTGGCCGAGGTGCTGCCGGCACCGGGGCCGACGGCGGCCGGGGTGACGGTGCAGCTGGTGGCAGGCTCCTCGGCGATGTGCGCCGTGGCGTTCTGTACGCTGCCGGTGTAGGTCAAGCCGTCGAAGACGACGGTGCCGGTGGCCTTGTCGACCGTGGCGGAGCCGTCGCCCGAAGCGGTGTAGTTGGCGCCCACGCATTCAGCATGGACGGGATACGTACCCGCGTCGGTGATCGTTGCCGGATCAAGCGTGCAGGTCGCGGTGGAGTCCTCAGCGACGCTCGCCGAGAGCGCGTGCGGGTTGCCGTCGTAGGTGAAGCTCATGGTGCCAAAGACGACGGTGCCGGAGCCCTTGCCGTTGGTCAGGGCGATGCCGCCGTCCAGCGTCAGGGTGCCGCTGCTTGCGTCGACCACATACGGACCGGCCTGGTCGTTGGCGGTGGCGTTGACGCTGACCTCGCCGTTGGCGTCGCTGGTGCCGCTGGCCGGCGACAGCGTTGCCGATGCGCCGGTGGCTGGGGCGACAAACGTGATCGCCTGGCCGGGCACCGCGCCGCCCAGCGCGTCCGCGACGCGCACGACCAGCGGGTTGGCGAAGCTCGCCGTGACCGGCGCGCTCTGGCCGCCGCCGCTGACAAGGGCCAGCTGCGTTGGCGCGTTTGCGGTGGCCGGATCCGGATTGGTGCACACGGCCGTGCCGATCGGCGTGGCCGAGAGCGGGTCCGCGACGCTGACGCCGGTGCCACTGACGCTGGCTGCGTCGCCGCCATACCAGTTGGAGCCGATGTCGACCGTCAGCCCCATGGTGTGGACGATGTCGGTTCCAACAGTCAACGCGTTGTCGAAAATGCGGTTGCCGGTGAAGGTGTTGCCGGTCACGCCTTCGGCGGTGCTGAAGCCGTTGTGGCCGCTGGTACCGGACACGCTGTTGCACAGCATCGCGACGTTGGTGGTGTCGCCGGACAGGGTCAGGCCGGCCTGGTTGGCGTTGTTGCCGGTATTGGCGTTGACAATGGTGTTGCCGCTGATCGTGATGTCGTCAGAGACGTTGCCGGCGCTGATGCCATTGGCGCCCGTCGTGGTGACGGTGTTGCCGGTGACCTGGACGTTGGTGGCCTTCGCAAGCTGGATGCCGGCGAAGCCCATGTCCTGGAGGTGGTTGCCGCTGACGATGCTGTTCTTGACATCCCACAAGTTGATGCCCGATCCGGTGGCCGCGTGGACACCGCTGAACAGGTTGTCGTTCACCGTCCACCCCGACAGCGGCGTTTCCGGCTCGCCGTTGGTGAACAGGCCGGAGCCGCCGTTGACGTTGACGACGCGGTTGTTGGTGATGATGGTGTTGTCGCCGCGGCTGCTGCTGTCTGCACGCGCGACGATGGCGTCGTCATTGACATCGGCGATGGTGAAGCCGTCGAAGGTGACGCCGTCCGCCTTGATTTTCAGCGCATTGCCGCTGGCGGGGTTGATCACCGCTTCGCCGGTACCGTCACGCGAGCTGTCGTAGCCCGCGGTGCCCGCAAACGGGCCTTGCAGCGTCACGCTCTTGTCGACGACGACGTTCTCGGGATAGCTGCCCGCGCCGACGGTGATGCTGTCGCCCGGGTTTGCCGCGGCAATGGCCGCGTTGATCGAGCAGTAATAGGCGCTGCCGTTATGGATGCCGCCAGAGAGATTGACGGAGTCGATGGCCGCGCTGCCCCCATCATTGCTGACGGTACGCTGGTCGATACCATTGTCGCTGAAGTCGTTGCTGCCGACGGACACGCAGCTGATCGCCGTATTTCCGCGATCAAACCAAACGGTGTGAATGTCGGGATCTGAATTACCAGGCAGGGTCGAGGCTTGGTTACCCTGCTGGATCTGCAGACCAATGTCGTTGCCGCTCAAGGTGTTGCCAGACACCGACGAGCCCACACCTTCGACCACGATGCCGTAGTCTTCGGTTCCAGCGGACTGCGGGTCCGGATGCATGAAGCCGGTGACGGTGTTGCCACGAATGACCACGCCGCGCGTGACGTCGATCTGCCCGCCCTCGTGCGAATCGTCATAGTAACGCCGGACCACCTGGATACCGGCACGGTCGTCCGTGGCCCACCCACCAGTGTTCAGTCCACCGGTGATCTGGTTGTCTTCGACCACAATGGCGCCATCGCCAGAATCCGCACCGGTACCGTTGGGGATCATCAGCGCCAGACCGAAACGGCCGGGATTGGTGATGGTGTTGTGCGAGATCAGGTTCGGGCGATTGCTGGGCGAACCGCTCGTGAGCTGCATGATCGCGATGCCGGTGTCGCCACCGTACCCGCTCGGATCACCGGGCACGCTGTTGTCGATGGTGTTGTTGACGATCTGCGCACCCGTTGCCGTGCCGTCTTCAAAGCCGATCGCCGTCGAGCCGACCGGGCCCATGAGGTTGTTGCCGACAGTGACGTCCTGCTTCGACCCGTTCCAGATTGCGATACCGTGGTCGTAGACATCGTGGATTGAGTTGTAGTTGATGTTGGCGCCAACAACAGTGCCGCCCACATTGATGTAGATGCCGCTGTCGTGTCCGGCGTCGCCGCAATCGTGGATGACGTTGTTCTGGACCGTCAGACCGTCGCTGCCGCTCTCTGCGCGGACGCAATTGTCCGGATAGTTGCGAATCTCGAACCCTGCGACGGTGACGTTGTCGGCCCCGCCGTTGATCTCGACGCCATTCCCGGTGAGGCCTGTGCCGTCCAGGATCGCAACGGGCGCGGATGTCGGGCCCGCGTCAGCCGACGCGGCCGGCGCCGGAAGCGGCAGGCTGGTCCCGCCTCCGATCAGCCGGATGCCCGGGCGCGAGATAACGACATTCTCCTTGTACACGCCGGCCGGCACGAGGATTTCGTCGTTGTCCTGCGTATCCGCATCGTTGATGGCGAGCATGATGCTCGTGAACTTCGCGCCATCACGGACACGCGTCACGAAACCGTTGATGTGATCGGTGTCGCCGATGCTCCCGCCGGTAATGTTGACCACCGGCTGGGTGCCGTACTTGTTGAACTGCTCAAGGCCGCTGACGCTGTGGCCCAGGCCGTCGCCGAAGGTGTTGTTGGAGCAGACTTCAATCGGCTCGTAGTCGTTGTCGCCGTCGTCGACGACGTTGATGCCGGTGAGCTGCGTACCCGGCGTCGACGTCTCCTCGAAGGTGTTGCTGCAGATCGTGACGTTCTTCATCGTGGCGCCGGCGCGGGCACGCACGGTGATGCCGACCTGGTTCAGCGTGTTGCTGCTGCCGTTGTCGGCAAAGAGGGAATTGGTGACGCTGAAGCCGTCGATGGCGCTGCCCGGGCCGCCGGTCTTGATCCACAGAGCGCCACCCCAGGGGGTGGTGTCGGCGCCATCGTTGCTGTGGAACTGCGTGTTGTCGATGCTCCAGTTGGTGAGCTTGCCGGTACCAGACCCCGAGCCGCCATAAGGCAGTATCCCCACCTTGCGATTGCCGGTGAAGGTCGAGCCCGTGATGCTCAGGTTGCTGACGTTGGCGGTGCTGCCGGTGCGCAGGCCGATGTCGTTCGCCTGGAACACGCTGTTGTTGATGGCGATGTCATCGTCGTCGCCGCCGAAATCGATGCCGCTGCCGGCGTTGTCGCTGGCCGCGATGTTGTCGAATGACAGGTGCGACGATCCGCTGATCTGGATGCCGTTGCCCGCGGGGTTGCTGACGCGAAGCTGAGAAAGGACCAGCGGCTCTCCTTCCGCACCGCTGGCCTGGATCACCACCGGCGCGGCAATGACCGTGTCGCCTGGCAGGTGCCCGTCACCGATCAGCTGCACCGGCTTGGTCAGGGTGACAGCGTCGCTGTACGTACCCTTGGCGACACAAACGGTGCCGCCGCTCTCGACGTTGTTGATGCCGTCGGGGATCGTGGCGAAGGCGTCGATGCCGACGTGGACAACGGCCGTGCCGCAGCCCGCGGATGCACTGTTGAAGGTGAATTCCTGGCCGTAGCTGGCGCCGGCGAAGGCGTCATCGACGTAGGTGACGAGGTTGGCACTGGTGGTGATGTCGTAGTTCACCGTGCCGAGGCCGGCGTCGGCCGTGTGGTCGAAGGTGCGGCCGAGCAGCGCGCCCTGCTGCACCGAGTCCATGTCCGCCGGCATGACGCCGTCGAAGACGTTGTCGGCAGCGCTGACATTGCCCGCGAAGGGCCGCACATCGGTGTCCGGCAAGCTGCCGACGCCGGCATAGTCAAGATAGCCGCACAGCGGCGTGCCGGCGGTCTGGCAGTTGTAATTGTCGAGGTGGAAGTACCAGCGCAGGTTGCCGTCGAAGCTGTTGGCCTCACCGCCAGCACTGCCGCCGAACAGCAGCGTGCCATAGGCGGCCGTGCCGCCGGCGTCATTGTCGTTGAGCAGTTCGACCGCGGTGCCGCCGTAGGTGCCGCTGCCGCCGAAGCTGTTGCCCTTGGCGGTGATGCCGATCGGAAGCGGCAGCAGCGGAGGGACGTCGCTGCTGATTTCCTTGTTGCTGAGGACAAGCGACACAAAATTGGTCGCGCCCGCCTTCGGAGTGAAAGTGTTGCCCGTCAGCGTGACGGCCGGGTAGTTCTCGACCAGGACGCCCCGGAAATCACCGCCGTACCCACTGAAACTGTTGTTCGCGACAAGCGTCGGGATGTTCTGAGGGTTGTGGATCAGCCGCACCAAGGACCAGTCGGCCGGCAGCGGGAGCCCGACGGCGTCGCTCAGGGCACTGAAGGCGTTGGTGTCAATCGTGACCTGGCTGACGCTGGCATTGGGTGCGTCGAATTCCAGGCCGCGGCCCTGCAACACGTTGCCGGTGATGCTGATGCTGGTGCTGGTCGACTGCGGCGTGACGGTCGCGAAGCGGATGTGGATGTCGTGATTGAGCGTCTTGATGACGTTGCCGCTGATGGTGCCGAGACCGGCGTCCATGTCGATGCCGGCGCGAAGGTACACGCCGTTGTCGAAGTCCCCCATGCCGTCGATGAGGTTGTTGCTGATGGTGACGCTGGAGCCGTTGTAGCGGCCGAGACTCAGCGAGTTGCGGACGTCATTGATCGAGATGGCGTTGCGGAAACCGTAGCTGGCGTTCGCGCCGGAGCCGCTGCGGCTGTTGACGAAGTGGTTGCCGCTGATGGTCAGGCCATCGACGAAGCCGCTGGCGAGGATGCCCTCGGCGACATGGCTCTGGTCCATGTCGAACTCGAAGTTCTGGATGTGCACCCCGGTGACGCGATGGTCGCTGCCGTCATTGACGACCAGCATTGGCTGGTTCGGACCGCCCGAGGCCATGCCGATCTGGGGCTGCGTCGCACCCTCGCCGATCAGGCGCAGGCCGTCCTGGGCAATTTCAAGCGGCGCGGCAAGCGCATAGCTGCCGCTGGCCACATGGACGGTGGCATTGGTGCCCGCCTGCGTCAGCGCATAGGCGATCGTCGCGCAGGGGCTGGTCTCGACGCTGCAGTCGCCGCTGTCGCTGCCGGTGGTGGCGACCCAGCGGTCGTTGTCGAAGTCGGTGGTGTAACCGGCGCCGGCGTCCGGAGTCACCGATAGATCGTCGATGTAGAAGCCGAACGGGCGGTTCGCGACAGAGTAGGTGTCCCAGGGCAAACGGCCCGAGGTATCGGCGCTCTCAATTACCCGGAAGCCGACGTGGTCGACGGCGACCAGCGTACCCTGGGTGGCGAAGGTGCCGTCCATGTACGCCATTTCCCAGCTGAACACGTTGTCCTGCTGGAACACCTCGGTGCCATTGGCGTCTGCGACCGTAACTGCAACCACGTCGTTATGCTCGCCGTCGTTGAAGGTCGCGTCGATAACCACGTGGTACCAGACGCCACGAGTCAGCGGCTCGGATTCGTCAACGACATAGGTTTCGTCATTCAGCGGTGCCGCCAGGTCGCCACGGCCGCTCGGGTCCACGCCGATGCTGCGGAAAGTAACGCTGCCGCCCGAGTCGCTCACGTCGACATAGGTCATGCGACGGCCGGCCGCGTCGGTCAGCGAACTCGAGACCTGGGCGCCGGTGTTGGCGACATCGGGCGCCATGAACCAGAAGCCGTAGGCGATGTGACTGCTTTGCGGGCTGGCACCACCGCTGGTGGTGGAGCCGGACTCGCCGACCACGCCCACGGCCGGCGACAGGAACGCATTCACTGCGCCCGTGTGGTACCAGTTGGAGACGCGCCAGGATTGGTTGCCGCTGTGCGCGGCCGCCGTGGTGATCTCGTTGTCGAGCCTGGCCGAGCTGGCGACCCAGCCGCCCTGCCCGCCGATCGAGGGGCCGACGAGGCGGTCGTCGCTTTCCTGCCAGCCACCCGAAGGCGCCGGGCTGATTTGCCCGGTTGTGTAGGGTCCGATGGTTCGTTGTGGCGACGAGTTGAAGGTATCAGCGTTGGCCGGCAGCGCAAACGCCAGTCCGGCAACCAATACCGTGGCAGCGAAAGCCTGCGCGCGGCGAGTCCATGAAAACGAGGACATATCCATGAATTGTTCCCTTTGCTTGCTGATTTCTTCATCCCGGCATCCGTCGGGATCCTTGTCGTGACGTGACTCCAGAAAATCGCTGACGCGCGCGCAGCCACTTCACGGGGTGGCTCGAACGATGGAGCGGATGTGGTACCGGGTTTTCCCCGACCCCGGGCGCTGCTGTGCCCGTCAAACCCCCTAAACGATTCCTGAAGGCACCGGTGGGCAACGCGACCGCCATTGCCAACTGGTTCACGATTCGAGCCTGCACCTATTGACTCTGGCTTGTCAAGGTGCTGTTCAGGATTTTCTCTTTGCGGCGGCATGGAAACACACCGGGCGCTGCCGGCTTTGCGATGCCTTGATCCCGAGTCCGGTCCGGGTCCCGGAGTCCCTGCGCCTCTGGCGCGGCGTGGCCGCCTCCACTAGGCTCGCCGCATGAGCGACCCCACCCCGAACACGCCGACCCAGGCGCATGCGAACTTCACCCTGGAGCCGCCCGATGGACCCCGGCTGGCGCGGTTGTGCGGGCCGCTGGACACGCACCTGCGCCAGATCGAGCGGCGGCTCGGCGTGCACATCGCCAACCGCGGCAGCGAGTTCCGGGTCAGCGGCGACCGCCAGGCGGTCGACGCCACGGCGCGCCTGCTGCGCGAGCTGTACGCACTGGCCGAGCACGAGTCCATCAGCGACCGCCAGATCAACGTGCACCTGCAGGAAGCGGGTCTTGAACCACCGGCCGAGGACGCAGAAATCGAGCTGCCCCAGGTCAGCGTCAAGGTCAAGCGCGGGACCATCCGCGGCCGCGGCCCGAACCAGCAGCACTACCTGCATGCGATGGCCATCCATGACATCAATTTCGGCATCGGCCCGGCCGGCACCGGAAAGACCTACCTCGCCGTGGCGATGGCCGTCGATGCACTGAACAACCAGCGGGTGCAACGCCTGATCCTGGTGCGGCCGGCGGTCGAGGCCGGCGAAAAGCTGGGCTTCCTGCCTGGCGACCTCACGCAGAAGGTGGACCCGTACTTGCGGCCACTGTACGACGCGCTGTACGAGATGCTGGGCATCGAGAAGGTCAGCCGGCTGATCGAGCGCAACGTGATCGAGATCGCACCGCTGGCCTACATGCGCGGTCGTACGCTCAACGATTCGTTCGTGATCCTGGACGAGGCGCAAAACACCACCATCGAGCAAATGAAGATGTTCCTCACCCGTATCGGCTTCGGTTCGCTGGCGGTGATCACCGGCGACATGACGCAAACCGACCTGCCCCGTCACGTGCGCTCGGGCCTGCGCGACGCCAGCCACGTGTTGCGCGGCGTCGACGGCGTCAGCTTCACGCATTTCACCGCGCGGGACGTGGTGCGCCACCCGCTGGTGGCGCGCATCGTGCGGGCGTACGAGGCGGCGGAGTCGGCCGCGGGGGCGCGTGAAGCCGGAACGGACCGAGCCGGGACCCGGGACCCGGGACCCGGGACCCGCACAGCCGACAGCACGGAGCCTCTGGCTGATGAGGCAGAGACTCGCCAAGACAATAGCGACGGCAGCGGCTCCTGAGCTTCATCGATACCCTTGCAGATGCCCGCACGCCGCACCTCGCACGAATCTGACAAGCGCGCGGGTCCCGGGTCCCGGGTCCCGGGTCCCGTTGTTGTTGCCGTCAGTTACGGCCTGCCGCGCAAGAACCTGCCCGCGCCGGCCAGCTTCCGGCGCTGGGTGACGGCGGCGCTGGAGGGCGTGCGGCGGCGCAAGCCGGCCGAGGTGTCCATCCGCATCGTGGATTCGGACGAGGGCCGGGCCCTGAATGCGCGGTATCGTGGCCGTGACTACGCGACCAACGTGCTCTCGTTCCCCGCCGAGCTGCCGCCGGGCATCGACCTGCCGCTGCTCGGCGACCTCGCGATCTGCGCGCCCGTGGTGGCGCGCGAGGCCCGCGAACAGGACAAGCCGCCGCGCGAACACTGGGCGCACCTCACGGTGCATGGCGTGCTGCATTTGCTTGGCCACGATCACATTGTGGAGGCGGAGGCCGAGCGCATGGAGGCGCTGGAGCGGCGCATCCTCGCAGGCCTTGGCATCGCCGATCCATACGCCGGCCGCTGAGCAAGGCTGCGCTGTTCGGGTGCAGGCGGGGTCAATCCGCCCAAGGCGGCGGACGCTGCAATGGGTGGCCCGGCGATGGTGACGGACCGGGCGGCGGCGGAATCCCGCAGCCGGCACGCAACCCTGCCGCCGGCCGCCCCGGGCGCCGCTTCAGGCCAATTCCGCTAGACTTTGCTGTTGTCGGCGTCGAGCCGGCGATACGGGACACTCCCTGAGACATGAGCGAGGACCACAGTAGCACCGGCCCGGCGCACCGATCGTGGTGGGGGCGCCTGGGCCAGATACTCTCCGGCGAACCGCGCAACCGCGGCGACCTGCTGGACGAACTTCGCGGCGCCCAGGGAAACGGCCTGCTGTCGGCCGACACCCTGTCGATGATCGAGGGCGCCATGCGCGTCACCGAGCTGCGCGTCGACGATGTCATGATCCCGCGCTCGCAGATGATTGCGCTCAGCGCCGAGGCGCCGGTCGACGAGATCATGGCCACCGTGATCGAATCGGGCCACTCGCGCTTCCCGGTGCACGCCGGCGAGAATCGCGAGTCGATCCTGGGCATCCTGCTGGCCAAGGATCTGCTGAAGTGCCTGGCCGCCGACGACGACTGCGACATCACCGCGATCCTGCGCCCAGCGGCTCTGATCCCGGAGACCATGCCGCTGAACGTGCTGCTGGCCGAGTTCAAGCTCAGCCACAACCACATGGCCATCGTTGTCGACGAGTACGGCGGAGTTGCCGGGCTGATCACCATCGAGGACGTGCTGGAGGAAATCGTCGGCGAAATCGACGACGAGCACGACGAGGAAGACGAGGACGTGGCGCTGGTGGAGAAGGCCTCCGACGGCAGCTTCGTGGTCAGCGCGCTGACGCCCATCGAGGAGCTCAATGCGCACTTGGCAAGCGACTTTTCCGACGAGGAATTCGACACCATCGGCGGCCTCGCCACCGCCGCCTTCGGCCACCTGCCCGAGCGCGGCGAGGAAGTGGAACTGGGGGGTTGGCTGTTCCACGTGACCGCCGCCGACGACCGCCGCGTGCAGCAGTTCCACGTGCAGCGGCGTGCGCACGACTGACGCCGTGGCAACGGCGCCGCCGTGGCGGGGCGGCTGGCGCCTGGCGCTGGCCGCTGCGCTGCTGGGCCTGCTGCCGCTGTCGCCGGCGCGTGCCGACCTGGGCCACGCACCCGGCGAGCAGCTGCGGGTCGAACTGATTACCTACGGGCCCGGCTCGATCTACTGGGAGCGTTTCGGCCACGACGCCATCGCCGTCACCGACACGGTCAGCGGCGAATCACTGGCCCTCAACTACGGCGTCTTCGACTTCGCCCAGAAGGACTTCCTGCTGAACTTCGCCCGTGGCCATATGCGCTACAGCATGGGCGCCGTACCGACGGCCGAGGACATCGCCTGGTTCGCCAGCCAGGGCCGCAGCGTCACCCGCCAGCGGCTGGCGCTCAGCCCGGCGCAGAAGGCCTCCCTGCGCGATTACCTGCTCTGGAACCTCGAGCCCGCGCACGCCGACTACAGCTACGACTATTACCTCGACAACTGCGCCACCCGCGTGCGCGACGCGCTCGACCGCGCGCTGGGCGGCCGGTTGCGGGCACAATGGCAGGGCGCGGAGAACCTGCCCAGCTACCGCTGGCAGACCGACCGCCTGCTGGCCGCCCAGCCGTGGCTGATGCTGCTGGTCGACCTCGGCCTGGGGCCCGAGGCCGACCGCCCGCTGTCGCGCTGGGACGAGTCGTTCCTGCCCGGCGTGCTGATGCGCAGCGTCGCCGCGGCTTCGATCGCGGGCGGCAATGGCAGCCGGCAGCCGCTGGTTGCCAGCCAGTCACTTGTCGTCCCATCCAGCCTGCCCGCACCGCCGGACCGGCCGCCGAACCTGCTGTGGCCGCTGGGCGGTGCCGGCATCGTGCTGGGCCTGCTGCTGGCCCGCGCCGGTTGGCGCCGCCGCCGTCGCGCCCGCGGTGACAGCTTTGCCATCGGCGGCTTCGTCTTCGCGCTGGTTGCGGGGTTGATTGGCGTCGTTCTGACGCTGTTGTGGACGGCCACCGCCCACCACGCCGCCTGGGCCAACCAGAACCTGCTGCTGTTCAACCCGCTGGCGCTGCTGCTGCTGCCGGGCCTGTGGCGGCTGCATCGCCCGGCGCGCGCCTGCGGGCGCTTCACCTTCTGGCTGGCCTGGGCGCTGGGGCTGATGGCGCTGGCCGCGCTGGTCGGCAAGTGGCTGGGCCTGCCCTGGCAGCACAACTTCGCGTGGATCGCATTTGCGCTGCCGCTGTGGGCCGCCCTCCTCGCCGGCCTCCAAAACCGGGGTCAGAGTGCGCTTTCGCGCCGACGATCGGTACGTGAGTGACTGCCGCCGGGGAAAGTGCACTCTGACCCCGGTTTCCGGTTTTCGGTGCCGGTCAGGCTGCGGCGCGCTCGCGGCGCTCGAAGGCCGGCACCGGCGCCCGGCGCGACATCCACAGCAGCAGGAGCCCGACGGCGATCAGCGGCAGCGACAGGATCTGCCCCATCGTCAGCCAGTGGAACGCGATGAACCCGAGCTGCGCATCCGGCTGGCGCACGAACTCGATGCCGAAGCGGAACACGCCGTAGAGCAGCGCGAACAGACCTGAGGTGGCATAGCGGTGGCGCGGCCTGGCCGAGAAGAACCACAGCACCAGAAACAGCACCACGCCCTCGAGAATGAACTCGTACAGCTCCGAGGGATGGCGTGCCTGCGCGTCCAGCGCGCCGCTGGCGTAGAGCTGCTTGAGCTGCGCCATCGACAGGTTGGCATAGTGCGGGTTTGCCTCCAGCGCGCGCGGGTAGATCATGCCCCACGGCATGCTGGTGTACCGGCCCCACAGCTCGCCGCCGATGAAGTTGCCAAGCCGGCCCAGCCCGAGGCCGATCGGCACCAGCGGCGCGACGAAATCGACCACGTCGAAATAGTGCAATTTGTTCTTGCGTGTCCACCAGAGGCTCGCGATCAGGACACCGATGAGCCCGCCATGGAAGGACATGCCGCCCTGCCAGATCTTCACGATCGACAGGGGGTGGGCGATCAGCTGCGGCGTGCCGTAGAACAGCATGTAGCCGAGTCGGCCGCCGATGATCACGCCCAGCATCACATAGAAGGCCAGGTCGACGAAGGGCTCGCGCGCCACCGGCAGGTAGCCGTCCTTGCGCCGACGCTCGCCCAGCCACCAGCACAGCGCAAAGGCCAGCAGGTACATCACGCCATACCAGTGCACCTCCAGCGGACCGATGGAGAACGCGATGGGGTCGATGTCGACGAAGTAGGGATGGGCCATGGCGCGGCCGTACGGGGCGAAGCCGGCAGTGTATCAGGGGCCCCGGCACGCGCTGCGCGCGACCGCAGCCTCGCCGTCATTCCGCGGCTGCCGAAGGCAGGCATTTTGCCTCTCGCTTCGCGCGGCTCCTCCGTCACCGTCATTCCGGGGCTGCCGAAGGCAGAAACCGGAATCTTCTTGACGCTGTCGCGATGGTTGGCGAGGCGGTGGTTGGTGTGTCGCGATTGGCAAGAAGATTCCGGACGAGCGCAGCGAGGCGAGCGAAGCGAGAAGGCGTATGCCCGCGCTGCGCGCGGCTCCGGAATGACGCGCTTTTTGCCCCGCGCTGCGCGCGGCTCCGGAATGACGGGCTCTTTGCCCGCCCTGCGCGCGGCTCCGGAATGACGGGCTTTTTGCCCCGCGCTGCGCGCGGCTCCTCCGTCACCGTCATTCCGGGGCTGCCGAAGGCAGAGCATGCGCCCTCTCGCTGCGCTCGCCTCGCTCCGCTCGCCGGAATCTTCTTGACGCTGTCGCGACGATCGGCATTTTTCAGGCCGGTCAATCGCCGATGCGGACGCCTGCACCCGTCAGCAGCGCCTTCAGCTCGGTGAGCTGCGGCTCGTAGCGCTTCCAGCGGTCGAGCGAGGTGCGAAACATCGGCGAACGCACCTGCACGGCACTCGCCGTGGATACGGCGGCCCGGTTCTGCTCGAAACGCAGGCAGGCGTCGTCCCAGGGCAAGCCGCAGAATTCCAGCATCTGCCGCGAGACCTCCTCCTGCCGATCGACCAGCGTTTCATACTCCACCTCGAGAATGCGCCCGGGGAACACGTTTTTCCAATGCGTCATCAGGCGATCGAACAGCAGGTAGTAGCGCCCGCAGTCGAGGATGTCGAACGAATAGTCGTAGAAAGGCGACTCCTGCATGAAGAGCTGCCGGAAATTGCTCAGGCAGGTGTCCATCGGGTTGCGCCGCATGCAAATGATCTTTGCCGCGGGCAGTGCGCTGGCGATGAAGCCGGCATAGAGGAAATTGTGCGGCAGCTTGTCCACGAAGTGCGGCTTGGCGGCCGTCGCCGGCCGGGTGCTGTCGACATAGGCCCGGCCAAGCTGCGCTGGATCGCAGCGGCCTGCCAGGGCGATCGTGTCCGGATCGAGCAGCAGCGGTGTGCCGCTGCGCGAGGCGCGCTTGAGTACCGTGCCGAAGTTCGGCAACTCGCCGGCGGAGTACACATCGGGGTGGCTGGAGAGGATCCGGTCCGCCAGAGTGGTTCCCGTGCGCGGCATGCCAATGAGGAAGATCGGCTCGCTGCTCGCAAAGCCGGCAGCGTCCGGGCGGGCCTGCACGGCCTCGATCAGCGCATCGAACAGGGCCTTGTCGCGCTCGATCGTGTAGCCCCGTCCGGCGGCGCCTGCGGTCTTGCCGCGCGACAGATGCGCGAAGGCGCGCTCGAACTCGCCAAGGTCTTCGTATTGCTTTGCCAGCGCAAGGTTCAGGTACATCTGCGCCTCGGGCTGGTCGCCCGCGTCGCCCAGCCGGGCGCGCAGGCGGTCAACCTGGTTGCGCGCGCGGGTTTGCGTCCGCACCTGGGCCAGGCTCAGCCATGCCTTCCAGAAGCCGGGATCGAGCGCCAGGCAACGCTCCAGTTCGGTCTCGGCCCGATCGAAGTCACCGCTGGCAACCAGCGAGGTGGCCAGATTGAAGCGCAGGCGCGCGTTGTCCGGTGAGGCTTCCGCCGCGCGCCGGAACGCCTCCGCCGCGCGGGGGTGAATATTGGCCCGCGAATACACAACGCCAAGGGTGCCAAGCGTCATCGGGTCGCCTGGCTTGAGGGCAAAGGCATGATCGGCCGCGATCAGCGCTTCCTTGAGGAGGCTGGCTGCGGCCAGCGCTCGCGCCAGTTGCGCGGCGTAATCGGCTCGTTTCGGGCTCAGGGTTGCCGCCCGGTGCAGGTGCTTGAGCGCCACGGGCAGATCGTGCAGTTCCAAGGCGGCGACACCCGCCACGAAATGCACGCCCGCGTGCTGCGGAACGGCGCCCAGCAACTGGCCTGTCAGCGCCCGCGCCCTGCTCCAGTCGGCACGATTGAGCGCGGCTACCGCTTCGGCGTACAACGTGGCTGGGTCGGTCATGGAGCACTTTTACTCTCGGGCGGGCCAGGCGAGGAAAGGAACTGGTGCGCAGGAGAGGTTTCGGCTGCACATTCGCCCGTGCGGGACCGTCTGACCAGCCCGCGCAGCCGGCATGATGCCCGCAACGCCCGCAGATTGTCGAGCGCTGCGCTGCCGGCGGGGGGACGGGCGCGCAGCGTTTCAGGCAGCACTACCTTTGGCATGCTCGACAAGCGCGGTTTCCTGCGGCACACTCCCCAACACGAGCTTAACTTTTGCTTGACTTTGCCAGGTTAGGCCGTAGCAAACCTGGGATGGGTCCGTTACGCCAAGTGAAAATGGCGTGCGTACCAAGCTGGCCGGTTAGCAAGGCGGCCGGCAGGTGCATCATGGATGAGCACGCCCATTTTGATCCAGAACGCAACCACCCAAGGGGGTTCACCCATGCAAAGCAACAAACCACGGCTGCGGCGCAGCCGTTTGAGCGCTGCCCTGCTGGCCGCACTGCTGGTCCCGGCAGCGGGCGCCGCTTTTGCGCAAAGCAACGACCAGAACCAGGACCAGACTGCCCAACAGCAGGCGAACCAGGACCAGAACAAGAAGGACGTGACCAACCTCAAGCGGGTCGTTGTCACGGGCTCGCTGATCCCGCAGAGCGAGCTGGAGACCTCCACCCCGGTGGTGATCATCACCGCCGAGGACATCCAGTCGCGCGCCTTTGCCGACGTCCACGACGTCCTGCAGCAAAGCTCGTTCGCGACCGGTCGCGTGCAAAACAACGCCTCGTCGGCCTCGTTCACGCAGGGCGCGGAAACGCTGAGCCTGTTCGGCCTGCCGGTCGGGTACGTCAAGTACCTGATCAACGGCATCCCGATGGCCAACTATCCGGCGCTGTACAACGGCAGCGACGCATTCAACAACATCAGCGGCATTCCGGCGTCGCTGGTGGAGCGGATCGAGATCCTGCCGGGTGGCCAGTCCTCGCTGTACGGCTCGGACGCCATCGCGGGCGTGGTCAACATCATCCTCAAGAAGCAGATGGACGGCGGCGAAGTCGGCGCGCGCTACGGCTTTTACGACCACGGTGGCGGCACCAGCAAGCGTGTGAGCGCCGGGTACGGCTTCGGCGGAATGGACGACCGCTTCAAGCTGCTGGTCGGCGCACAGTGGGAAAAGCGCGACCCCGTCTGGGGCTACCAGCGTGACCTGACCAGCCAGTTCAACCAGCACGGTTACAGCGAGCCGATCGCCAGCCGCGACTATCTGGTGTACGGCTATCGGAACATGGGCGACATGTTCCTGAGCGACTTTGGCTACCTGTTCAGCGACCCCAACGGTTGCGACAACGTCACCAGCCAGTTCGACAACACCGAAGGTTTCCGTACCCGTCCCGGCAGCGGCGACTACTGCGGCTCGTTCTTCACCCCGGGCTACCGCACGTTGATGAACGGCAAGGACAGCAAGCAGGTCTACCTGCACGGCACCTTCGACGTCAACGACAACCTGCAGCTGTACGGCAACGTCCTGTACAACAAGGAGCGGGTCAAGTACCACATCGGTTCCAACTACACCTGGTGGGGCACGGGCGTCAAATGGGGCTATTACTACGACCCGGACGCCGACGCGTTGCTCAACCTGCAGCGCGCGTTCGCCCCCGAGGACATGGGCCCCGGCGGGTTCAAGAACACCATGAGCGTCAATGACACCGAGTCGTACCGGGTCCGGCTTGGCGCTCGCGGTACCTTCGGCGACTCCACCTGGGACTACGACGTCAGCCTCTCGCGCTCGCACTACGCGCTTGACGAAACCGGCATGGAGCGCCTCGCCGACCCGATCAACGACTACTTCCAGAACAAGGTCCTTGGTCCGCAGCTCGGCTGGGATCCGTACTTCGGCAACTACCCGGTCTTCCGCCCCGATTACGCGGCGTTTTACCAGCCAATGGATCCGTCGGACTTCTACAGCTTCATGAGCCCGGTCACCAACCACTCCGAGACGCACAACGACCTGCTGCGCGCCCAGATCACCAATGGCTACCTGTTCAGCCTGCCTGGTGGCGACGCGGGCATCGCCGTCGCGGCGGAATTGGGCCGGATCGGCTGGCAGCAGAACCCGGATCCGCGTTATCTGAACGGTGAGATCTGGGGCACCACCTCGACCGCGGGCGCAGGCGACCGCCATCGTTACGCCCTCACCACGGAGCTGCGTTTGCCAGTGGTTGACATGTTGACGCTGACCGCTTCGGGCCGTTACGACAACTACACCGTTGCCGGCACGGACGTGAACGCCCCCACGTACAACCTCGGATTCGAGTTCCGGCCCTTCCGGAGCCTGTTGATCCGTGGCAAGTACGGCACGGCCTTCAAGGTGCCGACCCTGGCCGACGAGTTCCAGGCCGAGAGCGGCTTCTACACCTTCGTCACCGACTATCTGACCTGCTATGAGGAATACGGTGTCGACCCGGCGAACGCCGCAGACGACTGCCCGTCCCCGTACAACTCGTACCAGATCTTTGGCACCCAGTCCGGCAACCCCGAGCTCCAGCCGATCGACGCCGATACCTGGAACGTCGGCGTGGTCTGGGCTCCGGTCGCGAACTTCTCGGTGAACGTCGACTACTACGATTGGCAGCTGACCAACGAGGTGGCGGGGCAGAGCCTGGGTGGATTGCTGAGGGACGAACTCGACTGCTTCACGGGCGAGCTGGATCCCAATTCAGCCACCTGCCAGCAGGCGACCGGCCAGATCACCCGTGACCCGGCGACCGGCGACCTTGACACGATCCATATCACCAAGGTCAACGTGGCCAAGCGCGAGCTGAATGCGGTGGTTGCCGGCCTCAACTACCGGCTGGATGCCGGTACGATCGGCCAGTTCATGTTTCGTGGTTCCTACACCAAGATGCTGAAGCATGAATACACCCCGCTGCCGGGCGACGAGCCGCTGGACCTGGTGGACGATCCGTACAACAGCACGGATCCGAAATCGAGCGCCAACGGGTCGGTCACCTGGGTGAAGAACCGTTGGTCGACGACGCTGTATGCCAACTACATTGGCCACACGCCGAACAACATCGCCTGGATCGACTCCGACCGCTACGCGGCCCCGGGTGCCGGCAAGCTGGACCCGTACACCACGCTCAACCTCAGCATCGGCTTCGAGCCGACCGAGGACCTGAGCCTGGCGTTCCGGATCAGCAACCTGCTGGACACCATGCCGGACATGGACGTTGGGTCGTACAGCGGTTCCGTTGGAGCGCCGTACAATTCGGCCAACTTCAGCGTCATGGGCCGCGGCTTCTACGTCCAGGCCAACTGGAAATTCGGCAACGACTGATCGCCGAAATCAGCTGTAATTGCAAGCCCGGCAGATTCCGCTCTGCCGGGCTTTTTTGTGGCCGAGTATCGGAGCGCGACGATACCGGGACCGCAGCGACCTCGCAGGTCAGGTCAGGCCGAAGGCCGTAACCCGACAACCGTGGCTGGTTCCGAAATGGCCGCCGATGCACTCGAAGGCGGATCAAGATCAGCAAGCTTCGCCAGCTGGCGCAGACCACGCGAGGGCCCCGAGATGCGCTCGACCCACGTCCGTCAATCCGAGGCGCGGCCCGTCGGGTTACGCGCCTGCGGCGCCAACCCGACCTGCGGAACCCGACGAGACCGGGCGCTGCGGCCTCGTAGGTAATCGTAGGTCGGGTTAGGCCGAAGGCCGTAAC
Organism: Rhodanobacteraceae bacterium; assembly: GCA_035699085.1. Classification (GTDB taxonomy): domain Bacteria; phylum Pseudomonadota; class Gammaproteobacteria; order Xanthomonadales; family Rhodanobacteraceae; genus DASSBG01. The sequence goes on from DASSBG010000001.1 coordinate 72,769, forward strand.
CCGACAACCGTGGCTGGTTCCGAAATGGCCGCCGATGCACTCGAAGGCGGATCAAGACCAGCAAGCTTCGCCGGCTGGCGCAGAGCACGCGAGGCTCCCGGATGCCCTCGACCCATGTCCGTCAGGCAGAGGCGCGAATGTGTCGGGTTACGCGCCTGCGGCGCCAAAACGACCCACGGCGCGAGCCGACCTGCGGCGGCAACGTGACGAAGCGCGACCGCGGCATGGCCTCGCGGGCGTCACAGCACCCGCGGGACCAGGATCAGCGCCCAGGCCAGGCCCGCCAGCAGCAGCATCATGAAGACCGCGGCCGAGCCCATGTCCTTGGCACGGCCAGCCAGTTCGCTGTATTCGGGGCTGACCCGGTCAACGATGGCCTCAATGGCGGAATTGACCAGCTCGACCGCCAGCAGCAACAGCAGCGGCGCCGTCAGCAGCAGCTTCTCGACTCCACCGTGACCGAGCCACAGGCCCACGGGAATGGCGACGATCGACAGGCAGGCGTCGAGCCGGAATGACGCTTCGTGGCGCCACGCCGCCCGCAGGCCCTGCACCGACCAGAGAAAAGCCGCCCACACCTGGCGTGGCCCGCGGAACCCGGTGTCGGCCATGCTCGCGATCCCCTCGGCCGCCCCGCCGCCGCCTTAGGCTGCGGCCGGCGGCTGCCAGACCACGTCAAGCGCCTTGGCCGCCTGCAACTCGTCGAGCCGGCGCACCGGCGTGGTCACGGGCGCCGCCTTCAGCGCCTGCGGGTCCTCGGACGATTGCTTCAGCAGACCGGCCATCACGTCGACGAAGTGGTCCAGCGTCTCCTTGCTCTCGGTCTCCGTCGGCTCGATCAGCATGCACTCGGGTACCAGCAGCGGAAAGTAGTTGGTCGGCGAATGGATGTCGTGGTCGAGCAGCGCCTTCGAGAAGTCCAGCGCGGTGACGCCGCTGGCCTTTTTCTGCGGCTGTACGGTGACGATGAATTCATGGCAGGCACGACGCTGCGGATAGGCCAGCGTGAAACCGGCATTGGCCAGCCGCCTGGCCAGGTAATTGGCATTGAGCGTCGCGTGCTCCGCCACCCGCACCATGCCCTCGCGGCCCAGCAGGCGCGCGTAGACATAGGCGCGCAGCAGCACGCCGGCGTTGCCGGCAAAGGTGGTCAGGCGGCCGATCGACAACGGCCGGTCCTTCTTGCGCACCCAGCCATACCAGGGCTTGCCGCCAGCCGCCTCGCCGTCCGGATGGGCGGTTTTCTCGATCATCGGGATCGGCAGGAACGGCTTGAGCCGCTCCGACACGCCGACCGCGCCCGCGCCCGGCCCGCCGCCGCCGTGCGGCGTCGAGAAGGTCTTGTGCAGGTTCATGTGGATGGCGTCGAAGCCCATGTCGCCGGGGCGCACCTTGCCGAGGATGGCGTTGAGGTTGGCCCCGTCGTAGTAAAGCAGCCCGCCGGCGGCGTGCACCAGGCCGGCGATCTCCTTGATGCGCCGCTCGAACAGGCCGAGCGTCGACGGGTTGGTCAGCATGATGCCGGCGGTCTTCGGCCCCAACACCTTTTTCAGCGCCTCCACGTCGATATCGCCGTCACGCTGGGTGACGATCTCGCGCACGGTGCAGCCACACATCGAGGCGGTGGCCGGATTGGTCCCGTGGGCGGCGTCCGGCACGATGATCTCGGTGCGCTCGAGGTCTCCGCGCTGGCGGTGGTAGGCCATGATCATCGCGACGCCAGCCAGTTCGCCCTGGGCGCCGGCCATCGGCGCCAGCGAGACGCCACCCTTCATGCCGGTGACGTGGGCGAGGATTTCCTGCAGCTCGTACATGCACGACAGGAATCCCTGGCTGAGGCGCTCCGGCGCGTAGGGATGCCGGGCGAGGAAGCCGTCAAGCATGGCCAGCGCGTTGCAGGCACGCGGGTTGTACTTCATCGTGCACGAGCCCAGCGGGTAGAACTGGGTGTCGATCGAGTAGTTCTTCTGGCTGAGCCTGGTGTAGTGGCGCACTGCATCGAGCTCGGACACCTCCGGCAGCCCCAGCGGGGTCCTGCGGCGGAAACGCTGCGGCAGGTCGCCCGGTACCTCATGGGCGGGAGGAAGCTGCGCGGAAGCCGTGCGGCCCGGCTGCGAATGCTCGAAAATCAACATGGGTACGGTGCCCGAAAGGCGATGCCAGACAAGTCGCCTATGATGCCATAGGCCGGGAATGGGGAATGGAGAATCGGGAATGGGAAAGGCCGCGCCATTGGCGGCCGTGGCGGGCCGGAGCTTTCGACGCTTCGCCATGGCTTCATCGCAGCCAGGCGCGCGCGCGTGGGTGCGGGGATGGTTCTGACATTGGTGTAGGGCGGGTTTCAACCCGCCATCGTCTCCCCGCCGTCGGCCCCCCGGCGGTCGTCTTGCCCGCCGTCGTCGTCACCACCGTCGGCCCCCCGGCGGTCGTCTTGCCCGCCGTCGTCGTCGCCACCGTCGTTACCCGACACTCCATGGCGGGTTGAAACCCGCCCTACACCACGATGCATCTGGTGTTCATTGGGCGAACGTTATAAAGTAACGCATCGCTCGTGACGTCCCTGATTGCATGGCCAGCCCCACCCATTCTGCCAGCACCGCTGACCCTGTCGCTGCCGCCGCTCCGGCCAACCTCGGCGTCGCCGGTCGCAGCGGCCGCGGTCATGCCTGGCACCGCGCCGACCGCCTCGGCGCCGGCGCTTCGCTGCTGTGCGCCATCCACTGCGCGCTGTTGCCGCTGGTGATCGGGCTGCTGCCGCTGGTCGGACTGGAGATCCTGGCTGATCGCGGTGTGGAATTTGCCTTTGTTCTCTGTGCCTGCGCCCTGGCCAGCACCACGGTGATTCGCGGCTGGCGCGTCCACGGCGACCCCGGGGCCTTGCGCCTGCTGCTCCCGGGCATCGCCCTGCTGCTGGTCGGCCAGGCACTCGGCCATGGCAGCAGCACCGAGCTGGCGCACGCCGCCGTGATGGCATGCGGCGGCACCATCGTGGCCAGCGCCCACGTCCTCAACCTGCGGCGGATGCGGCGCATCCGCAGAGCTTGATCTTGCTGCCGACCGGCGCCATGTAGCCAGCGATCCCGACGCTGGAGATGTCGCAATGAAGCTGTACTACAAGCCCGGCGCCTGCTCGCTGAGCGACCACATCGCGCTTGAGTGGGTTGGCGAGGACTACGAGGCGATCAACGCCACCGATTCCCTGAAGTCGCCCGAGTACCTCAAGCTCAACCACCTGGGCAAGGTGCCCACGCTGGAAATAGGCGACTGGACGCTGACCGAGAACGTGGCGATCCTCAACTACCTTGCCGACATCCACCCCGAGAGCGGCCTGGGTGGCGATGGCACGCCGCGCAGCCGCGCCGAGATCAATCGCTGGCTGGCCTTCGTCAACTCCGACGTGCACCCGGCGTTCCACCCGCTGTTCGGCATGCGCGACTATCTCGGTGACCCGGCGATGGTCGAGAAGACCAAGGCCGAGGCCCGGCGCAAGCTGCGCGGCTATTTCGAGCTGGCAGATGCGCAGTTGCAGCAGCATGAGTACATCGCCGGCGACACGCGGTCGATCGCCGATCCCTACCTGTTCGTGGTGCTGCGCTGGGCCCATGCCACCAAGGTCGACCTGGATGGGCTGGACGCGCTGGCCAGCTACTTCGAGCGCCTGCGTGCCGACGAAGGCGTGCAGCGCGCGATGCGCGCGGAGGGGCTGGGAACGCACTAAAGCCGGGACCGGGACGCGCGGAACCAGCGCCGCGGCTGCGTTCAACACGGCGCCGCGAATCGTAGGTCGGGTTGGCGCCGCAGGCGCGTAACCCGATGCCGCAGGACACAACCCCGCACCTGGCGATCGTTGTCGGGTTACGGCCTGCGGCCTAACCCGACCTGCAGAGCCGGTCTCGGCATGACACCCGTCATTCCGGGACCGCGCGCAGCGCCACACACACCCGTCATTCCGGGGCCGCGCGCAGCGCCACACACACCCGTCATTCCGGGGCCGCGCGACAGCGCGGAACCCGGAATCTTCTTGACGAATGCGACAAGCAAAAATGAACTCGCGGACCGCGCGACAACGGTGGCGCGCAAGGCCCGCTTTCCCCTGCGCCCTGCTCCCTCAGGCCCGCTCCCTATCGTCACCGCTTCTCGATCGGCGTGAAGCTGCGGTCCTCGGGGCCGACGTAGTTGGCGCTGGGGCGGATGATCTTTCCGTCGATGCGCTGTTCGATGATGTGCGCGCTCCAGCCTGAGGTGCGCGCGATCACGAACAGCGGCGTGAACATCGCCGTCGGCACGCCAAGCATGTGGTAGGCGCTGGCCGAGTACCAGTCGAGGTTGGGGAACATCTTCTTCATCTCCATCATCACCTCCTCGATCCGCTCGGAAACCTCGAACAGGCGCGGGTTGCCGCCGTCGGTGCAGAGCTTGCGGCTGATTTCCTTGATGATGGGGTTGCGCGGGTCGCCGATGGTGTAGACCGGGTGGCCGAAGCCGATGACGATCTCCTTGTTGGCGACCCGCTGGCGGATGTCGACCTCGGCGTCGTCGGCACTGCGGTAGCGCGAGATGATCTCCATCGCCACCTCGTTGGCGCCGCCGTGCTTGGGCCCGCGCAGCGCACCGATGGCGCCGGTCAGTGCCGAATGGAAGTCCGAGCCGGTGCCCGCAATGACGCGCGCGGCGAAGGTCGAGGCATTGAATTCGTGCTCGGCGTAGAGGATCAGCGAGCGATCCAGCGCCGTGGTGTGCAGCTCGCCCGGCGCCTTGCCGTGCAGCAGGTGCAGGAAGTGGCCGGCGATGGTCTCGTCATCGGTCTCGGTCTCGATGCGCTTGCCGTTGTGACTCCAGTGGTACCAGTACAGCAGGACCGAGCCAAAGCTGGCCATCATGCGGTCGGCGATCTGCCGGGCGCCGGTGATGTTGTGGTCATCCTTCTCCGGCAGCACGGTGCCGATCACCGAGCAGCCGGTGCGCAACACGTCCATCGGGTGGGTCGAGGCCGGCAGCTGCTCCAGCACCGTCTTCACCGGCGCCGGCAGCCCGCGCATGCTGCGCAGGCGGGCGCGGTAGGCATTGAGCTCGGACCAGGTGGGCAGCACGCCGTGCACCAGCAGGTGCGCCACGGCTTCGAAGCTGGACTTGGTGGCCAGGTCGTTGATGTCGTAGCCGCGGTAATGCAAGTCGTTGCCGCTGCGGCCCACGGTGCAGACCGCGGTGTTGCCGGCGGCGACGCCGGACAGCGCGACCGACTTCTTGGCCTTGGGCTGGGTTTGCTGGGCGGTATCGCTCATGGTGTCTCTTTCCTCCTGGTTGTCGCCGCCGACGCGGCGCCGTGGCTCGCGCTCATCAATGGCGCTGTAGTAGCATCTCTCCAGCTGCGTCGTCGCGGGTACGACCTGCTGGGTCCCTAAGGCTGGCCGCCGCCGTTGAACAGCGCGTCGAGCTTGCGCTCGTAGTCGTGGTAGCCGAGGAAGTCGTAGAGTTCCTCGCGGGTCTGCATCTGCGGCACAACCGCTTTTTGCGTGCCGTCGCGGCGGACGGTTTCGTAGAAGCCGAGGGCCGCCTTGTTCATGGCCCGGTACGCGCCGCAACAATACAGCGCGATATCGACGCCGGCGCCGCGCAACTCGTCGGTGGTGAAGAGCGGCGTGCTGCCGAACTCGGTGAGGTTGGCCAGGATCGGCACCTTCACCGCCGCCTTGAACTTGCGGTAGTCGTCCAGCGTCTTCATCGCCTCCGGGAAGATCATGTCGGCGCCCGCCTCGACATAGGCCACGGCGCGTTCGATGGCCGCGTCGATGCCTTCGCCGGCGGCCGCGTCGGTGCGAGCCATCAGGACAAACCCGGGGTCGGTTTTTGCGTCGACCGCGGCCTTCACGCGGTCGACCATTTCCGCCGTCGGCACCACTTCCTTGCCTGGACGATGGCCGCAGCGCTTCTGCCCGACCTGGTCCTCCATGTGCACGGCGGCCACGCCGACGCGCTCGAAGGAGCGGATCGTGCGGGCGATGTTGAAGGCGCCGCCCCAACCGGTATCGATGTCGACCAGCAGCGGCAATTGCGTCGCCTCGACGATGCGCCGCGCGTCGGTCAGGACGTCCTCCATCGTGGAGATGCCGAGGTCCGGCATACCCAGCGAATTGGCCGCCACGCCGCCGCCGGACAAATACAGCGCTCGATAGCCGACGCGCCTGGCCATCAGCCCGGCGTAGGCCGTGATGGCGCCAACCACCTGCAGCGGCGATTCGGCGGCAACGGCGGCGCGGAAGCGTGCGCCCGCGGATGCAAGTTCGCTCATGCGGCCTCCGGCAAAGCGTTCATTTTAGCCGATCCGGGCGGAGGCACCGGCCGATCGCAGGACCACGCACGGCCGAGCCAGCCTTGCCGGTCACCGGGCCAGCAGGTCCTCGACGCTGGCACGCTCCTCGCGCAGTTCCTTGTCGGTGGCGTCCATGCGGGCACGCGAGAAGTCGTTGATTGCGAGGTTTTGGACGATGGCGTACTTGCCGTCCTTGACGGTCACCGGGTAACCGTAGATCACGCCCGGCTCGATGCCGTAGCTGCCGTCGGCGGGGATGCCCATCGAGACCCAGTCGCCCTCGTCGGTGCCGAGCGCCCACGTGCGCATGTGATCGATGGCGGCCGAGGCGGCCGAGGCCGCGCTGGATGCGCCGCGCGCCTTGATGATGGCCGCACCGCGTTGCTGCACGGTGGGGATGAACTCGCCTTCGTACCAAGCCTGGTCGACCAGTTCCATCGCCGGTTTGCCGGCGACGGTGGCGTGGTGGAGGTCCGGGTACTGGGTGGAGCTGTGGTTGCCCCAGATGATCAGCTTCTTGACGTCGGTGTTGTGCTTGTGGGTCTTTTCGGCCAGTTGGCTCATCGCGCGGTTGTGGTCCAGCCGCACCATGGCGGTGAAGTTCTTCGGCTCCAGGTCCGGCGCGTTGGCCTGCGCGATCAGCGCATTGGTGTTGGCCGGGTTGCCAACCACCAGCACCTTCACGTCGCGGCTGGCGTTGTCGTTCAGCGCCTTGCCCTGCGGCCCGAAGATGGCGCCGTTGGCCGACAGCAGGTCCTTGCGCTCCATGCCTGCGCCGCGCGGGCGGGCACCGACCAGCAGCGCGTAGTCGACGTCCTTGAATGCCACATTGGCGTCGTCGGTGGCGATGGTGCCGGAAAGCAGCGGAAAGGCGCAGTCGTTGAGCTCCATCACCACGCCCTTGAGCGCGTCCAGCGCCGGCGTGATCTCCAGCAGGTGCAGGATCACCGGCTGGTCCTTGCCCAGCATGTCGCCGGCGGCGAGGCGGAACAGCAGGGCGTAGCCGATGTGGCCGGCGGCGCCGGTGACCGCGATGCGGACTGGGTTTTTCATTGGTCTACTCCGTAAACGGGAATGGGGAATGGAGAATGGGGAATGGGACAGGGGAACAGCAACGCCGGGCGCGGCGGGCGTGCACGATTCCCTGTTCCCTATTCCCCATTCCCGAGCGTCAGCTCCGCGAAAAAGCGCTGCAGGCGCTCGATGCCGGCCTCAAGCTGGGGCTGTGGGCAGGTGTAGGAGATGCGGATCGAGCGCGGCTCGCCGAAGGCCGAGCCGGGCACGCAGGCCACGCCCTCGACGTCCAGCAGCGCGGTGCACAGGGCCACGTCATCGGCAATGGGGTTGCCGCGGTGGCGCTTGCCAAAGGCGCAGGAGATGTCGGGGAAGGCATAGAAGGCGCCCTGCGGGCGCGGACACGAGACGCCCTCGATCGCCGTCAGGCCACCGACCACGAAGTCGCGGCGGCGGGCAAATTCCGCGCTGCGCTCGGCCGGCACGTCCTGCGAGCCCTGCAGCGCCGCGATCGCCGCCACGGTCGTGACCTCGGGCAAGCTGGTGATGTGATTGGAATTGAGCGTGGTGACCGCGTCGGCGACGACCCGTGGCCCGGCCATGAAGCCGACGCGCCAGCCCGGCATGCCGTAGGTCTTGGACAGCGAATCGACGAAGATCAGCCGCTCGCGCAGCTCGGGCCTGGCGTGCACGAAGTTGTGGTAGCCGACATCATCGAAGACCATGCGGTTGTAGATGTCGTCGGTGATGATCCAGGTGTCCGGATGCTTCGCCAGCACCTCGGCCAGTGCGGCGATCTCGGCCTTGTCGTAGACCATGCCGGTCGGATTGGACGGGTTGTTGAACAGGAACACCTTGGGCTTGCTGGCCAGCGCCTCGTCAAGCTGCGCCGGGGTCAGCTTGTAGTTCTGCGCCGGCGGGCACGGCAGCAGCTTGATGCGCGCGCCGAGGATCTCGGCGATGTCGACGTAGCTGGTCCAGTACGGCGTCGGGAAGGCAATCTCGTCGTCTTCGTCCAGCAAGGCCTCGGCCAGGTTGTAGAGCACCTGCTTGGCGCCGATGCCAATGGCGCAGTTGGCGCGCGTGTAGCCGCCCATGCCCACCTGCTCCATGTGCCCCAGGAAGGCGTCACGCAGCGCGTCGCCGCCGCTGTTGGAGCCGTACTGGCCGCTGTCGCTGGCCAGCCAGTCGCGCACCGCCTGGTAGACGTGCGGGCCGGGCAGGAAATTGGGTACCCCGATCGAGAAATTGACGATATCGCGGCCCTGCGCCCGCAGCGAGCGGGCCTTTTCCGCAATCATCATGATCGCGCTCGGCTTGGCGCGGCTCACGCGTTCGGCGAGCTTGGGCATTGGGGGCTCCTGGGCAGAATGCAGCCGTGCATTTTAGCAGAGCGGGGAGCGGCGGCAGGGAAAACCTTGAGGTGTTGCGCCACCTCGGGCGGGCATCGGGGACCGGGGACCAGGACCAAGGCCAACCTTTCGGAGCCGCGCGCGGATCCATGTGCGGCAGCCGGATCCATCGTAGGTTGGCGGTGAGCGAAGCGAACCCCAACAGCCGACGCAGTCGGCACCATGCCCCGCGACGCAGCCATTCGAAGCCGCCTGACCGGCCGCCAAGCCTGCATCGGTCCGGTGTTGGGGTTCGCCTTCGGCTCACCACCAACCTATGTATGGACTCGCCCCCACTGTCAACCTCTGCTTTTCGGCAGCGAAATACCGGCTGCGTCTATGTATAAGGCCTCGTCGAGGTGGTCAGATATGACCACGGGCCAGCATCGTATGAGCTCGCGGAATGCCAATTACGGGAAGGCCTCAAGGGCCGGTAGGTTGGCAGGCATCGGTCCGCGACGGTCTGACCTGGTGGTTCGAGCCGAGGAGCAGCGGTTGAGCGCAAGGCGCTCGCTGGGAGTGAGCGTACGTGGTGGTCAGTGCGTCGCCGGCCCTCCATGGCAGCGGGTGTACTCGGTGTCGTTGCGCATCAGTGCCCAAGCCACACGCAGGTTGTGGTTGGCCAGACGGACCGCGGCGCCCTTGGCGCCATGGCGTTGCACCCATCGGGCAATGCGCTGGTTGTCGGGATCATCGATCTTGCTGCGCATCGCCTTGATGACGGCGTGGGCACCCTGGATCAGCAGGCTGCGCACGTAGCCGTCGCCACGGCAGCTCATGCGTCCCAGTCGGACCTTCTGTCCCGAGCTGTGCTGGTCTGGAACCGTGCCGAAATAGGCAGCAAACTGGCGCGCGTTGCGGAACCCCGCCGGATCAAGCCCTTTGCAGGCCATCGCTGTCGCGCTCAGTGGACCCACGCCACGGATCGTGCGCAGCCGCCGGGCCAGCGGATCACTCTTGGCCAACGACTCCAACTCGGCCGTCATCCGCTCAATCCGTTGCTGCAACATGCCCCACTCGCTGGCCAGCTCGGCAATCAGGTCGCGCAGCCGGTCAGGCACCGGGATTGATGCGTCAGCGAGCAGCCGATTCAGGGCGGCGGTCAGCGCGGCATCGCCCTTGGCCATCGCCACCCCATGCTCCAGCAGCAAACCCCGCATCTGATTGCTCAGTGCCGTCTTGCGTCGCACCCAGCCACTGCGCGCCCGGTGCAACGACTGCATCACCAACTGCTCGGCCGTCTTGATCGGCACCGCTGCGATGCGCTGGTCGCGCAACGCGCGCAAGATCGCCAAGGCATCATTGCGGTCGTTCTTGGCACCACTGCGGTGTTCGGCCACTCGCTGCGCCGGCAACACCCGCACATCCAACCCCCGCGCCGCCAGCTGCCGCGCCCACGCTTGTGCGCCAAGACCCGCTTCCAGACCCACCACCAGCGGTGGCTCCAGGGTCGCGATGAAATCCTGAAACGCCGCCCTCGACTGCAGACGCTTTTGCCACAGCTCGGCGCCGCGCCGATCCGCTGCCGCAATTTGAAACACGTGTTTGGCCAAATCAATCCCGATCGTCGTAACCTTGTTCATGGGCTCGC
>DASSBG010000002.1:0-2315 GCA_035699085.1 Rhodanobacteraceae bacterium
CCGTAGGGCCGCGAGCCGACGTCGATCGCGTTCTTCAGCACCCCCGGCACCGAGCGGTTGTACTCCGGCGTGACGAACAGCACGGCCTGCGTCGCGTTGACCGCCTCGCGGAAACGCGTCCAGGCCTGCGGCGGCCGGTGTTCGTCGTCGAGATCCTGGTCGTAGAGCGGCAGCTCGCGGATCTCGACGATCTTCAGGTTCAGCGAGTCCGGCGCCAGGCCTGCCAGCGCCTTGGCAAGCTTGCGGCTGTACGAGCCTTTGCGCAGGCTGCCCACGAGCACGGCGACATCGGTCATGGCGGTTCTCCTTGCGGCACGAAGCCCCACTATGGCAAGCCGCGCCGTAGCATCGCCTGAACCCTCGGGCCAGCCGGCGGCGCCAGCACGGGCCGGCGGCACGGCCGGCGCGCGTCAACCGATGCCGGCGCGGCCGCGCAGGATCGCCGCCAGCGTGTCGGGCGCGTACTCGAAGGAGTCGAAGTACAAGCGGGATTCATCCAGCCCGGCCTCGGCGAAGCGGTAGCGCGCGGCATCGATCAGCGCCGGCGGCCCGCAGACGTAGACGTCGACGCCCGACAGGTCGTCGTGATCTTCCAGCACCGCTTCGTGCACCAGTCCGCCGCGCAGGCCGGCGGCCAGGGCTTGTGCCGGGTCGGCCACCACCGGCTCGAAGCGCAGGCCGGCGTGGCGTTCGGCCCAGCCCGCCGGCAGCGCGCAAAGGTACAGTTCCTCGGCGCTGCGCGCGCCCCAGTACAGATGCATCGGTCGCGCCGTCCCCAGTTCGAGGAAATGTTCGACGATCGTCTTGATTGGCGCGAAGCCGGTGCCGCCGGCGACGAACAGCATCGGCCGCTCCGAATCCTCGCGCGGCACGAACGTGCCCAGCGGCCCTTCGATCTCCAGCTGCATGCCCGGCTCCAGCGTGTCGAACACCCAGGCGGTGAAGCCGCCACCGGCCACCTGCCGCACGTGCAACTCCAGCCGGCCGTCGCCGCGCGCCAGGTTGGCAATGGAGAAGGCCCGGCGCTTGCCGTCCTCCAGCAGCACGTCCACGTATTGCCCCGGCAGCCACAGCAGCCGCTCTGCCGCCGGTGCACGCAGCTCCAGCCGCATGACCTGCGGCGCCAGCAAGGACTTGCCGGCCACCTGCACATGCATGCGCCGGCAGGGGATGTCCTCGACCGATGTGACCTCGCGCGCCGCCAGCGTCAGGTCGCTCAGCGGCACCGCCTGGCAAAGCAGCACCGCGTGGCGCGCCTGCTCGGCGGCGTTGAGCGCGCTGGGCGGGTTGCGCGGGTAATGGCAGCGGCCGGCGAGCAGGGTCGCCTTGCAACTGCCGCAGACACCGGACAGGCACGAGTAGGGCAAGGCGAGGCCGGCGCGACGCGCACCCTCCAGCACGGTTTCGCCGGTCTCCACGCCGAAGCGACGGTCGCTGGCGGCAAGAGTGACGGTAAAGGCCATGCGCCCCATTGTGACGCAAAGCCGCGCGCCCCCGCCGCCGCGAGTGAACCGTCGCCAACCGCCCTGGCCGGCCCGGCCGCGTCGGTCCGCCCCCAATCCCCGATCCCCAGTCCCCGCTACACCACCTTGCCCGGATTCATGATGCCCTGCGGATCCAGCGCCTGCTTCAGCGAGCGCATCAGCGCGAGCTCGGTCGGATCCTTGTAGCGCACCAGCGCATCGCGCTTCAGCTGGCCGACGCCGTGCTCGGCGCTGATCGAGCCCCCTTCTGCGCGCACCCGGTCATGCACCAGGGTGAAGACGTCTGCCTGCCGGGCCAGCAGCGCAGCTTCGCTCCAGTCGCCGCCGGGCGCGACGTTGTAGTGCAGGTTGCCATCGCCGAGGTGCCCGAAGATCACGTGGCGCACCCCGGGAAACGCCTGCTGCAGCGCACGGTTGGCCTCCTCGACGAAGGCCGCCATGCGCGACACCGGCAGCGAGATGTCATGCTTGACGCTCTTGCCCGCCGCCTTTTCCGCCAGTGGAATGCTCTCCCGCAGGTGCCAGAGCGCCTGGCTCTGCGCCAGCGAGCCGGCGATCACGGCGTCCTTGACCAGGCCGGCCGTGAGGGCTTCGCCGACCACCGCCTCGAAGCGCTGCCGCGCGTGCGTCTCGCTCTCGCTGTCGGAAAGCTCCAGCAAGGCATACCACGGCGACGCGGCGGCGCCGGCAAACGGCAGGCGTTGCTGCGGGAAGCAGCGCACGACGGCGGCGAGGCAATCGCCCGCCATCAGTTCGAAGCCGGTCAGCGCCGCGCCAAAGCCACGACGCGCCCGCGCCAGCATTGCGACCGCGTCCTCGATCGAGGCCAGC
>DASSBG010000003.1:0-124270 GCA_035699085.1 Rhodanobacteraceae bacterium
CCGGTCGAGCTCGACCGGCTCTGGTGCGCTCGTTCGTTCGAACGCATCGGTGATCGCTGCAAGAACCTGTGCGAGTTCGTGCTGTACCTGGTGCATGGCAAGGACGTGCGCCACTCGGGACTCGCGAAGGCCGCGCCGAAAGGCGATCCGGCGTGATCGCGGAACACGAAATCGCGCTGGCGGTTGCCGCGGATGCGACGCGCATTGCGACGATGTCGCGCGACCTGATCGAACATGGATTGGCGTGGCGCTGGACCCCGCCGCGCATCCTGCGCATGATCCGCGATCCGGCGACCAACGTCGCGGTCGCGCGCGGACCGGCCGGGGTCACCGGCTTTGCCCTGATGCGGTACAAGGACGACGAGGCGCACCTGCTCCTGCTCGGTGTCGATCCCGGCCAGCGTCGCACGGGCGTCGGCCGCGCGTTGATGCGCTGGCTGGAGGCGAGCGCGCTGACCGCCGGCATCGGCTTCGTCTATCTGGAGGCGCGTGCGCGCAACACGGAAGCACGCGCGTTCTACCGCGAACTGGGCTATGTCGAAATCCGCACCGTGCGCGGCTTGTACTCGAACGACGAGGACGGCGTGCGGATCGCCAGGGACTTGTGGGCGGGCATGTGACGCGGGTTATTCCCGCAGCAGCGGATTGTCCCATCCCGGCCGCGCCCTGAAACGCTCGCCGTGCTTCTGCGCCAGCGCGTCGAGCCGCGCCTTCAGCGCATCGACGCCGGTGGCGCGGATATGCTGGATCGGGCCACCGCGGAACGGCGCGAAGCCGGTGCCGAAGATCACCCCCGCGTCCAGCAGGTCGGCATCCTCGACCACGCCATCGGCAAGGCAGGCCACGGCCTCGTTCACCATCGGCAGGATCAGGCGGTCCTCCAGGTCGGCCGGTGCGCGGTAATCCTTCGCCACGTCGGGCTTTTGCGGCCGCCCGTCCTGCCAGGCGTAGAGGCCCTTGCCATCCTTCTTGCCGCGCTGGCCTGATTCGACCAGGCCGTCGATGCCCTCGGGCAGCTCCAGACCCAGGAACGGCGCCAGTTCGCGGCCGACCGAGACGCATACGTCCAGGCCCACCGTGTCCGCCAGCTCGATCGGCCCCATCGGCATGCCGAAGCGCCGGGCGGCCTTGTCCAGCACTGGCGCAGGCACGCCTTCGCGCAGTGCGCGCATGGCTTCCAACAGGTAGGGCATGAGGATCCGGTTGACCAGGAACCCCGGCGTGCCGGCCACCGGCAGCGGCAGCTTGCCAAGCGCGCTGGCCCAGGCGACCGCGCGTTGTTCGGCCTGCTTGTCGAGTTGGTCGTGGCGCACCACCTCGACCAGCGGCATCTTCGCTACCGGATTGAAGAAATGCAGGCCGAGGAAGTGCTGCGGACGGGCCAGTGTCTGGCGCAGTGTGTCCAGCGGAATGCTCGAGGTGTTGCTGGCCAGCAGCGCGCTGTCCGGCAGCGCCGCTTCCAGGGTCTGGTACAGCATCTGCTTGGCTTCGGCGTTCTCGAAGATGGCCTCGATCGCGAGGTCGGCGTCGGCGGCCCGGGCGCCCGAATCGTCGGCCGCCAGCCGAGCGACGGCGGCCTCGGCCCGGGCGGCGTCACCATGGGCCTTGCGTTGAAACAGCGCCCTGGCGCGTTGCAGCGCCGGCTCGATGAAGCGCAATTCCCGGTCGGCGAGGCTGACGTCAAAACCTTTCCAGGCACACCAGGCGGCGATATCGCCGCCCATCACGCCGGCGCCAACGACGTGCACGCGGCGGATGCCGTGATCGACGCCGCGGGCCAGGTTCTTCAGGCGCTCGCGCAGGAAGAACACCCGGATCAGGTTGTGCGCCGTGGGCGTTGCCGCCAGCCGCGCCACGGAGCGGGCCTCCAGCTTCAGGCGCTGCGTGATGTTGTCGCCGCCGCGGCGCCAGACCTCGATCACCGCGAAGGGCGCAGGATAATGTTGCTTGCGCACCTTGGCCGCGGTCTGCCGCACCAGCACCGGCGCCAGCGCCTGGCGGGCCGGCCACAGGTTGCTGGCCCAGGCCTGCGTGCGCCGGCCCAGCGGCACCGGTGGCGGCCGGGCGATCATCGCGCGGGCGGTGTCGATCAGCGCCTCCGGCGAACATACGCGGTCGATCACGCCGAGCGCGGCGGCCTTGCGCGCATCAACCGGCGCGCCGGTCAGCAGCAGCTTCAGGGCGGCCGGCGCGCCGATCAGCCGTGGCAGGCGTGCGGTGCCGCCCCACCCGGGATGGATGCCCAGCTGCACCTCCGGAAAGCCGATGCGCGTGGCTGCATCGCTGCTGGCCACGCGCATGCGACAGGCCAGCGCCAGCTCCGCGCCACCGCCCAGGCAGTTGCCGTGGATTGCGGCGACGCTGGGGCAGGGCAGCCGCGCCAGTTGCTCGAACACATGCTGGCCGTGTTCAATGGCCTCCAGCACCGTGTCTTCCGCCTCGTGGCCGCGAAATTCGGCGATGTCGGCGCCGACCACGAAACCGCCGGCCTTCCCCGAGGCGACAATGACCCCGCGCGGGGCCTCCACAGCCAGCCGCTCGACGATCTGCGCCAGCTCGTCCATCACGGCGCGGGAAATGGCATTGACGCGGCTGTCGGCGCGATCCAGGTGCAGGATCACGATGCCGTCGGCATCGACGTCGGTTTTCCAGTGGCTGAATCGCAGGCCTTCGAACATGAGGAGCTCCGCACAAACGCGATGCAGCCAGCTTAGACCATCCGCCGGCAGTGCGGCGCAGTGCGCAGTTTCGTTGCCGCCAGCTGGCAAAGCGGGCAACCGCAGAGTACCTTTTCCCCCACTTGCCAAGGGTGGAACTGCCGTGAGCCTGGTGGTGGCGCAAAACCCGACCGGGGTGCAGCTGCTGGAACGAATTGTCGACAGCGACTGCAACATCGTATTGCTGGACGTCGCCAAGCCGGGGCCGGTGATCGAACAGCTGCGCCAGGTGGTGCGGCGCAGCGGCCAGGCGCTTTACCTGTGGCAGGCCGACAGCGGCCTGCTCAGCCTGCGCGAGGGCGACATGGTGGTACCCGGCGCCAAACGCCTGACCGACGCACTGCGCTTTGTGCGCCGCAGCATGCATTTTGGCGTCTATCTGATCGACGGCGGTGCCGAACTGTTGCGGCCGCCCGACATGGCGTTGCTGATGCAGATCGCACGCCTGCGCGATGGGCCTGCCCGCCGGGTGGTGATGATGGCGCCGCGGCTGCGCGTGCCGGCCAACCTCGAGTCGCTCTGCCTGCGCATCGGCGTCGCCGGTGACCAGGCGGTGCGCCCGCGGCTGCGCGACGGGCGCTGGGTCCGATGAACGGCACCGCAAAGGCGGGCAGTTCGTTGCTGATCGTCACGGGCGACCGCAGCGACCGGCGGGCACTGTTCGACGCGCTGGATGCCGAGAATTTCGATGCCATCTACACCGCCCGCGACGTTGCCCAGGCGCGCTCCTTCATCGAGCAGGACCCGCACATCGACCTGCTGTTGCTGCAGTTTGACTCCGCGGCCGAGCAGGCGGCGGCGTTCTGCACCTGGCTGAAGGAGGAACCGGCCTTCGCCGCGACCCCGATCATCGGCATCCTCGGCAGCAACGCCGCCCCGCGGCGCTGGGGCTACCTGCGCCGCCCGCCCGGAGTGATCGAGTGGATCCGCAGCCCGGTCGATGGCGGCGAGGCGCTGTTCCGCGTGCGCGCCGTGCTGCACGCGCGGGCGCCGCAGGGCGAGCCGCCGGCGCCGCCGGCGGAGTCGCAGGACTACCGCTTCGCCTTCGACGCCAGCCCCGATGAACTGGTGATCTCGGACCCGCACAACGGCCAGATCCTGGAGGTCAATGCCACCTTCGAGCGACGCACCGGGCGCAAGGCGCGGGAGGTGCTTGGCCGGCCGCTGTCCAGCATCGACGCCAGCGGCAGCCGCGAGCAGCGCAAGGCGTTTGCCGACCAGTTGCTGGACAAGGGTTCGGCGCGCATCCGTTTTCTGAAGCCGCGCCCCGACGGCGGCCGCTATCCGGTGGAGATGCACGCGCAACTGGCGGTGCGGGGCGGCCGCATGGTGCAGTTCAACGCCATCCGCGAAGTCGGCGCGCTGCTCGACGTGCAGCAGGCGCTGGCCACCCTCGTGGCGCTGTTTGCCGGGACCGGCGGCGACGAGGGCATGCAGCGCGGCGTGCAGGTGCTTGGCGAGCGCATGGCGCTGGATTACGTGGCGCTGGCCGCGGTCCGCCGCGATGGCCAGGTGCCGCAGGTGCTGGCGCAGTACCAGCGGGTGCCGACGCCGCTGGGGGCGCCGGACATCGGCGCCCAGCCGGCGCTGAAGCTGGTGCTGGACGGCGAGGCACTGGTTCATCTGGACGACGCCCAGCGGCTGGCCGAGGTCGACGATTTCGTTCGCGAATCCGAGTTCGCGGGCTTCATCGGGCTGCCCCTGCAGGACAACCACCGCAACGTGCTTGGCGCCATGCTGATCGGCTCGCGGCGCAGCCTGAAGTCGCGCGAAGGCGTGGTTGACACCTTGCGCGTGGCGGCCTCGCGCTTCGCCTTCGAGTTGCAGTTGCGGCTGGCACGGGAGCAGGGGCGGGCGCAGGGCCTGCACGACGCCCTGACCGGCCTGCCCAACCGGCTGCTTTTCAACGACCGCTTGGAGAGCACGCTGCGCGAGGCCCAGCGCACCGGCGAGATGTTTGCAGTGCTGTTCCTGGACCTCGACCGCTTCAAGACCATCAACGACTCGCTCGGCCACAGTATCGGCGACCAGGTGCTGTCCGCCGTGGCACGGCGGCTGGGGGGCAGCGTGCGCGCTTCCGACACCGTTGCCCGCTACGCCGGCGACGAGTTCACCCTGATCCTGCGCCACATCGTGCAGCGCGAGGACGTGCTGCGCATCGCCGAAAAGATCGTGCGCGTGCTGGAGGCGCCGCTGACCCTGGAGGACGGCTCGGAGCTGCACATCACGGCCTCGCTCGGGGTCAGTTTCCATCCCGACGACGCCGACAACGCCGAGGCGCTGCTGAAGCACGCGGACGTCGCGATGTACAGCGCCAAGGGCCTGGGCCGCAACAACTTCCAGACCTACGTCGCGGTGCCCGAGGAGTCGCACCAGCAGCGGATCGCGCTGGAGGCCAAGCTGCGCGTGGCCGAGCGCAACAACGAGTTGCGCGTCTACTACCAGCCGCAGGTTGACGCCGGCAGCGAAGACATCGTCGGCATGGAGGCGCTGATCCGCTGGGAGCACCCGGAGCTGGGCATGATCAGTCCCGGCTTCTTCATCCCGCTGGCCGAGGAGACCGGGCTGATCGTTTCAATCGGCGAATGGGTCCTGCGCACCGCCTGCGCCGATGCCCGGCGCTGGCAGCAGAAGTACCAGCTGCCGTTGCGCATCGGCGTCAACCTGTCGGCGCTGCAGCTGCGCCAGCCCAACCTGGTGGAGCTGGTTTCATCGGTGATCGAGCAGACCGGCATCGAGCCGCGGCTGCTCGACCTGGAGGTGACCGAGAGCATCAACGTGCGCGACATTCCCAACCTGCTGGACACCCTGGGTGCCATCCGCAAGCTCGGCTGCGGCATCTCCATCGACGATTTCGGCACCGGCCAGTCCTCGCTGGACTACTTGCGCCACGTGCCTGCCGACCGCATCAAGATCGACCAGTCGTTCGTGCGCAACATCGGCATCGACCCCGACGACGAGGCCATTGTCCGCGCAACCATCACCATGGCCCACAACCTCAAGCACAGCGTGGTGGCCGAGGGCGTGGAGATCGAGCAGCACCTGGAGTTCCTGCGCGCCCACGGCTGCGAGGAGCTGCAAGGCTACCTGTTCTGCCGGCCGCTGCCGGCCGCCGGCTTCGAGAATCTGCTGGCCGAGCGGGCCCGCCTGCGGGCGCCGGCGGCCCCGGCGGCGCCGCCGGCGCCCGAGCTGGAGAGCGAGTGAGCATCGCCCGCCGGCCCCCGTCGCATTGCAAAATGTCCGCTGTACCCCAATCATCGGCAAGATGAACCGAGCGACGGCATCAACACCACAGGGGCAAGTCGCGTCTGGCAACGCCGAGGGAGTGCGGCAGCGTATGGTCGAGCGTGAAGCGGACAAACTGCTCGTCGAGCGCGTGCAGCAGGGGGACACCAAGGCCTTCGACCTGCTTGTGCGCAAGTATCAGCGCAAGATCATCGCCGTGATCTCCCGCTACGTGTCCGATTGGAGCGAGGCCGAGGACGTCTCCCAGGAGGCCTTCATCCGGGCCTATCGCGCGCTCGGCTCGTTCCGTGGCGACAGCGCCTTCTACACCTGGATGTACAAGATCGCCATCAACACGGCGAAGAACCACCTGGTGGCACTGGGCCGCCGCCCGCCCAACGACGACGTGGCGGTGGAAGACGCCGTACTGTTCGACCGCAGCTCGCGCCTCAGCGACAGCGCTACCCCCGAGCGCGAATTGCTGCGCCAGGAAATTGAACAAACCGTGTTCGGCGCTGTCCAAGAGCTGCCCGAGGAACTGCGCACGGCCATCAGCCTGCGCGAGGTCGACGGGCTCAGTTACGAGGAAATCGCGACCAGGATGGATTGCCCGATCGGGACCGTTCGGTCTCGCATCTTCAGGGCCCGCGAGGCGATTGACGCCAAGCTCAAACCCCTGCTGTCCAGTGAGATGTAGTGTGATGAATGATGTCAGCAAAGAACAGCTCTCCGCGCTCATGGACGGCGAACTGGCTGCCGACGAAGCCCGCTTCCTGCTGCGCCGCCTGCAACACGAGCCGGAGATGGTCGGCGCCTGGAGCCGCTACCACGTGTTCCGGGACTGCCTGCGCGGCCAGTTGCTTGTCAGCGCCGCCACCGACGGCTTCGCTGCGCGGGTGATGCAGCAGACCGCCGCTCCGCGGCCGGTCGCCTCGCCGCACTCGCGCGCCTGGCGCTGGCTGCGCTACGGCATGGGCGGCACCATCGCCGCCAGTGTCGCCGTGGTCGCGCTGGTGAGCATGCGGCCGGCGGCCAATGTCGCGCCGCGCGCCGACGGGCTGACCGCCAGTTCGGCGGCTGTCGCCGCATCGCCGGCGCCCGCCATGGGCCAGGCGACCCGGGTGGCCAGCGCCGATATCGCCGACAGCACGCAGCCGCCGCCACTCCTGCGTGCGCGCTCGCCGCTGCTGGACGTGGAACCGGCCTCGGCGACCCGCACGACCGGCTATTACATGCAGCCGCTGACATTCGACCGGCCCTCGCCGCCGCGCTGGATCGTCCAGCACCAGCAACGCCAGGCGGGCCTGTCGGCAGCACCGCTGTTTGGCGCGCCGTCTGGCACGCAGGCGCCGGCATCGACGATGCCGCGCTTCGGCACCGGCCCGTAGGCCGAGCCGATCCCCGCGCCGCCGACGCGTTCCGGCGGCGACGCGATCAAGGCAAAAACCATGTGATGCCGCGGTCCCGCGCGGCGCGGATGGAGTCTTGCGCCCGTCCCCTTGTCCAGCCATGAGGTGAAACTGCAATGGAAACCCGAATCCTGCCGCGGGTCGCCGCGGTCCTGGTGCTGCTGTGTTCGACCGCGGCCTGCGCCGCCAACCTGCCCGATTTCACCGGCATCGTCGAGCAGAATGCCGCGGCCGTGGTCCATGTCGAGGCACACTACAACGGCCGCAGCGCGCCGATGCACTCGCGCGGCCAGATGCCTGACGACCAGGCGCAGATCCTGCGGCGCTTTTTCGGCCTGCCGATGATGCCTTCGCCGCAGGAGCGCAAGCACACATCGCTCGGCTCGGGCTTCATCATCTCCAGCGACGGGTACGTGCTCACCAACAACCATGTCGTCGACCACGCCGACAGCGTCACGGTGCTGCTGCATGACCGCCGCAGCCTGAAGGCCAAGGTGGTCGGCACGGATAAGCTCTACGACATCGCCCTGCTGAAGATCGACGCCGATGACCTGCCCACGGTGACGCTGGGCGATTCGCGCACGCTCAAGGCCGGCCAGTGGGTGGTGGCCATCGGCTCGCCCTTCGGCCTCGACCACACCGTCACCCAGGGCATCGTCAGCGCCGTCGGCCGCAGCCTTGGCGCCCGCGACCAGGAATACACCCCGTTCATCCAGACCGACGTGCCGATCAACCGCGGCAACTCCGGCGGCCCGCTGTTCGACATGGACGGCAAGGTGGTCGGCATCAATTCGCAGATCTTCTCCAACACCGGCGGCTACATGGGCGTGTCGTTCTCCATTCCGATCGACGTGGCCATGGACGCCGTCAAGCAGATCAAGGACCACGGCTACGTCAAGCGCGGCATGATCGGCGTGCGCATCGAGGATGTGACGCCGGACAAGGCCAGGGCGCTGGGCCTGGCCACCGCCAGCGGCGCCCTGATCCATGACGTCACCGACGGCGGCCCCGGCGACAAGGCCGGCCTGCAGGTGGGCGACGTGATCCTCGCCTTCAACGGCCAGATCGTGGCCCGTGCCGACGACCTGCCGCCGATGGTCGCCTCGACCCGGCCGGGAAGCAAGGTCACGCTGAAGGTGCTGCACAACGGCGACACCCGCAACGTCGACGTGACGCTGGGCGAACTTCCGCGCAGCGAAGGCTCGGTCGCCAACTACGGCGGCAGCAACAGCGTCAGCTCAGAGCTCGGCTTCAGCGTGGCCGACATCACCGCCGAGCAGCGCAAGGCGCTGGACCTCAAGAAGGACGAGGGCGTGGTCGTCACCAACGTCACCAGCCGCGCCGCGCGCGAGGCCGGCCTGGCGCCGGGCGACGTGGTGTTGATGGTGGGCCAGTCGAAAGTCGCCAGCGTTGACGACTTCAAGGCGAAGATGAAGCAGATCGGTCCCGATCAGAGCATGGTGATGCTGCTGGTGCGCAACAACCAGGGCAACACCGTCTTCATCACCATCCCCACCCACGCCGACAACGACTGAGTCACAGGGCGAGGGGCGCCAGCCGCAATGGTTGGCGCCCTTCATGGCTCCGACCAGGCGGCTTCTCGTCCCGACACCCGTTGCCGGACGGCGCGCCGTATGATCGCGGCGGCGGGTCGAAACCACCGTCTTGCGGCCCGTCGATCCGGCCGCGGCGCGGGGTTGGTGCCTGGGGGTTGGTGCCTGGATGGTGCCGAAGGTGGGAATCGAACCCACACTGTGTTTCCACAACCGGATTTTGAGTCCGGCGCGTCTACCAATTCCGCCACTTCGGCAAGCGGCTGCTTCGCGGGTTGCGCAGTATCGCCGATTTCACTGCATGCGGTCGAGAGTCAACGGGCGCTGTTTCCGCTGGTACCAGTCGTCGCCAAGCGGCGAGAACACCGAGCAGTTGGTCATCCGCGCGGAATAGATGTGCACGCTGACCGTGACGCTGCGCTTGCTGGGGTTGAGGATGGCGTGGTACTCGTGCGGCGGGATCAGGCTGCCGGCCGAACCGGCGACCGCCTGGATGGTGCCGACGGGACGGAAGCGGAAGCGCTGGTCGTCGCGCTCGCTCAGCTCGTACTGCGAGATCTCCAGCGCGCCTTGCCAGACGCCCTCGACGCACCAGAGGCCGGCGTGGTCGTGAATCGGGGTGCCCTGGCCGGGGCCCCAGGTCATGGCGACGACCGCGTAGCCGTAGCGCTCCGAGCGGTACAGCTCGCGCCGCGCGTAGTGATCGGGCAGGGGCTTGTACACGCAGGCCGGCAGCTCGATGCGCTGCTCCTCGATCAGCCGGCAGAGTGCCGAGCGGATGGAGGCGGTGACGTTGGCGCTGCCGTCAAGCGCCAGCGCCTCGTCGAGCGCTTCGACGAAGTGCGCCTTGCCGGGAAACTCGACGGGTGCGGAAACGATGGATGACATGGCTGCGGACTCGCTGCTGCGGTGCATTGCGGGCTCTCTGGTCCAGAGCCCCTAGTGTAACGTCGCCATGAAGTCGCTGATGGCGGCACCGAAATGTTCGATGTCGACAAGGAAGGCGTCATGGCCCTGGGGCGAGTCCAGCGCCACGAAATCCACATCGGCGCCACCGTTGCGCAGGCTGGTGGCGATGTGCTCCTGCTGCTCGATGGGGAACAGGATATCGCTTTCCACGCCGATCACCAGTGCACGTTCGACGGAAATGGACGCCAGCGCCTTGTCCACGTCGCCACCCGCGTACTCGCCTGCGTCGAACCAGTCGCTGGCACGCGACAGGTAAAGGTATGAATTGGGGTCGAAATTCCGCGCGAAACGGCGCGCGTGGCCCTCGAGATAGGACTCGATCTCGAATTCGCGGCCAAACGGTTCGTCCGGCCGCTTGTCGGCCTCCAGCCGAATGCGGCCGAAGCGGCCGCGCCATTCCATCGCCGAACGGTAGGTGATGACGCCGAGCTTGCGCGCCATGCGCATGCCGACCTCCGGGTAATGTTCGTCATCGTAGCTGCCCTCGTTCCACTGCGGGTCGAGGCGGATCGCCTCGCGCTGCAGCGAGCGGATGGCGATGGCGAACGGTTGCGCGCGTGGCGCGGTGGAGATGCTGATGTGGGCGCGCACGGTGCCGGGGTGCGCCAGCATGTAGGCCAGCGAGCTCATGCCGCCCATGGAGCAGCCGACCAGCGCCGCCAGCCGCTCGATCTTCAGGTCGCGCACCAGCTCGAAGGCGGCGTCGGCGACGTCCTCCAGCGTCAGCTCGGGAAAGCTGATGCCGTAGGGCTCGCCGGTGTCCGGATCGATGCTGGCCGGGCAGGTCGAACCTTTGCAGCTGCCGAGGGCGTTGACGCAGACGATGTACCAGCGTTCGCTGTCCAGCGCCTTGCCGGGCCCGACGATGCCTTCCCACCAGCCGAGATCCGGGTCGTCGGCATTGCTGGCCGCATGCGCGCTCGGCGACAGGCCGGTGAGGATGAGCACGGTATTGTCGCGCGCGGCATTCAGTTCGCCCCACGACTCCCAGGCAATGCGCGCATCCTTCAGTTCGCCCCCGCGCTTCATCGGGAAGGGCGAGGGCAGCTTGAAATAGCGGCGGGCGTCGGCCACGGGCGCTCCGTGAAGGCGAAGCAGCCCACTCTATACTGGGCCGCGCGCATGTCCAAGTCCGCCGCCCCGTCCAACCAGTCCGCACCGGTGCACAGCGCGCAGACGGCGGTGCATGTGCGGCTGCGTGAGGTGGTGGAGCGGCACCTGGCCCAGCCGTGGCGGGCGCCTGTCCAGGATGCCAGCCGCGCGGCCTTCGGGCGCTTCGTGAAGTGGCTGGCGGGCGCGCCGGCGGTGCCGTGGTGGCTTGACTCCGGCTGCGGCACGGGCGCGTCGACGCTGGCGCTGGCGCGACGGCAACCGCGCTGCATGGTGGTCGGCATCGACCGCTCAGCCGCGCGCTTGGCGACGGGCCAGCGGGCGCTCGCCGCGGCGGACGCGCCGGCCAATGCCTTGCTGCTGCGTTGCGACGCGCCGGACTTCTGGCGGCTGGCGAGATCCGCCGGGTTTGCGCCGGCGCGTCACCTGCTGCTGTACCCGAATCCTTCGCCGAAAGCGGCACAGCTGCGCCGCCGCTGGCACGCGCATCCGGCGTTTCCGGCGCTGCTGGCGCTGGGCGGCGAGTTGGAGCTGCGCTGCAACTGGCGCGTGTATGCCCAGGAGTTCGCCGAGGCGCTGGGTATCGCGGGCCGCGACGCTGCCCCGGAGCGTTTCGTGCCGGGCGAGCCGCTGACGCCATTCGAGCGCAAATACGCCGCCTCCGGCCACGCCCTCTGGCGGGTCCGCGCACCGTCGCATTGACCGCTCGCGATTCACGCGCGTTTCGACCTCGGATGCACATCGCGAGGGGCGCCAACGGGCAGCGCCGACCGCCAACAACGGTCGCGCCTGAAGCGCGAGTTCCGTTCTCTTGCGTGGCCAAGAGAAACGAACCCAAAGAGAAAGCCACCTCGGCAGCGCGCCTGACGCGGCTGGTGCCGCACCAGGTTCGCGTGCGGGTTACGGGGCCTTTCGTCGGTGCGTCCCTGCACCGTCGAAAACCTGACCTGCATCCATGCCGTGCCACCCTTCGGGCCAGTCCGCCACCCGTCCGCCGCGCCGCAAGGGGATTTGGGCGCCGAACCGGCGCCGACTTCGCCAACCAAACGCGCGCCGACGCGACCACTGCTCGGCGAAGCGGTAGTTGGCGGTGAGCGACGCGAATCCCAACACGCACTGACCGCGCTGGTGCCATCACCGGCAACTCGGCCCCGGACGTATCAGGCTGATGGGTGCAGGAGGCACCGTCGGCAAAGCCCGGCCGGCGCGCAAGGGCCCGCGGGCAAAAACCGGGGTCAGAGTGCCTTTTTCTCCGCCCGCGCGCTCACGCCAGCTGCGCGTTGAAAAAGACACTCTGACCCCGGGCTCTCGTTGCGCTCACCGCCAACCGGCGGCGGCGGCAAACCGAGGCTTGGCGCGGCTAGCGGGCGGCGCCGGAGCCGGGGCCGTCGGCGGCGTCGGTGGCGATGCGGTGGTCGATGGAGAGGTTGACCGGCGCCGCGCCACGCACGGCAACCTCGGCGGCGGTCGCCTGCAGGTCACCCGGCTGCGGCAGTGCCGTGCCGCTGGCCGAGATGCGCGCGTTGACGCGTACCCGCGGGAACATCGACAGGCGCAGCCGTGGCGTCATCGCCATGGCATCGGTCAGCGTGACCGTGGCCGGCAGCTGCGAAGCCTGCAGGCGTGCGACCGCCAGCGGCATCGGCGGCCCGTCAAGGGCGCGGGCGAAGACGAACACGGTTTCGCCGCCTGCAACGGTCTTGCGCAGCGCCGGCGCGAGGCTCACCCGAACCTGGATGGCCGCGCCGGCGCTGGCTGCGGCCGCTGGTGCGGTGGCCACGGTCGCCGCGGAGGCCGCGGCGGCCACGCTGGCGGCCGGCGCCATGCCGGCGGCCTGCTCCGCGCGGCCGATCTGGGTCTTCACCGCGGCGGCGACCTTCGAGCCCGGCGGCAGCAGGGGCAGCAGGCGGCGCCAGTCGGCGGCGGCCGCGGCGTGGTCGCCCCGCTGGAAGTCGCTGATGCCGAGCAGCCAGAGACCGCGCTGGTTGTCCGGCTGCGCTGCCAGCGCCTTGTGCAGCAGCGCGCGCAGGTCGTCCCCGATGCGGTGGTCGGCGCTGTGCAGCGAGGCTGCCTCCACATACGCGACCATGATGTCCGGATCATCGGGATTCAGCTGCAGCGCCTGGTGCAGCGCCGCCACCGCCTTGGTGTCCTGCTGCATCGCCTGGTAGGCGCGGCCCAGCAGCAGCCAGCCCTCGGCGTCGTCGGGGGTGGTCTTCAGCCGCGCGCGGAGTTTGCTGACGGCGGTGGCGAGATCCATCTCCGGCGCACGGCTGGCCGCCGGGTTCAGCGCCGCCGGCGTGCCGATCCAGGCGTACAGGCCCAGCGCGCCCAGTGGCAACGCGACGCACAGCACGAGGGCCAGCGGCAGTGGTGGCCGCGGCTGCCCGCGGCGCAGCAGTGGCAGCAGCAGGCAGGCGAGCGCCGCGGCCGCCATCAGCGCCGCGATCAGGGTAAAGGCGAGGCTCACCAGTTGTCGTCTCCGGCGGTGGCGGCGGGCGCGTCGGGGCGGCTGCGGCGGCGCACGAACAACCACAGCGCGCCGGCACCGCACAGCAGGACCAGGCCCGGCCCGAACCACAGCAGCCAGGTGTGCGGCTGCAGCGGCGGGTCGTAGAGGATGAACTGCGAATAGCGGTCGACCAGGTACTGCTTGATCTGCTCGTCGCTCTTGCCTTCCTGCATCATGGTGAAGATCTTCAGCCGCAGGTCGCGAGCCAGGTCGGCCTGCGATGCATTGAGGCTTTCGTCCTGGCAGACCATGCAGCGCAGCTCGGAGGTCAGGTGCTGGAAGCGCAGGCGCTGCGCCTCGTTCTTGAATGGCAGCGGCTCGATCGCCTGCGCAAGCCCCGCGAGGCCAAGGCACAGCAGCACCGCCAGCAGCAACGCAATGTGGCGCAGGCGGCTCATCGCGCACCCCGTGCGGCGGCGATGGCCGGCATCAGCTCGTCGGCGATGATGTCCGGCGTCAGCGGTCCGATGTGCTTGTAGCGGATGATGCCGCCGGCGTCGACAAGGAAGGTCTCGGGCGCGCCGTAGATGCCGAAGTCGATGGCGGTCCTGCCGCTGCGGTCGACGATGACCTCGCTGTAGGGATTGCCATGGCGCGCGAGCCAGGCGCGGGCGTCGTCCGGCACGTCCTTGTAGTTGTAGCCGATCAGCGGCACGCCGAGGCTGCCGCGGTGCGCCATCAGCACCGGGTGCTCCTCGCCGCAGGCGAAGCACCAGCTGGCGAAGACATTGAGCAGGTAGGCGTGGCCAAGCAGGTCGGATTTTGCCACGCGCTGCTCCGGCTGCTGCAGCCGCGGCAGGTCGAAGGCCGGCGCCGCCTTGCCGACCAGCGGCGAAGGCACGTAGTTGGTCGCATGGTCGGTGTTCCACCAGATGCCGAAGCCGAACAGTGCGACCAGCACCGCGAAGCCCGCCAGCGGCAGGATGCGCCCCAGGCTCATGTGCCGGCCTCCGGACTCAACTGCTGCGGCGGCGCGCCGTCACCGGCGGCGGCGAGCGGCTCGCCGGCCGTGGACGGCACGCGGCGCAGGCGGCGGTCGGCCGCGGCACAAAAGGCGCCGAGCATGATCAGCACGCCGCCGCCCCAGATCCAGCGCACGAAAGGCTTGACGTAGACACGCAACGACCAGGCGCCGTCGACGCTGCCATCGGCCCCCAGCGGCTTGCCCAGCGCCACATACAGGTCGCGGAACACGCCGGCGTCGACCGCGGCCTCGGTCTGCACCTGGCCACGTGGGTAGGTGCGCTTCTGCGGGTGCAGCACGGTCAGCTTTTCGCCGTCGCGGAAGACCGTGACGGTGCCTTGCTCCGCGACCCAGTTCGGACCCTCGTCGCGATGCACGCCGTCGAAGCGGAAGTCGTAGCGGCCGATATGCTGGTGCTCGCCGGTGGCCATGCGCACGTCGCGTTGCACGCTGAGGGACGTCGTCAGCATCGCGCCGGCGATGAATACGGCGACGCCGGCGTGGGCCAGCAGCATGCCGAGCATCTCCGCCGGGTAGCGGCGGCCGGCAGGCGTATCGCGCCAGCGCTTCAGCGCGTAGGCGACCACGCCGCAGATGATCCATGCGGCAGCGATGCAGCCGAGCACGCTGCGCCAGTCAAAGGCCTGCATCACCAGCACGAAAGCGACGGTGATGATAACGGCCGCGACCGCGCAGCGTGCCAGCATGCCGAGCACCAGGCGCGGATCGCCGCGGCCCCAACGCAGGAACGGTCCGGCCGGCAGCAGCAGCACCAGCGGCGCCATCAGGGCGATGAACAGACTGCCGAAGTAGGGCGGGCCGACCGAGATACGGCCGAAGTGCAGCGCCTCGCCGAGCAGCGGATACAGCGTACCGAGCAGGACCATCGCGCAGGCCGCCGTCAGCAGCAGGTTGGCGACCAGCAACGCCGTCTCGCGCGAGATCGCGGCGAACGGGCGGCCGCTGGCCACCTTTGGCGCGCGGATCGCGTAGAGCAGCAACGAGCCACCAACCACCAGCACCAGGTAGAGCAGGATGAACACGCCGCGCCGCGGGTCCGAGGCGAAGGCATGCACGCTGGTCAACACGCCCGAGCGGACAAGGAACGTGCCCAGCAGGCTCAGCGAGAAGGCGAAGATCGACAGCAGCATCGTCCAGGCGCGCAAGGTACCGCGTTTCTCCGTCACCGCCTGCGCGTGGATCAGCGCCGCGCCGGCCAGCCACGGCATGAACGAGGCGTTCTCGACCGGGTCCCAGAACCACCAGCCGCCCCAGCCGAGCTCGTCATAGGCCCACCAGCTGCCCGCCACGATGCCGAGGCTGAGGAAGCCCCAGGCGACGTTGGTCCACGGCCGCGCCCAGCGCACCCAGGTTTCGTCCACCCGGCCTTCCAGCAGCGCCGCCACGGCAAAGGCGAAGGCCACCGAGAAGCCGACGTAACCCATGTAGAGCACCGGCGGGTGGAAGGCCATGCCGGGGTCCTGCAGCACCGGGTTGAGGTCGACGCCATCGGGCGGCGCCGGCAGCAGCCGGCCGAATGGATCGGACGTGAGCAGGATGAACAGCAGGAAGCCGACGCTGACCAGCCCGAGCACGCCGAGCACGCGCGCAGCGAAGCTCGGCGGCAGGCGCCCGCCGAAGATCGCCAGCGCCAGCATCCACACGTTGAGGATGCTGACCCAGAGCAGCATCGAGCCTTCGTGCGCGCCCCACACGGCGGTGATGCAGTAGTACCAGGGCAGCTGCAGGTTCGAATTCTGCGCCACGTAGGCGACCGAGAAGTCGTGCGTGAGGAAGGCCCAGGCGAGGATCACGAAGGCCAGCAGCACGAATACCGCCTGGCCGGCAACCGCGGGCCGCGCCACCGCCATCAGGCGCGAATTGCCGCGCCAGGCGCCGACCAGCGGCAACACGCCCTGTGCCAGTGCCAGCAGCAGCGCCAGGATCAGCGCGAATTGGCCGAGTTCGGGGATCATGGTCGGGTTGCCGCGGTTGCTTTGGGCGGGAGATCGCTTTCGATGTGTACGGTGCGGGACCCGGGACCCGGGACCCGGGACCCGTCGCTGTCATCGCTGCGGCGAGTCCTTTGTCGCGCGCACTGTTGCGGTTTGACGATCATGGTGTCTGAAGCCTCACGTTGTCACCGTCGCCGGCGCTGCTATCGGGTCCCGGGTCCCTGGTCCCCGGTCCCCGCCTTCGGGTGCGCCTTGGCCATGGCCTCCTTCAACTCGCGCGGCATGTAGGTGGCGTCGTGCTTGGCCAGCACCTCGGTGGCGACGAAGCGCGAGCCCTGCATGTGGCCGGTGGCGATCACCGACTGGTTGCCGCGGAACAGGTCGGGCAGGATCCCGGTGTATTCGACAGGCATCGAGCCGCCGGCGTCGACCACGGTGAAGTCGACCGTGAGCGAATCAGGCGCGTGCTTGATGGTGCCGGCCTTGACCATCCCGCCGAGGCGGAAGGTCTGGTGCCCGTTCGCGGCCCCGGAAAGCACCTGGCTGGGGGTGAACAGGTAGTTCATGTTGCGCTGCAGCGCGAATGCGGTCAGGGTGGCCGCGATGCCGACCGCCGCCAGCAGCAACAGGATGAAGATCAGGCGGCGTTGGCGCAGTGGTCGCATCAGTTACCTCCACGGCGGGTTTGACGGCGCATGCGCGCGCGCAGTTCCCGCAGCGTGCGGCGGCGGCGCAGGCCCGGCGCCAGGAAATCGGCCAGCAGCACGACGAAGAAGACACCGAAGGCCGGCCAGACGTAGGCTGCGTAGCCACCCATGGCGAGGAACTCAGCCATCGGCGGTCGCCATCTCGCGCACCCACTGCTTTCCGCGCTCCAGCGACAGCAACGAGGTACGCGCGCGGTTGAGCAGGCTGGCACCGAAGTAGAACTCCATCGCCACCGCCATCACCAGCAGCGGCCAGAGCATCGACATCGGCATGGTCGTGTCGCCGACCAGCTTGATGGTGGCGCCCTGGTGCAGCGTGTTCCACCAGACCACCGAGTAATGCACGATCGGCAGGTTGACCACGCCGATCAGCACCAGGAATGACGCCGCGCGCGCCCCACGGCGCGGGTCTTCGAAGGCCCGGTACAGGCCGATGATGGCGAGGTAGACGAACAGCAGCACCAGCTCCGAGGTCAGGCGCGCGTCCCAGGTCCACCAGGTGCCCCACATCGGCTTGCCCCACAGCGAGCCGGTGACCAGGGTGATGAAGGTGAAGGCCGCGCCGATGGCCGCGCACTCCATGGCGATCACCTCAGCCAGCTTCATGCGCCAGACCAGCGCGACGAAAGCTGCGACCGCCATGCAGGCGTACACGGAGAGGCTCATCCAGGCGCTGGGCACGTGGATGAAGATGATGCGGTAAGCGTCGCCCTGCTGGTAATCCGGCGGCGCCAGCACCAGGCCTCCGTACAGCCCCAGCGCGGCAAGCAGCAGCGCGAGCGCCAGCAGCCACGGGCGCAGAACGGTGGCGAAGCGGTAGAACGTGGGGGGCGATCCCAGCTTGTGGAACCACAGCGTCAGGGTGTTCATGCGTCCAGCGCAATTCTCAGTGCCACGGCGCACGCCGGCGGCGCCAGTACCAGCGCCAGTGCCAGCACCGCGCAGAGCCAGGCGATGGGAGCGATCCAGGGCAGGCCTTGCTGAGCCGCCGCCACCGCGCCGGCGGCGAAAATCACCACGGGGACCATCAGCGGCAGCAACATCAATGCCAATAGCATACCAGAGCGGCGGGTATTGGCCGTCAGCGCGACCAGTACCGCGCCAAACAGGCTGATCAGCGGCGTGGCCACCAGCAGCGCCAGGTACAGCGTCGGCACCACTGCCTGCGGCAGCCGCAGCATCACCGCCAGCCAGGGGCCGATGACCACCAGCGGCAGCGCCGTGGTCAGCCAGTGGGCCAGGATCTTCATCGCCAGCAGCGGCGCCAGCGGCTGCGGCGCCAGCAACAGCTGCTCCAGCGAGCCATCCTCGACGTCGCTGCGAAACAACGCGTCCAGGCTCAGCAGCATCGCCAGCAGCACCGTCACCAACACCACACCGGCCGCGATGCGCGACAGCAGGGCGGCCTCGGTGCCCAGCGCGAAGGGGAACAGCGTGGTCACGATCAGCGCGTACAGGATCGGCAGCGCCACGTCGCCGCGGCGCCGCCAGGCCAGCAGCAGGTCGCGCCGCAGCACGGCCCAGCAGGCGGCGCCGACGCTGCCCGGCCTCATGCGCGCAGCTCGATGCGGCGCGGCTCGCGGTGCAGGTAAGTCACCGCGCCGTGGGTGGTGACCAGTGCCGCGCCGCCGGCTTCCGTGTGGCGCTCCAGCAGGCGGTTGACCAGCGCGATGCCTTCGCGGTCGAGGTTGGCGTAGGGTTCGTCCAGCAGCCACAGGGCGGCCGGCAGCAGCAACAGGCGGGCCAGCGCGGTGCGTTTCTTCTGCCCGGCCGACAGCCGCCGCACGGCCTCGTGCTCGTAGCCGGCGAGGCCGACGCTGGCAAGCGCGCTGGCGGCGCTGACCCCGTGGCGGCGGCCGTACAAGCCCTCGGCCACTCGCAGGTTTTCCAGCGCCGACAGGTCGGCCTTGAGGCCAAGCTGGTGCCCGAGAAACACAATCTCGCCCGCCGCCCGCTCGTGGCTCAGCGGTTCGCCGTGCAGCAGGCTGTGGCCCGCGTCGGCGTGGGCGACGCCGGTCAACACGCGCAGCAGCGTGGTCTTGCCGCTGCCGTTGTCGCCCTCGACCAGCACCACCTCGCCGGCGTGAACGGCAAAGTCCAGCGGCCCGAAGATCGGCTCGTCCTGGCGCGCGAAGCGCAGGCCGCGCACCTCGAGCAGCGGCGCACGGTCGGTGGCGTCGGTCATGGCAGGCATTCCGGCCATTGTCCCCCGCGCCCGCGCGGCCTGTCCATGCTGCAGCGCAAGCTGCCAGATGCCCGGCACGGGCGGGTGCTGCCACTGTGGCGGACTCGACTGCGCGGGCCGGGTGATTCTGACAAAATGCCGGAACGTTCAGCATTGCATGCGCCCCGTGCCAAAAACCTCCCGCTCGACTACTGTCATCCGCGCCGCCTGGCGCTGGCTGCGCGCGCCGATGTGGCTGGCGCTGGGCCTGTTCGCCGGCTTCATGGTGCCCTACATGGTGGTGCTGAACCAGCGCGTGCAGGCGCGCTTCGGCGACCTGGTGCTGTCGGTGCCGACCCGCGTCTACGCGCAACCGCTGCTGCTGGCGCCGGGCACGCCGATGAATGCCGAAACGCTGGCGCTGGAGCTGAAGGCGTCGGCCTACCGCAAGGTCGATTCGGCACGCGTACCGGGCAGCTGGAGCGGCGGCGGCGACCGCTTCGTGATTGCCTCGCGCGGCTTTGCCGGCCCGGCCGGCGGCGAACTGCCGCGCCGCGTGCGGGTGGAGCTGGGGCACGGCCGGGTGACGGCGGTGCAGGATCTGACCAGCGGCAAGCCGCTGCGCCATTACCGGCTTGACCCGGCGCGCATCGCCACGCTTTACGGCGCGCAGCAGGAAGAGCGCGAGATCGTCGACCTGGACCAGTTGCCGCCGCTGCTGGTGACCGGCCTGCAGGCCGTCGAGGACCGCGACTTCAAGCACCACCACGGCATCGACTTCAGCGCCATCGCCCGGGCCGCCTGGGCCGACCTGCGCGCCGGCCGCATCGTGCAGGGTGGCTCGACGCTGACCCAGCAGCTGGTGCGCAACCTGTTCCTCGACCGCAACCAGAACATCGTGCGCAAGGCCAACGAGGCGCTGCTGGCCTTCCTGATCGAGTGGCACTATGACAAGGGCCTGATCCTCAAGACCTACATCAACGAGGTTTTCCTCGGCCAGCGCGGCAACCAGGCGGTGCATGGCTTCGCCGCCGCCAGCCAGTTCTATTTCGGCCGCCGGGTGCAGAGCCTGCGCGCACCCGAGATCGCGCTGCTGGTGGGCATGGTGCGCGGGCCGAGCTACTACGACCCGCGGCGTTACCCCGAGCGGGCGAAACATCGCCGCGACGTGGTGCTCAACGAGTTTTACGCCACCGGCCTGATCGACGGGGCGACCCGCGACCGGGCCAAGGCGGCGCCGCTGGACGTCAGCGCACGCGCGCACCTTCCGCACGACCGATTCCCGGCCTTCATGCAACTGGTGCGCCGGCAGATCGGCGCCGACTTTGACGAGGACACGCTGCGTGCCGGCGGCCTCTCGATCTTCACCACGCTGGATCCGGCGGTCCAGATCGATGCCGAGCACGCGCTGGCGGCGACGCTGGAGGGCCTGGGCGAGCGCGGCAAGCCGCTGCAGGGCGCCGTGGTGGTGACCGATGCCGAGAATGGCGCGGTGCGCGCCGTGGTCGGCGGCCGCCATGCCGGCGCGCGCGGATTCAACCGGGCGCTGGACGCGCGCCGGCCAGTGGGCTCGCTGATCAAGCCCTTCGTCTACCTGGTGGCGCTGTCGCAGCCCCAGCGCTGGTCGCTGGCGACGCTGCTGGACGATACGCCGGTCAGCCTGCGCCAGCCCAATGGCAGCGTCTGGACGCCGCAGAACGACGACCACCAGGCGCACGGCCAGGTGCCGCTGGTCGATGCGCTGGTGCGTTCGTGGAACCTGGCAACGGTGCACCTCGGCCTGGCCCTGGGCGTCGAGCGTGTTGCCGGCCTGCTGGAGTCGCTGGGCGTCCCGGGCGACATCGCGCCCAACCCCTCGCTGCTGCTCGGCGCCATCGACCTGTCGCCGCTGCAGGTGGCCAGCCTCTACCAGTACTTTTCCGCCGGCGGCCACGCGCTGCCGCTGCGCGCGGTCAGTGGCGTGCTCGGCAACGACGGCAAGGTGAAGAAGCGCTACCGCGTGCAGCCGGGCAGCGGCGAGTACCACGCCGCCGCCAGCCTGGTCACCTACGCCATGCAGCAGGTGGCCGAGCGCGGCACCGCCAGCGCCATCGCCCGCTCGCCGCTGGCGCGGCTCAACGCCGCCGGCAAAACCGGCACCAGCGACGACCAGCGCGACAGCTGGTTTGCCGGCTTCACCGGCAGCTACCTTGCCGTCGCATGGGTTGGCCGCGACGACAACAAGGTGACGCACCTTTGGGGTTCGAGCGGCGCGCTGAAGGTGTGGATGAACCTGATGGAGGCACTGCCGAACCGGCCGCTGCCGCCGGTCAGCGGCAGCGGTATCGAGTACGCCTGGGTCGATCCGGAGGATGGCCGCCGCACCGACGAAGGCTGCCACGGCTCCATGCGTCTGCCGTTCGTCGCCGGCTACGCGCCGCGCGACAGCGAGGGCTGCCTGTGGCAACGCTTCCAGGACATCCTTGGCGGCAGCAGTACCAGCGAGAGCAGCCCGTGAACCATCGACTGGCGCGCCTTGCGCTGCCCATGCTGGTGGTGTCGATGCTCTCCGCGTGCACGGCAACACCGCCGCGGCAGGCGGCGCCGGTGCCGGTGGGCGACATGCTGGCGGCGATCCACGCCGCCGGCCGCAGCGAGGAGTCGGTGCTGAGCATCATGCCGTTGCGCCCTGCTTCCCTCACCTTGTTGCTGCAGCAGGCGCGTTCGCAGACCATCCGCGGCAACGCGCGTGCCGCCGCCGAGGCGCTTGGCAGGGCACACGCCGTGGCGCCGGATGATCCGGAGGTGCTGCAGCTGCAGGCCGAGAACGCCATCCGCCTGCACGAATTCGCCCGCGCCGAGACGCTGGCGCGGCAGTCGTGGTCGGCGGGCTCGAAGGTCGGCGCCTTGTGCGCACGCAACTGGCAGACCGTCTACCAATTGCGCCGGCTGGCCGGCGACGCCAGCGGCATGGCCGCGGCCGAGCGGGCGCAGGCGGAGTGCCACAAGCCGGGCATCAAGCGGATGTGACGCCGGAGCGGGCGCGGATGCTTGCCGCCCCGCGCGTGGTCTTGGCATCGTCAGGCGGGCGGCAGTCGTGGCTCGCCGGGGCGGCCTACAGTGCGTGGCCGATGCTCATCAGGACCAGTGCCGCGAGCAGCAGAACGATGTCAATGGCACTGGCGCGTGCGACGCGCCGCTCCAGCGCCAGCCGTTCCATGGCCTGCGCCTGGCGCTCATGGCCTTCGGGCATCGCCGCCATCGTTCCATCCAGCGCGACGACCTGCTCCACCGAGCGCCCGACGATCGCGCCGCCGACCACCGCGGCCAGGATGCCCAGCAACCCGCCAATGCCGAACGCCAGGCCCGGCCCGCTCAGCATGGCGGCGTGCCGGAACCCGGTGAAGTGCCAGTAGAGCCAGAGGCCGCTCAGGACGGTCAACAATCCGGCGACAGCGAAGAATGGCCCGACCGACCGCCGATGCAGGCCTTGCATCACCTCGTCACCACTGCGCCCCGTGCCGCGCAGCACGGGCGCAACGAACAGGCCGAGGAACGTCGTCCCGCCAACCCACAGCGCAGCCACCACGATATGCAGGGCGCGCACCCAGAGATAGCTTTCCATCGTCGTCCCCTCGCCTGCAGCGCGTCACCTTGGGAGGAACCAGTGGATGTGACCGCAGCGATCGCAGACATGGCAGTCGGCGGATTTGTTCGCCCAGTCGAAATCGAAGAACGTGGCCGCGGCGGTGTTGAGCTGGGCGCGACGGCTGTGAAAGGCCATGCCACCACAGACCGTGCAGGCCAGTGGCTTGCCCAGCACCTCGATGGTCTCGGGCTCTTTCGATCCGAACAGGCCCATCAGGTCGCTCCTCCCGGTGACGATGCGATTATAGCCCGCGCGGTGGGCGCTGGGCGGTCAGCGCTCCCACTCCCCACTCCTCATTCCCGCGCGCGCAGCGCACTACGCAGCGCGACTCAGGCGAACCGCGTGTTCGCCTCCACCCGCGCTCGCTCGCCGGGCGGCAGGTGCGGGCTGGCCAGCATCTGCCGGCACAGTCGGCCGCATTCTTCGCGCCGGCCGATGTAGTAGGCCGCCACCGCCCGCTCGTCAAGCGCGCGCCAGCGGTAGACGCCGGCGTCGACGAACAGAAGGTCCGGTGGCCGGGGCAGGGCGGTCGCCGCACATGCGTGGACGTAGGCGCTGGCAAAACGGCCACGCGAGCGCAACAGGCGCGCCAGTTCGCACATCGGCTCCGCGCGTGTCGGCCGCGCATCCCACGCGCGCAGGTAGGCATCGATCACCTCGCCGTCCGGCGCCTTCAGCCGCTCCAGCAGCACCGCGACCTGGAACAGCGCGTACCAGACCTCTTCGGCCCAGCCACCCATCGCGGCGCGGCGGCGGTACTGCTCCAGCGCCGCGGCCAGGTCACCTGCGTCGCGCAGGCTTTGCGCCAGGTAGAACACGTAGCGCGCGTTGTCCGGTTCCGTCGCCAGCGCCGCACGCAGCACCGCCACGTCGTCCAGGTACTTGTCACGTGGCGGGCGCTGGCTGCGGCCCCCGTCGCAGTGGCAGCGGACGACGATGCCCCCGATGTGCGGCAGTGCCGGCTGCGGATCAAGCG
Organism: Rhodanobacteraceae bacterium; assembly: GCA_035699085.1. Classification (GTDB taxonomy): domain Bacteria; phylum Pseudomonadota; class Gammaproteobacteria; order Xanthomonadales; family Rhodanobacteraceae; genus DASSBG01. The sequence continues at coordinate 23,890 of DASSBG010000003.1, forward strand.
CAGGGTGCTCGTGCAGTACGCCCCGCCAGCGCCACGGAAGGTCGTGGCGCATGAGCTTGCAGGAGCTGTATTCAAATTCGCTGCCGACGACCTTCTGGCGCAGGTAATAACCCGGCCCCTCCAGCCGCGCCGGCAGCGGGACCTGCGGCAGCACCTCCAGCGTCTCGTCGGCATCGTGCATCAGCGCGTATTCGCCGTACTTGCGGGACAGCTCCAGCGCCTGGTTGCGGTTGGTGGCGAAGTCCACCCACGGCCGCTCGATCAGCTCGCCGGGCAGGTCGCCAAGCAGCGTGCGAATCAGCGCTTGCGTGCCGTCGGTCGAGCCGGTGTCGACGATGGCCCAGGCGCCGATCACCGGGCGCAGCGACTGCAGGCAGCGCTCGATGACATGCGCCTCGTTCTTGACGATCATGCTGGCGCATACCTGCGCCCGAAACGGCACGGTCGGCGCCGCTGTGCCAGCGGCCGTGCCGGCCCTCATGCCCGCCACATCAACCATTGCCGTCCCCGTCCGGGCCCGCAGGCAGTGTGCAGTGGCGCGAACCGCAGGGCAAGGCGGGCGCAGGCACGCCGCCGCGGCGAGGCCGGGCTATGCCTGCGTCGCCTGCAGCTGCGCCAGGCGCTTCGGGGTGCCGACATCGATCCAGCAGCCCGAATGGTGCTGGCCGGTGAGCTCGCCCTGTGCGGCGGCCGCGTAGAGCAGCGGCGCCAGCTTGAAGCGTGGCACGTCTGCGGCGGCACCCGCTGCACAGCCGATGACGGTGCGCCAGTCACGGAGGATCTCCGGGCGGAACAGGCCGATGCCCGCGTAGGTCAGGCTGCGGGCTGCGGCGGGCGCTGCGCTGTCTTGCGCAGCTGGGCGACCACCGGCCGCTTCGCCGCTGACCCGGGCGTCGCTGTGGAGCACGAAGTCGCCGCGCGGGTGCTGTGGCGGGTTGTCGACCAGCACCAGGTGCGCGAGGCCGGCGGGCGTGGCCGGCAGGGTCGCAAAGTCGAAGTCGGTAAAGATATCGCCATTGACGGCGAGGAACGGCGCTTCACCCAGCAGCGGCAGCGCCTGCAGCATGCCACCGCCGGTTTCCAGTGGCTCGTCGCCTTCATGCGACCAGTGGATGCGTACGCCGAAGCGTTCGCCATCGCCGAGGATTCGCGGGAACTGGTCGGCGAGGTGCGAGACGTTGATGACGACCTCGTCGATGCCGGCGGCGGCCAGCCGCTCCAGGTGCCATGCAAGCAGCGGCTTGCCCCGGACCGTCAACAGCGGCTTGGGCGTCGCCTCGGTCAGCGGCCGCATGCGCTCGCCGCGGCCGGCCGCGAAGATCAGTGCCTTCATGCCTGCGTGGCCTCGTGGCGCCCGAGCGCCGGCTTGATGGCGTCGCGCATCAGGCTGTGCAGCGAGGCCAGCTCCGGGTGGCGCGGCAGCACGGCGTCGAGGTAGGCGACGAAGCGCGGTGCGTCGTCGAGGTAGCCCGGCTTGCCGTCGCGGTGGCGCAGGCGGGCAAAGATGCCGAGCACCTTCAGGTGGCGGTGCACGCCGATCAGGTCGGCGTCGCGGCGAAAGCGGGCCAGCGGCGGCAGCGGGATGCCCGCCTCCAGCGCCCGCGCGTGGTAGCGCGCCAGCCAGCCGTCGACGCGCGCCTCCGGCCAACTGACGAAAGCGTCCTTGAACAGGCACAGCGGGTCGTAGGCGACCGGGCCGCGGACGGCGTCTTGGAAGTCCAGCACCGCCGGGCCACCGTTGACCGGCATCAGGTTGCGCAGCATGAAGTCGCGATGCACCAGCACCTGCGGCTGCGCCAGTGCGGCGTTGATCAGGCAGCGGTAGCCAAGCTCCAGCCGGTCGAGGTCGTCGCAGTCGAGCTTCAGGCCGAGGTGGCGGCCGAGGAACCACTCGTCGAACAGCGCCAGCTCACGCATCAGCAGCACCTCGTCGTATAGCGGCAGCTCCGGCGGCGGCACGATGGCCTGCAGGCGCAGGAGCTGTGTGATTGCCGCGTCGAACAATTCGTCTGCGTTGCCCGCATCGAGTACTTGCAGGAAGGTCTCGGAGCCAAGATCCTCCAGCAGCAGGAAGCCGGCCTCGACGTCACGCTCCAGGACCGCCGGTACACGTACGCCGCCGGACTCCAGCAGGTCGCGCATCGCCAGCCACGGGGCGGGGTCGTCGGTCGCCGGCGGCGCGTCCATCACCACGCGGCCGGGTGTGGCGCCCGCGATGCGCCAGTAGCTGCGTGTGCCGGCGTCGCTGCCGGCACGCTGCAGCCGGCAGTCGTCGCGGCCGCTGGCACGGCGGGCAAAGTCCAGGCGCGCGGCAGCGCGGTCGTCGTCAGCGATCATCGGCATAGCTTACCTGCCGGCGGACGGCAGCGGCCCAGGGTGGGGCGGAACATCGTGCCTTGGTCCGCGCCGGGAAACGCCGGTTTGCGGCTCCGCCCTTGCATGCGGCCGGGGCTGCCGACATCATTGCCATCCTTTGCCCGGACACGCATTGCGATGGCGTTGCACACCACGCTTGATCGCCTGGAGGCGGAAAGCATCCACATCATGCGCGAGGTCGCCGCCTCGTTCCGCAAGCCGGTGCTGCTGTACTCCATCGGCAAGGACTCCTCGGTGCTGCTGCACCTGCTGCTGAAGGCGTTTTACCCGGCGCCCCCGCCGATGCCGATGCTGCACGTGGATACCACCTGGAAGTTCCGCGAGATGATCGCCTTCCGCGACCGGCGGGCCGCCGAGACCGGCGTCCGGCTGCTGGTGCACACCAACCAGGACGGCGTGCGCGACGGGGTCGGGCCCATCACGCACGGTGCGGCCGTGCATACCGACATCATGAAGACCCAGGCACTGAAGCAGGCGCTGGACCGGCACGGCTTCGATGCGGCCATCGGCGGTGCGCGCCGCGACGAGGAAAAGTCGCGCGCCAAGGAGCGCGTGTTCTCGTTCCGCAACGCGCAGCACCGCTGGGATCCACGGAACCAGCGCCCGGAGCTGTGGGACGTCTACAACACGCGCATCCAAAAGGGCGAGAGCGTGCGGGTGTTTCCGCTGTCCAACTGGACCGAGCTGGACGTCTGGTTGTACATCCAGCGCGAGAACATCCCGCTGGTGCCGCTGTATTTTGCAGCCGAGCGGCCGGTGGTCGAGCGCGACGGCATGCTGATCGTGCGCGATGACGAGCGCCTGCCGCTGAACGAGGGCGAGCAGCCGCGCATGCGCCGCGTGCGCTTCCGCACGCTGGGCTGTTACCCCTTGACCGGCGCCATCGAGTCCGACGCGGCCAGCGTGGCCGAGATCATCGAGGAGATGCTGGTATCGCGCCGCTCCGAGCGTCAGGGTCGGGCCATCGACCACGACCCCGGCTCGTCCATGGAAGCAAAGAAGCGCGAGGGCTACTTCTGATGGCCGCCGAACGCGACAACGCCGACGCGCCGGACCTCATCGCCTACGAGCAGCGCGACCTGCTGCGCTTCATCACCTGCGGCAGCGTCGACGACGGCAAGAGCACGCTGCTGGGCCGGCTGCTCTACGACGCCGACCTGCTCAACGACGACGAGCGCGCGGTGCTGGAGGCCGAGCGCAGGCGCGCCGGCCGCGCCCACGATGAGCCGGACTTCTCGCTGTTGCTGGACGGGCTGGACGAGGAGCGCCAGCAGGGCATCACCATCGACGTCGCCTACCGCTTCTTCACCACGCCGACGCGCAAGTTCATCGTTGCCGACTGCCCCGGCCACCCGCAGTACACGCGCAACATGGCCACCGGTGCCTCCACCGCGCAGGTGGCGCTGATGCTGGTCGACGCGCGCAAGGGCGTGCTGACGCAAACCCGCCGGCACAGCTATATCTGCGCGCTGCTCGGCATTCGCCAGGTGCTGCTGGCGGTCAACAAGATGGACCTCGTCGACTGCGACGCGGCGGTGTTCGAGCGTATCGAACGCGAGTGCCGCGAGCTGGCGGCTGCCGTCGGCATCGAGCAGGCGACCGCCATCCCGCTGTCGGCGCTGCGCGGCGACAACGTGGTCAAACGCTCGCCGCGCATGGCTTGGTACCAGGGGCCGACCCTGCTGGAGTGGCTGACGACGGTGCAGCCGCTGCCGGCGCATGCGGAACCGGCGCTGCGCCTGCCGGTGCAGTGGGTCAGCCGCGCCGATGGCTTCCGCGGCTTCGCCGGCACGGTAGCGGCCGGCAGCGTGGCGCCCGGCGACGAGGTCGTGGTGCTGCCTTCGGGCGTGCACAGCCGCATCGAGCGCGTGCTCGACGGCGCCGGCGACATCGAGCGCGCCGGCCGCGGCGATGCCGTCACTGTCACCACCCGCGACGAAATCGACATCAGCCGCGGCGATGTCCTGGCGGCCGCTTCCAGCCCGCCCGAGGTCGCCGACCAGTTCGCCGTCCACCTGCTGTGGATGGGCGACAAGCCGCTGCTGCCGGGCCGGCCCTACACGCTGCAACGGGCCGGCAGCCGCGCGCTGGCCCAGGTCACCGCCATCAAGCACCGCGTCGACGTCGATACCCAGGAGCACATGGCCGCCACGCGCCTTGAAGTCAACGAGGTGGGCTACGCCAACCTCAGCCTGGACCAGCCCATCGCCTTCGAGCCGTATGCGCGCAGCCATGTGTTGGGCGGCTTCCTGCTGATCGACCGGCAGAGCAACGCCACGGTCGCCTGCGGCACCATCGACTTTGCGCTGCGCCGGGCCAGCAACATCCACTGGCAGGCGCTGGACGTCGACCGTGCGGCGCGTGCCGCGGCCAAGCAGCAGCGCCCACGCTGCGTCTGGTTCACCGGCCTGTCCGGTGCCGGCAAGTCGACCATCGCCAATGCGCTGGAGCGGCAGTTGCACGCGCGTGGCATGCATACCTACCTGCTCGACGGCGACAACGTGCGCCACGGCCTCAACCGCGACCTCGGCTTTACACCGGAGGACAGGGTCGAGAACATCCGCCGGGTCGCGGAGGTGGCGCGGCTGATGACCGATGCCGGGCTGATCGTGCTGGTGTCCTTCATCTCGCCGTACCGCAGCGAGCGCCGCATGGCGCGCGAACTGTTCGGCGAGGGCGACTTCGTCGAGGTGTTCGTCGATGCGCCGCTGGAACTGTGCGAACAGCGCGATCCAAAGGGCCTGTACGCCAAGGCCCGCGCGGGCGAGCTCAGCAATTTCACCGGCATCGACTCGCCCTACGAGCCGCCGCTCGAACCCGAGCTGCACCTGGAGGTGAACGGGGAGCCTGTCGACGCCCTCGCGCGGCGCATCGCGCAGTGGATCGACGACCAGTGAGCGGTGGGCAGTGAGCGGTACAGGCATTGCGGGTTGGTCCCGAACCTCCGCCGCGATGCCCGTGCTGGTGCAGGCCAGCTAAAGGGTGCCACTGGCGCGCCGACCCAGCAGCGGGCCGAAGGTATGGCCACCAGGCCAACGGCAGTCGGCCGAGGTCAGATATTGATCCGCATCGCGGGTTTTTGCTGCGCCAAACGCGCTGAACAGGTTGGTCAACGAACGTTGACCGCGTTCTTCCGAAACAGTACCATTTCGGTACGTGTTGGAGGATCGAGCCGTGCTCCGCGTCAGCCGCCTGACCGATTACGCCACCTTGCTGATGACCTGCCTGGCCGAGACGCCGGCGGAGGTGGCCAGTGCGGCGCAACTGGCCGAGCGTGCGCGGCTCGAGGCGCCAACCGTCAGCAAGCTGCTCAAGCTGCTTGGTCACGCGGGGCTGGTCGAGTCCTTCCGCGGCGCCACTGGCGGTTACCGGCTGGCGCGGCCGGCGGGCGAGATCAGCATCGCCGAGGTGGTCGAGGCGGTGGACGGGCCGATCGGCATGACCGAATGCGGCATCGCCGCCGGACAGTGCGACCGCGAATCGTGGTGCGGCGTGCGCCTGAACTGGCAGGACATCAATGCGCGGGTGGACGCGACATTGCGCGCGGTGAGCGTCGCCGACATGAGCCGTGCGCCGGCCGGGCGCGACACCATCAACATCCCCGTCAGCAGCATCGCACGGGCCTGAGGGAGAGCGGCGAGTGACCATGGAAACCAGCCAGGCCGGGCAGGCAGCGCAGGGCGACACGACCAATGCCGAGGTCGCCGCCGTCCTGGCGCGCCGCTACGACGCCGGTTTTGTCACCGACATCGAGAGCGACAGTCTGCCGCCGGGCCTGGACGAGGAGATCATCCGCGCGCTGTCGCTGCTGAAGCACGAGCCGGAGTGGATGACGGAATGGCGCCTGGCGGCCTACCGCCACTGGTTGACCATGCCGATGCCGGACTGGGCCAAGGTCAAGCTGGCGCCGATCGATTTCCAGGCCATCAGCTACTACTCCGCGCCCAAGCAGGGCCCCAAGTCGCTGGACGAGGTCGACCCCAAGCTGCTGGAGACCTACGAGAAGCTGGGCGTGCCGCTGCACGAGCGCGCCAAGCTGGCCGGCGTGGCGGTGGACGCGGTGTTCGACTCGGTCTCCGTCGGCACCACCTTCCGCAAGGAACTGGCCGACGTCGGCATCGTCTTCTGCTCGATGAGCGAAGCCATCAAGGAGCACCCGGAGCTGGTACGCCAATACCTTGGTTCGGTGGTGCCGCAGGGTGACAACTTCTTCGCCGCGCTGAACTCGGCGGTGTTCTCGGACGGCAGCTTCGTCTTCATCCCGAAGGGCGTGCGCTGCCCGATGGAGCTGAGCACCTATTTCCGCATCAATGCCGGTCACACCGGCCAGTTCGAGCGCACCCTGATCATCGCCGAGGAAGGCAGCCACGTGTCCTACCTCGAAGGCTGCACCGCGCCGATGCGCGACGAGAACCAGCTGCATGCGGCGGTGGTCGAGCTGGTGGCGCTGGACAAGGCGCAGATCAAGTACTCCACCGTGCAGAACTGGTACCCGGGCGACGAGAATGGCAAGGGCGGCATCTACAACTTCGTCACCAAGCGCGGCGACTGCCGCGGCGACGACAGCAAGATCAGCTGGACCCAGGTCGAGACCGGCTCGGCCATCACCTGGAAATATCCGAGCTGCGTGCTGCGCGGCGACCGCTCGGTGGGTGAGTTCCACTCGGTGGCGCTGACCCACCACTACCAGCAGGCCGACACCGGCACCAAGATGATCCACATCGGCAAGGATACCAAGTCGAAGATCATCTCGCGCGGCATCAGCGCCGGGCGCAGTTCCAACAGCTACCGCGGACTGGTCAAGATCGAGAAATCGGCGGCCGGCGCGCGCAACTACACCCAGTGCGATTCGCTGCTGATCGGCAAGAAGTGCGGTGCGCACACGTTTCCGTACATGGAAGTGAAGAACCCGAGCGCGATCGTCGAGCACGAGGCCACCACCTCGAAGATCTCCGACGACCAGATGTTCTACTGCCGCTCGCGCGGCATCGGCGAGGAAGACGCCGTGTCGATGATCGTCGACGGCTTCTGCAAGCAGGTGTTCCGCGAGCTGCCGATGGAATTCGCCGTCGAGGCGAAGAAGCTGCTTGAAGTTTCGCTGGAAGGAGCCGTTGGATGAGCGTGACGCCGCGCCACCCGACGGCGGGGGAGATGCGAATCGAAAAGATCGCGCGCAAGACACGGCTCGGCCAGGAGCCGAGCCTGGTCGATGAGTACGCGCGGTTCTCCATCGACGAGCGCCTGGAAATGTTTCTTCGTCTCCGGCACAGGGTGATAAAGGATCGCCATGGAACTGATCCAGGACTTGAAAGAGTTCATTCGATTGCTCGAAGAACATGATGTCCGCTACCTGCTCGTTGGTGGTGTAGCGGTCAATGCATTGGGTTTCGTGCGAATGACCGAGGATGTCGATTTTTGGCTGGAGCGCAGCGAGGCAAACGCGGATCGTGCGCTGGCGATGTTGCGCGAGTTCGGTTTCGGCGAGTTCGCACGCGAGGAGCTGCTCGACCAGGATGCGGTTCTGATGCTCGGCAGGCCGCCGAACCGTATTGACCTCTTGACCGGCATATCGGCGCGCGACTTCGCGGACTGCTACGAGCGGCGGGTGTACGGAACGATTGGCGGCGTACGGGTGCCGATCATCTCGTTGGACGACCTGTTGATCAACAAGCGCGCCTGTGGACGCCCCAAGGATTTGGCCGACATCGACGAATTCGAGCGGCGGCACCGTAGAGGAAATGAAGATGCTGCAAATTGACGACCTGCACGCGCGCGTCGCGGGCAAGGACATCCTCAAGGGGCTGTCGCTGACGATCCGGCCCGGTGAGGTTCACGCCGTCATGGGCCCGAACGGCGCCGGCAAGTCGACGCTGGGCAACGTGCTGGCCGGGCGCGACGGCTACGAGGTCACGCAGGGCACGGTGAGCTTCGAGGAACGCGACCTGCTGGCCTTGGCGCCGGAGGAGCGCGCCGCCGCCGGCGTGTTCCTGGCCTTCCAGTACCCGGTCGAGATTCCCGGCGTCAACAACACCTACTTTCTGCGCGCCGCGCTCAATGCCCAGCGCAGGGCGCGCGGCGAAGACGAACTGGATTCGATGCAGTTCCTGAAGAAGGTGCGCGAGACGCTCAAGGTGATGCAGGTGAGCGACGAATTGCTGCATCGCGCCGTCAACGAGGGCTTTTCCGGCGGCGAGAAGAAGCGCAACGAGATTTTCCAGATGGCGCTGCTGGCGCCCAAGCTAGCGATCCTCGACGAGACCGACTCGGGCCTCGACATCGACGCGCTGAAGCAGGTGGCCGAAGGCGTCAACTCGCAGCGCGCGCCCGAGCGCGCCTTCCTGCTGATCACGCATTACCAGCGGCTGCTCGACTACATCGAGCCGGACTTCGTGCACGTGCTGGCCGACGGCCGCATCGTCGAGAGCGGCGACAAGTCGCTGGCGCTGAAGCTCGAGGAGCATGGCTACGCGTGGATCGCCGAGCGCGAGGCGCCGGCGGGAGCCGCTTGATGGCGTCGCGCTTCCTCGATGCGGTGGCGGCAGCGGCCGAGTCCGCCTTGCCGGCGCTGCCGGGCTCGGGCCTGGCCTGGCTCGAAGCCGCGCGACGCAGGCAGCTCGACGCGCTGCTGCGCGATGGGCTGCCGGGCGCGCGCAGCGAAGCCTGGAAGTACACGCCGCTGCGCGCGCTTGACCAACGCAGATATGCCACCGGCGATGCCGCGGCGGCTGATCGCCCGGTCGATGCAAGCCTGTTCCAACTGCCCGAGGTGGACGGCCCGCGGCTGGTGTTCGTCAACGGCGTGTTCCGCGCCGACCTGTCGGCGCTGGGGTCGCTGCCCGACGGGCTGGAGCTGCAGCCACTTGCGCACGCACTGCAGGGCGCCGCCGCCGAGCCATTGCGCTTTTTCCTGGGCCGTGACTGGGCCGATCGCAGTGATGCCTTTGTGCGCCTGAACGCGGCATTCGCCAGCGACGGCATGGTGCTGCGCGTGGCAGCCGGCAGCGTCGCGGAAAGGCCGGTGCACCTCGTGCATGTCGGCGCGCCGGCCGACACCGCGCTGGCCTGGCATTCGCGCAATGTGATCGAGTTGGGCCAAGGCGCGAGCTTGCGGCTGGTCGAGCACCATCTGGCCAGCGGCGCCCACACGCACCTCGGCACGCTGGTATCGGACGTCGTCTTGCGCGCCGGGGCGCGGCTGGATGCGCTGGTGCTGCAGGATGCGGCCGAAGGTGCGGTGCTGGTGCGGCGCCATGCGCTGCGCCTCGACGCCGACGCCAGTGCCCGGGTCCACGCGTTGGAGCTGGGCGGTGCGCTGGTGCGCCACGAGCTGGATGTGGAGTTGCGCGGCGACGGTGCGCGCCTGGAGACCCGCGGTGCGTTCCTGCCGCGTGGCCGCCAGCACATGGATACCCGCTTGGACATTCGTCACGCCGCCCGCAATACACGCAGCGATGCCTTGTGGCGCGGCGTCGCCGACCAGCGCGGGCGCGGCGTGTTCCACGGCCAGATCGTGGTTGCGCCCGGTGCCGACGGCACCGATGCCGCACTCAGCAACAAGAACCTGTTGCTGTCGCCACACGCGGAAATCGACAGCCAGCCGGTGCTGGAGATTTACGCCGACGAGGTCAAGGCCGCGCATGGCGCCACCGTCGGGCAACTGGATGAGCGCTCGCTGTTTTATCTGCGTTCGCGCGGGCTGCCATTCGAGCAGGCGCGCAACCTGCTGACCGTTGCGTTCTGCCGTGCCGCGCTGGACAGCGTGCCCGAGCCGGCGCTGCGCGAGCACCTCAACCGGTTGCTGGCCGCGCATCTGCCCTTGCAGATCGCAGCGGGGACAGAACAAAGCGGCGCGCCGGCATGAACATGAAGGAGCCAGCCGCGCAGGTGGCGCCATTGGATGTGGCCGCGGTGCGTGCCGATTTCCCGATCCTGTCGCGGCGCGTGCACGGCAAGCCGCTGGTCTACCTCGACAGCGCCAACACCTCGCAGAAGCCGCGTGCGGTGATCGACGCGGTCGACCATTTCTTCGAGCACTCCAATGCCAACGTCTCGCGCGCCGTGCACCAGCTCGGCGACGAAGCAACCACGGCCTACGAGGGCGCGCGCGACAAGCTGGTGGCCTTCATCGGCGCCAATTCGCGCGACGAACTGGTGCTGACTTCTGGAACCACACAGGCCACCAACCTGGTTGCCTACAGCTACGCGCTGCCGCGGCTGAAGCCGGGTGACAGCATCCTGGTTACGCAGATGGAGCACCACGCCAACATCGTGCCCTGGCAACTGGTATGCCAGCGCACGGGCGCGACGCTGAAGGTGGCGCCGATCACGCCGGCCGGTGAATTGATCGTCGAGAAATTCGTTGACCTGCTGACGCCCGACGTGAAGCTGGCCGGGGTCACCCACGTGTCGAACGTACTTGGCACGATCAATCCGGTGAGGACGCTGGCGCGCGAGTGCCGCCGGCGCGGCATCCCGCTGCTGGTCGACGGCTCGCAGGCGGCGCCGCACTTGCCGCTCGACATCAAGTCCATTGGTTGCGATTTCTACGCACTGACCGGCCACAAGATGTGTGGCCCGACCGGCACCGGGGTGCTGTGGGCGCGCCGCGAGCACCTCGAGGCGATGCCGCCATTCTTCGGCGGCGGCGAGATGATCCGAGAGGTCCGTTTCGATGGAACGACCTTCGCCGACCCGCCGCACAAGTTCGAGGCCGGCACGCCCAACATCGCCGGCTTCGTCGGCCTGGGCGCGGCCGTGGACTACCTGCAGTCGCTGGACATGGCGCGCATCGCCGCGGCCGAACAGGGCCTGCTCGAGCACGCCACGGAGGCGCTGAAGCAGGTGCCCGGCCTGCGCATCTTCGGCGAGGCGCGGGACAAGGCGGCGGTGATTTCGTTCCTGATCGACGGCGTCCACGCACACGACCTGGCGACCATGCTGGACCTCGAAGGCGTCGCCGTGCGCTCCGGCCATCACTGCGCGCACCCGCTGATGCAGTTCTATGGCGTGCCGGCCACCGTGCGCGCCAGCTTTGCGTTCTACAACACCCATGACGAGATCGATCGGCTGGTGGAGGCCATCGCCAAGGTGCGAAAGTTGCTGGCATGAGGGCGGGGATCGGCGATTCGGGATTCGGGATTTGCAAGGCGGCTGCGCCGGGACCATGCAGATGAGTGATGACACATTGCAGTTTCGCTGTGGCGCGGCGGGCGATGTGCCGGCGATCGTGGCGCTGGTGCAGTCGGCGTACCGCGGCGATGCAAGCCGCGTCGGCTGGACCACCGAGGCCGACCTGCTCGATGGCCAGCGCATCGACGAGGCGGGCGTGCTGGCCGACATCGAACGCGCACACAGCCAGGTCCTGCTGGCCGAAGCCGGCGGCACCGACGGCGAGCCGCTGCTGGCCTGCGCGCACCTCGAGAAGCAGGGGACCGACGCCTACTTCGGCATGTTCGCCGTGCGCCCGGGCCTGCAGGGCCGTGGCCTCGGCAATGCGCTGCTGGCGAAGGCCGAGCAGCTCGCGCGCGACCAGTGGGGCTGCCGGCGCATGCGCATGACGGTGATCGACGTGCGCGAGGAATTGATCGCGTGGTACCAGCGGCGCGGCTACCGGCGCACCGGCGAGCACCGGCCGTTCCCCTATGGCGACCCGCGCTTCGGCCTGCCGCGGCGCGACGACCTGCGCTTCGAATGGCTGGACAAACCGCTGCACGCGGAGGCCGCGGCATGAGCGAATGGATCGAGGTCGGCAGCCGCAGCGACCTGCTGCCCGGCGAATACGCGGTGGTCTGGGACGGCGACACGGCCATCGCCGTATACAACATCGACGGCGACCTCTACGCCGTCGAGGACACCTGCACCCATGACGGCGGTGAACTCGCCGGCGGCGAGGTGCACGGCTTCGAGGTCGAGTGCCCGCGCCACGGCGCGCGCTTCGACCTGCGCACCGGTGCGGTGACCGCACCGCCCGCGGTGGTGCCGATCGCCAGCTTTCCGGTGAAGGAAGAGGCCGGCCGCATCTGGACCCGCGACGACCGCTGGGACTGATCCGGACCTGCGCCCGGCTGGCCGGCGGCACCATTTCGATCTGAGGGTTGCCGCCCAAGAGGCTGCGCATCAAGATGGATTGGGGCGCAGCCGCGGCAGGGCCTTGCGAACAGCGGTTTGGCCAGCTGCTGCGGCTGACGGGACGGACTTGGCGGTATGACGTGATTCGACGAGGGACGCATCAGGCGGCGGCGATCACCGCGTTGGTGGGTTTGCTTTTGGCGCTCGCGTGCGTGCCGGTCGTGCTTCATGCTTTGCGGGAGGGCCGGTCCACGCCAGGTCCCGGCGCGGGCAGCGAGGAACCAGTCGACGGCGCCGCAACCGTCGTGGACGCGAGGCAACGCGAATCGGTGAGCCCATCGTCGGCGGTTGCTGCGGACACCTCGAAGCCGCGCGTTGCGGGATCGACGGTTGCCCGGGCAAGGCGCGTGCCGGCGTTGGATCGACAGCATGAGCCGCATGAGGCGCTTCGCGCATTTCGGCAAGCGGCCAACTGCCGCCTGTATCTTCTGACCAGGAAGCGTGTGGCCTCATCGGAGCGTGAAGAAGTCTACGCAGCGAGCGACGCGGAAGAGCTGTCAGCGCAATTGGCCGAAGCGGAGGACATCCTGGAGCAGAATCGTGCGAACTGCGAAGGGCGAAGCCTGTCCAAGGCGAGGGAGCGACTGCTGGATTCGGCGCTGCCTGCCGGCCTTGGTGGAGACCTGGCCGCACAAGCCTGCTTTTTGAATGCGCCAAGGCTGGACCATGCGGGTTATGGTCCAGGGGGCGAGCGGCACAATCTGTACATGACGTACGCACCCCGCTTCCTGAAAAACGGGATAGACCGCGGGTACTGGCCCACCCTTTTGTTTGCTGTTCAGGCCCTGTCCGATCCCCGGCACCCGTTGGTGCCGGAGCTCGACCCGCTGCGCGTGTATCGGGCCGTGCGATTGACCTATTACCGCAGCACTACTGCGGGTGCCGAGATGCTTGCCGACATTCTCAGGTACTTCCAAGGCAAGTATCGTTTTTCGCCGAACCACGTTGAACAAGCCGACCGCTGGGCCTTGCGGGCCTACCGGAGCCGCTTTGCTGCCGCGCCGCCGATCGATCCGCGCAAGGTACGCCCCTGCGAGTGAGATCGCGCGTGCCGTGGCGATGGCTCATGGCCGTGCCAGTGTCGCCCACTCAGGCTGGAGGATCGGAAGTTGGCAAGCGCGCCGAAGATCGGCTCTTTCGGGCCTTGGAGCGGCGGGTACCCTGGGGCCCATCGTTCCAGACGCTGCACGGCAGCGGGAATCTTCGGTGCCGGCGAGTCTTGTTCTTCTGCTCCCACACACGCAGCAGACCATCGCCGGCATTTGCAGCCGTTCTGACGCGGCATGTGACGTATGGCCATTGCGGCGCCATGCAGTCTGGTGCAGGCTGCCGGGAGGTGCCTGGGGATGGGCGCCGTGCCTGCCACCGGAAACCATCGGGGAATCAGCCGCCTATGAAGAACCGTCACTCCTTGTGCGCGTGGCTTGCCACGCTGGCCCTGTCCGTTCCGTCGCTGGCGCTGGCACAAACGACGCCCGCCGCGGCCGCCTCGGTTCCGGCGCCGGCCACGTCGATCGGCAGCGCCGGCCTGGCGCCGATTCCGTTCGCGCCAGCCAACAACCAGAACATCACCGTCTCCAGTGCGCCTGATGCCTGGGGCGGGCCGCGCACGCCGCAGGATCAGACGCTGTCGGACCAGGTTGTCAGCTACTCCATCCAGGCCACGCTGGACCCGGACAAGCACACGGTCGATGCCCACCAGGTCATGACCTGGCGCAATCGCAGCAAGCGGCCGGTGGGCAAGATTTACCTGCACCTCTACCTCAATGCCTTCGAGGGTCCGGGCAGCACCTTCTTCACCGAGCGGCGGCTGTTCTCCGGCAGTGGCCATTCACGCGGTGCCGCCAAGCTCGAGAAGGACGAGTGGGGCTACATCGAATTGCGCAAGGTGCAGCAGGCCAGGCAGGCGGTGAAGTGGCGCTACGTGCAGCCCGACGGTGGCCCCGACAGCGACCACACCGTGGCCGAACTGGACCTGCCGCAGCCTGTGCCGCCGGGCGGCACGCTCAAGCTTGACATTGATTTCCACGACCACTTGCCGCGCGTGGTCGAGCGCACCGGCTGGTTCGGCAAGTACCACCTGGTGGCGCAATGGTTCCCGAAGATCGGCGTGCTGGAGCTGCCGGGCGAGCGTGGCGCCACCGAACCGCGCTGGAACGTGCACGAGTTCCACTACCACAGCGAGTTCTATGCCGACTACGGCAACTACGACGTGCAGCTCACCGTACCCAAGGGCTACACGGTGGGCGCCGTCGGCGTGGAGCAGGGTCGGCCGGTGGAAAAGGACGGCCAGGTCACGCACCATTTCGCGCAGCACGACGTGGAGGATTTTGCCTGGGTCGCGGCGCCCGGTTTCCAGACGCGCTCGACGACCTGGACCTTCCCCGGCAGCCCCAAGGTCGACGTGAAGGTGATCTATCCTCCCGAGTACGAGGCGACCGCCGCGCCGGTGCTGAAGGCCACCACGGACGCGCTGACGTACTTCTCCAGGACCCTCGGCGCTTACCCCTACACCAGCGTGACCGCCGTGGTGCCGCCGTACAACGCTGGCGAGACGGGCGGCATGGAGTACCCCACCTTCTTCACCGCCGAAGGCATGTCCAGCGTCACGCCGGGCACCATCAGCCAGTACCTGATCGACTTCGTCACCATCCATGAATTCGGCCACGGCTACTTCATGGGCATCCTCGGCTCGAATGAATTCGAGGAGCCGATGCTCGACGAGGGCATGAACGAGTACTGGGACGACCGCATGCTGGAGGCGCGCGGGCAGCTCATCCACGTGGCCTCGCCGCTGCTGCGCTTCTTTGGCTTCGACCCGGCGATCAGCGCCTTCGGCATGGAGCGCCTCAGCGGCGTGCTCGGCATTCGCCAGCCGACCGACAGCCTGGACGCCAACAGCTGGGACCGCATGTCCAATTCAAGCTACGGCTCGGTCTATTCGCGCACCGCCAGCACCATGCACGACCTGGAGGCGCGGCTGGGCGCGGCGGCGATGGGCAAGGGCATGAAGCTCTACTACCAGCGCTGGAAGTTCCGCCACCCCAGCGCCGCCGACCTGCGCGACGCGCTGGCCGAAGGCTCGGGCAAACCCGACATCGTCAACGCCATCTTCGAACAGCAGGTCTGGGGCACGGCCAAGGTCGACGACAGCATCGCCAGCCTGGACAGCGACGAACAGGTGCCACGGCCCGGCACCGGCATGCGCGACGGCAAGCGCGTGACGCTGACGCAGAAGGAGGTGGACAAGCAGATCCACGACGCACGGGCGGCCTGGAAGAAGGCCCATCCCGATGCGAAGCACGGTGGCCCGTACCCCTGGCATACGGTGGTGACCGTGCGGCGGGATGGCGCGCCGGTACCGCAGACGCTGGAGGTGAAGTTCGCCGACGGTTCGACCGAAACCGCGCGCTGGACCGACGGCAGCCGCTGGAAGCGCTTCACCTGGGACAAGCCGGTGAAGGCGGTGTCCGCGCAGCTTGACCCGGAGCACGTGGTCTACCTGGACGTCAACAAGATCAACGACAGCCGCGCCACCAAGTCCGATGGTTCGCTGGCGCGCCGCTGGGCCGCCGACGTGTCGAACTTCGTGCAGGTGGGCGCCGCCCTGCTGGAGACGCTATGAACGCTTACGACAAGACCCCGGGGATGCGCGCACTGGGCCAGGGCATGGGTGCCGGGTTGCGCTGGCGCTTCCTCCTGCTGTGGATCGTGCTGAGCTGGATACCTGCGGCGGTGATTGGCTGGCCCGTGTGGCAGGCGCTCGGCGGCGTCTTCGACCACGCTGTGCCGGCGGCCGGCTGGGCGGCCCAGTTCCACTGGATGGAGCTCGATGGCATCTTCGGCGCCATGGGCCACAGTGCCGGCGCGCTGCAAGGTGCCACCACCGTGGCCTTCATCTTCACGCTGCTGCTGTCGCCGTTGCTGACCGGCATGGCCATCGCCAGCGGCCGCAGCGCCCAATCGCCCGGCCTTGGCGAATTGCTGCATGGCGGCTTGCTGGAATACTGGCGCATGGTGCGCATCGGGCTGTGGTCGCTGATCCCGCTGGGCATTGCGCTCATCATCGGCTCGATCGCGCTGAACGCTGCCGATCGCTACGCGGACACCGCGGTGCTGGAGTCGCAGGCGCGGCTGGCAGTCCAGCTCGCCTGGGTGGTTTTCGGCATCGTCTTCGTCATCGCCCACGCCGGCGTCGAAGCCGGCCGCGCGCAGTTCGTTGCCGAACCGGGCCTGCGCTCGGGGTTGCGCGCGCTGTCGCGGGGCTACCGGCAGCTGCTGCGCCGGCCGCTGGCCAGCTTCGGCATCTACCTCGCAGCCAGCATCATCGGCATCGTTGTGCTGTTGGCGCTTGCGATGCTGCGCACGCGGGTCAATGCCTCCGGCGTCGGCGGCTTCATTGCGGCCTTCCTGGTGACCCAGGCGATGGTCGCGGTGGTGGCCTGGATGCGCGCTTCGCGGCTGATCGGGCTGGGCGGCATCGCGGGCCGGCGCGGCATGGCCCCATCGGCCTCCTATGCCTCGGTGCCCCGGCCGCGCGTGGCGAGCATCGCCTGAGCGGGCATGGCGCGGCCGCGCTGCCTGAGCGGCGTCGCCCCCGAGCGGCGCCTGCCTTGCGGTGCGCTGCCGTTCGGGCGCGCGCGGCTATGATGCTTCGAAATGGCCCGCACGGACGGACGCGATGGTGAACCACGGATGCACCTGCTGAGCTACGCGCTGGCGCTGATCGCGGCGATCATCAATGGTGCCGCGCAGGTGATGCAGCGCAAGGCCAGCCGGGACGAACCCGACCGGCTGGAAATGAATCCGCGGCTGTTCGTCGAGCTGGCGCGCCATCCCATATGGCTGCTCGGCATCGCCGGTGTGGTGGTCGGTTCGGTGTTCCAGATCGCCGCGTTGAACTTCGGCGCGCTGGCTTCCGTGCAGACGATCGTGATCCTGGAGCTGCCGTTCGCGCTGCTGGGCGCAACCTGGTTCCTCGGCAGCCGCTTGCGCAAGCGCGACTGGGCCAGCATCGGCTTGATGACCGCCGGCACCATCGGCCTTGTTGCCTTCCTCGATCCGCGGGCCGGCAGCGCCGCCGATGTCTCGACCCTGGCCTGGATCGTGGCCCTGGCCACCACGCTGGCGCCAATCCTCGCGCTGGTGTTTCTCGCGCTGCGCAGCGACGGCGCGCGGCGCGCGGCGCTGCTTGGCATCGCCACCGGCATCAGCTTTGCCCTGTTCGCGGCGCTGGTGAAGGGCGTCGAGCTGGAGTTCCAGAGCGAGGGCGTTGCAGCGGTCTTCAGCTCTTGGGAGATCTACATGGCCGCGCTGACCGCGGCCGGCAGCATGTGGCTGCTGCAGAACGCGCTGCATGCGGGCAAGTTGGCCGCGGCGCAACCCGGCATGACGCTGCTGGACCCGGCGGTCTCCATTGTCTGGGGCACGCTGGTGTTCCACGAGCAGGTTCGCGGCGGGCTGTTCGTGCTGGCTGCTGCACTCAGCTTCGTCGCGATCGTCGCCGGCGCCATCGCGCTGGCGCGGTCGCCGATGCTGGAGGAGTCGTCCGGCGACCGCGGCGATGCACGGCATGAGGTGCGCGAGACGTGAGGCGGCGAGCGGCGAGCGGCGGGCGGCGAGCGGCGAGCGGTGAGCGGTGAGCGGTGAGCGGTCGGCGGTGAGACGGTGCGCGCCGACCCCTTGCTTCCGTCATTCCGGACCTGCCGGAGGCAGGATCCGGAATCTTCTTGAAGCCGCCGCGGTGGTTGGCGAGGCTGAGCCGGTTCCGTCGCAATCGTCAAGAAGATTCCGGATTCCGCGCTTCGCGCGGCTCCGGAATGACGGCCTATGGATGATCCGCGCGACTTGGGTTCGCGGAGGTCCGCGGGCAGCCCTCCTATCCCCGGTTCCAGTCGCATCCGTAGGGTGAGCTCAAGCGAACCGCAACATCCCGCCGGATACTGCTCTACGGGTCCCGGGTCCCGGGTCCCGAAGCAGCTACGTCTCCGCCCAGCCTCGCAGCAGGTTGTGGTACACCCCGGTCAGCTGCGCCAGCTCTTCGGCGTCCGGCAGCTTGCGCGTCAGCTGCTGGATGGCGATATCCAGCTCCAGCAGCAGGCGTCGCTGCGCGTCGTCGCGCACCAGGCTCTGGATCCAGAAAAACGCGGCGACGCGTACACCACGCGTCACCGGTTCGACGCGGTGCAGGCTGCTCGACGGGTAGAGCACCAGGTCGCCGGCCGGCAACCGGGCGCTGTGGCGGCCGTAGGTGTCCTCGATCACCAACGCGCCGCCGTCGTAGTCCTCCGGCGCGCTCAGGAACAGCGTCGCCGAGAGATCGCTGCGCAACTGGCCGGCACCGCTTGCCGACGGCGCGGCCATCACCGCGCCGTCCACGTGCAGGCCGTAGCTGCCGCCATCGCTGTAGCGGTTGAACCGCGGTGGCAGGATGCGCGCGGGCAGGGCGGCGGCGTGGAACAGCGCACTGCGGCCGAGTGCGTCAAGCACAAGCTGGCCAAGCTCGGCGCGCAGCGGCGACTGCTCGGCGAGCTGCTGGTTGCGCTTGACGCGTGCGCCCTGTGCACCGACGGTCTCGCGGCCGTCGACCCAATCGGCGCTGTCCAGGCGGCCGCGCATCTGCGCGACCTGATCGGCATTGAGGACCTGCGGAACGTGCAGCAGCATGGGTCGGCGGGTGCGGTGGTTGCTCAGAACTCGACGCGGGCGCTGAGCAGGAACGAGCGCGGTGCGCCGGGCGTGTAACGGTAGCCGCTCTTGTTGATGGCGGCAACGTACTCCTTGTCGAACAGGTTGTAGAGGTTGAGCTGCAGCGTGACGTTCGGGCTGACCGGATAGCTCGCCATGGCGTCGGCGACCCACCATGAACGGGTGAATTCCGGGGTGCCGATGGCACCATCGGTGCCGCGCTTCATGCCGCCGGCGTAGCGGACGCCTCCACCCAGTGTGAGGTGCGAGGGCAGGGTGTAGGCGGTCCAGGCAGTGAAGGCACTGTCGGGCGTGTAGGCGAGGTCGGCGGAGCCGTCCTCGGCAACCGCCGCGCCGCGGGTGACGCTGGCGTCCATGCGGGTGTAGCCGGCGCTCAGTTCCCAGACCGGCGTGATGTGGCCACTGGCACCGAGCTCGATGCCTTGCACGCGCTTGCGGCCAACCTGGTAGTACAACTGGTCCACCGGGTCCTGCACCACCTGGTTGTCGACCGTCGTGCGGTAGACCGCGGCGGTCAGCAGCAGGCCGCTGCCGACGCTCCACTTGGCGCCAAGTTCGGCCGTGCGCGCATGCTGCGGGTCGTAGATCGGGTTGTCTTCGCTGCGTGCGCGGTTGCTCAGTTCGAGGCTTGCGCCACCGGGCGGCTGCTGCGCCACGGCGAGATCCGCATAGAGGCTGGCGTTGGCTGCGGGCTTGTACAGCAGGCCCAGTTTCCAGTTGCCGAGGTTGCCGGAGACCGAACCGTCGAGGCCGGGCACGATGGAGCCGTCGGGCAAATCGCCGCAGGCCGGTGTGTGTCGCTCGCCGCAGGGGACCGTGCTGTCGAATCCGGTGCGGTAGTGGTCGAGGCGGGCGCCCACGTTCAACTGCCAGCGGTCGCTGAAGCTCATGGTGTCGAACAGGTAGGCGGCGGCGGTGTCGGTCGTGCCGCTGGCGTGCGCGCCGGTCTCGCCCCAGACCAGGCCGCGGACGTGCGGGTTTGGTTGGTAGAGGTTCGCGTCCGGCCAGGCACTGCCGTTGAGCGCGTCCACGCCCGTGGCGTCCAGCGTTTCGCGCGTGAGCTCCAGGCCGGCGCTCAATGCGTGGTCGACGCTTCCGGTGGAAAACAGCACGCTGAGGTTGAACTGGTTGGTTGCTATCTCGTTGCGCTGGTTCTTGAACGTCGGGTTGCTGCGCGCGATCGCCCACGTCGACGGGTCCGAGAGGTCAGGCGTGTTCAGGCGCTCGCTGCTGGCCATGAACGAGGTCAGCAGGTAGTCCTGGCTGGTGCGGCCCCAGCGCGTGGTGTTGCGCAGCATGGCGCTGCTGCCGATGTCGTGCTCGATGCGCAGCGTGAGCATGTCGGCGGTGACGTCGTCGTGGTCGGCGTTGGTGCCGTAGAAGTTGCTGCTGTCGGCGGGCGGCGCCGTGCCGATCTGCGGCCGCAGCGGGTCGGGGCTGATGTAGCCGGGCAGGCCGACGGTGGAGACGCCACCGTCGGGCACGTTGTCCTGGCGCACGTGCAGGGCATCCAGGTAGAAGCGCGTGGCCGAGCCGAGGCCGAAGGCGATGGCCGGCGCGACGCCCCAGCGGTCGTTGTGGACCACGTCACGCCCGGGCACGCCGCTGTCCTGGCCCATGATGTTGAGGCGCAGGGCGCTGCCGCCGGCCTCGCTCAGGGGCAGGTTGATGTCGGCGGTGATGCGACGCTGGTCGCCGCTGCCATAGCTGGCGTCGAAGGCGGCGTGGCGCTCCATCAGCGGCTGCTTGCTGACCATGTTGATCGAGCCGGACGGCGCGGTGCGGCCGTAGTCGGTGCCGGCAGGACCCTTGGTGACTTCGATCTGCGCGATGTTGAAGACGTCGCGGCTGATCGAACCAAGGTCGCGTACGCCGTCGACGAAGATGCTGCCGGCGGTGTCGAAGCCGCGCATTCGGATGGCGTCGCCGGTGGAGGTGGTGCCGTTCTCGCCGACGTAGAAGGTGCCAACGCCGGGGCTGTTGCGCAGGGCCTGGGTCAGCGTCGCCGCACCCTGCTGCTCGATCAGCTCGGCGCCGATGACCTGGATGGTCTGGGTGGTGTCGATGAGCGGTGCGGTGAACTTCGGTGACGCCAGCATCGGCAGCTCCGGTGCCGTCACCGTGATCCGCTCCAAGTCGCGGGTTGGCAGCATCGCGGCGCCGCCCGTGCCGGTCGCCGCCAGCGCCTCCGTGCTCGCCCGGGAAATCGGCGCAACGCCGGAGGTGCTGCCGCGCGCCATACCGGCAGCAGAGCCGGTCGTGGACTGCGCGGCAGCGATCCTCGACGCGGTGATCGTGCCTGCACTCGCGTCGCCAAGGGAAACGGCAACGGCGGGGTTGCTGCTGATTGTGATGGGGATCGGCGCTGCCAACGGGTGCGAGGCCGGGGCGCGCGCGGCGGCCGGGGCGGCGCCCGCGGCGCCCAGCGCGACACCGATGGCGATCGTCAGCAGGTGCGGCGCCGGCAGGGCGCGGGTGGGTTTGGCTGGCATTGCTCCGTTCCTTCTGTGCGAATGTCGGCGTGCGGCGGGCGTGGGAGCCTCTGCGACACGATTGAAGTCGCATATTGAAACGCAAATGCGAATGAGTAGCAATAGCGAATGTGAATCGGAAGGCGCGGCCTGAGCGTGAGAAGGCCGTAGGACCCCGCCGGGCAACTGCCGGCAACAATCGCGGACCTGGTAACCGCGGCGGGCTAAAACCCGCCCTACAGGCAAGGCACGCCGAGACGCCCGACGTTGCGTACGGTACGGACGGCGCGGCCGAATGCGCCGAGTCCGCGTCGTTACGCGAATCCCGGATTCGATCGTCTATCCCGGCAACGTGTGACGGGCCCGAACCCCGCCCTACGATTCGGCGCGGGCAGCGGAATGGTTGCCGAAACGCACACGGTCGCGTCCGCGCGTTTGCGAATCCCGAATCCCCGAACCCGGATCCCGGCTTTTCAGCGCGCCTGCGGGTGATAGGCGATGACGTGCGCCGGCGAGCCGAGGAAATCGATCTCGTCGACGGCTTCGCCAGCGAGGTGGCGGGCAACGCTGAACGAGGCGATGTCGCCCTCGCGCAACAGGCTGATGACCCGCGGCAGGCGGCGGGCATGCCACGCAAAGTCGAGGGCAGCGCGGGCCGCTTCGGTGGCGTAGCCTTTTTTGCGATGCGCCGCGGCCACGACCCAGCCAAGTTCGACATCGGGCCAACCCACCGGGTGCATCAGCCCGACCCGGCCGACGAAAGCGTCGTCATCACGCCGCTCCAACGCCCACATGCCGTAGCCGCGGAGCGCCCAGTGGCCCAGAAGCATCGCCATCGAGCGCCAGGCGCTCATGCGGTCCAGCGGCTGCCCGTCGTTGATGTAGCGGGTGCTGTCGGGGTCGGCCAGCATGGCCGCGTAAGCGTCAAAGTGGCGTTCGCCAAAGGCGACCAGGCGCAATCGTTCGGTTTCCAGGACTGGAATGTCGGGCATGGTGGTCGTGCGGGCGAGGCCGCTGCGGACAAGCCCGTATTGTCGCACGGGCGGCGTGCGGGCGCAGACGCTGCCCCGGTGCGAACCGGCAAGACCCGCTGTACCGCCGCCTCACAGGCAAGGCGGCGGGACCGGTCAGGGGGAACCGGTCCCGCCGTGGACGTTCCATGTCCGTGTCGCTTCCCGATGAACCTTCCGGTGCGGTCGAGGCGTCCCCCCGCGCTGCACCGTTTCCGCTCAATATTCAAGTTGGCGGGACCGCCCAGGGGCGTGGCCGGTCCCGCCGGTGGACGTTCCGTGTCCGTGGTGCTTCCCGATGCCCTACTTGCGGCGCGGCGCCTGCTTGACGCTGCCGATGCGGATGTCGTCCTTGTTGGCCGTGACGGTGTGCTCGCCGATGCCCTTGACCTGCGCCAGCTGTTCCGGGCTGTGGAAGGGGCCGTGCTGCTTCCTGTAGGCGACGATGGCCTTGGCCTTGACGAGGCCGACGCCGTCCAGCGACTTGGCAATGGTCTGGGCGTCGGCGTGGTTGATGTCGACGGGCGTGCCGGCGATGGCAGGCAGGGCAAAGGCCAGGCTTAGGGCGAGGCCGGTAAGCATGCGGTTCATGGTGATCTCCTTCCGGTTTGAAATGGGTGGTCCGGTGCGTCTGCACCGTGGGGACAGCATGCCGCGCGGCCCGTGCGGCGGCTGCCGGTCACGCGCCTGCCGGCGTGTCCGGCTCGCGCGCGAGGCCGTGTCGGCTTTCGCCTACGCCGTCGACGCAGCGGTGGTCGTGTCGCCCGCGCTGGCGCCGCCGCCGGTATTTGCCCACGCGTTAGAATGGCCGCTTTGACACGGGAGCCGGCACGATGGACATCGACAAGATCATGCGTTTCGTCGACACCTTGTGGGACGACGAAGTCGTGCCGCAGCTGACCGACTACATCAAGATCCCCAACAAGTCGCCGATGTTCGATGCCGAATGGGCCAGCCACGGCTACATGGACGCGGCGGTGGCCCTGATGGAGCGGTGGGCCCGCGCCAAGCTGCAAAGCCTGCCCGGTGCGACGCTGGAGGTGGTTCGCCTGGAAGGCCGCACGCCGCTGATCTACATCGAGATCCCCGGCAGCGGCGACGACTGCGTGCTGCTTTACGGCCACCTCGACAAGCAGCCGGAGATGACCGGCTGGTCCGATGGCCTCGGCCCGTGGACGCCGGTGCGCAAGGGCGACAAGCTCTACGGCCGCGGCGGCGCCGACGACGGCTACGCGATGTTCGGCGCGCTCTCGGCGCTGCTGGCCCTGCACGACCAGGGCGTGGAGCATGGCCGTTGCGTGATCATCATCGAGGCCTGCGAGGAGTCGGGCAGCGAGGACCTGCCGCATTACGTCGACTATCTGGCCGAGCGCATCGGCAGCCCTTCGCTGGTCGTCTGCCTGGACTCCGGCTGCGGCAACTATGAGCAGCTCTGGCTGACCACCAGCCTGCGCGGCATGACCGGCGGCGACCTCACCGTGCGGGTGCTGGACGAGGGCGTGCATTCGGGCGACGCCTCGGGTGTCGTGCCGGACAGCTTCCGCATCCTGCGCGACCTGCTGGAGCGCCTGGAGGACAGTGCCACCGGCACCATCAAGCCGCGCGAGCTGTACGCCGAGATCCCGGCCGAGCGCATCGAGCAGACGCGGGACTTCGTCTCGATCATGGGTGACAGCGTGTACACCCAGTTCCCCTTCATCGACGGCATGCAGCCGGTGTCCGACGACCTCACCGAGCTCGCCCTCAACCGCACCTGGCGGCCGCAGCTCACCGTCACCGGCATGTCCGGCATCCCCGAGATTGACAGCGCCGGCAACGTGCTTCGCCCGCACACCGCGGCCAAGCTCAGCCTGCGGCTGCCGCCGACGCTGGACGGCAAGCGCGCGGGCGCCTTCGTCAAGGAACTGATGGAAAAGGATCCGCCCTACGGTTGCCAGGTGAGCTGCCGGCTGGAGAAGGCCGCCAGCGGCTGGAATGCGCCGCCGCTGTCGCCATGGTTGGCCAAGGCGGTCAGCGAGGCCTCGGAGGTTGCCTTCGGCGCGCCGGCTGCCTACATGGGCGAGGGCGGCTCGATTCCCTTCATGGGCATGCTCGGCGAGAAGTTCCCGCAGGCGCAGTTCCTGATCACCGGCGTGCTGGGCCCGCACTCCAACGCGCACGGCCCCAACGAGTTCCTGCACATCCCCAGCGGCAAGCGCGTCAGCATGGTGGTGGCGATGGTCGTGGCCCAGCATCACGCTCACGGCGGCTGAGCGGCCGATGCACTTCGACCTGCCGCCAGTCACCCGCGCGCTGCTGATCGCCAACGTCGCGGTCTTCCTGCTGCAGCAACTGCTTGGCGATGTGCTGCTGGTGCACTTCGCGCTGTGGCCATGGGGACCGGCGCACCAGGCGCTGGGCGAGCATGGCGTGGTTACAGTGGGCTTTCATGTCTGGCAGCTGGTCACCTACGGCTTCATGCACGGCAGCCTCACGCACATTTTCTTCAACATGTTTGCGCTGTACATGTTTGGCGGCGTGATCGAGCGCACGCTGGGGCAGGGCAACTTCGTCGCCTACTACTTCGTCTGCATGGTGGTGGCGGCCGTGGCCCAGCTGTGCGTGGTGCACTGGTTCATCCCGGGCTTTTACCCGACCATCGGCGCCTCCGGCGCGATCTTCGGCCTGCTGCTGGCCTTCGGCATGCTTTATCCGCACCAGCGGCTGATGCTGCTGTTCCCGCCGATCCCGATGCCTGCATGGATCTTCGTGGGGGCCTACATCGTCCTGGAACTGGTGCTGGGCGTCACCGGTACCGCCGGCGTCGCCCACTTCGCCCATCTCGGCGGCGCGTTGGCCGGTTTCGTCATGATCGAATACTGGCGCGGCCACCTCCCCATCAAGCCGCGCCGCCGGCTGATGCGCTGATGCCGCAATCCAACCTGACGCCGCAAGTCCAGGTTCAACACGACGGGCCAGTGGCGAACCAGGCGTGGTCACTTGCACAGGTGCCGCATCAGGATGGGGGCAACAAGCCAAAGCCGGCTCCCGGCCTTCGGCCTTGAGCAGGTCTGCAGCATTGCGTCGTGCGGCGCTGGCGCCGAACCGAGCGTCGCAGGTCGGTGGCGCTGCAGTCGTCACTGGCTGAAGTTGCGTCGTTCGCAAAAAAGGCGCCCGCCATGTGGCGGGCGCCCGGACGGCAGTGCGAGCCAGGCTCAGAGGCTGGCGTTCAGCGCACTCACGTCGATGCTGCCAAAGCCGCTGGCATAGTCCCAACCGGCGGTGGCGGTTTCGCCGCCGTTGCTGCCAGACGTGATGTCGTGGTAGACGCCGGTCGACACGTTGTACAGGTACGGACCGGCAAAACCGAGGCCGGGATGCGCCGCCAGCATGCGGGCCCAGGTTGCCGCGAACAGCGGCGCCGACAGGCTGGTGCCGCCGTACTGCGCCAGGCCACCGTTGACCACGATGATCGAGCCCGAGTAGGGATCCGCATCGAAGGCCACGTCCGCCACGTCGCGGTGGTTGTCGCCGAGCGTCTGCCAGTCCGGCTTCGGTTCCACCGTGCTCGGGCTGCCACCGGCGTCGGCCCAGAGGGTCTCGCCATACCAGTTGCCCGAGCTGTCGGTCGACAGCGTCGTGCCGCTGACCGCGATCACGTAGGGCGAGCTGGCCGGGTAGCTCGGCGTCGTAGCGTGGGGCCCGCCCTTGCCGCATTCGTTCGAACCGGAGTCGCCGGTCGAGATCGAGAACGTCTGCCCCTGGGCCACGGCCAGCGCGAGGATCTGGTCATCCGCCGCCATCGAACCGTCCTGGTAGGCGTAGGTTTCACATTCGCCCAGCGAGACATTGATCACCTGCGCCTGGTTGTCGCTGACCACCTTGTTGAAGGCCTGGGTGAGATCGCTGTTGGTCAGTGAAGTGGCGGCATAGAAGATCAGCTTGGCGACCCCGCCGGACATGCCGACGATGTTCTGGCTGTCCAGATCCCATTCCGCCGTGCCGCTGGTGTCGGAGCCGCGCGCGCCGGGGTAGACCACCGCGGTGTTGACGTCCGGCAGGCCATGGCTCGAGGTGAATGTGTGGAGGTCGATGAGTGGCTGGGTCATGTCGCCGTCGGAGATGATGCCGACCGTCACGCTGGAGGCCGTGGGCGTGCTGCCGACGTTGTAGATGGCCTGGAACTCCTGCGGGTAATGCCCGGTGACTACGCCGCCGGTGCTGCCGCCGCCACCGCCGCCGTGACCGCCGCCATGACCATTGCCCATCGTGTGGGCGTGGTGGACGGTCTGCAGCCCGAGTACGCTGAGGACGGAACCGGCAAGCCCGGCCGGCACGTGAACGTCGTCGGTGTTGGCATAGGCGCTGCGGCCATGGGCCGTCGTCACCGACGCCAGCCGGGTGTTGAACGCCGCCGCGGCCGCGGCCGCGTTACCGTCCGCGGAGATGACCAGACGGTTGCTGGACACGTGGATGTTGGTGAAGCCGGCGTCGTCGAGGTAGTCGACCACGGCCTGGACCTCGTCGTCGCTGGGCGAGAACACGTCGACCACGTCCTGCGCGGACATCGTGATTGCGGAACGCGGGTTGGCACGGCTTGCAAGTACCTGATGAAGCAGGTCCTTGTTGTTGACCTTCAGCACCACGGAGATGCGCAACGGCGTGTCCGGCGCCGCCGGGCCGTGGTTCACCGCGCCGGGAGCGAGCTGCACGGCGTGTGTGGCCGTCGCGGCCCACCCGGGGGCGGAACCGTGCGCCAACGCCGGTAGCGAGGCCGCCAGCGCCATGGCCGTGCCGATGGCCATGCAAAGCGACGCCTTCTTCATGCGATTTTTCATCGAACCATCCTTTTCATCTGGACCAAGAAAAAGTCCCGAGCGACTCGAACGACCGGGACAACCCGGCAAGTCTCCGTGTCTCTTCAGGGGCGTGCGCGGACCGCTCCATGTGGCCGCACCGTGTCGACAAGGGACTAACTGAGGCCCGCCTGAACCGGCACGCTAGCAGAAAACGGCCCTTCATCGGGAGGCAAGGCTCGCGGCCGCCGCGGTCGTGTTCAGCGGCTGTCAAGCCCGTTCAGCTGCCGCCGCCCCTGACCGGCATGTGAATGCGGCCCGTGCCCGCGGCTGGCTGGCGCCAGGCACGCCGCCTGAGGCGGCGCTGAGCAGAGTCTTAACTTTGGCCGAGGCCGCGTTTGACTGGCCAGCGGGCCGAGCCTAGGCTTGCCGAAGGCTAACGCGGCGCCTGACGATGCCGCGTCCACACAGCGAGGAACGCGCAATGGGCATACCTCTGGTCCAGCAGTACCGTGTCGGCCGCTACGTGCTCGGCAAGAAACTGCGTGGCGAAAAGCGTTTTCCGCTCACGCTGATGCTCGAGCCGCTGTTCCAGTGCAACCTTGCCTGCCCGGGCTGCGGCAAGATCGATTACGAGGACAGCATCCTGCGCAAACGCATGAGCGTGGAGGAGGCGCTGCACGCGGTCGACGAGTGTGGCGCGCCGATGGTCTCGATCCCCGGCGGCGAGCCGCTGATCCACAAGGAGATCGTGCAGATCGTCGAAGGCATCGTCGCGCGCAAGAAGTTTGTCTACCTGTGCACCAACGCGATCCTGCTGAAGCAGAAACTGCACCTGTTCAGACCTTCGCCCTACCTGACGTTCTCGGTGCACCTCGATGGCGACCGTGAGCGGCATGACGAGTCGGTCGACCGCAAGGGCGTGTTCGACAAGACCGTCGAGGCGATCCGCGCGGCCCTGGACCAGGGTTTTCGCGTGACCGTCAACTGCACCTTGTTCAATGGCGAGGACCCCCAGCGGGTGGCCGACTTTTTCGACTACGCCACCGACCTCGGCGTCGAAGGCATCACCATCTCGCCCGGCTACAGCTACCAGCACGCCGCCAAGCAGGAGGCCTTCCTGTCGCGTAATGCCAGCAAGCGACTGTTCCGCGGGATCTTCAAGCTGGGCAAGCAGCGCGGCGGCAAATGGCGCTTCAACCAGTCGGCGTTGTTCATCGACTTCCTCGCCGGCAACCAGAGCTACCAGTGCACACCGTGGTCGATGCCCTGCTACAACATCTTCGGCTGGCAAAAGCCCTGCTACTTGCTGGTTGACGAGGGCCACGTTCCGACCTTCAAGCAGCTGATGGAGGAGACCGACTGGAACGCCTACGGCACCGGCCGCAATCCAAAGTGCGACAACTGCATGGCGCATTGCGGCTACGAGGGCACGGCGGTGGAGGATACGTTCGCGCACCCGATCAAGGCGCTTGTGGCGTCCCTGCGCGGGCCGCGCACCAGCGGCGCGATGGCGCCGGACCTGCCGGTGCTCTACGACCGCGAGGCGATTCCGGACGCACCCGGCGCGAACGAAGTCCGCATCCCGCTCAGCGAGATTGGCCACCGCTGAGCGCGGCGGCCGGGCATGACCGCCACCGTCGTCGCCTGGCTTGCCGCGGCGCTGTGGTGGTGCATGTTGCTGCTGCCGTGGCGACCGTGGAGCACGTGCGAGCGCCTGCCGATCGAGCCCTGCGACCTTGGTTGCGACGAGGCTGCCCTTGGCGACGTCACCGTACTGATCCCAGCGCGTGACGAGGCGGCACTGCTGCCGGGCACCCTGCGGGCACTGGCGGGGCAGGCGCCGGGGCTGCGCATCATCGTCATCGATGACCAATCGGCCGATGCCACCGCGGCGCTGGCTGCCGCGGGCGGTGCCGAGGTGGTTCCGGGCAGCCCGCTGCCTGCCGGCTGGACGGGCAAGCTCTGGGCGCTGGAGCAGGGGCGCCGCCGCGTGCACAGCCGCTGGATTCTGCTGCTGGATGCCGATATCGAGTTGCAGCCCGGCACGCTGGCGGCGCTGAGGCGGCTGGCTCTCGAGCGCCGGCGACAGCTGGTGTCGGTGATGGCCCTGCTGCGCACGCAAGGCCTCTGGGAACGCGCGCTGATGCCGGCCTTCGTCTTTTTTTTCAAGCTGTTGTATCCGTTTTCGCTGTCCAATTCGAGCTGGCGTGGCGTGGCCGCGGCGGCCGGTGGCTGCATGCTGGTGGAGGCGCGGGCGCTGCACGATGCCGGCGGTTTTGCCGCGATCGGCGACGTCGTGATCGACGACTGCGCGCTGGCGCGGCTGCTGAAATCCAACGGCCAGCGCACCTGGATTGGCCTGTCGCACGCGGTGCGCAGCCAGCGCGCCTGCGACTCGTTCGGCGAAGTTGCGCACATGGTCGCGCGCACCGCCTACAGCCAACTGCGTTACTCGCCGCTGCTGCTGCTGGCCTGCACGCTGGCGCTGGCGCTGGCGTTCTGGGTGCCGGTGGCAGCGCTGATCGAGCCGCGTACCCGGCTGCCGGCGCTGCTGGCGTGGCTGGCGATGGTCGCCTGCTACCTGCCGACACTGCGCTTCTACCGCCGCTCGCCGCTGTGGTGCCTGGCCCTGCCGCTGGTCGGCACGGCCTATCTCGGCATGACGTGGCAGTCGGCGTGGCGCTGCTGGCGCGGCGTGCGCAGCCGCTGGAAAGGCCGGGACTACGGCCGCCAGCGTGGCTGAGCCGCGATTTGCCCGTTGGATGTGGGTGCGCGATTGTCGGGTTACGGCCTGACGGCCCAACCCGACCTACGGCAATCCGGATCGCCGGCGCGGCCCGTAGACCAAGGCAACGCCGTAGGTCGGGTTAGCGCCGCAGGCGCGTAACTCGACGTCGCCACGGCGCCCCAGGTGCGTAAACGTAACCCGACATCGCCGCGCATTGCGCTGGTCGGAGGCCAGACCAAGTGCAATGGGTTACACACAGGCGGCAACACCGCCCAATGGCGGTGCAGGGCAGGGTGCGGCGGAATCGGCTAAAATTTCCCGTTCCGTGGCGGCTCGCACTGCCATCACCCTCATGACCGATGCTGCGCGCGGCGCGGCGCGCCGGAGATGACGCATGGATTTCGACTTTTCCGAGGACCAGCTTTCCATCCAGTCGATTGCCCGCGATTTCGCGCAAAAGCGCATTGCGCCGGCGGCGGCCGGGCATGACCAGGCGGGCACCTTCCCGTTGGAGACCATCCGCGAAATGGGCCAGCTCGGCCTGATGGGCATCGAGGTGCCGGCCGAGTACGGCGGCGCCGGCATGGACCCGATTGCGTACGTGCTGGCCATGATCGAGGTGGCGGCCGCCGACGCGGCGACCTCGACCATCATGTCGGTCAACAACTCGCTGTTCTGCAACGGCATCCTCAAGCACGGCACCGAGGAACAGAAGCAGACGTATGTACGTGCGATCGCCTCCGGCGAGGCCATTGGCGCCTACGCGCTCACCGAGCCGCAGTCCGGCTCCGATGCGTCGGCGATGCATACGCGCGCGGTGCGCAACGGCGACGGCGACTGGGTGATCAACGGCAAGAAGAGCTGGATCACCTCCGGCCCGGTCGCGCGCTACATCGTGCTGTTTGCCATCAGCACGCCGGGCATCGGCGCCAAGGGCATCTCGGCCTTCATCATCGATACGGAGAAGCCGGGTTTCCACGCCGGCAAGACCGAGCCCAAGCTCGGCATCCGTGCCTCGGCGACCTGCGAGATCGAGTTTGCCGACTACGTCTGCCCCGCCGCCAACATGCTGGGCGAGGAAGGGCGCGGCTTCGGCATCGCCATGGGCGTGCTCGACGCCGGCCGCATCGGCATCGCCTCGCAGGCTGTCGGCATCGCCCGTGCCGCCTACGAGGCCAGCCTGGAATGGGCGCGCGAGCGCAAGGCCTTCGGCAAGCCCATCGGCGCCTTCCAGATGACCCAGGCCAAGATCGCCGACATGAAGTGCAAGCTGGATGCGGCCACCCTGCTGACCCTGCGCGCGGCCTGGACCAAGAAACAGGCCGAGGCAAGCGGCGGGCGCTTCGGCACCGAAGCCGCGATCGCCAAGCTGACCGCCTCGGAGGCGGCGATGTGGATCGCCCACCAGGCGGTACAGATCCACGGCGGCATGGGCTATTCGCGCGAGATGCCGCTGGAACGCTACTTCCGCGACGCCAAGATCACCGAAATCTACGAGGGCACCAGCGAGATCCAGCGCATGGTGATCGCCCGCGCCGAAACCGGCCTGCGCTGAGCGCACCGCGCATGCGTGTTCTGGTCAGCAACGACGACGGCGTCGACGCCCCCGGCATCCAGGTGCTGGCGAAGCGGCTGGCGGAAGTGGGCGAGGTGACGGTGGTCGCGCCGGATCGCGATCGCTCGGGCGCCAGCAATTCGCTGACCCTGGACCTGCCGATCCGCGTCAAGCAGCAACCGAATGGCTTCTATCGGGTCGCCGGCACACCGACCGACTGCGTGCACCTGGCGCTGGCCGGCTTGCTCGAGCACGAGCCGGACATCGTGGTGTCGGGGATCAACAACTCCTCGAACCTCGGCGATGACGTGATTTACTCCGGCACGGTGTCGGCGGCAATGGAAGGGCGCTTCCTCGGTTTGCCGGCGATTGCCGTGTCGCTGGCCGGCGAGGAATTCAACGTTCGCCATTACGAATCGGCGGCGCGCGCTGTGCTGTTGCTGACGCGCCGCCTGCTGGTCGAGCCGTTGCCCGCCGACACCATCCTCAACGTCAACGTGCCCGACAGGCCGTGGTCCGAGCTGGCGGGTTTCGAGGTCACCCGCCTCGGCCGCCGCCACCGCTCCGCGCCGAGCGTGCCGGCCACCGATCCGCGCGGCCACCCGGTGTGGTGGATTGGCCCGGCCGGGCCGGCCGAGGACGACGGTCCGGGCACCGACTTCAGCGCCATCGCCCGCGGGTTCATCTCGGTGACGCCGATCCACGTCGACCTGACGCGTTTCCAGGCACTGGAAAAAGTCGGCAGCTGGGTGAGCGCGCTGGACATCGAGCACGACGCAACCGGCGGAGCCGCCTGATGCCGCACTGGAAGGAAAGCGCCGGCCAGGGGCTGACCTCGCAGCGTGCCCGCGACCGCCTGGTGGCGCAGCTGCGCAAGGAGGGCATCAGCGACACCCGCGTACTCGACGTCATGCGAACGCTGCCGCGGCACCTGTTCCTTGACGAGGTGATGGCGTCGCGCGCGTACGAAAACACCGCCTTGCCCATCGGCCACGGGCAGACGCTGTCGCAGCCGTGGGTGGTGGCGCGGATGACCGAGGTGCTGCTGCGCGACCACGTGCCGGCGCGGGTGCTGGAGATCGGCACCGGCTCCGGCTACCAGGCGGCGGTGCTGTCGGCCCTGGTTGAGCAGGTCTACAGCGTCGAGCGCATCGAGGAATTGCTGCGCCAGGCGCGCCGCCGCTTCCGCCGGCTCGGCTTCGACAACATCCGAACGCGGCACGACGACGGCAGCATGGGCTGGCAGGCCGAGGCACCGTTCGACGGCATCGTCCTCACCGCCGCCGGCGAAGGCGTGCCGCCGGGCCTGCTGGACCAACTGGCCGACGGTGGCGTGCTGGTGGCGCCGCTGGGGCCGGCCAGCGGGCAGCGGCTGGTCCGCCTGCAAAAGCACGATGGCGAGATCGAGCGCGAGGACCTCGGCGGCGTCAGTTTCGTGCCGCTGCTGGGTGGCATCGGCTGACCCGCTGCCGTCCCCGGGCACGCTAGACTAACCACCGATGACCGCGCGCCACGCACTCCGACTTGTCCTGCCCGTGTCGCTGCTGCTCGGTGCCTGTGCATCGCAGCCGCCGGCGCCCGTGGTCGACCTCACCCATCCCGCACAGGCCGCGCGCGCACCGGCACCGGCACCGCCGCCGACCATGGCGATCGTGCAAAAAGGCGATTCGCTCTACGCCATCGCCATGCGCCACAACCTTGACTGGCGCGACCTGGCGCAATGGAACGGCATCACGCCGCCGTATATCCTCCAGCCGGGGATGCGGGTGCGCCTGACCAAGCCGCCCGGCTTCAAGCCACCGCCACCCAGCGCACCGGAGGAGGACGCCGAGCTGACCACGCAGCCGCTGGTCGCCACCACGGTCGAGGGACCGGGTGCGGCGGCGGCAACCAGCGCGCCGGGCGCGGCAGCGTCGCCGCCACCGTCAACGTCACCGCCGGCCGCACCGTCACCGGCTGCGGCCACGCCCGCGCCAGGCGTCGCGCCGTCCACCCCGGCCAGCGGGGCGATCCCGAAGCTGCCGGCCCGCTCGGTGGCTGGCATCCGTTGGAGTTGGCCGGCCGAGGGCAAGGTGATGCAGGGCTATGCTGCCGGCGATCCCACCCGCCAGGGCATCGACATCGCGGGCCACCGCGGCGCACCGGTGCGGGCGGCCGCCGATGGCGTGGTCGTGTACAGCGGCAACGGCCTGGTCGGCTACGGCGAACTGATCATCGTCAAGCACTCCGACGCCTTCCTGTCGGCCTACGGCCACAACGACAAGCGCCTCGTGCACGAGGGCGACCACGTGCGCGCCGGGCAGCAGATCGCCGAGATGGGCTCCAGCGGCACCAGCCAAGTCGAGTTGCACTTCGAGATCCGCAAGCAGGGCAAGCCGGTCGACCCCACCGCCTTCCTGCCCGCGCGCTGAAGCGCGCCGACGCCGCGTCGCGCCGCCGTCGTCACCGTCGGCGCGAGCCGACGTCAACACGGCTCCACCGCCGGAAAACCGGGGTCAGAGTGCACTTTCCCCTGCGGCAGTCACTCACGTAACGATCTCGCAGGAAAGTGCACTCTGACCCCGGTTTGAATTGGTACCGGACCAGTCAAGTATCATGGGCGAATGATCCAGATTTCAGAGACCGCGCAAGACCACTTCCGCCGCCTGCTGCAACAGCAGGGCGCCGACGACAGCGGCATCCGCATCGCCGTCACCGATCCAGGGACGCCGCGCGCCAGCTGCCAGCTGCAGTTCTGCGAGCCGGACGACCTCGACGGCAGTGAATGGGCCATCGAATGCCGGGGCTTCGTGCTCTATGTCGATGGCGCCAGCGCCGAATGGCTGGACCAGGCGCAGATCGATTACCTCGCCGACCGCACTGGCGGCCAGCTCAGCATCGTCGCGCCGCACATCCGCGGCGAAATGCCGGCAGCCGACGCAAGCGTGGTATCGCGCGTTCGCTACGTGATCGACGCAGAGATCAACCCGCAGCTGGCCTCGCACAAGGGCCGGGTCACGCTGGTGGAGGTGGACGCCGACGGCGTGGTGCTGCTGCAGTTCGGTGGCGGCTGCCACGGCTGCGGCATGGTAGACGTGACCCTGAAACAGGGTGTCGAGAAGACGCTGCGCACGCGTGTCCCCGAGGTGACCGCGGTGCGCGACGCCACCGACCACGCCAGCGGCAGCAATCCGTACTACAGGGGGCGCGAGGGGCGGTCGGCCCTCGGTGGGTGAGCCTGCGGCGCGAGCTGCGCAGGCCGGGCCCTCAGTCGGCGCCCTGGATGTGGTGGTGGAGGTCGTCGAGCACCGGCGGCAGCGACGAGAAGTAGGCGGCGATGTCTTCCATGTCCTGCTCGGACAGCGGTGCGGCAAATCCCTTCATGATGGGGTTGCTGCGCTGGCCGTCCTTGTACTCCTTCAGCACCTGCACGATGTAGTCGGCGTACTGGCCGGCCAGCTTGGGGTAC
Organism: Rhodanobacteraceae bacterium; assembly: GCA_035699085.1. Taxonomy (GTDB): domain Bacteria; phylum Pseudomonadota; class Gammaproteobacteria; order Xanthomonadales; family Rhodanobacteraceae; genus DASSBG01. The sequence goes on from DASSBG010000003.1 coordinate 59,092, forward strand.
TGGGGTGCAATGGATTTGCCATCGACGCCATGGCAGGCGAAGCACGTCTTGGCCTTGATCTTGCCCCTGGCGGCGTCGCCCTGAGCGAAAACGGGCAGTGCCAGCGTGGCGGTGAGGACAAGGAGTGGGATCGTGAAACGCTTCATGGCTTGCTTACCTGTGCACTGGTGTCGGCTTTCGGGCCGGGCCCGACCTTGATGCTGGAGAGGTAGCTGGCGATGTCCATGATGTCCTGCTGGCTGAAGCTCTCCGCCTGCGCCTGCATCGTTGGGTGCGAGCGCGTGCCCTTCTTGTATTCGTTGAGCGCGCTGACGATGTACTCGTAATTCTGGCCGGCAATGCGCGGCACGTGGTAGCGCGGGTAGGCATTTTCGTATCCGGTTACACCGTGGCAGCCGGCGCAGGTGTAGACCATGATGCGGCCGCGCTCCTTGTTGCCCTGGCCCTGGGCGAGGGTGGGGCCGGAAACGAGCATCGCGGCGCCAACAAAACCGAGCGTCAGTAACGTGCGTGTCATCGTGCGGAGTCCGTCGAAGGCGCGGTCGCGCCGGTGCAAAAGACGCGATTATAGCAGCGGTGCGCGCGGCTGGTGCCGCGTGCCCGCTGCGGGAATGGGGAATGGGGAATGGGGAATCGGGAAAAGCGCGGAGCTGCCAGCGCGGCGGTGGCGTATGCGTGGCAGCGTCCCGCTTGTGGGTGCGCCCGGCTGCCCCCATGCTTGGAGCTTTCCAGCCGATGCCTGCCATGAGCGACAGCGACAGCACGCCGCCCGATCCAGCCACAGCCGATGCCGCTGCGCCCGAACCGCTCGCTGGCCAGCCGGTGGTGCGGGTCGAGCGTGAGGGGGTGGAGTACGTGCTGCTGGGCACGGCACATGTCTCGCGCGCCAGCGTCGAGGCGGTCAAGGCCATGCTGCGCGACGAGCACTTCGACGCCGTGGCGGTGGAACTGTGCGACAGCCGCGCGCGGGCCATGCGCGACCCGGACGCGTTCAAGCGCATGGACCTGTTCCAGGTGATCCGCCAGGGCAAGACCGGCATGGTCGCGGCCAGCCTGGTGCTGTCGTCGTTCCAGAAGCGGCTGGCGGCGCAGTTCGGCATCGAGCCCGGCGCCGAGATGCGCACGGCGATGGATGGCGCGGCCGAGCGCGGGCTGCCGCTGTGGCTGGTCGACCGCGAGGTCGGCATCACCTTCAAGCGCTGCTGGCGCGGCCTCGGTTTCGGCGGTCGCATGCGGTTGCTGCTCGGCCTGGTCGGCAGCATGTTCGAGCGCGAGGACATCAGCGAAGACGACATCGAGAAGCTCAAGCAGGGCGACCTGATGGAGGGCGCGTTCGCCGAGTTCGCCAGCGAGTCGCGGCCGCTGTACCAGGGGCTTATCCGCGAGCGCGACGGTTACATGGCCGCGCGCCTGCGCCAGGAGTCGCTGGGGGTGGCACCGGGTTCGCGCGTGCTGGTGGTGATCGGCGCGGGCCACCAGCCGGGGCTGGCGGGCGACCTGCGCGAGCAAACGGAGCCGCCGGCGCAGCTGTGCGAGCAGCTCGACGCAATCCCGCCGGCGGCGCGCTGGCCGAAGTGGCTGGCCGGCGCCATCGTGGTGGCGATTTTCGCCGCCATCGGCTGGGCCTTCTACCGCAGCCCCAGCATGGGCATCGCGGCGGTCCGGTCGTGGGTGCTTTACACGGGCTGCTTCGCGGCGCTGGGTGCGCTGGTCAGCGGCGGGCATCCGCTGAGCATCATTGCCGCCTTCATTGCCGCGCCGCTGAAGCCGTTCCGCCCTGGCATTCCGGCCGGCGCGGTCAGTGCGCTGACCGAGGCGTGGGTCCGACGGCCGCGCGTCGGTGACTTCGAGACGCTGCGGGACGACCTCGGTCACCTCGGCGGCTGGTGGCGCAACCGCGTGGCCCGCACCCTGATGATTTTCATGCTGACCAACATTGGCACCATCGCCGGCGAGTACCTGGCCGGCTACCACATCTTCACGACGCTGTTCTGACGCGGCGAGCGGTGAGCGGCGCGACAGGTTGGCGGTGAGCCGAAGGCGAACCCCAACACGCCATGTCGGTTCTCGCGCCGCAACAACGATCCGACGCTGTTGCCTGTCCGGTCCCCGGTCCCCGTCCCCGTCCCCGTCCCCGTCCCCCGAAACTCAGTCGCGGAAGCGGCGCAGCAGGTCGCCATAGGCGTCGATGCGGCGGTCGCGCAGGAACGGCCATATGCGCCGCACCTGCTCGCTGCGCGCGAGGTCCACGTCCGCCAGCAGCAGTTGGCGCTTGTCCTGGCCCGCCTGCGCCAGCAACTCGCCCTGTGGCCCGCAGACGAAGCTGGAACCCCAGAAGCGCACGCCGCGCCCGTGGCCGCTCGGATCCGGTTCGAAGCCGGTGCGGTTGCAGGCCAGCAGCGGCAGACCGTTGGCGACCGCATGGCCGCGCTGCACCGTGATCCAGGCCTCGCGCTGGCGCTGCTTCTCCGTGTCCTCATCGTCCGGATCCCAGCCGATGGCGGTCGGGTAAAGCAGCAGCTCCGCACCCGCCAGCGCCATCAGGCGCGCAGCCTCGGGGTACCACTGGTCCCAGCACACCAGCAGGCCCAGGCGCCCAACCGACGTGTCGACGGGATGAAAACCGAGGTCGCCCGGCGTGAAGTAGAACTTCTCGTAGAAGCCGGGATCGTCCGGAATGTGCATCTTGCGATAGCGGCCGACGATGCCCGCCTTGCGGTCAAGGACAACGGCCGTGTTGTGGTAGAGGCCGGCCGCACGCCGCTCGAACAGCGACGCCACCACCACAAGCTTCAGTTCGGCGGCGAGTGTCGCCAGCCGCTCCGTGGACGGCCCCGGGATCGCCTCGGCGCGGTCGAATTCCTCCACCGCTTCGCGCTGGCACAGGTACGGCCCGTTATGCAGCTCCTGCAACAGCACCAGCTGCGCGCCGGCTGCCGCGGCCTGGCGAAGGCCGGCCTCGATGGCGTCCAGGTTGGCGTCGCGGCTGCCGTGGTCGGTTTCCTGCAGCAGCGCCACCTTCAGTTGTCGATTCATGGCCGGCTCCGCGCGGGCAGCGTGACTGCCGCACATGATAGCCGCCAGCGGCCACCTTCACGTCCGGGGCGGTGCGGTTGCCTGATTTGCAATGCAGTGGGTGGGCGTGTATGACACTACGTGCAGCCACGCGTCGCCGGGACAACCGGCGTGATTGCGTCGACGCAAAGGCAACAGAGGGAGCGGCCGCTGACGGTAGCGGGCGCGGCGGCCGCATGGCCAGGCGGTGCCGCCACTTTCATCACCGCGGCACGTGCCGAGTGCGACGCGCCGCCGCCAGGGAGACGACGATGATGACGATGCGGAAATTGATGCCGGCATTCGGCCTGCTGCTGTGCCTGCTGGCCATGCCTGCCTATGCGGTGCTGCCGGAGAACGGCGTGTACTACAACCCGGACGCGCAGGGCGTGGGTTACTCGATCGAGGTGCAGGGCACGACGCTGGTGATGCTCACCTTCGCCCACGACAAGGACACCGGCGAGCCGCTCTACTACTACAGCGCCGGAACCATCACGCAGGCGCGGCCAGGCCTCAGCACGATCCCGATCGACCCGCCGCTTCTGTACGAGCACGAATATCCGTACCAGTTCGACGCGCCGATCTACCGCTTCACTGACGGCCCTTGCGTGACCTGCACGTTGCCCGATTGGAACACCGCGGAACACGCCGTCGAGGTCGGTCACGTGCACTTGCGCATGGCCGACGTCAATCGCATCACCGCCACCTTCACCTTGGCCGACGGCTCCAGCAAAACCACCGAACTGCGGCGCATGGGTTTCGGCCGCGCCGGCTATGACCTCGGCCGCGACGACGGCCGCATGCTGCCCGACATGCGCGGCGAGTGGGTGTTCGCCGACCGCGCCATGCCCGACGCGCCCGTGACGCACTTCAATTTCACCGAGGTCGAGCCACCGTCAGCGTGGGAGGGCAGCTTTTACGGGCGCGACGTACACGCGCGCATGCGCTTCACCGACCCCGCAGCGGGTGCCGACCTGACCTGCACGCGCTACGGTTGCGCGTTGAGCCAGGATGGCGAGACGCTGTTCCTGGTGAAGTTCCAGGACATCGGCATGGACAGCCTGCTCGGCTACAAGGGCGACGAGTTGTTCAGCGATGACGGCACGGCGTTCCAGTACCGCACCGGCGACCTTGTGATCGGCAAGCACATGATCGACCCCATTCCCGAAGCCGCGCCGCCGCCGGAAAGTTGAGGGACCGCCCGACCCGCAGCCTCAGCCCGCGGCGAGGCTGCCGGCGGGAAGCTGCATGGTGAGGCAGTGCAGGCTGCCGTTCTGCCATATCAGCGGGCGGCAGGGCACGGGCACGATTTCGCGACCGGGATGCGCCGCTGCGATGACCGCCGCGGCCGCCTCGTCGGCGGCGTCGCCGTAGGCCGGTATCAGTACGGCGCCATTGACGATCAGGTAGTTCGCGTAGGAGGCGGCCAGGCGGCGGCCCTTGTCCAGGATCGGCCGTGGCCAGGGCAACGGGTGCAGCCGATACGGTGCGCCGCCGTCCGTGCGCAGCGCGGCCAGTTCCGTGGCCATGGCGCCGAGGTCGGCGAAGTGCGGATCGGCGGGATCATCGCAGGCCTGGTAGACGATGCCGTCGTCCGGCGCGAAGCGCGCCAAGGTGTCGATGTGGGCGTCGGTGTCGTCGCCCTGCAGCGCGCCGTGTTCCAGCCACAGCACGCGCTCGCCCGCCAGTTCGCGGCACAGCTTGTGCGCCAGCGCCGCGTGGTCCTGCTGCGGGTGGCGCTGGTGCAGGCAGCGCCAGGTGGTGAGGATGCCGCCGTGGCCGTCGCTCTCGACCGCGCCGCCCTCCAGCGGCCAATCGATGCGCTGGCGTTGGGCGCCGGCGGCGAACAGCTGGCGTGCGAACAGGGCGGCGACCAGCGCGTCGTCGGTCTCGGCGGCGAACTTGCCGCCCCAGCCGGTGAAGCGGAAGTCGCCGAGGCGGAACCGGCCGGCGCCGCCGACGAGCGTGATCGGTCCCGAATCACGCAGCCAGGTATCGTGGTACGGGACCTCGACGAAGCGGAGGTTCGGATGACCGGCCAGATCGCCCAGCGCCTCGCGTGCGCTGGCGCGCACGGCGGCGTCGGGCACGCAGATGCGCAACGGCTGGAAGCGCGTGATCGCCGCGCTCAGGGCAACGTAGGTGTCAGTGACCTGCGCAAGCCGCTCGGCCCAGTCGGTGCCGGCGTGCGGCCAGGCGATGAGAATGGCGGCCTGCGGTTCCCACTCCGCCGGCCAGCGCCAGGCGGGCTGGGGCACGTGGGTTCAACCCGCGTGCTGCGGCGGGTTGATCACCGAATGGATCACGTGGCTGCGCTCGAAGTAGACGATGTAGCCGGGGTACACCCATCGGTGGATCGGCGGGTGCTTCGGCGTGTCGCCGCCGCGGGTGTCGAGCTTGCGCAGCGGCGCGCCAAACTTCCGCTCGACCTGCGCCATGCTCATGCCGCGGGTCGGCATCTGCAGCTGCTGCTCCTTGCGCACCTGCTTGATCAGCAGCACGTCGGCGTGGGCCGCGGGCGCGGCCAAGGCACCGCACAAGGCGGCGGCGACGAAAACAGGGATCAACTTGGTCATGGTCATGCCGCTCCCCACGTAGTGTGCCTGCCGTTGTAGCAAATGCAGCGGCACAAATCCATGACGGCGTCGGCGGGCCGCGGCGCGGCCCGGCGGATCAGCGCTGGCGTGCCTTGAAGCGCGGGTTGCTCTTGCAGATCACGAAGACCTTGCCGCGACGGCGCACGATCTTGCAGTCGCGGTGGCGCGACTTGGCGGATTTCAGCGAAGAAAGGACCTTCACGGTGGAACTCCCGGCGGGCAAAGGCGGAAATTATAACGGCCGGAGGGCCCATGGTGCAAGCAGGCCGGGCGGGTCTCGACCCGCCGTGCCCTTCGTTCAATCCGCCGCTTTCTGCTTCACTCGGCTGCCCTGCAACGCCAGCAGCCCCGCGGCCTCACCAACCGGCAGCAAACCGCTCCACGCCCCGACCGTTCCGGGCTCGGCGGCGAGCGGTGCCAGCCGGCGCAGGTACTGGTCACGCGGCATCTCGATGGCGCCGAGACTGAGCAAGTGCGGGTTGGCCACTTGGGCGTCCAGCCACGGAAAATCCATCCGCCGCAGCAGTGTCGCCAGCGCCAGCAGAGCGACCTTGGAGCCGCCGCTGCGCCGGCTGAACATCGATTCGCCGCTGAAGGCACGGCCGACGGCGACGCCGTAAATGCCTCCAATCAATTCCGCGTCCTGCCAGACCTCCAGCGAGTGCGCATGGCCCAGCTGGTGCAGGCGCGTGTAGGCCAGCGCCATGTCCACATCGATCCAGGTGCCGGGCTGGCCGGCACGTGGCGCGGCGCAGGCCGCGACCACGTCGGCGAAGGCGCGGTCGACGCTGAGTGTCCAGCCGCAGCGGACCAGCAGCCGGCGCAGGCTGCGCGAGAGGTGCAGGCCGTCGCTGGCGAAGACGCAGCGCGGGTCCGGCGACCACCACAGGATGGGCTCGCCGCTGCCATACCAGGGAAAGATGCCGCGCGCGTAAGCCGCCAGCAGTCGCGCGGCGGACAGGTCCCCACCCGCTGCCAGCAGTCCGTTGGGCTCGCGCAGCGCGCGCGACGGCGGCGGGAAGCGTGGTGGCGAGTCGGGCGCCAGCCAGGCGATCGGCAGCGGCATGGTCGACATGGAGGCCATTGTAGGCTGTGGCGCGCAGCGGGCAGCGCGCAGCCTGACGAAGCCCCGATGCATCGCAGGTTGGCGGTGAGCGAAGCGAACCCCGACAGCCGACGAAGTCGGCACCATGCCCCCCTCGCGCCCGAGACGGACATTGCCGGGACGGCGGCATGGCCGGCGCAGGCGCTCAGGGTGCGCGGTCGCCGTGCGCGTAAGGCGAATGCGCCAACAATTCCTCGCCGACATGCTCCAGCGCCGCCGCCTCATGGCGCAATGCCTCGGCGACTGCCGCGCGCAGCGCCGGCGGGGCAATGGCGTGCCGCGAACGTGTGCGGCTGGGCAGGAAGCCGCGCGCCAGCTTGTGCCGGCCCTGGGCGCCCGGCTCGAAGCGCTGCAACCGCCGGGCAATTGCATGGTCGATGCCCAGGTAATAGCAGAGTTCGAAATGCAGCCCCGGTACCTGCTCCCGGCTACCCCAGTAGCGGCCGTAGAGCGTGTCGCCGCCGCGCAGGAACAACGCCATCGCGACGATCTGCCCCGCACGCCGGGCCAGTGCCAGTTGCATCGCCTCGCCGAATTGCGCGGCCAGGTGGCGGAAAAACTCCAGCGTGAGGGTCGCGTGGTTGCCTTTTTCGTCGAAGGTGGCGAGGTAGAGCGCGTGCACGGTCGCCAGCTCGTCGGCGTCCAGCGCGTCGGCGCGCTGCATGGTGCAGTCGAGGCCGCTGGCGGCGACCGTGGCCCGTTCCTGTCGAATGTTCTTGCGCTTCTTGTGCCTCAACGCGGCGAGGAAGTCGTCGAAGCCGCCGTAATCGCGGTTGTGCCAGTGGTATTGCCAGTCGAAGCGTGCCAGCCACTCGCCATCGAAGCCATCGAGGTCCGCTTCGATCAGGAAGTTGGCGTGCACCGAGGACAGGCCCAGTGACCAGGCCCGCTCGCGCATCGCCCGCGCCAATGCTGCGCGCAGCGCCACACCGTCCCCGGCATCACCGACCAGCAGGCGTGGGCCGGGCACCGGGGAATAGGGCACCGCGCACAGCAGCTTGGGATAGTAGGCCCCGCCGGCGCGCTCCCAGGCACCGGCCCAGTTCCAGTCGAACACGTACTCGCCATGCGAGTTGCCCTTCAGATACAGCGGTGCAGCCGCAGCCAGCGAGCCGTCGGCGCGATGCAGGGTCAGGTGGTGCGGCTGCCAGCCCCATTCGGGCCGGATGCAACCACACCGTTCCAGCCCGCCCAGAAAGGCGTGGGAGACAAAGGGGTTGCCCTCCCCGGCCAGCGCATCCCACGCCGCCGCGTCAATTGCGTCGATGGAGTCATGGAAGCGGGCGGCGAGGGTGGAATGGCACGGGGACTGCGGCAACGCCATTCCCCATTCTCCATCCCCGCTTCCCGGGCTTCAACCGACCAGATTCTGCTGGTCCAGCCAGCGTTCGGCATCCAGCGCCGCCATGCAGCCGAAGCCGGCCGAGGTGACGGCCTGGCGGTAGACCTGGTCGGCGACATCGCCGGCGGCGAATACGCCCGGCACGCTGGTCATGGTGGCCATGCCCTCCAGGCCGCTCCTGATCTGGATGTAGCCATTGCGCATCTCGAGTTGCCCATCGAAGATGCCGGTGTTGGGCGTGTGGCCGATGGCGACGAAGAAGCCGCTGACGGCGAGGTCGCGGGTGCTGCCATCCTTGGTGCTCTTGACGCGCACGCCGGTGACGCCCGACTCGTCCCCCAGCACCTCGGCCACCGTGTGGTTCCAGACCAGTTCGATCTTGCCGGCGTCGGCCTTCTCGAACAGCTTGTCCTGCATGATCTTTTCCGCGCGCAGCGTGTCGCGGCGGTGCACCAGGTAGACCTTGCGGCAGATGTTGGCCAGGTACAGCGCCTCCTCGACCGCGGTGTTGCCGCCCCCGACCACGGCCACGTCCTGGTCGCGGAAGAAGAAGCCGTCGCAGGTGGCGCAGGCCGACACGCCCTTGCCCTTGTACTCCTCCTCCGAAGCCAGCCCCAGGTATTTGGCCGTGGCGCCGGTGGCGATCACCAGCGCATCGCAGGTGTATTCGCCACTGTCGCCCTTCATCCGCAGCGGACGCTGCTTCAGGTCGACGCTGTGGATGTGGTCGAAGACCATCTCGGTCTCGAACCGCTCGGCGTGCTCGGCCATCCGCTTCATCAGTTCCGGGCCCTGCACGCCGGCATTGTCGCCCGGCCAGTTGTCGACGTCGGTGGTGGTCATCAACTGGCCGCCCTGTTCCAGGCCCGTGATCAGCATGGGCTTGAGGTTGGCGCGGGCGGCATACAACGCGGCGGTATAGCCTGCCGGGCCGGAACCGAGGATCAGGAGACGGCTGTGTTTTGGGCTTGGCATGTATAATTCCGAAGTTTGCTGAAGGCGTCCCGACACGCGTCCCGGCAGCGAATCCCGCACTGTCCCGGGCGCAGTCCAGAGTCTCCTCGATCATCGGTGGAGCGTGCATGGACCAGCCAGAGAATGGGGAACGCCCGGCGCTGAATCAAGGGTCACCGGCGGCGCAACCGACGGCGTGCGCGGGCGCGCACTGCCAGTTACTGCACCATGAGGACATCGAGCAATGCGTATTGGCATCCCCGCTGAAACCAAGACCCTGGAAGGGCGCGTGGCACTGGTGCCGGCGGCTTGCGCCGACCTGCTGCGCCACGGCCATGAAGTGTACCTGCAAGCCGGCGCCGGTCGTTTCAGCGGTTTCGAGGACAGTGACTACGCCAACCTCGGCGTCAAGATCGCGGCCGACGCCGCGGCGTTGTACGACGCCGCGCAGCTGGTGGTCAAGGTGAAGGAGCCGATCGCCGGCGACCTCAAGCTGCTGCGCAAGGACCACCTGCTGTTCTGCTACCTGCACCTGGCCGCCGAGCCGGAGTTGACCAGGCGGCTGCTGGAGATCGGCTTGACCGCGGTCGCCTTCGAGTCGGTCGAGGTCAACGGGGGGCTGCCGTTGCTGCTGCCGATGTCGGTGATCGCCGGACGCATTGCCACGCAGAGCGGCACCACGCTGCTGCATCGCCCGCAGGGTGGCAAGGGCAAGCTGCTCGGCGGCATGGCGACCACCCCGCGCGGCAAGGTGGTGGTCCTGGGCGCGGGCGCGGCTGGCGGCCACGCCGCCACGCTGGCGGCGGCCGGCGGTGCCAACGTCGTGGTTTTCGACAAGCGGCCCGACCGCCTGGCGCAGATGATGGAGGCGGCCCCGAACATCACCGCGCTGTACTCCTACGAGTCGGCCGTGGCCGAGGAAGTGGCGACCGCTGACCTGGTGGTGGGCGCCGTGCTGATCCCCAGCGCCAAGGCGCCGCACGTGGTCAGCGACGCCATGGTTCGCAGCATGGAGAAGGGCAGTGTGCTGGTCGACATTGCCATCGACCAGGGCGGCTGCTTCGAGACCTCGCGGCCGACCACCTGGGCGGAGCCGACCTACGACGTCCACGGCGTGACCCACTTCTGCGTCACCAACATGCCCGGCGCGGTGCCGCAGACATCGACCCGCGCGATTTCGGCGGCGATCCTGCCTTACGTGCAGCGCCTGGCGGCCGGCAGCAGCTGGCGCGATGATGCCAGCCTGCGCGGCGGCATCAACGTGGAAGCGGGCAAGGTCGTCCATCCCGCATTGAAAGACGTGGTATAAGTTCTGCAATTCAATGGTTTGCAGGCAACTGCGAAGGTAGTTTGAAAACGTGGCACGAGCGGTGGCGGCAAAAGCGGACAAGGGCAAGGCCGTCGATCCGGCCCTCGGCGACAGCATCCGGCGGCGCTTGCGCGAAGCCGTCGTGCTGCTGTTGTTGCCACTGGCGCTGTACCTGTTTGCCTGTCTGATCAGCTACAGCCCGGCCGACCCGAGCTGGTCGCACGCCGGGACCGGTGCCGGCGTGCACAACTTCGGTGGTCGCGTCGGCGCCTGGTGCGCCGACCTGCTGCTGTACCTGTTCGGTGGCCTGGCTTATGCCTTTCCGCTGCTGCTGGCGATCTTCGGCTTAAGCGTGCTGCGGCGCCAAGGCGAGCGCGAGGCGCCGTCGGCCTGGGATCCGACCCTGCGGCTGGTGGGCTTCGTGGTGTTCTTCGTTTCCGGCACCGGCCTGGCGCAGCTGCACGTGGCCGCCAGCACCACCGCCATGCCGGCGCGCGCTGGTGGCATCCTCGGCCAGTTGGTGGGGCACGTGCTGACCCACAGCGTTGGCTTCCTCGGCGCCACGCTGTTCCTGCTGGCCCTGTTCCTGACTGCGATCACGCTGGCCACGGGGCTGTCGTGGTTCAAGCTGATGGACTGGACCGGCCATGCCGCGCTCAGCGTCGGCGGCTGGCTTGCTGCTCGCCTGCGGCGCGCGCCGGACGTGCTGGCGGCGCATGCCGCGCGGGCCGAGCGCGAGCAGTCGCGGCGGGTCGACGCCAAGCGCCGCGCCAAGCGCGAGCAGGTCCGTATCGAACCGCCGGCGCCGACGGTGACGCGAAGCGACCGCGCCCGACGCGAAACCCAGATCCCGCTGTTCACCGGCGCCACCAGCGAGGGCGAACTGCCGCCGCTGTCGCTGCTCGACGAACCGAAGGCCCAGGCCGCCGGCTACTCCGAGGAGACCCTGGAGGTGCTGTCGCGGCAGGTCGAGATGAAGCTCAAGGACTTCCGCATCGAGGCGCACGTGGTCGGCGTCTATCCCGGTCCGGTGATCACCCGTTTCGAGATGGAGCCGGCACCGGGCGTGCGCGGCAGCCAGATCTCCAACCTCGACAAGGACATCGCCCGTGGCCTGTCGGTGGTCAGCGTGCGCGTGGTCGACGTGATCCCGGGCAAGAACGTGATCGGCCTGGAGATCCCCAACACCCACAAGCACATCGTGTACCTGTCCGAGATCCTGCGTTCCAAGGAGTACGACACCGCGCGCTCGCCGCTGTCGCTTGCGCTGGGCAAGGACATCGGCGGCAAGCCGGTGGTCGTCGACCTGGCCAAGATGCCGCACCTGCTGGTGGCCGGCACCACCGGCTCGGGCAAATCGGTGGCGGTGAACGCCATGGTGCTGTCGCTGCTGTACAAGTCCAGCCCGGCCGACGTGCGCCTCATCATGATCGACCCCAAGATGCTGGAGCTGTCGGTCTACGAAGGCATCCCGCACCTGCTGGCGCCGGTCGTCACCGACATGAAGGAGGCCGCCAACGCGCTGCGCTGGTGCGTCGCCGAGATGGAGCGCCGTTACAAGCTGATGGCGGCGGTCGGCGTGCGCAACCTCGCCGGGTTCAACAAGAAGGTGCGCGATGCTCAAGCGGCCGGCCAGCCGCTGCTCGACCCCCTGTTCGTGCCCAACCCGGAGATGCCGACGGCGACCGCGCCGCCGCTGGAGCCCCTGCCCAACGTCGTCGTCATCATCGACGAATTCGCCGACATGATGATGATCGTCGGCAAGAAGGTCGAGGAGCTGATCGCGCGGCTGGCGCAGAAGGCGCGGGCCGCCGGCGTGCACCTGATCCTGGCGACGCAGCGGCCATCGGTGGACGTGATCACCGGCCTGATCAAGGCCAACATTCCGACCCGCATCGCCTTCCAGGTGTCCAGCAAGATCGACTCGCGCACCATCCTCGACCAGAGTGGCGCCGAGACGCTGCTCGGTCACGGCGACATGCTGTACCTGCCGCCGGGCACCGCCACGCCCGAGCGCGTGCATGGCGCCTTCGTCGACGACCACGAGGTGCACCAGGTGGTTGAATGGCTGCGTACCCAGAGCGCGCCCGATTACGTCGAGGGCGTGCTGGAGGAGGTGCAGAGCGTCGGCGACAAGCTGATCAACGACGCCGGGCTGCCGCTGGATGCAGAGGATGCCGGTGGTGGCGACAATGCGCTCTACGACAAGGCCGTTGCCATCGTCACGCAGACGCGGCGCGCCTCGATTTCGGGCGTGCAACGCCACCTGCGCATTGGCTACAACCGCGCGGCCCGCCTGATCGAGCAGATGGAAACCGACGGCGTGGTCAGCGCGCCGCAGCACAACGGCAGCCGCGAGGTGCTGGCGCCGCCGCCGCCGCGCGATTGAGCTCGCCGGGCAGCGCGCCATCGCGCGTCCGGCCCGTGCGCCGTCGCGTCCACGGTCAACCGCGGCACTGCCGCGCCCGTTTGTTGAATATCACCCTGCCGGAGCGTCCATGAAACGCCTGCCCATCATCCTTGCGCTCGGCCTCGCCGCCGGCAGCGCAGCCGCTGTCGCCGCCAACGCCAGCCTTCCCGCCGCCACCGCTGACGCGGCCGGACTCGCTGCCCGCGCCGCCGTTGCCGGCAGCACCGCGCCCGGAGGCGGTGCGGTCGCGGGCCGAGCGCGCGCCGCCCTGGGCGCATTCGCCCATGGCATCCATTCGTTGTCCGCCAGCTTCACCCAGGTCGTCACCGGCGCCAACGGGCGCAAGGCGCAGACCGTGGAAGGCACGCTGGCACTGCAGGAGCCGCGGCAGTTCCGCTGGCAGACGCTGGCGCCGCAGAAGCAGCTGATCGTCGCCGACGGTTCGCGCGTGTGGATTTACGACCCGGAACTGGAGCAGGTCACCGTCCGCAAGCAGAGCGTGGAGGAAGCGCACAGTCCGTTGACCGTGCTGACCGACCTGTCGCGGCTGGACCGCCAGTTCAAGGCCAGCGAAGCCGGCCGGCGCGATGGCCTCCAGTGGCTGCGGCTGACGCCGCGCGTGGCCGACGCGCAGTTCGCCTACGCGGAACTCGGCTTCGATGGCGCCACGCTGCGCGAGATGGTGTTCGCGGACAAGCTCGGCAGTCGGTCCGAGTTGCGCTTCAGCGACTGGCAGCGCAACCCGACGCTGCCGGCCTCCACCTTCCAGTTCACCCCACCGCCCGACGCCGACGTCATCGGCGGCCCGTAAGCCGGGACCCCGGACTCGGAAGCCAGGGCGCGTCCGCTTTGGTAGGTTGGCGGTGAGCCGCAGGCGAACCTTAACATTGGAGCCGCGCTGGTGGGCCTTCGCCGCGGATCCGCGGTGGGGCCATTCGCCATTGACGACGCCGCTTGGGGATGGCTTGTCGGGGTTCGCTGCGCTCACCGCCAACCTGCAAAAGCCGGTCCGCCGCTAACCGCTCACCGCTCACCGCTCACCGCTCATCGCTCACCGCTCACGCGCAAGCTCTTCCGTCCTCGGCCGCTATCATTTACGATAATCATTCGCGTTAACTGCAAAGAGCGCCGCAATGTCCGCCACATCCTCGGCCCGCTACGCCGCCTCGGTGAGCTATTTGCACTGGCTGATGTTCCTGCTGGTGCTCGGCGCCTACACCATGATCAACCTGCACGAGGCGACGCCGCGCGGCACCGGCATCCATTCCGCGACCGTGCACGCGCACTTCCTGTTCGGCCTCGGCGTATTGGTTTTGATCCTGCCGCGGCTGTGGGTGCGCACGCGCAACGCCACGCCGCCGATCGAGCCCCCGATGGCGCGCTGGTCGCACCTGTTCGCCAAGCTCACCCACATCGCGCTGTATGCCTTCCTGCTGGTCCAGCCGATCCTCGGTTTGGTGACACTGCAGATCAAGGGCGGCTCGGTCACCTTCTTCGGCCTGACGCTGATCCCGTCGCTGGTCGAACCGAACCGCGAGCTGGCGCGGGCGATCTTCCAGTACCACGAGCTGCTCGGCACCATCTTCTACTGGGTGATCGGCCTGCACATCCTGGCCGCGCTGTGGCACCACTACGTGCGCCGCGACGACACGCTCAAGCGCATGCTGCCGCTGCCGCGCCGGGACGTTCGCCCCGCCCAGCCGCAGGCCGCCGACTGATCAGTCGCCGATGCGCGGGGCGCGCCTCTCCATGCCGTTCTGGTGCAGCACCAGGGCGGTGATCTTGCCCTTGGCGTCGCGCTTGAAACTGAGCCGGGCGTCGACGGCGGTGTAGAAGAACTCGTCCCTGGCGCTGGCCTGCACCGGCAGCGCGGGCTGGCCGCTGAGCCGCGCCATCAGCTGACCGCGCTTCACGCTGATGTCGAACACCATGCCCGGCACCAACTGATAATGGCCGACGTATTGCTGCAGCGTGGCCGCATCCAGCTGCACGGCCTTCGGTTCGCCACTCTTCTCGAGTTCGGCCTCGCTCAGCTTGGGCGCCGGCGAATCATGTCCGTTCTGGTGCAACACCAGTGAAGCGACCTTGCCGTCGTCGCCGCGCTGGAAGTCAATGCGGATGGCGGCCACCTTGGCGAAGAAGGCGTCCCTGGCGCTGGGGAAAATCGGAAATGCGCCTTGGCCGGTGGCCTGCGCATACAGCTGGTCATCGCCGCGAAATACCTTCAGGACGAACCTCGGCGAAAGCCGATACTGGCCGACGTAGGCGTCAAGTTGCTGCGCGTCCATCTTGACCTGCGTTTGCGCGGCCGCCAGCGGGCTGTCCGGCAACAGCATGGCAAAGCCGATGTCGTCGACCGAGCGCTGGGTGCTGGTCAGCACCACCACCCCACGCTGGCCGTCGCCGCTGAAGCCCATGAAGCTGGCGTAGCCGCCGGTCATGCCGTTGTGCCAGACGATGTCGCCGTGCGGCGTGTGGCGCGTCATCCAGGCCAGGCCGATGCGCTCGCCCTGGCCGAGATCGCGGCGCGGCTGCTGCGCCAGCGCCATCGCCGCGTGCAGCGCGGCGTCGGCGCGCATGTTGGCGCGCAGGTAGCGAAGCATGTCGCTGCCGCTGCTCTTGATCGCGCCGCAGCCGGCCAGCGCGCCGAAACTCCATGTCCCGGCAGGCTGGCCCTGGCTGTCCTGTCCCGGCGCCAGGTGCGAGCGCATGGCCGCGTCAAGGGCGATGCCGCTGGAGTGCATGCCCAGCGGCTTGAGGATCCGCGTTTGCAGCAGGTCGCCGTACGTCGTGCCGGCATGTTGCGCCAGCGCGTAGCCGAGCAGGCCGAAGCCGAGGTTGGAGTATTCGTACTTGGCGCCGGGGTCGCGCGACAGGGTGTAACCGGCCAGAAACGACTTCAGGTCCGCGGCGTCGTAGTCGGCATACGGGTCGTGCGGATCCGCGGGGCGAAGATTGCCCGGCAGGCGTGGCAGGCCGGAGAATTGCGTCGCCAGCTCGCCCAAGGTGATCCGCTTGCCGTCGCGCGCCGGGATCGTGAAGCCCGGGAGCAGCTTCGCCACCGGCGTGTCCAGCGTCAGCGGGCCCGCCGTCAGCGCCTGCGCCAGCAGAGTGGCGGTGAAGGTCTTGGTCAGGGAGCCGATCTCGAACACCGTGTCGCCATCGGGCGCCGCGCCGTTGGCCAGCGTGCCGAAGCCGTAGACGTGGCTGCGTTCGCCATCGATGACGGCGACCACCAGCGCCGGGTATTCACCGGCGGCAATGCGCGCCTCGATGGCCTTGTCCACCCGCGGCGACAGCAGCGGCGTCGGTGTCGCAGCCGCAGGCGCGGTCGCCATCGGCAGCATGGCGAAGCAGGCAAGCACTCCCGCAAATGGTCTCATTCAGTGTCTCCAGTGCGCGCGAACCAGCGCGTGTCTATGATGATGGCATGCCGTCACGCACGCCATCGCAGTCCGGGCAGTTGTTCGCCGAGCCGGAGGGCCTGAAGCCGCTGGCCGAACGCATGCGGCCGCGCAGCCTGGACGAGATCGTCGGCCAGGACCGGCTGGCGGGCGAAGGCAGCGCGCTGCGCCGTGCTCTGGAAGCCGGCGCGGTGCACTCGATGGTGCTGTGGGGGCCGCCCGGTTGCGGCAAGACCACGCTGGCGCTGCTGGTCGCGCGCTACGCAGACGCCGAGTTCCGCGCGGTATCCGCCGTGCTGTCCGGCCTGCCGGACGTGCGCAAGGCGCTGGCCGAGGCCGAGGGCAACTTCGCCCAGGGCCGGCGCACGGTGCTGTTCGTGGACGAGGTGCACCGCTTCAACAAGGCGCAACAGGATGCGTTCCTGCCACACATCGAGAAGGGCGTGATCATCTTCGTCGGCGCGACCACCGAGAACCCGTCGTTCGAGCTGAATTCGGCGCTGCTGTCGCGCTGCCGCGTGCACGTGATGGATGCGGTCGGCGCCGACGACATCGTGTTGGCGCTGAAGCGTGCGTTGGCCGACAGCGAGCGCGGCCTGGGCGGCCAGGGGCTGACGGTTGACGACGAGGCGCTGGCACTGATCGCGCAAGCCGCCGACGGCGACGTGCGCCGCGGCCTGACGCTGCTGGAAATCGCCGCCGAGCTGGCCAGCGACGGCCGCATTGACGAAACGACGCTGACCCAGGTGCTGGCCGACCGCACGCGCCGCTTCGACAAGGGCGGCGAGCAGTTCTACGACCAGATCTCCGCCCTGCACAAGTCGGTGCGCAGCTCCGATCCGGACGCCGCGTTGTACTGGCTGACACGCATGCTCGACGGCGGCTGCGACCGCAACTACCTGTCGCGGCGCATGCTGCGCATGGCGATCGAGGACATCGGCCTGGCCGACCCGCGCGCTTGGCGCATGGCGCTGGACGCCTGGGACACCTATGAGCGGCTCGGCTCTCCGGAAGGGGAGCTGGCGCTGGCGACGCTGGCGATTTATCTCGCCGCCGCGCCCAAGAGCAATGCCACTTACATGGCCTACAACGCCGCCAACCGTGCGATCCGCGACAGCGGCACGCTGGAGGTGCCGATGCATCTGCGCAACGCACCGACCAAGCTGATGAAGGGCCTGGGCTACGGCAAGGGCTACCAGTACGACCCCAACGTCGAAGGTGGCGTGGCGCTGGACCAGCAGTGCCTGCCCGATGCCCTGGTCGGCAGCGAGTTCTACCAGCCCGTCGAGCACGGGCTGGAGATCAAGCTGAAGGAGAAACTCGACGCACTGCGCGGCGCGCGTCGCCGGGCCCGCGGAAAGTCGGCGCGCGACGAGCCGGACGCCGGCGCGTGATCCGCGCGTTGCGCAGCCTGCCACGGGTGGTCTGGCTGCTCGGCGCCATCAGCCTGTTCAACGACGCCGCCAGCGACATGATCTATCCGCTGGTGCCGCTGTACCTCACCGCCGTGCTGATGGCCGGTCCGCGCGCGCTTGGCCTGATCGAGGGCGTGGCCGAGGCCGCCAGCAGCCTGCTCAAGCTGTTCGCCGGCGTGCTCGCCGACCGCACCCGCAGCGTGCGCGGCTGGGTGATCGGCGGTTACGCGATGACGGGTTTCGCCCGGCCGCTGATCGGCCTGGCCGGTTCATGGCTGGGCGTGTTCGCCTGCAGGCTCGCCGACCGCGCCGGCAAGGGCCTGCGCAGCGCGCCACGCGACGCCATGCTCAGCCTGAGCATTCGGCCGGAGCAGCGTGGCCTGGCCTTTGGCTTTCACCGCGCCATGGACAACGCCGGCGCCGTCATCGGGCCATTGATCGCGGCCGGGCTGCTCGCGCTGGGCCTGTCGCTGCGCGAAGTGTTCTTCTGGTCAGTCGTCCCGGCGGTGGTGGTGCTGGGGCTGACCTTGGTGCTGAAGGAGCCGGCCAGCGAGATCGCGCTGCCGCGACTGCCGCAGCGCTGGACGTTTGCCGGGCTTCCGCCGGCGTTTCGGCGTTACCTGATCGCGCTGGGACTGTTCACTCTGGGCAACTCGTCGAACATGTTCCTGCTGCTGCGCGCGCAGTCGCTGGGCGCGGGCGCCGAACGGATCGTGCTGATGTGGGTGGTGTTCTCGGCGATGGCGATGCTGCTGTCCACGCCGCTGTCGGCGCTGTCCGATCGCATCGGCCGCTTCCGCGTACTCGGCGCGGCCTGGGGCGCCTACGCCGCAGCCTACCTCGCAATCGGCCTGCTGCCCGCAGCGGATTGGGCGCTGTGGCTGGCGTTCGCCGCCTACGGCGCGGTGACGGCCGCGCTGGAAGGCACCGAAAAGGCGCTGGTCGCCGACCTGGTCGAGGGCAGCCGCAGCGGCACGGCGTTCGGCTGGTACAACCTGGTCGCCGGCTTCATGCTGCTGCCGGCATCGCTGATCTTCGGCTGGCTTTGGCAGGCGCTGGCGCCGCTGGCCGCCTTCGCCTTCGGCGCCGGCTGCGCCGGCCTGGCCACGCTGCTGCTGGTGTTCTGGGTGCGTGCCGCGCCCGACGACCGCGCCGCGCCCGACGACCGCACCGCCGCCGTTTGAGGCGCTTGGGGATGGCGCGTATGGTGGTGTGTGCATTGGCGGAGGCCGGAGGCGGTCATGAACGCATGGACACGGCGAGTGGCGCTGCTGCTGGGCCTGCTTTTCGTAAGCGCGGCGTCGGCGGTGAGCTTGAGCACCGACGGCAGCGGCCAAGTGCTGATTTACCCGTATTACACGGTCAATGCTGGCCAGCAGAGCACGCTGACGCTGACCAACCGGGCGAGCCGGCCCAAGGCGGTGAAGCTCATGATCCGCGAAGGGGCGTTTGGCGATGCCGCGTTCGTCCTGAATGTCTATCTCGGCGCAAAGGACACCTGGACGGGTACGGTGTTCCAGTGGGGCACAGGTTCCAACGGTGGCCCGGCGCTGCTCAGCAATGACGCCAGCTGCACGGTTCCCGACCTGCACGGCGATGCATTGCCGACCTTGCCTGATGGCCGCCACTATCTGCGGCCCAACGGCGGCGCACTGTCGGCAGGGTCCGTGCCGGACGAAGGTTACGTCGTCGCCATCGAAATGGGCGAACTCAGCGGCAACAGCGCCGCGGCTGTGCTCATGCAGGGGTTTGGCGGCAACCCGCCCGCCGACTGTGGCGAGCTGGTTGCGGCGTGGCAAACGGGTGGCTACTGGCGTGCCGACCCGTCCAATGATGTGTCCGCACCCACCGGTGGCCTGGCCGGCAGCGTCACGGTGGTCGATTCAGGAGAGGGGTCGGTATTCCACCTCAAGGCGACCGCGCTGAAGGATTTTCGCGTTGCGACCATGCACACCGCGCCGACCACCGGCAAGCCGGACCTGGGCAGCGCCTTGAGCAATGCTGCCAATGGCGTCGCCACCGCCACCATCCGCCTGGGCAACACGATGGTCCAATCGGATTATCCGGCCGACCGAGCCGTTGATGCGGTCACCGCCGTGCTGACCGCCCGCACCTTGAGTACGGAATTCGACTTCCGCCCTGGCGTCGGCGCGCGTACGGACTTCGTCTTCACCATGCCGACCAAGCGCTTCTACACCGCTGACCCGGCGCACCCGGTTGCGCCATTCGGCCGCGACCGTTTCCATCGCACCTCGCCGCGCGGCAGCGTGTGCCCCATCGTCGAATTCAATGGTGCGGATCGCAACGGCAGCTTTTCCGGACTCTGGTACAAGTTGTGGAAGGACTATCACGCCTTGGCAGTGGATGGCCCGAAAGCCTGCTACGCCAGCTCCGTGATCGCGCTTGACCCGGCAAGCCGGCCGCCAAGTCTGCTCAACTCGCAGCTGACCGCAGAGAAGCCGCTGATCGATGACGACCTGCTTGGCCAGGTCGCATTCGACATGGGCAACTACAGCTGCGATCTGGCGGCAGGCTGCACCGCCGAGCAATTCGCGGCGGTAAAGGACGAGGTCAACCTGATGCGGCCGGATTTGCAGGGCCGAAGGTACCTGGGCCTGCCCGCGATCGGTTTCGCGGCCACGGGCTACATCAACGCCTACGCCGGCAACGCCAACGTCTGGCGCAACCTGACCTTCACGTCGGCCTACGACCGCAGCCGCGGCTGCGTGCAGGACAACGTCGTCGGCGGCTGCCACTGACGCAAGGTTTCCGCCGCGGCGCCGCGTTTGCGCGGTGCGCAGGCGGACGGCCGCGTGCTCGGTGGTTTGCGCCGGTTCCGCGCCTGCCGCGATAATTGCGCCTCCCCCGAAGCGCCAAGGAACACGACGATGCTGGACCCGGCACTGCTGCGCGCGCACCTCGCCGACACTGCGGCCCGGCTGGCCACGCGCGGCTACACGCTCGACACCGCGGCCATCGAATCGCTGGAGGCGGAGCGCAAGCGCCTGGCCACCGAGACCCAGGAGCTGCAGAACCAGCGCAACACGCGCTCGAAGGCGATCGGCCAAGCCAAGGCCAAGGGCGAGGATGCAGCACCGCTGCTGGCCGAGGTCGCCGGTTTGGGTGAGCGGCTGAAGGCCAACGAGCAGGCGTTGTCCGCGGTGCAGGCGAAGCTGTCCGAAATCGCGCTCGGCATACCCAACCTGCCCGATGCCCAGGTGCCCGTTGGCAAGGACGACGCCGGCAACGTCGAGCAGTCGCGTTGGGGCACCCCGCGCAGCTTCGACTTTGCGGTGAAGGATCATGTCGAACTGGGCGAGCGCCATGGCTGGCTGGACGGCGACACCGGCGCCAAATTGTCGGGTGCGCGCTTCACCGTGATGCGCGGCCAGCTGGCGCACCTGCACCGCGCGCTGGCGCAGTTCATGCTGGACCTGCACACCCGCGAGCACGGCTATCTTGAATGCAACGTGCCGCTGCTGGTCAATCAGGAGACCATGCAGGGCACTGGCCAACTGCCGAAGTTCGAGGACGACCTGTTCGCGACCGAGGTGGGCGAATCGCGGCGCTACCTGATCCCCACCGCCGAGGTGTCGCTGACCAACCTGGTGCGCGACACGATCCTCGACGCCGGCGAACTGCCGCTGCGGCTGACCGCGCACACGCCATGCTTCCGCGCCGAGGCCGGCAGCTACGGCAAGGACGTGCGCGGCATGATTCGCCAGCACCAGTTCGAGAAGGTGGAGATGGTGCAGGTGGCGCGCGCCGGGCAGTCGGCCGCGCAGCTTGAGGAGATGGTCGGTCACGCCGAAAGCGTGCTGCGCAAGCTCGGCCTGCCGTACCGCAAAATGCTGCTGTGCAGCGGCGACATGGGCTTCAGCGCGGCGCGTACCTACGATCTGGAAGTGTGGCTGCCTTCGCAGGACACCTACCGCGAAATCAGCTCCTGCTCCAACTGCACCGACTTCCAGGCGCGGCGCATGCAGGCGCGCGTGCGCAACGCGGACAGCGGCAAGCCGGAGCTCGTCCACACGCTGAATGGATCGGGCCTGGCGGTCGGCCGCTGCCTGATTGCGGTGATGGAGAACTGCCAGAACGCGGATGGATCGATCAGCGTGCCCGAGGTGCTGCAACCCTACATGGGCGGCGTCAGCGAGATCGCCTGAGCGGCCTCACTGGCGCTTCCACCACTGGTACTCGCTGGTGCTGACAGTGCCGTTGCGGTTGCGGTCGGCGAATCCGTAGTCATTGGCCAGCGGCGCGTACTGCTGCGCCTCGTCCGTGCCGAGCTTGCCGTCGTGGTTCGTGTCGAGCTGCGCAAAAGCCGGCGGCGGGCCGGCGTGCGGCAGCGGCTGCGGGCGCGTCGTGATGGTGACGTCGGCGCCGCGGCGGCTGGTGAACTCGACCTGCGACACCGGCGGGTTCTGCTGGCCCTGCACGCGATAGGTTTGCGCCGGCTGGCGCTGCGGCGCCGACGCCTGCGTGCTTGACGCATGACCGGCCAAGGCGGCGGCCGGCAGGGCACATGCCAGTGACAGCATCAGCCATCGTGATCGGGTCATGGCGGCCTCCTCGAAGCTGCTGGCGCGGCAGGCCCGCCGCTGCCCGCCAATCTAGCGCCGGCCGCGCAACGCGCGCTGACCGTCGCCGGCGGCGGAGGGCGCCGGCGGTGCTCGGCTACAATGGCCAGCGTGGCGGCGCGCAACGCGCGCCGACGCGGGCAAACGACAACGGAGAGATGGCCGAGTGGTTCAAGGCAGCAGTCTTGACGCGGAGGCAGGAAGCCGAGCGAACATCGGCGCAGCCGATGGCCCGAAGGGCGGAGGGCAGGATGCCCGCAGTCAAATTGCCGTGGTGGCGCGCACCGCGCCCGCATACACAAACGACAACGGAGAGATGGCCGAGCGGTTTAAGGCACCGGTCTTGAAAACCGGCGTGGTAGCGATACCACCGTGGGTTCGAATCCCACTCTCTCCGCCAATTTTCGCCTGCACCTCGGCTGTCGGCTGGCGGGCTCAGGCCGCCTCGGCGGCCACGCCGTCGATCGATTCCAGCGCCCGCTCGATGGCGGCCGCGCGGGCATCCTCGCCCATGCCGACACCCTCGGCGCGCACGAAGCTGACGTCGGTGATGCCGAAAAAGCCGAGCACCGTGCGCAGGTACGGCTCCTGGAAGTCCATCGCAGCGGCCGGGCCGGTGCTGTACACGCCGCCGCGCGCGGACGCGACGATCACCTGCTTGCCACCGGCCAGGCCTTCGGGGCCGTCCGCCGTGTAGCGGAAGGCCTTGCCCGGCACGGCGATGCGGTCGATCCAGGCCTTGAGTTGGCTGGGGATGCCGAAGTTGTACATCGGCGCGCCGATGACGATGACGTCGGCGTCAAGGAACTGGTCGAGCACCGCCTGGCCCACACCGTCCGGCTCGCGGCTGGCGTCGGCGACGGGTGCCCAATGGGGGATTGGCTGCGCGGCGAGGTCGCGGTAATCGACCTTCGTGCCGGGATGGGCGCGCCGGTAGGCGGCGACAACGGCCGCGCTGAGCTGGCGGGACACGGAATGGGCGCCGAGGGCGCTGGCGTCGAGATGCAGGAGTTTCATGGGAGCCTCCGGTTGTATCGGGTCGCGCACCCACCGGTGCTGCGTCACGAACAACGATAAGGCATGGACAATGACGCGATAAGCCCGCAAAATCGAGACAGGTCGTTCGCAGGAGGAAACAATGATTCGGGAGCATGCCGGCGTCCTGCAGGATCTCAACGACCTGCGATTCTTCGCCGCCGTGGTCGAGCACGGTGGCTTTTCGGCGGCCGGGCGGGCGCTCGGCCTTCCCAAGTCGCGCCTGAGCAAGCGCGTGGCGCAGCTGGAGGAGCGGCTCGGTGCGCGCCTGCTGCAGCGGACCACGCGCCGGATTGCGGTGACCGAGGTCGGCCAGCGTCTTTACGCGCATTGCCGCGCGGTGCTGGAGGAGGCGCAGGCGGCGCAGGACGCGGTCGACGAGCTGCAGGCCGAGCCGCGCGGCACCGTGCGGGTAAGTTGCCCGACCTCGCTGGCACAGACCCTGGTGGCCTGGCTGCTGCCCGACTTCATGGTGCAGTACCCGAAGGTGCAGGTGCGGCTGCTTGCCACCGACCGCCGCGTCGACCTGATCGGCGAAGGCTTTGATGTGGCCATCCGCGTGCGCACCCGGCTGGACAGCGACGCCACCCTGGTGCTGCGCAGTTTCGGCCAGTCGCAGGTGCTGGCGGTGGCCAGCACGGCATTGCTACAGGCGCGCGGGCCGGTGCAGACGCCGCACGACCTTGCGCGGCTGCCGGCCCTGTCCATGTACGAGCACGAGGGCGCGCAGGTGTGGACGCTGACGGATGCAGGCGGCACCGAGGTCGTCGTCGAGATGCAGGCGCGCCTGGTCTGTGGCGATTTTCCGGTGCTGCTGGAAGCGGCGCGGCGCGGCGTGGGCGTCGCCTTGCTGCCGGAGTGGATCGCCGCGCCGGCCATTGCCCGCGGCGAGTTGCAGGTGGTGCTGCCCGACTGGAGCGCGCCGCAAGGCACCATGCACTTCGTCTATCCCAGCCGGCGAGGCCTGCTGCCCGGCGTGCGGGCCTTCGTCGACTTCCTGGCCGAGCGCCTGCCGGAGGCCGCGCGGGCCAACCACGAGGAGTGCAAGCAGCGTCCCCTGCGTCCCTTGCCCGACGCCGGCCGCGCCGCGCCGTAAGCCCCGCTGGCCCCTGGTCACGCGGGGCGCCGGCAGTGCGGTGGCGGTGCCGCGGCCGCGGCCCGTGCGCCTGCAATCCGGGCGGCCGGTGGGCGCGCGGCTGCGTGCTAGCATGCGATTTGGCCATCCATTCGGGACGCCGTCCATGCACCTCGACAGCAAGCTGCCCAAGGTCGGCACAACGATCTTCAGCGTCATGAGCCAGTTGGCGCTGCAACACAAGGCGGTGAACCTGGGCCAGGGCTTCCCGGACTTCGAGCCGCCGCAGTCGCTGCGCGACGCGCTGACTCGGGCGATGAACTCGGGCCGCAACCAATACGCGCCGGCGACCGGCGTGCCGCCGCTGCGCGAGCAGATTGCGCTGAAGACGGAACGCCTCTACGGCCGCCGGGTCAGCGCCGACAACGAGGTCACCGTCACCTCGGGAGCCACCGAGGCCATCTTCTCGGCGATCGCCGCGGTGGTGCGCGCCGGCGACGAGGTGATCGTGCTGGACCCCGCCTACGACTGCTACGACCCCGCCATCGACCTGCAGGGTGGCCGTGCTGTGCACATCCCGCTGCGCCAGCCGGATTTTGCCGTTGACTGGCAGCGCGTGCACGACGCGGTGACGCCGAAGACGCGGCTCATCATGGTCAACACCCCGCACAATCCCAGCGGCGCGATCTTCAGCGCCGACGACTTGGAGGCGCTGGCCGGCATCGTCCGCGACACATCCATCCTGGTGCTGGCCGACGAGGTCTACGAGCACATCGTCTTCGATGGCGCCTCGCACCAGAGCGTGCTGCGTCATCCGGAGCTGGCCGAGCGCAGTTTCGTCATCAGTTCCTTCGGCAAGACGTACCACTGCACCGGCTGGAAGGTCGGCTACTGCGTCGCCGCCAAGCCGTTGTCGGCGGAGTTCCGCAAGGTGCATCAGTACGTCACCTTTTGCACCTTCAGCCCGGCGCAGTGGGCGCTGGCGGAGATCCTCGAGAACGAGCCGTCGCATTACCGGGAGCTGCCAGCCTTCTACCAGGCAAAGCGCGACCGTTTCCGCGAGCTGCTCGCGCCCTCGCGCTTCAAGCTGCTGGACGTACCCGGCGGCTATTTCCAACTGGTGGATTATTCGGCCATCCGCGACAGCGACGACATCAACTTCAGCGAATGGCTGGTGCGCGAGGGTGGCGTGGCCGGCATCCCGCTGACGCCGTTCTACGACACGCCGCCGGCGACGCGCTTGCTGCGCCTGTGCTTCGCCAAGAGCGACGAGACGATGCAGGCGGCGGCCGAACGGCTGTGCGCGCTGTGAAGGCCTGCCCATGAGCGACTTGCGCGTCAGCCTGGTCCAGGGCGCCACCCGCTGGCACGACCCCGAGGCAAACCGCGGCTACTACGGCCAATTGATGGCGCCGTTGGCTGGCCGCAGCGATCTGGTGGTGCTGCCGGAGACCTTCACCAGCGGGTTTTCCAACGAGGCCATCAAGCAGGCCGAGGACATGCACGGGCCGACGCTGGCCTGGCTGCGCGGCCAGGCGCGGACGCTGGACGCGGCCATCACCGGCAGCGTGCAGCTGCGCGCAGAGGGTGACGACTCGCACCGCGTCTACAACCGGCTGCTGTTCGTGACCCCGGACGGGCAGGTGCGCCACTACGACAAGCGCCACTTGTTCCGCTACGCCAACGAACACCAGCGCTACGCGGCGGGCAGCGCGCGGCTGCTGGTGGAGTGGCGGGGTTGGCGCATCCTGCCGCTGGTCTGCTACGACCTGCGCTTCCCGGTGTGGGTCCGCAACCGCCGCCTGGAAGCCGCCGACGGTGGCATGGACTACGACCTGGTGCTGTTCGTTGCCAACTGGCCGCGCCCGCGGCGCGAAGCCTGGCGGACCCTGCTGCGCGCGCGCGCGATTGAAAACCTCAGCTACTGCGTGGGTGTCAACCGCGTCGGCGTCGATGGCAACGGCCATCCCTACGCCGGCGACAGTGCAGCGCTCGACCCGCTGGGCGCACGGCTGGTCGACCTCGGCCCGCAGGAACAGGTGGTAACGGTGCGGCTGGAGCGCGAGGCGCTGCTGGCGCACCGGCGCGAGTTCCCGGCGTGGATGGATGCGGACGCCTTCGAGCTGGGGGAGTAGCGGCGAGACTTGGGCAGGGGACCGGGGACCAGGGACCAGGGACCAGGGACCAGGGACCCGGGACCAGGGACCAGGGACCAGGGACCAGGGACCAGGGACCAGGGACCCGGGACCAGGACCCGGGACCCGGGACCCGGGACCCGGGACCCGAAAAGCGGCGGGGCTGTAGGTTGGCGGTGAGCGAAGCGAACCCCAACATGCGCAGCTCCGTCCCGCGCCGCTGCCGGATCGGCGAGCGACCGCTCATGAGTCGCGGGACCAGGGATCCGGGACCCGGGACCGGAAAAGCGGCGCGGCTGTAGGTTGGCGGTGAGCGAAGCGAACCCCAACACGCGCAGCTCGGTCCTGCGTCGCTGCCGGATCGGCGAGCGACCACTCGCGTCTCACGCGTCGCCGAGAATCGCCAGCACCGCCTCCGGCGGACGGCCGATGGCGGCCTTGCCGTTGGCCAGCACGATGGGGCGCTGGATGAGGATGGGGTGCTCGGTCATGGCCTGGATCAACGCTTGCCGTGACAGCGAAGGGTCGTCCAGGCCGAGTTCCGTGTAGGCCACCTCGTTGCGGCGCATGAGCTCGCGTGGCTGCAGCTCCAGGCGCTGCAGGATGCCCTCCAGCTCGTCGGCGCTTGGCGGCTGATCGAGGTAGTTGACTACCTCCGGCTCGACCCCGTGCTGGTGCAACAGCGCGAGCGTTTCGCGCGACTTGCTGCAACGCGGATTGTGCAGGATGCGGACGGGTTTGGCGGCGGCTGGCATCGGTTGGCTCCCTGGGCGTGGACGGTGCCGACGGCACAAAGCGGACGTGCGCCGGTGGCTGGTGTTTAGTGTATCTTCGGGCCGCGGTATTCACTTCTGGAGGGAAGGGTAATGAACAAATGGTTGATCCCACTGGCGGCGCTGAGCACGCTGCTGGCATCGTCGGCGGCACCTGCACGCCAGCACAGCCATGCACGTGCGCGCGTCGACAACCGCCCGGTGATGGCGGTGGCGGAATTCAAGAATGACGTCAACGCACACTGGTGGAACAGCGAGGTGGCGCACGAGCTGTCCACCATGCTCTCCAACGAACTTGCGGCGACCGGCGATTTTCGCATGGTGGACCGGCACAAGCTGGACGCGGTGCTGCGCGAGCAGGACCTGGCCAACTCCGGTCGTGTGCGTCGTGGCAGCGGCCCGCGCACCGGCAACCTCACCGGCGCGCAGTACATCGTCAGCGGCCTTGTGACGGCGTTTCAGGAGAACTCATCCAACACCGGCGGCGGCTTCAGCTTCCGCGGCATCCACCTTGGCGGCAAGCACAGCGAAGCCTACATCGCCATTGACCTTCAGGTGGTGGACGCGGAGACCGGCGAGGTGGCTTACCAGCGCACCGTCGAGGGCCGCAGCTCCGGCAATGGCGTAAACGTTGGCCTGTATCGTGGTGGGTTCGGCGGCCAGCTGGCGCACGAGAACAACACGCCGACCGGCAAGGCGATCCGCGGCGCGCTGGTCGAGGCCAGCAACTACCTCGATTGCGTGATGGTGCGGCGCGATGGCTGCCAGGGCAGCTACCGCGACAAGGACCGGCGCCGCCGCCAGAGCGACCGTCGCGCGATCAGCCTGGACGGTTAAGAAAGGAGAAAAGGGGACGGAGGCAATTAGGCGCGCCTAATTGCCTCCGTCCCCTTTTCCGTCAGGGTTTACGCGGGCCGCGCGACTGCGGGTTGCCCGGTGCGCCAGGCCGCCCGCCACGCCGCGGCGGGCCGCCCTTGCGGCCCTTGCCGGCCTGGTTGCCACGGCCCGGTGCCGCGCTGCGCGGTCCACGGTTGCCGCCGCCCGGGCGCTCCTCGCCGGCAAACCAGCTGCGTACCGAGGGCAGTTCCTGACCCGGCGCCACGCGGCGCGAATTCTTGCGTTTGGCCGGACGTTCCGGCGTCAGCCGGTTGCCATTGACCTCGCGCCCCGGTTTGCCCCGGCGTCCGGCGGGCTTGCCGCGCCGGCCGGTGGACTCGGGCCGCACGCGATCCCACGCCGTCAGCTCGCGGGCCTCGTCGTGGCGCGCGCCGGTCCAGGCGCCGGGTGCGCTGCTTGGTGCGGGCTGGATCTCGGTGGTGCCGCGGCTGGCGCGCCGCTGGTGCAGCACCTGTTTCAGGGTCAGGGTGGGCGATGGCTCGCCCAGGCCTGCCAGGGTGCGCAGCGCGTCCACCGCTGCAGCATCGAGAATTTCCGACTGGCCGGCTTTCAGTGGCCGCGGCAGCTCCACGTTGCCATAGCGAACGCGCTTCAGTCGGCTGACCAGGCAACCCTGCGAATCCCACATCCGTCGCACTTCGCGGTTGCGGCCCTCGTGCAGCACCACCTTGAACCAGCTGTGGCTGGCGCCGCGGCTGATGACGGTGATCTCGTCGAAATGCGCCGGGCCGTCTTCCAGCTCGACGCCTGCGCGCAGCTGCTCGATCACGGTGTCCGGGACCTCGCCGTGCACCCGGCAAAGGTATTCGCGCTCGATGCTGTTGCGCGGGTGCATCAGCGCATTGGCCAGCTCGCCGTCGGTGGTCAGCAGCAGCAGCCCGGTGGTGTTGATATCGAGGCGGCCGACGGCGACCCAGCGGGCGCCCTTGATGCGCGGCAGCTGCTCGAAGATCGTGGGCCGGCCTTCGGGATCGTCGCGGCTGGTGATCACGCCTTCGGGCTTGTGGTAAACCAGCACTTCGGCATCGCCGCGACTGTCGCTGGCCACCACGAATTGGCGCTCGTCGATCTCGATGCGGTCGCCGGCGCGTACGCTGCTGCCGATCTCGGCGACGCTGCCGTTGATGCGTACCTCGCCGGCCTGGATGCGCTGCTCCAGCATGCGCCGGGAGCCGAGGCCGCCGTTGGCAAGCACCTTGTGCAGGCGCTCTTCCAGCGCCTTGCCAGCCGCCGTGCGGCTGTCGCGGTTGAGGGTCAGAAGCGTGCGGTTGGTGCTCATGCGCGCGTCGCCTGATTGCTGCGGTTCGGGGCCTGCTCACTCATGGCTTGGTTGTCATCCTGCGTCTCGTCCGGCCTGACGTCGCCGCCTTGCCCTGCCTCTGCGGCGGAGTCATCGCCGCGGGTGTTGCTGGTCCCGGCATCGGCGCGGGTGGCGGCTTCATCCGGGTCGTCGTTTGCCGAATCGGTTGCGTCGACCGGCTCGCCGTGGGCGGCATCACCGCTGGTCGCTTCGCCGGCGCCGCCGGACGCATTGTCATCGGCGCCGGGCAGCTGTTGCCCGGGCTCGGCATCGTCGTCCACTTCGAGCGCCGGCTGTGTCGCTGGATCCGCACCGCCGTCAAAATCAAGCTGCGGTTCGAAGGCCTCCATGTCGCGCACCTCCGCCAGCGGCGGCAACTGGTCCAGCGAGGTGAGCTGGAAATAGTCGAGGAACTGGCGCGTGGTGCCGTAGAGTGCCGGCTTGCCCGGTACGTCGCGGTAGCCGACCACGCGGATCCATTCGCGCTCCTCCAGCGTGCGGATGATGCCGGTGGACACCACCACGCCGCGCACCTGCTCGATCTCGCCGCGGGTGATCGGCTGGCGGTAGGCAATCAGTGCCAGCGTCTCCAGCAGCGCCCGCGAATAGCGCGCCGGGCGCTCGGCCCACAGGCGGCTGATCCACGCGTGCACGTCCTGACGCACCTGGTAGCGGTAGCCGGAAGCGACCTCGACCAGTTCGATGCCGCGCCCTGCGCTGTCCTCGCGCAGCTGATCGATGACGGCGGCGATGTCGGACGCGCTGGGCGCCTCGCCCTCCGCGAACAGGCCGGCCAGGCGGTCGCGCGACAAGGGGTGGGATGCCGCCAGCAGGGCAGCCTCGATGATCGGTTTCAGTTCGTCTGTTTGCATTGGCGTCGGGACAAGGCACGCCGCGGGGGCGTCGGGGGCGCGTCTCAGGTCGCGCCGGCTTTCAGATAGATCGGTGCCAGGGCTTGCTCCTGCACGATCTCGACCAGGTGTTCCTTGGCAAGCTCGAGAATGGCGAGAAAACTCACCACCACACCGAGCCGGCCCTCGCTGACGGTGAACAGCGACTCGAAGGCATGGAACTGCCCGTCACCAAGCCGGGACAGCACCTCGCCCATGCGCTGCCGCACCGACAAAGTCTCGCGCCGCACCGCGTGGTTGCCGAACAGATCCGCGCGGTGCAGGACCTCCTTCAGCGCCAGCAGCAGTTCGCGCATCTCCACCGACGGCGGCTCGCGCACCACGCTGGCCATCTCGACGTGCGCATGCGCCAGCGCGAAATCGCGCTCCAGGCGCGGCAGCACGTCGATGTCGGCCGCGGCCTTCTTGAAGCGCTCGTACTCCTGCAGGCGCCGCACCAGGTCGGCGCGCGGGTCGTTCTCCTCGCCGTCCTCGACCGGCAGCCGAGGCAGCAACAGGCGCGACTTGATCTCGGCCAGGATCGCGGCCATGACCAGGTATTCCGCCGCCAGCTCCAGGCGCAGCTCGCGCATCATCTCGATGTAGTGCATGTATTGCCGGGTGATCTCGGCAATGGGGATGTCC
This sequence comes from Rhodanobacteraceae bacterium, assembly GCA_035699085.1. Taxonomy (GTDB): domain Bacteria; phylum Pseudomonadota; class Gammaproteobacteria; order Xanthomonadales; family Rhodanobacteraceae; genus DASSBG01. The sequence continues at coordinate 90,012 of DASSBG010000003.1, forward strand.
AGGATGTCCAGGTTCTGCCGGCGGATCAGGTACAGCAGCAAGTCGAGTGGGCCCTCGAACGCGTCGAGAATCACTTCCAGCGCGTCCGGCGGGATGTACAGGTCCTGCGGCATCTGCAGGATTGGCTGGCCGAGTACCAGGGCCAGCGGCATTTCCTGCTGTTGCGGCACGCGCGCAAAAACCGCTTGCGCTGAATCGGCCTGCGCTGGATCGGTCATGCGGTCATGCAACCTTGTGCGGCCGCCAGGGGCCTCGGGTAAAAGTCATGCAGTGGCCGGCCTGCGGCAACAGCGATCCGGCCGCGCCGGCCGCGCCAGTCGAGACAACGTGAACTTCAATGCGGTGGTTGCTGCATGGCGCGAAAGGCAGACGCGCGTCCCCATGCATGCGTTTGCGGGGCCGTGGCATTGCGGCCGTCGCCGATACGGCTTCCGCCGTTCCTGTCCCACCCGTATGGGCGAAGATTATAGCCTTTGCGCAGACAAGTCCAGCACGGCACAATGCATGATTCAGAATGCGGGACGCCCGCGGGACGCCGTGCCGCCCGGGCGAGGGGCCAGTGGTGGTGCGGTCCCCGCCGTGGCACGATACCTGCATTGCATCGTGACATGCCGCGTGCATCCGCGCACGCGGCCGTCCTGAGACATTGGGAGGCGGCGATGACCGCGAGCAACGTTTCCAGCACCGACAAAATGCGTCACGCCCGCATGCGCATCGACTCGGCCGCGTTCATGAGCCACGGCCACGAAGCCTGGTCGTGCCAGCTTGCCGACATCTCCGCCACCGGCGTGCGCGTGTGCAGGCCAAACGGCTGGCACGGCGGCGTGGGCGACCGCGTCACATTGGACATGCTGGTCGGCGACACGTTGAACATCCACCTTGAGGCCCACGTGGCCCGCGTCACCAACGACTACATCGCCTTCAGTTACAGCCGCATCCCCGAAGACAAGGAAGTGCCGCTGTGGAACCTGCTCGGCGGTTATGCCGACACGCTCGAGCCCTGGGACGAGGAGCACGCCTGAGTTCCTGGCGCCGCACAAGGCGGCGTTGCCGGCAACACGTTCAACCTGCCGCTCATGCGGCGCGATTCCCCGCTGGATCGAACTCCGTCTTGCAACGGCGTGCCGTCGCGACGGCGATAGATGTCGTCGCGCGCATCGATGACCATGTCGATGTCGGAATAGCGGCAGATGTCGCCGGGACTGCGTGATCCGACCTCCAGGCATTGTGCAGGCGCGCCGGACAGATTGATCAACTGGTGCCCGTTGGCACGTCCCTTCGGGAAGGCAGCGCATTCGCCCGCACGCAGGACCGTCTCGCCGTCGTCCTCGACCAGAACCACCTCGCCGCTCAGCACCCAGACGAATTCGTCCTCTTCGCTGTGCCAGTGGCGCTGGCTGGATCAGGTGCCGGGTGGCAGGTGGAGCAGGTTCACCCCGAAGTCCGCCAGCTGGCCAGCTTCGCCCAGCTGCCGTCGCTCGCGCGCTGCGCACGCTGCATCGTGTCGCGGCGGGTACGAAGAACCGCGCCGCCGCGGCAGCGCCTGGAGGTCAACCCTGGGCATGATCGACCGCGCTGGCCGCCGGTGCCGGCTCGCTGTCGCGCAGGGCGCGGCGCAGGATCTTGCCGACATTGCTCTTGGGCAGCTCGTCGCGGAACTCGATGTGCCGCGGCCGCTTGTAGCCGGCCAACTTGTCGTGCAGATAGTGGCGCAGCGCGTCGGCGGTGAGCGTCGGGTCCTTGCGCACCACGAACAGCTTGACCACCTCGCCCGAGTGCTCGTCGGGCACGCCCACCGCCGCCACCTCGAGCACGCCCGGATGCCCGGCGGCCACATCCTCGACCTCGTTGGGGAACACGTTGAAGCCGGATACCAGGATCATGTCCTTCTTGCGGTCGACGATGTAGACGTAGCCCCTGGCGTCCATGCGCGCGATGTCGCCGGTGCGCAGCCAGCCGTCTGCCAGCACGGCCGCGGTCTCGCGCGGCCGCTGCCAATAGCCCTTCATCACCTGCGGGCCGCGCACGCAAAGCTCGCCGGTCTCGCCGATCGGCAGGTTGCGGCCCTCGTCGTCGCGGATGGCCACGTCGGTCGACGGCACGGGCAGGCCGATCGAGCCGTTGTAGGCCTCCAGGTCCAGCGGGTTTATGCAGACGGCCGGGGCGGCCTCGGTCAGGCCATAGGCTTCGGCAAGCGTGCAGCCGGTAACCTGCTTCCAGCGGTCGGCGACCGTGCGCTGCACCGCCATGCCTCCACCCAGCGTGAGGTGCAGCGCGGAAAAATCCAGCGCGTCGAAGCCCGGCGTGTGCAGCAGGCCGTTGAACAGCGTGTTCACGCCGGTCAGCGCGGTAAAGCGAACCTTGCGCAGCGACTTGACGAAGCCCGGCATGTCCCGCGGGTTGGTGATCAGCCAGTTGAGGCCGCCCAGGCGCATGAACACCAGCCCGTTGGCGGTCAGCGAAAAGATGTGGTACAGCGGCAGCGCGGTGATGACCACTTCCTCGCCGGGCTTGCCCAGGTCGCCCAGCCAGGCATCGGCCTGCAGCATGTTGGCGATCATGTTGCGGTGGGTCAGCATGGCGCCCTTGGCGATGCCGGTGGTGCCGCCGGTGTACTGCAGGAAGGCTATGTCGTCGCGGCCGATCTGCACCTGCGGCGGGCGCTGCCGCGCGCCACGTTCCAGCGCGTCGTTGAAGCGCACGGCGCCGTCGATGTGGTAGTCCGGCACCATCTTCTTGAGGTGCTTGACGGCAAAGTTCATCAGCGCACCCCTGGGAAAGCCCAGCAGGTCCCCGATGCCGGTGGTGACGACGTGCCTGACCGCGGTGCCGGCCAGGGACTCTGCGGCGGTGTGGGCGAAGTTGTCCAGCACCACGATGGCCACGGCCCCCGAATCCTCAAGCTGATGCCTCAGCTCGCGGGCGGTATACATCGGGTTGGTATTGACCACGGTGAGGCCGGCGCGCAGCGACCCGAGCAGCGCGACCGGGTACTGCAAGACGTTGGGCAGCATGATGGATATCCGCTCGCCCTTGGCCAGCCCCAGCTCGGAGCCGAGGTAGGCGGCGAATTGCGCGCTGAGGCGGTCGATGTCGCCGTAAGCAAGGGTACGGCCAAAGTTGCTGTAGGCGGGGCGATGGCGGAAGCGCTCGAAGGCTTCCTCGACCACATCGACCAGCGAGCCGTAGCTGTCCGGGTCGATGGTCGCGGGCACGCCCTCGGGGTAATGCTCCAGCCACGGCCGCTGAATCGTCATCATCGTTCACCGCTGTGAAGTCCGGGCCATTGGAGCATAGGCGCCGGGGACCGGCAAGCTGCTGCGGGCGACCTGCGCGGAGCCTGCCGGCACCGTCTGCAGGCCGCGGCCAGGCGCCTCCGGGTGCCCCGCGGAATCGCCCCCGGCAGGGCGGGGCCGTGCCTTGAAACAGCAGCGGCCGTACCTATCTTTCCGGCCATGCGGCCCCTGCGGACCGCGCCCCACACCAGGAGACAGCAATGAACGTTACCCGCTACCAGCCGTGGTTTTCCGGCAGCGACGTGCCGAGCGACTTCAAGCACGCCTTCGAACGCTTCTTCGGCGCCGACGACAGCGACCAGTCCAACGTGGTCACCAGCCAGTGGGCGCCGCGCGTGGACATCAAGGAAGAGGATGGCCGCTTCGTCATCTTCGCCGACATTCCCGGCGTGGATCCCAAGGACATCGAGGTGCACATGGACAAGGGCATCCTGTCCATCAAGGGCGAGCGCTCCAGCGAGAGCAAGTCAAACGAGGGCAAGTTCACCCGCGTCGAGCGCTCGCATGGCGTCTTCCACCGCCGCTTTGCCTTGCCGGACACCGCCGATGCCGATGGCATCAGCGCCCGCGGCAGCCACGGCGTGCTGGAGATCTCGATTCCGAAGAAGCCGGAGTCGACGCCGCGCCGCATCGCCATCGATTCCTGATCGCGCGATCATGGCATGATGGGCCCGCGGCGGGACACTGCCGCCGCGGGCCGCTTGCTCGCCAGGCGGCCGCCTCGCCGCAAGCGCCAGCGCCGGGCCTGCCCGACGGGCGGGCCAGCCGGCGCCGCGAATCTTGCCACGGGAACAGGCTTTCATGGAGTTCAAGGACTACTACGATATCCTCGGCGTGAAGCCGGAGGCTGATGCGGCGGCCATCAAGTCGGCCTACCGCAAGCTGGCGCGCAAATACCACCCGGACGTCAGCAAGGAGGCCGGTGCCGAGGACAAGTTCAAGTCCGTCAACGAGGCCTATGAAGTCCTCAAGGACACCGAAAAACGGCGCGCCTACGACCAGGTGCGCGCCGGAGGCTACCGCGGCGGCGACGCCTTCCGGCCACCGCCGGACTGGTCGCAGGAATTCGATTTCGGCAGCGGCCGCGGCCAGCCGGCCGACGACGCGGTCTTCAGCGATTTCTTCGAGACCCTGTTCGGGGCCCGCGCTGCCGCGAGCCGGCGCGGACATGCCCAGCGCCGCGGCCGCGATGTCCACGCGCGCATCGGCATCAGCCTGGCAACGGCCTACGCGGGTGGCCGCACGCGGGTGGCACTGCAGGACGCGGTGCGTGGCGAGCGCACGCTGGATGTGTCGATCCCGGCGGGCATCGAATCCGGCAAAAGCATCCGGCTGGCGGGTCAGGGCGAGGCTGGCATCGGCGGTGGCCCGGCCGGCGACCTGCTGCTGGAGGTCGACGTGCAGGCGCAGCCGCCATTCCGGCTGGAAGGCCGTGACGTGCACCTCGTGCTGCCGTTGGCGCCGTGGGAAGCGGCGCTTGGCGCAAAGGTGGCAGTGCCGACGCTGGGCGGTGAGGTGCAGATGAACATCCCGGCCAGTTCGCAGCATGGTCGCACCCTGCGCCTGAAGGGGCGTGGTCTCCCGGGCAAGCCACCGGGCGATCAGCTGGTGATGCTGGAAGTGGCCCTGCCCACGGCAACCAGCGACGCCGACAAGGCCGCCTTCGAGGCCTTTCGCGAAGCGTTCCCCGGCTTCAACGCGCGCGCCGAATGGAAGACGGCGTAGGGCGGGGTTCAACCCGCAGCGGCATGCACCGATCTGCCCTGGGCCGGTTTCAATGCGCCGTCGCGCGAAACACCGTCTGCGGCCCCCGATCGGGCCTCACCCACCGAGGCAAGCGATGTGCGGCGGGCTTGGAAACCGGTCTACCCGAGCAACTCGCCCAACCGCGCGGTCAGCTCGTCTTCGTCCACCGGCTTGGTGATGTACGCCCTGGCACCCTGGCGGATGCCCCAGACACGGTCGGTTTCCTGGTCCTTGGTGGTGACCAGGATGATCGGAATATGCGCGGTGGTTTCGTTGCGGCTGATGGTGCGGGTGGCCTGGAAGCCGTTCAGGTTGGGCATCACCACATCCATCAGGATCAGGTCGGGAATCTCGGCCTTGGCCACCTCGACGCCGGCTGCACCGTCTTCGGCGGCCAGTACCTCGTGGCCCAGCTTCTCAACGATGCGCTTGAGGCCGATCAGCTGCGACGGCGAATCGTCGACAATGAGAATGCGTGCCATGGCGGTTGGTGTCCCCGAGTAATGTCCGCGACATTGTAGGCGCGCGGGCGTTTTTGCCACAAGCGTTGGTGCGGTCCGCGAACCTGCCGGGTCCCGCGGCGCACGCTGTGGCCCTGCCGCCAGGCCGCGCCGGTTCTACAGCCGCACCAGCGTGCGGCCCTGCGACTTGCCTGCGAGCATGCCGTCGAAGACGCCGGGCAGCTGGTCCAGCGTGACTTCGCCGGTGACGATGCGTTCGAGGTGGCGCGGCTTCCAGTCGCTGGCCAGGTGCGCCCAGACCGCCTCGCGGATCGGCCGCGCGGTGCCGGCCGAGGCAATGCCGAGCAGGCTCACGCCGCGGATGATCAGCGGCATCACCGTGGTCGCCAGGTCCGCGCCGGCAGCCAGGCCGCAGCAGGCGATGTTGCCGTAGGGCGAGATGACGCGCGTCAAGCCGGCCAGCATCTCGCTGCCGGCGGTGTCCACGGCGCCGGCCCAGCGGGCGGTTTCCAGCGGCCGCTGGCCCCAGTACAGGTCGTGACGGGAAATGCACTGTCGCGCGCCCAGTTCCATCAGCAGGTCGAAGTGCTCCAGCTTGCCGCTGATGGCGTGCATCTCGAAGCCGGCACCGGTGAAGATGTCCAGGGCCAGCATGCCGACGCCGCCGCTGGCACCGGTGACCACGATCGGGCCCATCTCCGGCCGCTGGTCGTTCTGCAGCATGCGGTACAGCGACAGCGCCGCGGTGAAGCCGGCGGTGCCGATGGCCATCGCCTCGCGCAGGTCGAGGCCGGCCGGCAGGGCGATCGCCGATTTCGATTCCAGCCGCGCGTACTCGGCATAGCCGCCGTCGCGGGTCTCGCTGAGGCCGCTGCCGGTGGCGAGCACCGCGTCGCCTTCCTTGAATGCCGGATCGCTCGATTCGGCCACGTAACCGGCAACGTCAATGCCGCCATTCAGCGGGAAGCGGCGCAGGATGCGGCCCTTGCCGGTACCGGCCAGCGCGTCCTTGTAGTTGACGCCCGACCAGGCCGCCTTGATGAGAATTTCGCCGGGGGACAGTTCTTCGGCCCGCATCGACTCGATGCTGGCCCGGTGGCCGCCCTCGCCACCATGGATCCGGAAGGCGCGGAAGCTGTCGCTGTCAGTCATGCTCAACTCCGAGGTTGGGGACCAGGGACCAGGGACCAGGGACCGGGGACCGGGGACCGGCAGAGCGCGCGACCGCTCACCGCTCGCCGCTCACCGCCTCAATTGGCCTTGTGGATGGCGCGCTTGTCGACCGACAGGGCGGCCTCGTGCACCGCTTCGGACAGCGTCGGGTGGGCGTGGACGATGCGCGCCAGGTCCTCGGACGAGCCCTTGAACTCCATCGCCACCACCGCCTCGGCAATCAGCTCGGAGACGGCCGGGCCGACCATGTGCACGCCGAGGATGCGGTCGGTCTCGGCGTGGGCGACGAACTTCACCTGGCCGACCGCCTCGTTCATGGCCACGGCGCGGCCGACGGCGGCGAACGGGAAGCTGCCGGTCTTGGTCGGGATGCCCTCGTCCTTGCACTGCTGCTCGGTCTTGCCCGCCCATGCGATCTCGGGCTCGGTGTAGATCACCCAGGGAATGACGTCGTAGTCGACGTGGCCGGCCTTGCCGGCGATCAGCTCGGCGACCATCACGCCTTCCTCCGAGCCCTTGTGCGCCAGCATCGGCCCGCGCACGCAGTCGCCGATGGCCCAGACGCCGTTGACGCCGGTCCAGCAGTGCTCGTCCACCTCGATGCGGCCGCGGTCATCGCTCTTGACGCCGGTGCCGTCGCCGAGCAGCCCCTCGGTGTACGCGCGGCGGCCAACCGCAACCAGAAGCTTGTCCACCGTCAGCTTCTGCTCGCCGTCCTTGTCGCTGTATGTCAGCGTGACCGCGTTCTTCTTGACCTCGGCCTTGCTGACCTTGGCGCCGAGGCGGATGTCCAGCCCCTGCTTCTTGAACTCGCGCGCGGCGAGCTTGGCGATGTCCTTGTCGGCGGCACCGAGGAAATCGGGCAGCGCCTCGATGATCGTGACCTCGCTGCCCAGGCGCTTCCAGACGCTGCCGAGTTCCAGGCCGATGACGCCGGCGCCGATCACGCCGAGGCGCTTGGGCACGGCGTCGAAATCCAGTGCGCCGGCATTGTCGACGATGTGCTTGCCGTCGAACTTGGCGAACGGCAGCTCGATCGGTACCGAACCCGAGGCCAGGATGACGTTGGCCGCCTGCAGCGACTGCTTCTTGCCGTCGTGGCCCGTGACCTCGACGGTGTTGCCCTTCAGCAGCTTGCCGCTGCCGAAGTAGGGCGTGACCTTGTTGGACTTGAACAGCAGCGCGACGCCGCCGGTGAACTGCTTGACGATCTTGTCCTTGCGGCCAACCATCGTCGTGACGTCAATGGCCGGGTCCTTCGCGCTGATGCCGTGCACGTCGAAGTGCTGCGTGAGGTTCCAGAACTGGCGCGACGAGTCGAGCAGCGCCTTGGACGGAATGCAGCCGATGTTGAGGCAGGTGCCGCCGAGTGCCTGCTTGCCGTCCTTGCCCTCGAAGGCGTCGATGCAGGCGGTCTTCAGGCCGAGCTGCGCGGCGCGGATCGCGGCCACGTAGCCGGCGGGACCGCCGCCGATGACGATGACGTCGTAGGTTTGCTCACTCATTTCATTCGCTCACACGGGAATGGGGAATGGAGAATGGGGAATCGGAAAAGCGGGGGCGGGCGGCTTTTGACCATTCCCTGTTCCCCATTCCCCATTCCCGATGTTGCTCGGCCTACAGGCCGAGCAACATTCGATGCGGATCCTCGAGCTGCTCCTTCAGGTCGACCAGGAACAGCACGGCCTCCTTGCCGTCGATGATGCGGTGGTCGTAGCTGATGGCGATGTACATCATCGGCGCCGCGATGACCTGGCCGTTCTCGACGATGGCGCGCTCCTTGATGGTGTGCATGCCGAGGATGGCGCTCTGCGGCGGGTTGACGATCGGCGTCGACAGCAACGAGCCGAAGGTGCCGCCGTTGGTGATGGTGAAGGTGCCGCCCTGCAGGTCGTCCAGGGTCAACTTGCCGGAACGCGCGCGACGGGCGTAGTCGTCAATGGCCGCCTCGATCTCGGCGAAGCTCATGTCCTGCGCGTCGCGCAGCACGGGCGTCACCAGCCCCTTGTCGGTGGACACCGCGATCGAGATGTCCTGGTAGCCGTGGTAGATGATGTCGTTGCCGTCGACCGAGGCGTTGACCACCGGGTGGCGCTTCAGCGCCTCGCATGCGGCCTTGACGAAGAAGCTCATGTAGCCAAGCTTGACCTCGTGCTCGCGCTTGAACTGCTCGCCGAAGGCGGCGCGCATCTTCTTCACCTCGGCAAGGTTCACCTCGTTGAAGGAGGTGAGCATGGCGATGGAGTTCTTGGACTGCATCAGGCGCTCGGCGATGCGCGCGCGGATGCGGGTCATGGGCACGCGCTCCTCGGTGCGCGCTGCGCCGGGACCCGGGACCCGGGACCCGGGACCCGCAGTGGCGGCAGACTGTAGTGAGCGTTGTTGCTTCACCAGATCTTCCTTGGTGATGCGGCCGCCGCGGCCGGTGCCCTCGATCTTCGAGGTGTCGATGTTTTCCTCGGCAGCGACGCGGCGCCCCGCGGGCGACAAATCCTCGGCAGCGCCGGCTTTGCCGGGTCCCGGGTCCCGGGTCCCGGGTCCCGCGGCTTCTTTCGAAGCGTCAGCCGGCTTTGCCTGCTCGGCTGTCTTTGGCGCGGCTTCTGGTGCCGGCTTCTCAGCCGCGGCGCCTTCCTCGATCAGCGCCAGCACCTGCTCGCCGGTGACGGTATCGCCGGTCTGGAACTTGATCTCCTTGAGCACGCCGTCGACAGGAGACGGCACTTCCAGCACCACCTTGTCGGTTTCCAGGTCCACCAGGTTCTCGTCGCGGCTGACCGTGTCGCCGGCCTTCTTGTGCCAGTCGGCGATGGTTGCGTCGCTGACCGATTCGGGCAGTACGGGGACTTTCAGTTCGATGGCCATGGGTTGTCCTTGCTGGGCTTATCGTCGGGGGCCGTGGTGTGTGCAAGCCGCGGGGCTGTCAGTCGATGGAATGGTCGTCGGCAACCGGCTGCGCCAGCGCGCGTTCGACCAGTGCCGCCTGCTCGGCGATGTGGGTGTTGTGGTGGCCGGCGGCGGGCGAGGGCGAGGCCTTGCGGCCGGCATAGGCCAGCGTGTGCTTCTGCCCGATGCTGCCTTGCAGGTGGTGGCGGATCTGGAACCACGCGCCCTGGTTCATCGGCTCCTCCTGGCACCAGACCACCTCGGTGGCGGCCGGCCAGCGGGCCAGCGCGGCCGAGACCTCATCACGGGGGAACGGATAAAGCTGCTCGACGCGCACGATGGCGACGTTCTTCAGCTTGTCCTTCTCCGCCTGCTCGAACAGATCGTAGTACACCTTGCCGGCGCAGAGCACCACGCGCTTGACCTGCTTGCTGCCGGGCTTCAGGCGTTGATCCGGGATCACGCGGTGGAAATGGCCGTCGCTCAGGTCCTCCAGCGACGACACCGCCAGCTTGTGGCGCAGCAGCGACTTCGGCGTCATCACGATCAGCGGCTTGCGGCAGTCGCGCAGCATCTGCCGTCGCAGCATGTGGAACATTTGTGCCGGCGTGGTCGGCACGCAAACCTGCATGTTGTGCAGCGCGCACAGCTGCAGGTAGCGCTCCAGCCGCGCCGAGGAGTGCTCCGGGCCCTGGCCCTCGTAGCCGTGCGGCAGCAGCAGCACGATGCCGCACAGGCGGCCCCACTTGGCCTCGCCGGAGCTGATGAACTGGTCGATGACGACCTGCGCGCCGTTGGCGAAGTCGCCGAACTGCGCCTCCCACAGCACCAGCGATTGCGGGTCCGCGGTGGCGTAGCCGTACTCGAAGGCCATCACCGCCTCCTCGCTGAGCAGCGAGTCGATCACTGCCACCGGCACGTCGTCGCGCACGTGCGCAAGCGGTATGTCGGTGCGGCCGGTCTGTTGGTCGTGCAGCACCGCGTGGCGATGGAAAAAGGTGCCGCGGCCGGTGTCCTGGCCAACCAGGCGCAGGCCGTGGCCATCCTCGATGATGGTGGCGTAGGCCATGTTCTCGGCGTAGCCCCAGTCCAGCGGCTGCTCACCCGCAGCCATCTGGCGGCGCGCCTCGTAGATCTTGCGCACCCGCGCCTGCAGCTTGAAATCCTCGGGCGGTGTCAGGAGGATCGGTGCCAGCGCGTCGAGACGCTTGCGCGGTACGCCGGTCTCGACCTCCTGGTCCAGCTTGCCGGCAAGATAGCGGCGCCAATCGATGCTGTTGGCCGCCGCGGCAGCGCCGTCGTCCAGCTCGGCCACCGGCGCCCCTTCGTCGAGGTGCTGGCGGTAGGTGTCGGCCATCGCGTCGGCGTCGCCGGCGCCGATCACGCCGGCCTCCTCCAGTCGTCTGGCGTAGAGCGCGCGGGTGGTTGGCAGCGCCTTGATGGTCTGGTACATCAGCGGCTGCGTGGCCGAGGGCTCGTCCGCCTCGTTGTGGCCGTGCCGGCGGTAGCAGACCAGGTCAATCACCACGTCGCGCTTGAAGGTGCGGCGGAAGTCGAAGGCGAGCCGCGCACACAGCAGCACGGCCTCCGGGTCGTCGCCATTCACGTGCAGCACCGGCGCGGCAATCATCTTGGCGACATCGGTGCAGTAGGCCGTCGAGCGGGCATCCTGCGGGTTGGAGGTGGTGAAGCCGATCTGGTTGTTGATGACGATGTGGATGGTGCCGCCGACCGCAAAGCCGCGCGCCTGCGACATGTTCAGCAGCTCCATCACCACGCCCTGGCCGGCAAACGAGGCGTCGCCATGCATCAGCACCGGCAACACGCGGTCGCGGTCCGAATCGTGGTGGCGCGTCTGCCGCGCACGCACCGAACCCAGCGCCACCGGGTCGACGATCTCCAGGTGCGAGGGGTTGAAGGCCAGCGCCAGGTGCACGCGGTTGCCGCCGGGTGTCTTGACGTCGGCAGAGAAGCCCATGTGGTACTTCACGTCGCCACTGTGGTCCGGGTCGTCGGCGTGCTCGAACTTGCCCTCGAACTCGTCGAACAGCTGCAGCGGCGGCTTGCCGAGGATGTTCACCAGCACGTTGAGGCGGCCGCGGTGGGCCATGCCCATCACCAGCTCGCGCACTTCATTGGCGCCGCCGCGGCGGACGATGTCGTCGAGCATCACGATGAGGCTTTCGGCGCCTTCCAGCGAGAAGCGCTTCTGGCCGACGTATTTGGTGTGCAGGTAGCGCTCCAGGCCTTCGCCGGCGGTCAGCTGCTGCAGGGCGCGCTGCTTCTCCTCCACGCTGAGGCCGGCGTCGCCACCGGCGCGCTCCAGCCGCTGGTACACCCAGTGGCGCACGTCGGCGTCACTGATGTGCATGAATTCCGCGCCGATGGTGGAGGTGTAGGTGGCCTGCAGGCGGCCCAGAAGATCGCGCAGCTTCATGCGTTCGCCGGCGGCGTAGGTGCCGGTGTCGAACACGGTGTCGAGGTCGCCCTCGTCGAGGCCATGGAAGCCGAGCTGCAGGTCCGGCGCCGGGCGCTTGGGTGCCATGCCCAGCGGATCGAGCTTCGCCGCCAGGTGGCCCCGCGAACGGTAGGCGGTGAGCAGGCGCAGCACGCCGGCCTGCTTGCGGGCGTGGACGTCGTCGAAGGGCAGCACGTCGCGCTGCGCGTGGCCGTTCTTCTGTGCCTGCGCAATCCGCTCGATCACCGGCGCGTGCGGACGGTCGCCGGGCGCGCCGACGCCTTCGAAGTAGCGCCGCCATTCCGTCGACACCGACTCGGGATCATTCAGCCAGGCTTCGTACAACTGCTCGACGTAGGTGGCGCTGCCGCCACTGAGCTGGGAGGACTGCAAGAATTGCTGTATCAGGTCGGTACCCACGTCACCACCGGAAAACGACGGAAATTCAGGCTGTTGCAAGCGCGCAAACGACTCGCCGGCAACGCGGGCGCTGCCCTGCCGGATGCAATCGGTGATTATAGCCGGAGCGGCGGCGGCGAGGGCAGGAGCGCTGCCTCGGCTTTTGCCGCGGCGGCTGGATTTGGCTGCGTGTCTGGCTGGGGACCGGGGACCAGGGATCAGGGAGCAGGCGAAGAGCGCAGCGCTTGTCGAAGGCCGGATGCACTGCAGGTTGGCGGTGAGCGAAGCGAACCCCAACAGCCGACGAAGTCGGCAGCATGCTCCGCGCCGCAGCCGAGCCGAAGCGTTGCCGCGGCCGCATCGCATGTCGGCTCGTCCGGCACGGCGGGGTTCAACCCGCCAATGGCTTGCCGGGACTCGCGCGGCGGCTTCAACCCGCCCATTGGACTGCCGGCATCCGTCCGGCCGGTCGAGATCGAGAACCCGCCCCTACAGGCTGAGGCGGCGCAGCTCCGTGGCGGGCTCGGCGCGCTCCCACGCCTCGTCGAACCACTGCTGCAGGGCGGCGTGCTCGGGCGGTGCGCAGGTGGAGCCGTGGCCGTCCCAGCGGCCGGCCAGTGGCCGCAGCAGGTAGCCACCGACATCGTTGAGCGCCAGCGCCGAAGGCCAGCCGACATCATCCTTCTCCACCGGCACGCGCAGTTCGATCGCACTGGGCAGGCGCTGCGCCAGCGGGATCAGCCGGTGCCCGGCGCGCAGCACCGCGGTCGGGTCCTGCAGCACGAAGCGCAACGCCGCGCCGCGGCCGCTGCCGGCCAGTCGGCGCAGCGCCTCGAACACGCGCGGCTCGTCCAGTACGCCGGGATCCAGTGCCGGCGCCCAGACCGACAGCGCATGCCGCGCGTCGCCGAGCAGCCGCAGCATCGCCTCGCACACCTCCTCGCGCCGCGTGGTCGCCAGCGGTGCCGGCGCCGGCCGTGGATGGCTCGCCCCGCGCTGCGACGGTGGTGCCTGCAGGGGATCCAGTGCAATGCGCATCGCGCGGTGGCGGATGTCCGCCTCGGCGAACTCGTCGCCAAAGGCCTCGAAGCCATGGCGCAGGTAGAACGGAATCGCATCGACCTGGGCGTGCAGTTCGACCTCGCCCCAGCCGCGTTCGCGCGCGCGTTCGATCAGGCTGCGCAGCATGGCGCTGCCGACACCCTTTCCGCGCCAGTCGGCCAGCACGGCCATGCGGCCTATCTTGCGCTCCGGCGTCAGCCGGCCGGTACCGATGGCGCGGCCGGCTTCGTCGACGGCCAGCACGTGGTCACAATCCGGATCCAGCGCGTCCCATTCCAGCTCGACCGGCACGTTCTGCTCACGTACGAAAACGATGTCGCGCACGCTGCGCAAGGCCGCGCGGTCCATGTCCCAGTCCGCGCGCTCGACGTGGAAGCGCGCTTCGCCCGTTGGCTCACTCATCGGCGACTCCGTCGTTGCAGAACCAGATGCCCGCCGTTGACCAGCGTCAGCAGCAGCGACAGCTCCGCCTCAGTGGGCGGCGCAGCGAATGCCAGCCCGCGCTCGGCGCACAGCCGCCGTGCAAGCGCCGTGCTGCACGGGTGGGCCTCTCCGCAGACGAACAACGTGGTGCCACGGCGGCCGCGCCGCCACGCCATGCGCGTCCAGGGGTGGCGCAGCAGCGGCACGCCACCGGCCAGTGCGGCCGACAGCGTGGTTGCGCGGGTGGCCCGGTCGGGCGGCGCCGGCGCCTGCGCGCTGCGGTAGCGGGTGATGTAGCGGCCGAACCAGTCGCCGCGCGCGTCGTCGTCCATCAGCGACGCGGCCGGCCCCAGCGCCTCGGCCACCCGCGCCAGCGCCTGCGCGTCGATCTCGCCGGCGCGCGCTGCCGGCGCCAGGTCTGGATCGGCGTAGCGGCGCGCCTCGGGCAGCGCCTCGGCGACTTCGTCGGCGAAGTCCGGAAGCAGCTCGCCAACCGCCGGCGCGCGCATGCCGATCGAGAACGTCATGCACTCGCCGACGGCGACGCCCTCGTGCGGCACGCCGGGTGGCAGGTACAGCATGTCGCCCGGCCCCAGTGTCCAGGCGTGCGTCGGCTTGAACTGCCGCAACAGTCTGAGGTCGCTGTCTTCGCGGAAGCCCGGCGGTGCCGCCGGGTCGTCGCTGACCGACCAGCGGCGCCGGCCCGGACCCTGCAGCAGGAACACGTCGTACTGGTCGACATGCGCGCCTACGCCGCCGCCGTCGGTGGCATAACTGACCATCACGTCGTCGATGCGCCACGACGGCAGGAAGTCGAAGCGGTCGAGCAGGGCGGCAACGTCGGTGTCCCACTTGTCCACGTCCTGCACCAGCAGCGTCCAGTCGCGGTCGGCCAGGGCGGCGAAGGTCGCGTCGTCGAACGGCCCGTGGCGCAGCGACCATCGATCCGCGCGCGGCTCATGGACGACAAGTCGCGAGAGCGCCGTCTCCTCGCAGGACAAACCGGCAAGATCCTCCGGCTGCAGCGGCGGCTGGAAATCCGGAAACGCACCGCGCACCAGCAACGGTCGCTTCTGCCAGTACTCGCGCAGGAACCGCCCCGGCGGCATGCCGAGCAGCTGCCGCACGCTGCCGTGCACTTCATCGGGGGACTGCACCTGGCGGCTGGTTCGGGGCATCCGGCCATTGTAGCGATGCGCCGCGATCAGTGATTCGCGACGCGGGGTCCGGGACTACTGTACCCATGCCGCTTGGCCGGTGCGTGTGCCGGCAGGACAACGCGTCGCCCGGTGCGCTGCCGTATCGCCGGCAACGCCGAACGCCCGGCCCGCCTGCCAATCGACAATCTCCGCGACCGAATCCCGGCTCCTCAGATTT
This sequence comes from Rhodanobacteraceae bacterium, assembly GCA_035699085.1. Classification (GTDB taxonomy): domain Bacteria; phylum Pseudomonadota; class Gammaproteobacteria; order Xanthomonadales; family Rhodanobacteraceae; genus DASSBG01. Next base: position 105,290 of record DASSBG010000003.1, read on the forward strand.
CGCGGGCGAGCGAGCCCGCAAGGCCGGTGTAGGTGGCCGGCGTCAGGGCCAGCAACCGAGCCTTGTCCTTGGCCGGAAGATCGAGCGTCTGGATGAACTCGCGCATGGAGTCTTGCGTGATGCCCTGGCCGCGGGTCAGCGCCTTCAGCTGTTCGTAAGGATTGGGCAGGCCGTGGCGGCGCATGACCGTTTGCACCGCTTCGGCCAGCACTTCCCAGCTGCCGTCGAGGTCGGCGGCAAGGCGCGGCGGGTTGACCTGCAGCTTGCCGAGGCCCTTGTCCAGCGAATCCAGCGCCACCAGCGTGTGGCCGAAGGCGACGCCGAGGCCGCGGAGCACCGTGGAGTCGCTGAGGTCGCGCTGCCAGCGGCTGATCGGCAGCTTCTCGGCGAAGTGGCAAAGGAGTGCATTTGCCACGCCGAGGTTGCCTTCGGCGTTCTCGAAGTCGATCGGGTTGACCTTGTGCGGCATGGTCGACGAGCCGACCTCGCCCTGCTTCAGCGCCTGGCGAAAATAGCCCAGCGAAACGTAGCCCCAGATGTCGCGTGCCAGGTCGATCAGGACAGCGTTGCCGCGGCGCAGTGCGTCACAGTATTCGGCGATGCCATCGTGCGGCTCGATCTGCGTGGTGTACTCGTTCCACTGCAAGCCCAGCGACTCGACGAAACGGCGCGACAGCGCGCGCCAGTCGACGTCGGGGCAGGCGGCGACGTGGGCATTGAAGTTGCCGACGGCGCCATTGATCTTGCCGGGTATCTCGACCGCCGCCAATTGCAGGCGCTGGCGCTGGAGACGCGCGACGACGTTGGCCATTTCCTTGCCCAGCGTGGTCGGCGAAGCCGTCTGGCCGTGGGTGCGCGAAAGCATCGGCAGCTCGGCGTGCGCATGGGCCAATTCGCGCAAGCTGCCGATCACGCGGTCCAGCCGCGGCAGCAGCACCTGCTGGCGCGCGTCGCGCAGCATCAGCGCGTAGGCGAGGTTGTTGATGTCCTCGCTGGTGCAGGCGAAATGCACGAACTCGCGCGCCTGCGCCAGCGCCGGATCGTCGCCGATGCGCTCCTTGATGAAGTACTCAATGGCCTTGACGTCGTGGTTGGTGGTCGCCTCGATGGCCTTGATGTGTTCGCCATCGGCGGGCGAGAAATCGTCGGCGATGGCGCGCAGGCTGCTGGTGGCGCCGGCGTCGAACGGCGGCAGCTCCGCCAGGCCCGGTTCGGCCGCCAGCGCCAGCAGCCAGGCGATCTCGACCCGCACGCGCCGATGCATCAGGCCGAATTCGCTGAAGATCGGCCGCAGCGCGGCCACCTTGGCGGCGTAGCGGCCGTCCAGCGGCGACAGTGCGGTCAGCGCGGAGCAGTCGTTGCTCATGCCGGCGCCACTCAACGGGCGACGACCAGGGTGCCGACGGATTCGCCCTGCATGATGCGCATCAGGTTGCCCGGTTCGCCCATGTTGTAGATCCGCAGCGGGATGTCGTGGTCGCGGCAGAGGGCGATCGCGCTGGTGTCCATCACCTTGAGGTTGTCGCGGATGACGTCGTCGTAGCTGATCTGCTCGAAGCGCCTGGCGCTGGCATCGGTGGCGGGGTCGGCGGAGTAGACGCCGTCGACCTTGGTCGCTTTCAGCAGCAGCTCGGCACCGATCTCGGCGGCGCGCAGGGCGGCGGCCGAGTCGGTGGTGAAGTAGGGGTTGCCGGTGCCGGCGGCGAACAGCACCACGCGGCCTTTCTCCAGGTGGCGGATGGCGCGGCGGCGGATGAAGTCCTCCGCCACGTCGTGGATCTGGATGGCGCTCATCACGCGCGCGAAGCCGCCGAGTTTCTCCAGCGCGTCCTGCATCGCCAGCGCATTTATCACCGTGGCGAGCATGCCCATGTGGTCGCCGGTGACCCGGTCCATGCCCTCGGCGGCCAGGCCTGCGCCGCGGAAGATGTTGCCGCCACCGATCACCACGCCGACCTCGATGCCGGCGGCACGCACCTCGAGGATCTCGCGCGCCAGGCGCTGGATGATCTTCGGGTCGATGCCGTAGTCCTCGTCGCCCATCAGCGCTTCGCCCGACAGTTTCAGCAAGATGCGCTTGTACTTCGGTGCGGCGGTCATCGGAGACTCCGGCGGCGGGCAGTCAAACGGGCGCATTGTAGCGGAAGCGGCGGCGCGGTGACCGGCGGTGAGCGGTGAGCGGCGGTGGCGCAGCAAGCGGGAATGTCCATGCCCATCAGCGCCGGACGCTTTCGGTCCCGGGTCCCGGGTCCCGAGGCCCGAATCCGAATCCCGAATCCGAATCCGAATCCCGAATCCCGAATCCCGAATCCCGAATCCCGAATCCCGAATCCCGAGCCAGCCAAAGAAAAGGCCGCGCAATGCGCGGCCTTTTCGGCTACAGCGGGCGCCCGGCGACTCAGCTCAGCCCGGCCTGCTTCATGACTTCGGCGGCGAAGTCCTCGGTCTTCTTCTCGATGCCTTCGCCAACGGCAAGGCGCTCGACGGCAACGATCTCGGCGCCGTCGCGGTCGACCATTTCGCCCACGCTGGAGTTGGTGTCCAGCACGTAGGCCTGGCCCGTCAGGGTCAGCTCGGAGAGGATCTTGCGCAGCTTGCCGCTGATCATCTTTTCCTGGATCTCGGCGGGTTTCTGTTTGTCCTTGTCGGACATCTGCGCCATCGCGATTTCCTTCTCCTTGGCGATGACGTCGGCCGGGACGTGCTCGGGCGAGATGTAGGCGGGGTTCATCGCCGCCACGTGCATGGCGATGCCCTTGGCCAGTTCCTCCGAACCGCCCTTCAGCGCAACCAGCACGCCGATACGCCCGCCGTGGATGTAGCTGGCGATGACGCCGTCGTTGGCCACGCGCGCCATGCGGCGTACCTGGATGTTTTCGCCCAGCTTGGCGATCAGGCCCTTGGCCGTGTCCTCGACGCTGCCGCCGTCCGGATAGGCGGCAGCCTTCAGGGCCTCGATGTCGGCGGCGCCGCTGTTCAGCGCGACCTCGGCCACGGCATCGCCGAACGCGGTGAACTGTGCGTCCTTGGCGACGAAATCGGTCTCGCAGTTGACCTCGACCATCACCGCCTTGCCGGCGGCCTCGGCGACGCTGATGCGGCCCTCGGCGGCGATGCGGCCGGCCTTCTTGTCGGCCTTGGCCAGGCCCTGCTTGCGCAGCCATTCCATGGCGGCGTCAAGGTCGCCGTTGTTCTCGACCAGGGCTTTCTTGCATTCCATCATGCCGACGCCCGAGCGCTCGCGCAGCTCCTTGACGTTCTGTGCGGTGATCTGCATGGGTATTCCTCGTGACTATCTGGGCGCGCCGGCAATGCGACGCGCGTGGTTCGTGGTGGCCCGGCGGCGACGTGTCGGCGCGCCGGGCCCTGCGGGGTGCCGCGAGCCGCTCAGGACTCGCTGGAGGCCTGGTCGGCGGCCGGCTCGGGCTTGGCTTCGGCGGCCTTGTCGGCGGCCTTGGTGGCATCAGCCTTGGCTTCGGCAGGCTTGTCCGCGGCTGTGGCGCCAGCCTTCGGCTCGCTCTTTGCATCGTCCTTGGCTTCGGCTGCCGGCTTGGCGGCCTTGGCCGGCGCGGCCTTCTTGGCCGGCGCGCGGCGCGCCGGCGCCTTCTTGCGCGGCTCGTCGACGCGGGCCACCGGGTTGCCCTCGGCGTCCAGCTCGACGAACTCGTTGCCGTCGCCCTGGGCCGCGGCCGGCGCGGCCGCCTTGCCCTCGAGCACCGCGTCGGCGGCGGCGCGCACGTAGAGCTGCACGGCACGGATCGCGTCGTCGTTGCCGGGGATGGCGTACTCGACCAGCGTCGGGTCGTAGTTGGTGTCGACCACCGCGACCACCGGGATGCCCAGCTTGTGGGCTTCCTGCACGGCGATGTTCTCGTGGCCGATGTCGATCACGAACAGCGCGTCCGGCAGCTTGTTCATGTTCTTGATGCCGCCCAGCGACTTCTCCAGCTTGTCGCGCTCGCGGCGCAGCGCCAGCACTTCGTGCTTGACCAGCTTGTCGAAGCTGCCGTCGGTTTCCATCGCCTCGAGTTCCTTCAGGCGCGCCACCGACTGCTTGACGGTGCGGAAGTTGGTCAGCATGCCACCCAGCCAGCGGGCGGCCACCGACGGCATGCCGCAGCGCTCGGCTTCCTCGCGCACCACGTCGCGCGCAGCGCGCTTGGTGCCGACGAACAGGATGGTGCCGCGCTTCTGCGCGATGCCGGACAGGTAGTTCATGGCGTCGCCGAACAGCGGCAACGTCGACTCGAGGTTGATGATGTGGATCTTGCCGCGGGCGCCGAAAATGTACGGCGCCATGCGCGGGTTCCAGTAGCGGGTCTGGTGGCCGAAATGGACGCCGGCTTCCAGCATCTGGCGCATGGTGACTTGGGGCATGGTTTTCTCCTGGGGTTGGGCCTCCACGCATCCCCGCATTCGACCCGCCGCCCGTGCGCTGTTGACCGCACGGCGAGCAGGCACCCCGAATGTGGTGTCGATGCGTGTGTGGATTGATTTGGGCATCGTGCCGCGGCGCGGTTACAATGCCCGTTTTCGCCAAGGCTGCGGACGCGCTTGCGTGCGTCGGTACAGCCAAGCCGATCAATTATAGGCCTGTCGCCCGTGCGCGACAAGCCCGCACCGCCGGAATCCACGCCCATGGCCGTGACCATCAAGAGTCCCGAGGACATCGAGAAAATGCGCGTCGCCGGCCGCCTGGCCGCCGAGGCCCTGGCGATCCTGAAGGAGCACATCAAGCCGGGCGTGACCACCGAGGAACTTGACCGCATCGCGCATGATCATGTCGTCAACGTGCAGAAGGCGATCCCTGCCAACGTCGGCTACCACGGCTTTCCCAAGACCTTGTGCACCTCCGTCAACCACGTGATCTGCCACGGTATTCCCTCGCCGGGCAAGGTGCTCAAGGACGGCGACATCGTCAACTGCGACATCACCGTGATCAAGGACGGCTGGCACGGCGACACCAGCCGCATGTTCTGCGTCGGCACGCCTTCGGTGCTGGCGAAGCGGCTGGTGGATGTCACCTACGAGGCCATGATGGCCGGCATCCGCGCGGTGCGCCCGGGCGCGACGCTGGGCGACATCGGGCATGCGGTGCAGCAGCACGCCGAGGCGGCCGGTTTTTCGGTGGTGCGCGAGTACTGCGGCCACGGCATCGGCACCATCTACCACGACGAGCCGCAGATACTGCACTACGGCCAGCCGGGCACCGGCATGAAGCTGGCCAAGGGCATGACCTTCACTGTCGAGCCGATGGTCAACGCCGGCAAGCGCGGTACCCGCCAGTTGCCGGACGGCTGGACGGTGGTGACCAAGGACCACTCGTTGTCGGCGCAGTGGGAGCACACGCTGGTGGTGACCGACGACGGCTTCGAAATCCTGACGCCCTGGCCGGACGCCGCCTGAGGCTTGCCTGCAGCCGCTGTCCCGGTGCTGCCGCGATGGTGTAGCGTGCCGAGGCCACCCGATCCGAGTTCGCCGGCTGCATGAGCCAACCCAACGCAGACTCCAGCGTGCTTGCACCGCCGCGGGCGCTGCCCGAGGCGGTGCCGCTGGCGGGCGTCTCGGCCGAGGCGCGCCAGGCGCTGCGCCAGTGGCTGGGCGACGTCGACCGCGCGCTGGCCGCCGCGCTCGATGCCGGGGCGCCGGCCGCCTCGCTGGTACGCCAGCGGTCGGCGCGGGTTGATGCCCTGCTGACCCACGTGCGGCGCGCCATCCTCGGCGAGCTGGAGGACGCCGCGCTGTTCGCGGTCGGTGGCTACGGCCGGGGGCTGCTGTTCCCGCACTCGGACATCGACTTGCTGCTGCTGGTGCGCCAGCCGCCGACCGAGGAACGGGCGCGGGCACTCGAGGCTTTCGTCGGCTGCCTGTGGGACATCGGCCTGCGGCCGGGGCAGGCGGTGCGCACGATCAACGACTGCCGCGCGTTGGCGGCCGCGGATGTCGGTGTTTTCACCACCCTGCTGGACGCGCGCCGGCTGGCCGGCGATCCGGCGCTCGCCGATGCGCTGCGCGCGCTGGTTGATGCGCCCGCCATGTGGCCGCCGGCCGACTACCTGGCTGCCAAGCGCGAGGAGCAGGCGGCGCGCCACGCGCGCTTCGACGACACGGCCCACAACCTCGAGCCCAACCTCAAGGAGAGCCCCGGTGGCCTGCGCACGCTCGACCTGCTGCGCTGGCTGGGCCGCCGCGTCGCCCATGCCGATGGCTTCGGCGGGCTGGTCGCCGAAGGCCTGCTCGATGCCGCCGAGCGCGAATCGCTGGGCGAGGCCGAGGCGACGCTGCAGCGCTACCGCTACGCCCTGCACCTGGAGGCCGGGCGGCCGGAGGAGCGGCTGCTGTTCGACTACCAGCGCGCGCTGGCCGCGCGGCTCGGCTTCCGCGACCAGAATCCGGATCCTGTTGCCGGCGGCGGCAAGGAGCCGCTGCTCGGCGTCGAGCAGTTCATGCAGGGCTACTACCGCGCCGCCACCGTGGTCGAGCGGCTGGGCGTGCAACTGGTCGAGCGTTTCGACGAGCTGTTGGAGGCGGACGCGCCGGCGCAATCGCTGGGCGCGGATTTCGTCCGCCGCGGCCGCCGCCTGGATACCCGTGACGAGGACCTGTTCATGCGCCGCCCGGCGGCGCTGGTCGAGGGCTTCGTGCTGCGGATCGACCACCCGGAGCTGATCGGTTTCAGCGCCGAGACCATGCGCCGCATCCAGCACGCGCTGGCCTCGCATGGACCCGCGCTGGCCGACGACGCCGATGTGCTGGCAGCCTTCCTGGCGCTGCTGCAGCGCGGCGCGCCGGCTGCCGAAGCGCTCTGGCGCATGAACCGCCACGGCGTGCTGGCGGCGATCCTGCCGCCATTCGCGCGGGTGGTCGGGCGCATGCAGTACGACCTCTTCCACGTCTACACCGTGGATGAGCACACCGTGCGCGTGTTGCGCAACGTGGCGCGCTTCGCCGATCCGGATGCGCGCCGCGAGTTTCCCCTCGGCTGCGAGGTGTGGAGTGGCATCGACAAGCCCGAACTGGTGCTGCTGGCGGCGCTGTTCCACGACATCGCCAAGGGCCGTGGCGGCGATCACTCGGCGCTGGGCGAGGGCGACGCGCGGGCATTTTGCGCACGCCTCGGGCTGGTGGCGGCCGATGCCGAGCTGGTGGCCTGGCTGGTGCGCAACCACCTGCTGATGAGCACCACCGCGCAACGCCAGGACATCACCGACCCGGACGTGGTGCAGGCCTTTGCACGCAAGGTCGGCGACTGGGAGCGGCTCGACCACCTCTACCTGTTGACGGTGGCCGACATCCGCGGTACCAGTCCGCGGCTGTGGAACGCCTGGAAGGATCGCCTGCTGGCCGACCTCTACGTCGCCGCGCGCTACGCGCTGCGGGGCGACCCGGCGCTGCCGCTGCGCGCCGACACGCGGGTGCGCGAGTGCCGTGAGCGGGCACTGAAGCTGCTGCTGGCCGAAGGCTTCGATGCTGATCGCGTGGCCGCCGTCTGGGCCGATTTCCCGGACGCCAGCTTCCTCCGCCACCGGCCGGAGCAGATCGCCTGGCAAACCCGCGCCATCGCCCGCCACGGCGCGCTGCCACTGGTCGCGGTGCATCCGCTGTCGGTGCGCGGCACCACCGAATTGTTCGTCTGCGCCGAGGACCGCCGCGGCCTGTTCGCGGCCATCACGGCGGCGCTCGACAAGCTGCGCTTCTCGGTGGTCGAGGCGCGCATCCTCAGCTCGCGTACGGGGTTTGCGCTCGACACCTTCCTGCTGCTGGAGAGCGACAGCCAGCAGCCGGCCGCGCCCGCGCGGGCGGAGGAACTGGCGCGGGCGCTGCGCGCGGCGCTGGCGCGGGTGCCTTACCGCAGCCAGCCGGTGCGCCGCGGCCTGCCGCGGCAGTTGCGCCACTTCCAGATGCAGCCACGGGCCGAGTTCGCGGACGACGTCGAGGCGGGCCGGACCCAACTGGCGCTGGTATGCACCGACCGCCCCGGTTTGCTCGCGGCCGTCGCGCAGGCATTTCGCGACAGCGGCGTGCGCGTATACGATGCGCGCATCGCGACCTTCGGCGAACGCGTCGAGGATTTCTTCCTGCTCACCGACGACGGCGGCCAGCCGCTGTCGCCGGCGCAGCGCGAGCAACTGCACCAGGCGCTGATCCGGCGGCTGGGGCCGCCCAGCGGAGACCCGCCACGTGGACACTGAAGCCGAAGCCCTCATCAATGCCGCCTGGGAACGGCGCACGGGCATTACGCCGGACGCTGCCGAACCGCAGCTGCGCGCCGCGGTGGACCAGGCGCTGGAGCAACTGCAGGCCGGTGAGGCGCGGGTCGCCGAGCCCGATGGCGACGGCGGCTGGTGTGTCAACGAGTGGCTGAAGAAGGCCGTGCTGCTCCACTTCCGCCTGAATGAAAACCGCGTGATGGACGGCGGCGCGATGGCGGCCTGGGACAAGGTGCCGTTGCGCTTCGAGGGCGCGGACGACGCGACGTTCGACGCGCTGGGCGCGCGGGTGGTGCCGGGCGCGCTGGTGCGCCGCGGCGCGCACATCGGCCGCGGCGTGGTGCTGATGCCCAGCTACATCAACATTGGCGCGTACATCGGCGAGGGCAGCATGGTGGACACCTGGGCCACCGTCGGCTCCTGCGCGCAGATTGGCGCGCGCGTGCACCTGTCCGGCGGCGTCGGCATCGGCGGCGTGCTGGAGCCGCTGCAGGCGGCGCCGACCATCATCGAGGACGACTGCTTCATCGGCGCGCGTTCCGAGGTGGTCGAGGGCGTGGTGGTGGAGCAGGGCAGCGTGGTCGGCATGGGCGTGTTCCTCGGCCAGTCGACGCGCATCCACGACCGCGCCAGCGGCACCACCAGTTACGGACGGGTGCCGGCCGGCAGCGTGGTGGTGGCGGGCAGCTTGCCGGCCGCCGACGGTAGCCACAGCCTGTACGCCGCGATCATCGTCAAGCGCGTCGACGCGGGCACGCGGGCAAAGACCAGCATCAACGAGTTGCTGCGGGGCTGAGGAGCCGGGACCGCGATCGGGGACCGGGGACCGGGGACCAGGGACCGGGGACCGGGGACCGGGAAGAGCAGGTTTACGCGCTCTCGATCAGCCCGGATCTGACCAGCTTCGCGCAAACGCTGTTGCACCCTGTCGCGGGACAGCCGCGACAGGGCGTGCTGTGAGGCACGACTCACCGCTGTTCCGGTGCCTGTCTTCGCTCCCGGTTGGCAAGCGGCCCATCGTGACAGCCGCCAACGCACCCTGCTGCGCAGCCGCGATGCGCCGCTTTTCCGGTCCCCGGTCCCCGATCGTGCTCATTCAGCGCGCGCATGGTGGACGGGTCGTACGGTGGCGCCGTGTTCAACAGCGGAGGCCACCATGGCCAGCCAACATCACAGCCACACGCACCATTCCAGCGACAAGGGCGGCAAGGGCAGCAAGGCCTACCGCAGCCCGCAAAGCCACGGCGGCATCAGTCACGAGACGGCCGAGGCAGCGCGCCGGGAGAAGCATCCGGAGCGCGCCGGGCTGCCGGATGGGGGCCTCGGTGCGCCACCGCCGCAGACGCCGGAGCGGGCGCTGAGCCCCGATGACGCAGTCGAACGCTACGGTTTCACCGGCGACGACGGCGGTTACGATTCGGTCAATGGCGTGCGGGTGCCGCCGTCGCCGGATTCGCCACAGGCAGCGGCGCGCGGCAGCGACTCCCGGCGGCACCGGCCCCGCGACGGGGACCTGCAAACCGGCCCGTCGCGTGAGCGCAGCCCGGTGGAGGACAGCGACCGTGACCACCCTCGGCGCGGCCGCGACGGTGCAGCGCATGCCGGCCGATCTCATGGCAGCGCAGCGCATGATGGCGATTCCCGCAGCCGCCAAGCGCGCGGGCCCGGCGGCCGCGACCGCGACAGGCCCGCGACCGATGGCGGCATCGGCGGCCGCAGCGGCACGGGCGACGCACGGCCGCATCGCGGCCTGGAAGATGTCGCCGAGCTCGACGCGATGGACCCGTCGGCGGAACGCCAGAGCGAGCGCACCATCGACAGCGGCCCGGCCTACCGCACCGGCGGCACCCAGGAGGTGCGCGCGCAGCGGGTGGCCGAACGCAAGGCAGCCGAGAGCGGCCGCGGCAGCAGCCGTCGCGATCCCCGCGGCCGCGCCGACCCGCCGCCGGGGGCGCCCGTGAAGCGCTCTTGAACCCGGATTCGAGATCCGGGACCAGGATCGCCGACACGTGACCCGACGAAGCCCGGCGGCAGGTTGGCGGTGAGCCGAAGGCGAACCCCAACACGCCGATCAAGGACACGGGCACCGCCGCGACGTCACGTGCTCAAACCTTTGCCGCGGCCGCGACGCGGATGGTCCGATCACGTATGCTGGCGGTCGGCGCGCCGTTGACGGTCGCCGCGCCGCCGTCCGCCGCAGAGGAGCTGCCTGATGCCTTGCCTGTTCGCGTTGTTCACGCTGCTGACGCCGCGCATCCTCATCGTCGTGCTGTGGCTCTTCAGCAGCTGGTTCAGCGGCATCTTCAGCGTGGCGCTGTGGCCGGTGCTGGGTTTCATCTTCCTGCCGACCACGTTGCTCTGGTACAGCGCCGTGCAGCACTGGTTTGGTGGCCACTGGAGCTTCTGGCCAATCGTCGGCCTGGTGATCGCGCTGCTGATCGATCTCTCCCCCGCCAGCGGCCGACGCCGCGCCCGCGCCCGCTGAGCGCCGCAGGAGCAGGGAGCAGCGCCGGACACAGCGCGGCCGGTCGCTGGGGAGGCAAACCCGCGCTGTTCCCATTCCCCATTCCCCATTCCCGGCTCTAATCGTCCAACGGCCGCAGCCCGAACAGGAAGTGTCGCGACCAGTAGGGATTGGACAGGTGGTCCAGCCGCACGCGGCCGCCGGTGCTCGGCGCATGCACGAAACGGCCGTTGCCGACGTAGATGCCGACGTGGCTGACGCCATCGCCATCGGTCTCGAAAAATACCAGGTCGCCAGCTGCCAGCTCGTCGCGCTCGACACGCGGGGCATCGATGTCCGCCATGGCGTTGGTGGTGCGTGGCAGCTCGATGTCAGCGCTGGTCCGGTAGACGTAGCGCACCAGACCGCTGCAATCGAAGCCGGTCTGCGGCGTGTTGCCACCCCATTGGTAGGGCGTGCCGACCAGGCCGATCGCGCGGAACAGCACGCCGTTGGCCGCGTCGGGGTCAGGCAGAGGCGGCGCACTGGCGCAGCCGGCCAGCAGCGCCAGCAGGATGATCGGTGCCGCGAGGCGGTAGGGCAGTCGGCGCATTGGAAGCCTGGCGAAGGACGCCGCCGAGCTTAGCAAAGCCCTTTCCGCCATGCAGGCCGCAGGCGGAAGACTGGCAAGGCGTGCGCAGGTCTCAGGAGCCCACGAGCGTCAGACGTGGACGCTCCGCGGCAGGCGGCGGGTCCAGGCTGTCGGCAAACTCGGCGCTGAGGCGGTGGCTGAACTCCTCCGAGCGGCGATGTGCGGCGGCGACCACGGCCGGAGGGATGCTGTCGGCGGCGGCCAGTTCGGCGAACATGCCGCGCAGATGGGCGTCAAAGCCCGGGTCGCGGCCGGACTCGTCCAGCGCCGAGATCAGCGTCGCCAGCCAATCGGCGCCTGGTGCCCGCAATGCCAGCAAGAGTTCAGCGGTGGTGGCCATGGGATCGGTCCCCTTGAATGTGCCACAGAGACAAGCAGGAACCATGCCAGTAGCGGGGGCAAGGCCGGTGCCGGAGCGCCTTGTACAATGGCCGGATGCATTCGAGCCCCGGTGAAGTGCTGGTCCTTGGCGGCGGGGTCATCGGCCTCAGCTGCGCGCTGTATCTGTTGCGCAGCGGCATCCCGGTGCGCGTGCTGGAGCGCGGCAGCGTCGGTTGCGGCAGCTCCCACGGCAATTGCGGAACCCTCACGCCCAGCCATGCGGCACCGCTGTCGCGGCCGGGCGTCCGGCGCAAGGCATTGCGCTGGGCCCTGCGTCAGGATGCGCCGCTGTACGTCAACCCGCGCCTGGACCTGGACCGCGTTCGCTGGCTGGCCGGCTTCGCCCGCCGCTGCAACGCCGGTGCCTGGGAGCGCGCGGCGCGGGAGCGGGCGGCCCTGCTGATGCGCTCGCGCGTGCTGATCGAGCACCTGGTGGAGGAATACGCGCTTGACTGCGAGTTCGCCGCCAGCGGCGGGCTGCATCTTTTTCGCGAGCCGCGGACCGAGGCCGACGAGCGCCGGCAGCTGCCGTTGTGGCAGCGCCTGGGGATCGAGGTGGAACTGCTCGACGCGCAGCAGACGCGCGAACGGGTGCCCTGCCTGCGCGACGAGGTCGTCGGCGGCATGTTCTTTCCAAACGACGGCCGCCTGCGCCCGGACCGCTTCGTCTCGGCGCTGGCGCGCCAGGTTCGGGCGATGGGCGGGCGGATCGAGGAAGGCGTCGAGGTGCTCGGCTTCGAGACCGGCGGCGGCCGCATCCGCGGCGTGCGCACCGCCGGCGGCTTGCAGTCGGCCGGGCACACCATCGTCGCGCTCGGCGCCTGGACGCCGCTGCTGGCCCGCGGGCTGGGCCTGCGCGTGCCGCTGCAGCCGGGAAAGGGCTATTCGCAGACGTGGAGCCGGCCGCAGGCCTGCCCGGGCGTGCCGCTGGTGCTGGTCGAGGACAGCATCTGCGTGACGGCCTGGGATTCCGGCTTCCGCCTCGGCAGCACGATGGAATTTTCCGGCTATGCCGAGGGCCTCAACGAAGTGCGGCTGGCCGCGATCGAGCGCGGTGCGGCACGTTACCTCAAGGTGTCGGCCGGTCCGGAGCTGCAGGAGCGCTGGTGGGGCTGGCGGCCGATGTGCGTCGACGAGGTGCCGATCATCGGCCCCAGCACGCGCTACGCCAACCTCACCTGGGCCACCGGCCACGGCATGCTCGGCATCAGCATGTCGGCCGGCACCGGCGAGCTGGTGGCGGCGCAAATCAGCGGCGGCGCCCCGCCCCTGCCGCCGGAACCCTACGCGCCGGCGCGCTTCGGCCTCTGAGCGCGGCGGGCGCCGCAGCGGGTGCGGCGGTTGCTATGCTGTCGCCATCATTGCCCTTGCCGGTTCCAGTCATGGACACCTACAGCTTGCATCGCGGCCGCGCGCCGCTGCTGGTCAGCCTGCCGCACGATTCCAGCGCGATCCCCGACGGCATCGCCACGCGCATGACCGAGGCCGGCCGCCGCTCGCCCGACACCGACTGGCATGTGGGCCGCCTGTACGAGTGCGCTCGCGAGCTGGGCGCCAGCGTTCTGCGGCCGCGCTGGTCGCGCTACGTGGTCGACCTCAACCGGCCGCGCGACGGCCACGCGCTGTACCCGGGCAAGAACGAGACCGGCCTTGTGCCGACCGTGACCTTCGCCGGCGAGGCGATCTACAGCGAAGGCGAAACGCCGAGCGAGGACGAGGTCGGCATGCGCGCCGAATATTTCTGGCAGCCTTACCACGCCGCGCTGGCCGCCGAGCTGGACCGGCTGCGCGCCCGCCACGGCCACGTGGTGCTGTGGGACGGCCACTCGATCCGCTCGCAGGTGCCGATGTTCTTCGAGGGCACGCTGCCCGATCTCAACCTCGGCAGTGCCGACGGCGCCAGCTGCTCGGCGGGGCTGCAGCGGCGCGTGGCCAAGCTTCTGGAAGCGCAGACGGGCTACAGCCACGTGGTCAACGGCCGCTTCAAGGGCGGCTACATCACCCGTCGCTACGGTCAGCCGGACAGCGGCGTCGATGCGCTGCAGCTGGAGCTGGCGCAGGCGACCTACATGGATGAGGACAGCTTCGAGTTCCGCCCGGACCGCGCGGTGCCGGTGCAGGCACTGATCCAGAGCCTGCTGGCCACCTGCCTGGACCTCGCCACGGCCTGAGCGCCACCGCCTTGGCCGGCCCTCGCCGTCCGCGGGCTGCCTGGCTTCAGCCGGAAGCGGGCAGGGCGGCCACGCATTTCAGTTCGATGGCGATCTGCGTCGGCAGCGCGCTGATGCCGAGCGTCGTGCGGCAGGCGTCGACGCCGGCGAAGTGCTCGGCGTAGAGACGGTTGTAGGCGTCGAAATCGTGCTCGATGTCGGTCAGGAACACGGTCACGTCGACCAGGTCCTCCCAGCGCGCGCCGCTGGCCTCGAGCACCGCGCGCACGTTGGCGAACACCTGGCGGCACTGCGCCTCGATGTCATGGCCGACCAATCGGCCGCCGGCATCGTGGACGTTGCCCGGCACGACGTTGCTGCCGGGCGTGCGCGGCCCGACGCCGGACAGGAACAGCAAGTCGCCCACGCGCCGTGCGTGCGGGTAGGCACCGACCGGCGTCGGTGCGCTGTCGGTGCGTATCGCTCCGCTCATGCCGAAGCCTTCCCCTGCCAGCGCTCGGCCAGCCGCGCCAGCGCCACCTCGTAGGCCTGCGGCACCTGCTCGCGGCCGCGCACGTCGAGGCCCAGGTCATGGATGCGCCCGTCGTCCAGGCCGTAGATCCATGCGTGCACCGCCAGCGGCTGGCCGCGTTCCCAGGCTTCGCGCACGACGGTGGTGTGGCAGACGTTGACCGCCTGCTCGATGGCGTTCAGTTCGCACAGGTGCGCGTGGCGCAGCTCGAAGGCCTGCGCCGGGTCAAGCTTGTCGGCGTGCTTCATGGCGATGTCGGTGATGTGCCGCAGCCAGTTGTCGATCAGGCCGAGGTGGCTCTCCTCGAGCACCGCGCCGACGCCGCCGCAGCCGTAGTGGCCGACCACCAGGACATGTTTCACCTTCAGCACGTCGACCGCGAACTGGATGGTACTGAGCGCATTGAGGTCGGTGTGCACCACCACGTTGGCGACGTTGCGGTGGACGAAAATCTCGCCCGGCTGCAGGTCGACGATCTGGGTTGCCGGCACGCGCGAATCCGAGCAGCCGATCCACAGATATCTTGGCGCCTGCTGGCGGGCAAGCTGCTCGAAAAACGTCGGGTCCTGCGCGGTCAGCGCGTCGGCCCAGCGGCGGTTGTTGGCGAGCAGGTCTTTCAGCGAATTCATCCGAAGCTCCGGGTTGCTGTGGAGAGCGTGAAGGGGCCGGCGGTGCAAAGATCTCGGCCCGTGCCAGCCGCCGGCATGCAGGGTCCTACGGTGGGGTTCGGTCGCAAGCGATGCAGACGTTTTTCGGCTGGGTGAAGAAACGCAGCGCGTCGACGCCGCCCTCGCGGCCGACGCCGGACTGCTTGACGCCGCCGAACGGCGTGCGCAGGTCGCGGCGCATCCAGCAGTTGACCCAGACGATGCCGAATTCCAGCCGCGCGGCAACCCGGTGCGCCCGTGCCAGGTCCGCCGTCCACAGCGAGGCGGCCAGGCCGTAGTCGGTGGCGTTGGCGATGGCCACGGCCTCGTCCTCGTCCTCGTCCTCGAATGGCAGCAGCGTCACCACCGGGCCGAAAATCTCCTCGCGGTTGCTGGCGCAGTCCGGCGGCAGGCCCTCGATCACGGTCGGCGCCACGAACCAGCCGCCGGCGCAGCGGCCATCCAGCGCCACGGCCTCGCCGCCGGCCAGCACCGTGCCGCCCTCGTCGCGGGCGCGCGCGATGCAGGCCATGACCTTGTCGAAGTGCGGCCTGGAGACCAGCGCGCCGAGGTCGCTGCCGGGGTCGAGCGGGTCGCCAACCTTCAGCGCGCGTACGCGCTCGAGGTAGCGAGCGCGGAACGAGTCGTAGATCGAACGCTGCACCAGCAGTCGCGAGCCGCACAGGCAGATCTCGCCCTGGTTGGAAAAGCCCGAGCGCACGATGGTGTCGAGGTTGGCGTCCGACAGCTCGGCGTCGGCAAAGACGATCGCGGGATTCTTGCCGCCCATCTCCAGCGAGACCTTCTTGAACGAAGCCGCGGTGGCCGCGGCGATCGCCGCACCGGTGCGGGTCGAGCCTGTGAACGACACGGCCTTCACGGCCGGGTGTTCGACGATTGCCTGACCGACCTCCGGCCCGGTCCCGTGCACGATGTTGAGAACGCCCGGCGGCAGGCCGCACTCGATCGCCAGCTCGGCCAGCCGGAAGGCGGTGAAGGGCGTGACTTCCGATGGCTTGGCGACCACGGTGTTGCCGGCGGCCAGCGCCGGCGCGATCTTCCACGTGAACAGGTACAGCGGCAGGTTCCAGGGACTGATGCAGCCGACCACGCCCAGCGGCTGGCGCAGCGTGTAGTTCAGCATGCCGGCGTCGACGTGGGCCTCGCTGCTCCACTGCGTGATCGCTTCGGCGAAGAAGCGCAGGTTGGCCACCGCGCGCGGGATGTCGACGCGCCGCGCCAGCGCCAGCGGCTTGCCGCTGTCGCGCGATTCGTCGCTGGCCAGCGACTCCAGCCGCGCCTCGACCGCGTTGGCGAGCCGCTGGAGATGGCCTGCGCGCTCCGCCGCCGGCATGTCGGCCCAGTCCGGAGCGGCGCGGCGCGCGGCGGCGATCGCGGCGTCGACATCGCTGGCGCCGGAGGCCGGGCAGCGCGCAAAAACCGTGCCGGTGGCCGGCTCGAAGACGTCCAGCCAGCGGTCGCCGGCCGGCCGGCGCAGCTCGCCGTTGACCAGGTTGGCCAGGATGATTGCATCGTCCATCGCGCCAGCTTAGCGGCAGGCGCGGGCGAAGGAAACGCGTTGCCGAGCGGTCAAGGTGGCGGCCGGCCGTTTGCGGCACACTGGCGGTCCCGGCCGCGGATTGCCAACATGACCAGCGACAGCCAACGCAAGCTGCATTCGCGACCGGCCCGGCGCCCGCCGGCGAAGCCCGCGGAAATCGAACGGCGCGAGCGCGCGATCGACGACCAGCTGGAGCAGAGCTTCCCGGCCAGTGACCCGCCGGGCTGGAACCTCGGTCGCGCGCGCACGTCTCCCGACAACGAACCGGGCTGATCCGGCGCGCCGCCAGGCCACGGCGCCGCCTATCCGGGCCGACCGCATTGATGGCGATCCAAACCTCAGACGCGGGAATTTCACGGCGATCCGCGGTATCTTTCGCAGGATTCGCGGCCGGCGGCCAGTGCCGGTCCGATGGGAGCCGCCGGTGGCGGCGGGGACTATCGTCAGACGGGAGACACGCGTGAGCACCCAAGCAACCGCCGGCCTCGCGCCGCGCAGCGAACTGACCATCCGCGGGCTGGTCATCGGCATCCTGATCACCGTGGTGTTCACCGCGGCCAACGTCTATTTCGGCCTCAAGGCCGGCCTCACGTTCTCGACCTCGATTCCGGCGGCGGTGATCTCCATGGCCATCCTCAAGGCCATGCGCGACGCCACCGTGCAGGAAAACAACATCGTGCAGACGGTGGCCTCGGCCGCCGGCACGCTGTCGGCGATCATCTTCGTGTTGCCGGGCCTGATCATGATCGGTTGGTGGACCGGGTTCCCGTTCTGGATGTCCTTCGGCATCTGCGTCACCGGCGGCATCCTCGGCGTGATGTACACCATCCCGCTGCGCCGCGCGCTGGTCACCGATTCGGACCTGCCGTACCCCGAGGGCGTGGCCTGCGCCGAGGTGCTGAAGGTTGGCTCGGGCGACAGCGAGGAGGCCGCCGAGTCGGTGGAATCCGGCGGCGCCGGGCTGCGCGCGGTGGTGGTCGGTTCGATTGTCTCCGCGGTGTTCTACATCATCGTGCAGACGCGGGTGTTCGCCGGCGCGGTGTCGGATTATTTCCGCATCGGCGGTGACCGCGGCCCGGCCACCGGCTTCGACTTCAGCCTGTCCTTCGCGCTGTTCGCGGTCGGTCACCTGGTCGGCCTGTGGGTCGGTGTGGCGATGCTGGTCGGCGCGGTGATCGGCTGGGGTTGGGCGGTGCCGCACTTCCTGTTCCTGCATCCGGAAACGACCGGCGCCGCGGTCGACGTGGCGCAGGGCGCGTGGAGCCACTACGTGCGCTTCGTCGGCGCCGGCACCATCGGCGTGGCCGCGATCTGGACCCTGGCCAAGCTGGTCAAGCCGATCGTCTCCGGCCTGACCAGCGCCATGGCCGCCGCGCGCGTGCGCAAGGCCGGGCAGGCGCATACGCTGGCGCGCACCGAGCAGGACATGCCGATCGGCATCGTCGGCCTGATCACGCTGGCCTGCCTGGTGCCGATCGCCTGGCTGCTGTGGCATTTCAGCGTGATCAGCGGGCTCGGCGACCACGCGGTGATGCTGGTCGTCGGCGGCGTGCTGTTCGTGGTGATCCTGAGCTTCCTGGTGTCGGCCGTATGCGGCTACATGGCCGGTCTGATCGGCTCGTCCAACAGCCCGCTGTCGGGCGTCGGCATCCTGGTGGTGATCATCGCCGCGCTGCTGCTGGCGCTGGGCGTGAAGGCGCTGGTGCCGGCCGATGCCGGCAAGGCGCTGGTCGCGTTCGCGCTGTTCATCACCTCGATCGTGTTCGCGGTCGCCTCGATCGCCAACAACAACCTGCAGGATTTGAAGACCGGCCAACTGGTCGACGCCACGCCGTGGAAACAGCAGGCCGCGCTGGTGGTCGGCGTGATTGCCGGCGCGCTGGTGATCCCGCCGGTGCTGGACCTGCTCAACAACGCCTACGGTTTCGTCGGCACCCCGGGCGCCGACCTGTCGCGCGCGTTGCCGGCACCGCAGGCCGGACTGATCTCGGCGCTGGCGCAGGGCGTGATCCAGAACAACATCGACTGGAGCCTGATCGGCATCGGCGCGGCAATCGGCGTCGCCGTCATCGTGCTCGACGAGATCCTCGGCCGCACCAACAAGTCGGTACGCCTGCCGCCGCTGGCCGTCGGCCTGGGCATCTACCTGCCGACCTCGACCACGCTGATGGTGGTGGTCGGTGCGTTGGTCGGCGCCTGGTTCGACCGTCGTGCGGAACGCAAGCCGAATACCGACGCGACCAAGCAACTGGGCGTACTGCTGGCGTCCGGCCTGATCGTCGGCGAAAGCCTGCTCGGCGTGGTGATCGCCGCCGTCGTCGCGTTTTCCGGAAAATCCACGCCACTGGCCGTGGTCGGCGACGGCTTCGGCACCGCGGCGATCTGGATCGGCGGCATCGTGTTTG
>DASSBG010000004.1:0-164635 GCA_035699085.1 Rhodanobacteraceae bacterium
AACACGTGTTTGGCCAAATCAATCCCGATCGTCGTAACCTTGTTCATGGGCTCGCTCCCGGCAATTTTCGGTGGAAGTGACATCTCACCACCGCTGGCACCAGATGCCTAATGCGCCGGGGGCGAGTCCATGTGATTACGATGATCCGGCTGCCGGTCGGGCGTTCTCGATTCTGTCGCGGGGTGCGGTGCCGACTTCGTCGGCTGTTGGGATTCGCTGCGCTCACCGCCAACTTGCGAGGATCCGGCTGCCGAGCCGACTGCGCGAACGCAAAGGAGCGGCGCTTTTACCGTTTCCCTTCCCCGATTTGAGGCGGGCGGCGAGGGGCGTCAGCGTCGTTCGCTGCACGTCAAGAGGCTGAGTACCAAGCCGCTGCTGCCCTGGGCAAGCTTGACCGGCGTGGCGCAGCCGGTGCTGGCGTACCAGGCGCGGATGCCGTGATTGTCGTCGGTGCGTACCACGCGGGTCGCCTCGAACTGGCCAGCCGGCACCTGCACGGTGTCGTGGCCGGTCACTTCGAACTGCTGCTGCTCGATGCGCTTGCGGGTCGCCACCGGCAGGGTGAAGCGGGTGGCGCCGTGGCGCAGTTCGGCGGCGATCGCCAGCACCGCACTGTGCCGCTCGACCATGCCGGCGGCGGCCGGATAGCGGTAGTCGTGCTTGCCGTCGCGGACGTGCACCTCGCCGCCGCGGGCGCGCACATGGCGCTGGCGGCTGTGCATCAGCGAGTCGAGGTCGTAGTCGTAGGTGACCAGCATCGGGCTGTCGCCTTGCCAGCGAAAGGCGGAGGTTTCGTCCAGCGAGACATTGAGCAGCGAGGCGAGCCCGCTGGTGCCGCGGATGCGGGTCTGGTAGAGCCAGACATCGCCTGCGCGTTGCAGGCTGAGGGTGGCCTCGCCGATGCGCTTGCCGTCCTTGCTGACGGCGTAGCGGGCGGTGAATGGCGACAGCGGTGCGTTTGCCTGGGCGGCGGTGCGCGCGGAGGCGCACACGGCGAGCGCGCAGGCCGCGGCAGCCATGAAAATACGGGTGACATTCATGCGACGAGACTGGGGCCTTTCGGCGGCGAATGCAAGCAGCTGGTAAGCACAATGGGAGCGCGGGACTGAGCGTTCATCGCTTCCGGATCAGGCACTTGCAGGCGCCGAGGCCACCAGCGTGCCGCCGGCCCCGAGCGCCAGCGGGCACTCCAGCACCCCGCCTTTCCAGCGCACCTGCTCGCCCTCCAGGCTGAGGCTGCCGGCAGCGATCCCGGCCACCACCGCGGCAAGCAGGCGGTGCTCCAGCGGCAGCAGCCGCGCTGACAGCGCCGCCTCGTCGTCGTCCGGCAGCACCGCCAGCCGGGCCTGGGCGATCAATGGGCCGCCATCGAGTTCGCCGGTCACGAAATGCACGCTGGCGCCGTGTTCCGCATCGCCTGCGCGCAGGGCGCGGCGATGCGTGTGCAGGCCGCGGTACTTCGGCAGCAGCGAGGGGTGGACGTTGATCATGCGGCCGATCCATGGCGCGATGGCGGCGGCATCGAGGATGCGCATGAAACCCGCCAGCACGACCAGTTCCGGTCCGGCGGCGGCGAGCCGGGCAAACAGCTCGCGGTCGTAGGCTGCACGCTCGGCGAAGCCGCGCGGGTCCAGCGCCAGCGTGGCGATGCCGGCGGCCTCGGCGATGCGCAGTGCCGGCGCCTCGGCCTTGTCGCTGGCCACCAGCACCACGTCGATCGGCAGCGTGCCGCTTTCGCGCGCCGTCAGCAGCGCCTGCAGGTTGCTGCCGCGGCCGGAAGCCAGCACGGCAATCGGCAAGGGCGGCGTCGGTGCGGTGGCCACCTAGGCCTCGCTCCCCGGACCGCCGGAAATCGTCACGCGCACCTCGCTGCCCGAGACCGGCACCACTGTGCCGATCTCCCAGGCGCCGAGGCCATGTCGATCCAGGCAGGCGGTGGCCGCCTCGACCTCGGCGGCATCAAGCATCGCGACGAAACCGATGCCGCAGTTGAAGGTGCGGTGCATCTCGGCCGCGGCGAGCGCGCCTTCGCGCTGCAGCCAGTCGAACACCGGCGGCCACGACCAGGCGCCGGCATCGACATGCAGGCCGAGGCCGTCCGGCACGACGCGGATGATGTTCTCGGTCAGACCACCGCCAGTGATGTGGGCCAGCCCGTGGACGTCCACCGCGTGGCGAAGCGCGGTGATCGCCTCCACGTAAATGGTGGTTGGTGCCATCAGCGCTGCGCCGAGGGTGGTGCCGCCAAGGTCAAGCTCCAGGGGATGGCCGGCGCGCTCCAGGATGCGGCGGATCAGGGAGAACCCGTTGGCATGCGGCCCGGACGAGGCGATACCGAGCAGCACATCGCCCGCGCCCACCGCGCTCCCGTCCAGCAGTTCGTTCTTTTCCACCGCGCCAACGGCGAAGCCGGCGAGATCGTATTCACCGGCGGGGTACATGTCCGGCATCTCGGCCGTCTCGCCGCCGATCAGTGCGCAGCCGGCCTGGCGGCAGCCGTCGGCGATGCCGGCGATCACCGCGGCGGCGGTGTCGACATCCAGCTTGCCGGTCGCAAAGTAGTCGAGGAAGAACAGCGGCTCGGCGCCTTGCACCAGGATGTCGTTCACGCACATTGCCACCAGATCGATGCCGATGGTCTCGTGTTTGCCGACGATCTGCGCAAGCTTCAGCTTGGTGCCGACGCCGTCGGTGCCCGATACCAGCACCGGTTCCCGATAGCGGCCGGCGAGGTCGAACAGCGCGCCGAAGCCGCCCAGCCCGCCCATCACCTCCGGCCGGCGGGTCGCCTTGACCAGCGGCTTGATGCGCTCGACCAGTGCGTTGCCGGCATCGATGTCGACGCCGGCGCTGCGGTAGTCCAGCGGGGTTTTCTGCGGGGTCATGGCGCGCGCCTGCCGAAACGGCCGCCATGATAGACGCTGCCGCGTGGCGGCGGAACCGGCGCAGGCACACGCCAGCGGCTACCATGAACAGGCAGAGGCTGCCGCCGCACCCCAAAAACGTCCACGGCCCCACGCCATGCTCCGCCAGATACCCAACGCCATCACTGTCGCGCGCATTGCCTTGGTCGTGCCGATCGGCTGGGCAATCATGACGCGGCAGAACGAGCTGGCCCTGATTCTGGCGGCCGTGGCCGGCGTCTCTGACGCCTTTGACGGCTTCCTGGCGCGGCAGTTTGGCTGGCAGACGCGGCTGGGGGCCTGGCTCGACCCGGCGGCCGACAAGCTGATGCTGGTCACCGCCTACGTCTGCCTCGGCACGGTCGCTGCGCTGCCGTGGTGGCTGGTGGCGCTGGTGCTGGCGCGGGACGTGGTATTGGTTGCCGGCGTGCTGGCGCTGCGGCGCTGGCGCGGGCTGCGCGAGGTGCGCCCCAGCCGCTTGTCCAAATACAATACGCTGGTGCAGATCGTTTGCGTTCTGGCCGTGCTCTTTGACTTGCACGGCAGGCCGGCGCTGGCGCTGCAGCCGCTGATGTGGCTGGTGGCGGTGCTGACCGTGGCCAGCGGCGTCGACTACGTGCTGCGTTTTGCCGCCCGAGCGCGGCGCCAAGGGAAACACGAATGAAGTGGACTGCGACGCTGCGCTGGCAGCTGCTGGCGCTGTGCCTGCTGATCGGCCTTGCCTTGTGGGCGCTGAGCCCGGTGCTGGCGCCGTTCGTCGCGGCGGCGGTGCTGGCCTATCTCGGCGATCCGTTGGCCGACCGCCTGGAACGCCTGCACATGGGCCGGACGCTCGCGGTGACCATCGTCTTCGTGGTGATGATCGCCTTGCTGGTCGGTGCGGTGGTGCTGCTGGTACCACTGGTCGAGCGCCAGATCACGCACCTGGTGCAGTCGCTGCCGCGCTACGCCGCCTGGTTCCGAACCGACGCGGGCCCGTGGCTGCAGCAGCACCTGAAGCTCGACCCCGAGACCTTCGATCCCAGCCGCCTGCTCACGCTGCTGAAGGAGCACATCGGCTCGGCCGGCGGACTGGCCGCGGCCGTGGTGGCGCGTGTGTCGCGCTCCGGGCTGGCGCTGGTCGGCTGGCTGGTCAACATCGTGCTGGTGCCGGTGGTGGCCTTCTACCTGCTGCGTGACTGGGACACGCTGGTGGAGCGCATCCATCGCCTGGTGCCGCGCGGGCTGGAGCCCACCGTCAGCCGCCTTGCGCACGAATCCAACGCCGTGCTCGGTGCCTTCGTGCGCGGCCAGCTGCTGGTGATGCTGGCGCTGGGCCTGATCTACGGCATCGGTCTCTGGCTGGTCGGCATCGACGTCGGCCCGCTGATCGGCATGGTGGCCGGCCTGGTCAGCTTCGTGCCCTACCTTGGTTTCATCATCGGCCTGATCGCCAGCCTGATTGCCGCGCTGGTGCAGTACCACGACTGGCTGCACATCGGCCTGGTGCTGGTGGTGTTCGCCATCGGCCAGGCAATGGAAGGCTACGTGCTGACACCACGGCTGGTCGGTGGCAAGATCGGCCTGCACCCGGTGGCGGTGATCTTCGCGGTGCTGGCTGGCGGCGCGCTGTTCGGTTTCGTCGGCATCCTGCTGGCCTTGCCCGCGGCCTCGGTGATCATGGTGCTGCTGCGCTACGGCCACGAGCGCTACACCGCCAGCGAGCTCTACCGCGGCAATGGGGATGGCGTGGTGGTGGCCTCGGCGCCGCATGCGCCGGTCACGCCTGCGCCGCCGGCGGAGCCGCCGCCGAGTACGGCTGGCGCCGAGACGGAGCGGGGCGGCGACATTGCCGATCGATGACCGCGGCCAGTTGCCGCTCGGCCTGCGCTGGCCCTCGCGGCAGCGCTTCGAGCACTTTGTCGCCGGCGACAACGGCCTGGCGCTGAGCGCCTGCCAGCGGGCGGCGAGCGAGGCGGCGGCGCCCTGGCTGTTCCTCGCCGGCCCGCCGGGCAGCGGCAAGAGCCACCTGCTGCTGGCCACCTGCCAGCGCGCCGCGCAGGCCGGCCCGGGTGCGCAATACCTGCCGCTGCGCGATCTGCCGGCGCCGCTCGCGCCGCTGATTCGCGGCGCCGGCGGCCGTGCGCTGGTGGCGCTGGACGACCTCGACGCCATCGCCGGCGATGGCGAGGCCGAACACGCGGTGTTCGACCTCTACAACCGCAGCCGTGCCGATGGCGTCACCCTGCTGTTCGCCGCCGGTGAGCCGCCGTCCAGCCTGCCGCTGGTGCTGCCGGACCTGCGCTCGCGGCTTGGCCTTTGTACGCAGCTCGCACTGCGGCCGCTGGACGAGGCGGCGCGCCGCGACTGGTTGCGGGGCAGCGCCGCCGCACGCGGCATCGTGCTGGACGACGAGGTCATCGACTGGCTGTTCCGCCGCCACGCCCGCGACCTCGGCAGCCTCGCGGCCTTGCTGGAGCGCCTCGACCGCGCCTCGCTGGCCAGCCGCCGCCGCGTCACCATCCCGTTCCTGCGGACGCTGCTTGGCTAGCGGGGACCGGGGCGCGGGGGCGCAGGGGCGAACGAAGCGCGCGGCGCGCGCGAAGTGCGAATGCATCGTAGGTTGGCGGTGAGCGAAGCGAACCCCAACAGCCGACGCAGTCGGCAGCATGCGAGCCCGGGGGGACTCGGGACTCCCGGAACGGACGTGGGGCTCGGGACTCGGAACCCAGAACCCCGAACCCGGACCCCGAACCCGGACCCCGGACCCCGGAACCCGGAACCCGGAACCCGGGACGCGCAAGCAAACTCGCTACCGCGATCAACGCAAGGGCGCGTGCGGATCGGCATCACCGAAAGCGGAGGGTTGGGTGAGAGGCGTGGACCGGCGCCGCGACAGGCGCAGCACGCGGCGCTTGCGTTTGACAGCACACTTCGCCGCGCGCATCAGAACGGTGCGAAAGGCTGCAGCCATTGTTCGATCCGGCAGCCTCCATAATGTCCTGGCGCATCTGCGGTTCGATGGCCTTCCGCTCAATGCGCACGCCCACTGCGCGATAATGGGCGGCTCACCGCGCTGAAAGGCCGCCGCCGCGCTGCCGTGAAAAAGTCCGAGTTCGAATTCGAATTGCCGCCCGAGCTGATCGCGCAGGCGCCACTGGCGGAGCGCAGCGCCAGCCGCCTGCTGCTGCTCGATCCCGGCGCCGGCACCCTGGCCGACCACCAGTTTCGTGAGCTCCCGGGCCTGCTGCGGCCGGGCGACCTGCTGGTGTTCAACGACACCCGCGTCCTCCCGGCGCGCCTGTTCGGCCACAAGGCCTCGGGTGGTGCGGTCGAGGTGCTGCTGGAGCGGCTGACCGGACCGCGCACCGCGCGCGCGCAGCTGCGCGTCAGCAAGAAGCCGCGTGCCGGCAGCCGCATCGTGCTGGATGATGGCAGCGAGCTGACGGTGCTTGGCCGCGAAGGCGAGTTCTTCGAGTTGCGCGGCGAAGGCGACGAGCCGCTGGCCGATCTGCTGCAGCGCGTCGGGCACATGCCGCTGCCGCCCTACATCGCGCGCGCGGACGCGGCCGAGGACCGCGAGCGTTACCAGACGGTCTACGCACGCACGCCGGGCGCCGTGGCGGCGCCGACCGCCGGGCTGCATTTCGACCAGGCGCTGCTGGCGGCGCTGCGCGAGCGCGGGGTCGGCTTCGGCTACGTCACGCTGCACGTCGGCGCCGGCACCTTCCAGCCGGTGCGCGCCGAGCGCATCGAGGACCACGTCATGCACCGCGAGTGGCTGAGCGTGGAGGCACCGCTGGTCGAGCGCATTGCCGCCACCCGCGCCGCCGGCGGCCGCATCATCGCGGTCGGCACCACCGTCGTGCGCTCGCTGGAGACGGCCACGCGCGACGGCGGGTTGGCGCCGTTCGAGGGCGAGACGGGCATCTTCATCTACCCCGGCTACCGCATCACCAGCATCGACGGCCTGATCACCAACTTCCACCTGCCGGGCTCGACGCTGCTGATGCTGGTGTCGGCCTTCGCCGGCCGCGACTTCGTGCTTGGCGCCTACCGCCACGCCGTCGCCGAGCGCTACCGCTTCTTCTCTTACGGCGACGCGATGCTGGTTTGGGGCGGCGGTGAGCGGTGAGCGGGAGACGGCGCTGCGACATGCGCGTGTGGCCCGGCCCCGACCAAGACAGCACCGGCGTCGATACTCCGCCGCGCACGCCTGATTTGACCGCGGTCGCATCTTTGCGGGGTCCCGGGTCCCGGTTCCCGGGCCCGGGGCCCCGAGCCGCTAGTCCCCAGCCCCGAGCGCGAGCCCCGGGTCCCGGGTCCCGGCCTCCATCGGCATAATGCGCGGACCTCGGATCTGCTTGGAACGATGAGCGAAGCCACCCCCACTCGCACCCCCGAGCCGATGCACTTCGAGCTGCTGGCCCGTAACGGCGCGGCGCGGCGCGGCCGGTTGCGCTTCGCCCGCGGCAGCGTCGAGACGCCGGCCTTCATGCCGGTCGGCACCTACGGCACGGTCAAGGCCATGACGCCGCGCGACCTGCGCGAAGTCGGCGCCGAGATCATCCTCGGCAACACCTTTCACCTGTTCCTGCGCCCCGGCCTCGAGGTGATCGAGCGCTTCGGCGGCCTGCACGACTTCATCGGCTGGCGGCGACCGATCCTCACGGACTCCGGCGGCTTCCAGGTCTTTTCGCTGGCCAAGAGGCGTGCGATTGCCGAGGACGGCGTCACCTTCGCCTCGCCGGTCGATGGCTCGCAGGTGTTCCTGTCGCCCGAGGTGTCGATGCGCATCCAGGCGACGCTCGATTCCGACGTCGCCATGATCTTCGACGAGTGCACGCCGCAGCCGGCCACCCGCGAAGTTACCGAGCGCTCGATGCAGCTCAGCCTGCGCTGGGCCGAGCGCTCGCGCCGCGCCTACGATGAACTGGGCAGGCCCAACGCGCTGTTCGGCATCGTCCAGGGCGGACTGCACGAGGACTTGCGGCGGCAGTCGGCGGAGGGGCTGGCGGCGATCGGCTTCGATGGCTACGCGATCGGCGGCCTGGCCGTCGGCGAGAGCGAGGACGAGCGCAACCGCACCCTGGATTTCACCGTGCCGACGCTGCCCGAGGCGCGGCCGCGCTACCTGATGGGCGTGGGCCGGCCGGAAGATATCATCGAGGCCGTGTGGCGCGGGGTCGACATGTTCGACTGCGTGATGCCGACCCGCAACGCGCGCAACGGCTTCCTGTTCACCGCCGACGGCACGCTGCGTATCCGCAACGCGCGCTTCGCCACCGACACCGGCGTGGTCGAGGAGGGCTGCGACTGCTACACCTGCAGCCACGGCTTCAGCCGCGCCTACCTGCGTCACCTTGACCGCTGCAACGAAATCCTCGGCTGCGAATTGGCGACGATCCACAACCTGCGCCACTACCAGCGGCTGATGGCCGCGCTGCGAGGGGCCATCGAGGGTGGGACGCTGGCCGACTTCGTGGCCGGCTTCCGCGCCCGCCACGGCCGCGCCGACGAGGCCTGAGCGCGTCCCGGGCCGCGGCTTCCCGAGGCTCCGGCGACCGCGTCGGTGGCGCTGCCGTGAACCCGCGGCGGCCCTTGTCCCGCACGATTTTGCCGCCCGGTCCGCGCCCCGGGGCCCGCCCCAGGGCTGATTGCGGCGCGCTCAGGGGCTACAATGGGCGGTGCACGCGTTACGCACCAGCGTTTCCGGTGCGCGGGGTTGCGCGCCAGGCTGCACCTGTCACGGATGCGCCTTTTCGCCACGCATGGCATAATCCGGCGCCTTTTGGCGCCCGTTTTCGCCGTGCGCCTTGTCAATCGAGAGCAAACCATGGATTTCCTGATTCCCGTTGCGCATGCGGCTGACGCCGCGGCCCCGGCTGGCGGCGCTGCCGGCTTCGGCACGATGAACATCATCTTCATCGTTCTGATGATCGCCATCTTCTATTTCATGCTGATCCGCCCGCAGTCCAAGCGCGCCAAGGAGCACAAGCAGATGCTGGCGCAGCTGGCGAAGGGCGACGAGGTGATCACCAATGGCGGCGTGGCCGGCCGCGTCGACGAAATCGGCGAGGCTTTCATCTCCGTGGAGATCGCCAACAACGTCAAGGTCAAGCTGCAGAAGCATGCCATTTCGCAGGTGCTGCCCAAGGGCACGCTGAAAGCGTCCTGAGCCGGGCGCCCTGATCCGCTTTCCGATGGAACCCGCGCATGAGTGATTTTCCCCGCTGGAAATATTTCGTGGTGCTGATTGCGGTGGTGCTCGGCATCATCTACGCGCTGCCCAATATCTTCCCGCCGCAACCCGCGGTGCAGATCTCCGCCAACCGCGACGCCGTTGTCGACCAGGCCCTGAGCCAGAAGGTGCAGGACATCCTGCACAAGAACAAGCTGCCGTTTGAAAGCGTTGCCAAGGAGGGTGGCGACGAGCTGCTGGTGCGCTTCGCCAGCGGCGCCGGCGAGACGCAGCGCAAGGCGGCGTCGGTACTGGACGACGCGCTTGGCGACAAGTACGTGGTCGCCGTCAACCAGGCCTCCACGGTGCCCGACTTCTTCAAGGCGATCGGCGCCAATGCCATGCCGCTGGGCCTCGACTTGCGCGGTGGCGTGCACTTCCTCATGCAGGTTGACCAGGAGGCCGGGCTGCAGAAGCAGCTGCAGCGCTACCTCGGCGACGTGCGTTCGGTGCTGCGCGAGAAGAACATCCGCTACAAGTCCGTGGTCACCCGCGGCAAGACCATCGTCGCCACGTTGCGCAGCGATGCCGACCGCGATCGCGCCTACGAGGCAATCAGCGCCGAGTCGCAGGACCTGCAGATCGAGAATGGTGCCAGCAGCGACGGCAGCTATCCGCTGGAGATCACCATCAAGCCCGAGCGGCTGCGTGCCATTGCACAGTCGACGATCCAGCAGAACCTCGGCACCCTGCGCAACCGCATCAACGCGCTGGGCGTGTCCGAGCCGATCATCCAGCAGCAGGGCGACAGCCGCATCGTGGTCGAGCTGGCCGGCGTGCAGGACACCGCCAAGGCCAAGAAGATCATCGGCGCCATCGCCACGCTGGAATATCGCGCCGGCGATCCGGACGTCAATCCCATCGAGGCAGAACGCACCGGCATCGTGCCGCCCGACGACCGCCTCTACCACATGCGCGACGGCCGGCCGGTGGTGCTGAAGAAGAAGGTCATCGTCACCGGCGACGAGTTGGCCGACGCCTCGTCCGGCTTCGACCAGCAGACGGGTTCACCGAAGGTCGACGTCACCCTCAACGCCGAGGGCGCGCGCAAGATGCTGGAGTTCACGCGCCAGAACGTCGGCCGGCCAATGGCCGTGGTGTTCATCGAGCACACGCCGGAAGTGAAAATGGTCGATGGCAAGCAGGTGCGTTCGATGAAGGTCACCCAGGAGGTGATCAGCTACGCGACCGTGCAAGGCGTGTTCGGCAAGCAGTTCCAGACCACCGGCCTGGGCAGCCCCAAGGAAGCTTCGGAACTGGCCCTGCTGCTCAAGGCAGGCTCGCTGGCGGCGCCGATGGTGATCGTGCAGGAGCGGGTCATCGGCCCGAGCCTTGGCGCCGCCAACATCGAGAAGGGCGTGCAGGCGGTGCTGGTGGGCCTGGCGCTGGTGCTGCTCGCCGCGGCCATCTACTACAAGCTGTTCGGCCTGGTGGCCGATATCGCGTTGTTCTTCAACCTGGTCATCCTGGTGGCGATCCTCAGCTTGTTCCACGCCACGCTGACGATGCCCGGCATCGCCGGTATCGTACTGACGCTGGGCATGGCGATCGACGCCAACGTGCTGATCTGCGAGCGCGTGCGAGAGGAGTTGCGCAGCGGTTCGACACCCTTGGCCTCGATTCGTGCCGGCTACGAAAAGGCCTGGGCCACGATCCTCGACGCCAACGTCACTCATCTGCTGGCGGCGCTGGCCCTGATGACCCTGGGCTCCGGCCCGATCAAGGGCTTCGGCGTGACCCTGTTCGTCGGTATCCTCACCTCGATGTTCACCTCGGTGACGTTGACCCACGCAGTGACCGCGCTCATCCACAGCGGCCGCCGCAAGCTGAAGACGCTTTCGGTCTGAGCGCAGCCAAGGCAAGAAAACATCCATGGAAATCTTCAACCCGCACAGCAACATCAACTTCCTGCGCTGGCGCAACATCAGCATCGTGATCGCGCTGCTGCTGATGCTGGCCTCAGCCGGCCTGATCTTCACCAAGGGCCTGAACTACAGCCTCGATTTCACCGGCGGCGTGCTGGTGGAAGCCGCCTATGACACGCCGGTCGACGTCAACGCCGTGCGCCACACGCTGGACTCTGCCGGCTTCGAGGGCGCGCTGGTGACTGGCGCCAGCGGCAACCGCGAAATCTCGGTGCGCCTGCAGCCCAAGCAGGATGCGGAGCTGTCGGCCAAGGCCAAGGCAGAGGCGGCCAGCGCTGTGCCGGGCGAGAGCGCGGCGCAGGTCAACGCCGACCGCGTCGCTCGCGACGTGATGGCCGCGCTCAAGGCCAAGCGCAAGGACGCGACCCTCAAGAGCCATGAGTTCGTCGGCCCGCAGGTGGGCCAGGAGCTGGCCAACAAGGGCGCGGTGGCCGTGATCTTCCTGATCGTCGGCATCATGATCTACCTGGGCATCCGCTTCGAGAAGCGCTTCGCCGTCGCCGCGCTGGCCACCGAGGTTCACGACACCCTGGTGACGCTTGGCATCCTGGTGCTGACGGGACGCGACTTCGACATGACCGTGCTGGCTTCGGTGCTGGCCGTGGTCGGCTACTCGATCAACGACAAGGTGGTCGTGTTTGACCGCGTGCGCGAGCTGTTCCGGCTGGTGCGCAAGGGCGAGCCGGAGGACATCCTCAACCGCGCGATCAACGGCACGCTGTCGCGAACCATCATCACCTCGTTGTTCACCGGCATCACGATGATCGCGCTGGCGGTCTGGGGCGGCCCGTCGGTGCACGGCTTTGCCATCACCATGATCATCGGCATCATCATTGGCACGCTGTCGTCCATCTTCATCGCCAGCCCGCTGCTGCTGTGGCTCGGCGTGTCGAAGAAGGACCTGATGCCCGTTACCCGCGACAATCCGGAGCTGGCGCGCCGGCCGTAGCGGCGGGGACCCGGGACGCGGGACCCGGGTCCGGACAAGCGCGCCGTCGGTGGCCGCCAGTGGATGTCGTGCGCGGCCGCGTTGCGTGACGCCACCGCGATGACATCCGAAGCCGGTTGGCGGTGAGCCGAAGGCGAAGCCCGACATCGTGCCCGCGAAGCCGCGGTTGTCGCACGAGTGGTGCCCGGGTTGTGCCGAGGTCGCGTTGACGGCGCGAGGCGGAGCTTGCGCGGGTTCGCTTCGCTCACCAACCTGCCGCTCCGCCTACCTGCGTCGCCATCTCGTCCCCGTGCGCTTTTGGTTGGCGAAGCCAGTGCCGGTTGACCCGCCCACATCGCCTTGCGGCGGGGCAGGCGCTCCGGGTCCCGGGTCC
Source organism: Rhodanobacteraceae bacterium (assembly GCA_035699085.1). GTDB lineage: Bacteria > Pseudomonadota > Gammaproteobacteria > Xanthomonadales > Rhodanobacteraceae > DASSBG01. The sequence continues at coordinate 12,371 of DASSBG010000004.1, forward strand.
CGCTCCTCCGCTACTGCACTACTCCACAGTCACGGACTTGGCGAGGTTGCGCGGCTGGTCGACGTCGGTACCGCGCAGCACGGCCACGTGGTAGGCCAGCAGCTGCAGCGGCACGGTCAGCACCGCCGGGGCCACGAAGTTGCCACCCGCCGGCGCCCGCAGCAGCGCGCCGCCGGTGCCATTGAGCTGCAGGTTGGCTTCGCTGTCGGCGAACACGAACAGCTCGCCGCCGCGCGCCCGCACCTCCTCCAGGTTCGACTTCAGCTTTTCCAGCAGCTGGTTGTTCGGTGCCACGGCGATCACCGGCATGTCCTCGTCCACCAGCGCCAGCGGTCCGTGCTTCAGTTCGCCAGCCGGGTAGGCTTCGGCGTGGATGTAGGAAATCTCCTTGAGCTTCAGCGCGCCCTCCATCGCCACCGGATAGTGCACCCCACGGCCGAGGAACAATGCGTGGTGCTTGTGCACGAAGCGCTCCGCCAGCTCGGCAATGGCCTCGTCGAGCTTCAGTGCCTCGGCGATGGCGCCGGGCAGGGCGATCAGCTCGGCCACCAGGTGGCGGTACTTCTCGTCGGCCATGCCATTCAACCGGCCCAGCTCCAGCGCCAGCAGTGCCAAGGCGGCAAGCTGGGTGGTGAAGGCCTTGGTCGAGGCGACGCCGATTTCCGGGCCGGCCCGTGTCATCAGCTTGAGGTCGGACTCGCGAACCAGGCTCGACTCCGGCACGTTGCAGATCGCCAGCGTGCCGAGATAGCCGCGGTTGGAACTTTCGCGCAGCGCGGCCAGCGTGTCCGCGGTCTCGCCCGATTGCGAGATGGCAATGAACAGCGTGTCGGGCGTCACCACGGCATGGCGGTAGCGGTATTCGCTTGCCACCTCGATGGCGCAGGGCAGGCCGGTGAGGCCCTCGATCCAGTAGCGCGCGACCATGCCGGCGTGGAAGCTGGTGCCGCAGGCCACGATCTGCACCTGGCGCACCTGCTTGAGCAACGCCTCGGCGTCCACGCCGAAAATGTTGGGCAGCACCTTGTCGCCGGCGATGCGGCCTTCAAGCGTGTTGGCGACGGCGGTCGGCTGCTCGAAAATCTCCTTGAGCATGTAGTGGCGGTATTCGCCGCGCTCGACCGCGTCGGTCGACAGCTCGCTCTGACGCAGGCTGCGCTGCACCGGCGCGCCGGACTGGTCGAAGACCTCGACGCCGGCACTGCTGATCTCGACCATGTCGCCTTCGTCGAGATACATGAACCGGTTGGTCACCTTGATCAGTGCCTGCACGTCCGAACCGAGGAAGTGCTCGCCGATGCCGACGCCGACCACCAGCGGGCTGCCGCGGCGCACCCCGACGACACGTCCCGGTTCAGCCAGCGCCACCGCTGCGATGGCGAACGCGCCTTCCAGCCGCGCGCTGGTCTCGACCATGGCCTCGCGGAGGCTGGCGCCGCGGTCCATCGCCACCGCCAGCAGGTGTGCGATCACCTCGGTGTCGGTCTGCGACTCGAACACGCGGCCGCCCGCCTCGAGCTCTTCGTGCAGCGCGGCGTGGTTCTCGATGATGCCGTTGTGCACCACGGCGACGTTGCCGGCCATGTGCGGGTGGGCGTTCGTCGTGCTCGGAACACCGTGCGTCGCCCACCGCGTGTGCGCGATGCCGCTGTGACTTGCGAAGGGCGCCTGGCGATAAACCTGCTCCAGTTCAGCCACCTTGCCCTTGGCGCGAATGCGGTGTAGCGCTCCGTCCACCGGCACCGCGATTCCCGCCGAGTCATATCCCCTATATTCCAGCGCCTTCAAGCCCTCGATCAGGATCGGGACGATGTCGCGCTGACCCGTGGCCGCAACGATTCCGCACATATTTTCGGTTTCCTTCAGAGGCGATTAATTCAGGGTAGCTTCGAGTCGCTGAACCCTGTTTGGCCATGGTAACGGCTGGTGGTTCCGCTAACGCGGCATGCAAGCCTATGCTTCATCCACGGGTCACTTCAGCGGCGCTTCCAGTCGCTGAAGCGGCACCAAGGAGCGCGTTCAACGCGCATTTGGAAGCAGGCATCGGAGGGATACGATGGTCAGGTTCTTGCGTCAACACAGCCGCCGCTGGCGCGTGGTGCTGGTTCTCGGCGAGATGCTGCTGTTGCTGGGGTCGGTGTTCGCCGCCGTGCAGGTGCGCTACGCCGGGTCGCCTTACCCCTTCAGCGAATACGCCGAGCTCAACACGATCCTGATGCGCGGTTTGATCTTCGCGCTTTTCCTGCTGCTGGGCATGACCGCGCTCGGCCTGTACCAAGCGCAGTTGCGGGTCAGCGCCTTCGGCGTGATCGCGCGCCAGGGGCTGGGCTTCCTGCTCGGCTGGATTGGCCTGGCGATGCTCTACTACCTGCTGCCGGTCGTGCAAATCGGCCGTGGTCTGCTTGCGTTGTCGATGGCGATTGGTTTCGTCACGGTCTGCGCCTACCACCTCGGCGTGCGGCGGCTGATCGATGCCGATGCGCTGAAGCGGCGCGTGCTGGTACTCGGCGGCGGCTGGCGCGCCGCCGAGGTGATCGAGCGCATGCGCCGTCGTTCCGATCGCCGCGGCTTCGTCACCGTCGGCTTCGTCGCCCAGCCGGGCGAAACCGGCAAGGTGCCGGCGGCCCGGCTGCTGACCCTGAGCGAGCCGCTGTCCCAGTGGAGCGAGCGCGAGCAGGTCGACGAGGTGGTGGTCGGCGTCAACGACCGCCGTGGCACGCTGCCGATGGCCGAGTTGCTGGCCTGCCGCGAGCGCGGCATCGCGGTGACGGAGTTGAGCACCTTCTTCGAGCGTGAGTCGGGCTGCGTGCCGCTGTCGGTCACCAACCCGTCGTGGCTGGTCTTTGGCTCCGGCTTTGACGCTTCCTCGTGGCGCCAGGCCAGCAAGCGCGGCTTCGATGTCGGCATGGCGGTGGCGCTGGCAGTGGTGCTGTGGCCGGTGATGCTGCTGACGGCGCTGGCGATTGCCGTCGAGAGCCGCGGCGCCGGACCGCTGTTGTACCGCCAGCAACGCGTTGGCGAGCGCGGCCGCTGCTTCGAACTGATCAAGTTCCGCAGCATGTCGGTCGACGCCGAGAGCGACGGCGTGGCGCGCTGGGCACAGAAGAATGACGCCCGCGTCACCCGGGTCGGCCGCTTCATCCGCAAGACCCGGCTGGACGAACTTCCGCAGTTGTGGAACGTGCTGCGCGGGGAAATGAGCTTCATTGGTCCGCGGCCGGAGCGGCCGCAGTTCGTCAACGAGCTGGCGCCGGCCATCCCGTACTACTACCTGCGCCACGCGGTGAAGCCGGGGCTCACCGGCTGGGCGCAGCTGCGCTATCCCTACGGCGCCTCGGTAAACGACGCCGCGGAGAAGCTGCGCTACGACCTGTTCTACGTGAAGAACCACAACCTCCTCTTCGACCTGATGATCCTGATCCAGACGGTCGAGGTGGTCCTGTTCGGGCACGGCGCCCGTTGACGGGGGTGATGCCATGCGCATAAGCGACATCAGGATCGAGTCGCTGGATGACGGCCCGCAGCTGTCGGGCCGCATCAACGATTTTAGGCTCTGGTACCGGGTGCCGCCCGGGCAGCCGCTGTCGCCGCGCGCCGATGCCTTCGTTGCCGCGGCCATGTTGCCGGCAATGCGCCGGGGGGAGCCGCTGGAGGTCGAGGGGGCGGACGTGTCGCCGATGCTGCTGCGCGGCGCCGAGCGCTTCCAGGCGATCTTCAACCGCTGGGATCGGCGCTTCAAGCGCGTCGACATCCGCGCGCGCACGTCTCCGGCGGTGGCTTTGCATGACGCCGTCGGCTCGTTGTTTTCCGGCGGCATCGACGGTCTGTACACGCTGTTGCGCCACCGGGACGAGATCGACCAGTTGGTGTTCGTCAGGGGCATCGACATGCAGATCGACAACGAGGAGCTGTACCAGCGCGTGCTGCAGCAGAATCGGCAGCTGGCGTCGCGGCTGGGCAAGCACCTGTTGCCGGTGGCAAGCAACATCCGCGGCCTGCTGGCGCCCTATGGCCTGAGCTGGTGCGACCTCACCGGCGCGGGCCTGGCCAGCATCGGCCTGGCGCTGGGCTTCCCGCGCCTGTACATCGCCTCCTCCGAACCGTACGAGCTGCTGACCGCGCACGGCACCCACCCGCTGCTCGATCCCTGTTGGTCTACCGAGGCGCTGACCATCGTGCACGACGGCTGCGAGGCGGCACGGCGCGAGAAATTGCGCGCCATCGTCGAACTGCCGGGCGTGCTGGACTCGCTGCGCGTGTGTTGGCAGGACGACGGCTACAACTGCGGCCGTTGCGAAAAATGCCTGCGCACGATGCTGGCCCTGCGCTTGCTCGGAGTGCAGGCCACCACATTTCCGCCGCTGCGCAGCCTCGACCCGATCCGCCGCCTGCGGGTGGAGCAGAGCTATGACGTGATGGGTTTCGAGGACAACCTGCAACTGGCGCGCGAGGTTGGCGACCAGGAGGTGGTCGCGGTACTTGAGGACATCCTGCGCCGCCACCGCATCAAGCGCGCCATGGTCGAGCTGGACTTGGCCTTTACCGGCGGCCGCGCCAAGCGCACCTGGCGTGCGCTGCGGCCGCAGCCAACGCATTGAGGCAACCTGCAACGTGACCGACAACCACTCTGCAACCCGGGCATGGAGCCCGCTGACGGGGACGAGGGAATGCGTGTAAGCGATATCGAGATCGCCTCCGGGGACGGATACCGGCAATTGTCGGCCCGCATCGACCACTTCCACCTCTGGTACCGCGTGCCGCCGGATTGCCCGCTGTCCGATCGTGGCGATGCGTTCGTCGCAGCGGCCTTGTTGCCGGCCATGCATGCCGGCGAGCCGCTGGAGATCGAGGGCGCGGCCGTGTCGCCGATGCTGCTGCGCGGGGCCGAGCGGGTGCAGGCCATGGTCAGCCGCTGGGACCGTCGATTCAGGCGCATCGAGATCCGGGCGGAGACGGCGCCCGCCGTGCCGACGCGTCCGGGCGTCGGTTGCTTCTTCTCCGGCGGCATCGATGGCACCTACACCTTGCTGCGTCACCAGGAGGAGATTGACTGCCTGGTGTTCGTCAAGGGCCTGGATATGCAGGTCGAGAACGACGCCCTGTTCGAAGCCTCGCTGCGCAACAACCGCAAGCTGGCCGAGCACTTCGGCAAGCCGCTGCTGTCGATGGCCACCAACATCCGCCACATGGTGGCACCGCGCGGCCTGAGCTGGTGCGACATCTACGGTGGCTGCGGCCTGGCAAGCATCACGCTGGCGCTCGGCTTTCCGCGCATGTACATCGCATCGTCACAGACCTATGAGCACCTGACGCCGCATGGCAGCCATCCGCTGCTTGACCCCTGCTGGTCGACAGAGGCGCTGACCCTGGTGCACGACGGCTGCGACGCGGCGCGCAGCGAAAAGCTGCGTGCGGTGGCCAGGGTGCCGGGTGCGCTGGAGTCGCTGCGGGTGTGCTGGCAGGACGACGGTTACAACTGCGGCCGTTGCGAAAAATGCCTGCGCACGATGCTGGCACTGCGCCTGCTGGGGCTGCGTTCGGACAGCTTCCCGCCCTTGCGCGACCTGGCGCCGATCCGCCGCCTGCGAGTGATCCACAACTACGACGCCATGGCCTTCGAGGACAACCTGCGGCTGGCGCGCCAGGTGGGCGACCACGAGGCGGCCGCGATCCTCGAGGACATCCTGCGCCGCCACCGGATCAAGCGCGCGGTGCTGGACCTGGACCTGGCTCTCACCGGCGGCCGCGGCAAGCGCACCTGGCGCGCGCTGCGGCCGGCACCAATCGACTGAGACATGCGCATGAGCAACCAAGCACAATTGCACACGCCGCCCGCGGCCACGCCGCGCCAGACGCCCCATCCGCCGGCGGCACAGCTGCGCGCTGCGCGGCGCAGGCCGCGCCACACGCCGTGCGCGCTGCCCATGCTGCCGCGGCATTCACGCCGCCGCACGCGCCGTCACGCCGACGGCGGGAGCGCGGCATGATCGCGCAGGTGCTGTTCTGGCTGTGCGTGGCGCTGGTGCTGCACGCCTACTTCGGCTATCCGCTGTGGCTGCTGGCGCGCGCCCGCTGGCGGCCCCGGCCCAGCCTCAAGATTGCGCAGACGCCACCGGTCACTGCCGTCGTGGTGGTGCACGATGGCGCGGCACACATCGAGGCCAAACTGGCCTGCCTGCTGGCGCTGGATTACCCGCCGGACCAGCTGCGCGTGCTGGTCGCCTGCGACGGCTGCAACGACGCCAGCGCCGCGCTGGCGCGTCGGGCGGGCGATCCGCGGGTGCGGGTTCTGGAGTTCACCGAGCGCCGCGGCAAGGCCGCCTGCCTCAACGACGCCATGGCGTGCGTCGACGACGACATCGTGCTGCTGACCGACGTGCGCCAGCGGTTGCAACCGGGCGCGCTGCGGGCGCTGGTGGCAAATCTTTCCGACGCCTCGGTCGGCGCGGTCGGTGGCGAATTGCAGCTCGACGACGGCGGCAGCGGTTTCGCCCGCGGCGTCGGCGCCTACTGGCGCGTGGAGACGGCTATCCGTCGCGCCGAGAGCGCCAGCGGTTCGACCGTTGGCGTCAGCGGCGCGCTGTACGCGCTGCGCCGCCCATTGTTCGAGCCGCTGCCGCCCGGCACGGTGCTGGATGACGTGCTGGTGCCGATGCGGATCGCGCGGGCGGGTTACCGCGTGCTGCTGGAGCCGGCGGCCGTGGCGTTTGACCGCGCCGCGCAGGAGGCCGCGCAGGAGCGGCCACGCAAGATCCGCACGCTGGCCGGCAACTACCAGTTGCTGCAACTGGCGCCGTGGCTGCTCGACCCGCGCCGCAACCCGCTGTGGTTCCGTTTCGTCAGCCACAAGCTGCTGCGCCTGCTGGCGCCGTGGGCGTTGGCGGCCCTGTTGCCCCTGAGCGCGCTGCTGGCACCGCACCAGCTGGTCTACCTGCTGGCCCTGCTGGGGCTGCTCGGCCTCGTCGCGCTGGCGCTGGCCGGCCGCGTGGTGCCGCCACTGGCGCGGCTGCTGCCGGTGCGACTCGCCACCGCCTTTTGCAGCCTCAACCTGTTTTCGGCGCAAGGGCTGATCGCCTTTGCCCGCAACCGCAGCCTGCACCTCTGGTGAACGCGATGCAGCCATCGCCGACATGTATCGACCGGTCTGCCGTCCGCACGGATGCGGGCGGCATGCCGCCGCGCCGGAGCCCGCCATGTTCGTGTTGATGCTGGCCTACCTGGCGCTGACGATCATCCGTCCGGCGGACTACCTGCCGGGCCTGGCCGACGTGCCGCTGATGCCGGCGACGCTGATCGGCGCCTTCGTACTCTGGCTGGCGTCGCGCAACAAGCGCCTGGACGCACCGCAGTACGTGCTGCTGCTGGCTTTCCTGCTGGCGCTGATGGTGTCGGTGGCCGCCACCGGCTGGATCGGCGGTGCGATCCTGCAACTGCAGCATTTCGGGCCGACAGTGGTGGCCTTCGTGGTGCTGGCGGCCTGCGTCGACAGCCCGCGCCGCCTGACGGCGACAATGGCCGTGTTCGTGCTGTGCGCGACGGTGCTGGCGCTGCATGGCCTCGACCAGATCATGCATGGGGTGGGCTGGACCGGCATGAGTCTGTCCACCGGCCGGCGCATCCGCTACGTCGGCATCTTCAACGATCCCAACGACCTCGGGCTGTTGTTCGTGTGCGCGGTGCCGATGGCGGTCTACCTGTTTGGTCGCGGCGGCGGCATGGGCCTGTGGCGGCTGCTGTGGCTGAGCTGCACCGCCCTGCTGGTGTACGGCATCTACCTCACCAACTCGCGCGGCGCAATGCTGGCGCTGCTGGTGCTGGTTGGCGTCTGGGTCTGGCGCCGGCGCGGTCTGGTGACAGCGGCAGTGCTTGGCTCGGTCTGCCTTTCGGGCATGCTGATGTTGCCCTCGCGGCTGCAGGACGTCAGCGTCGACGAATCGTCCGCCTTCGGCCGCGTCGACGCGTGGTACGTAGGCCTCCACCTGTTCACGTCCCACCCGCTGGTCGGCGTTGGCGCCAACAACTTCACCGAATACAACCCGCTGACCGCGCACAACTCGTTCGTGCTGGTATTGGCCGAAACCGGCTTCGTGGGTTACGTGCTGTGGCTGGCCTTCATCGGCTATTGCCTGTGGATGATGTGGACCGTCGTGCGCCACCGGCCGCTCGCGCGTGCGGATGCGGCGAACGCGGGCGAGGAGGCGGATGCCGTCGCGGCGGAGCCCGGCGCCGCCCGCACGCCGCTGGCCACGCCCGGGAGCGCCAATGTCGCCGCGGCCGCGGCTCTGCCCTCTGCCACGCGCATGGCGCCGGTGCAGGCGGCGAGCGCCGGTGCGGGCGCCAGCGCCCGCGGCGGCGATCCCGAATGGCAGCGCGAGCGGGCCCTGGCGATGACCTTGCTGCTGTCCCTGTGCGGCTTTCTTGCCGCCGCGTTCTTCCTCAGCCGCAGCTATCTGGTGATCCTGTATCTGGTGGCGGCGCTGGCGGTTGGCGAGTATTCGGGTGCGCGCAGCCGCTGGCCCCAACTGAGGCGCTTCGATCTTGGCCGCCACCTGCTGCGCTGGCCGCTGCTGGCCGCGGCCAGCATCGTGGTGCTGTTCCTGACAGTCCACCTGCTGATGGCCACCGCATGAACACCCGCGCCACCACCTTCCGCAACACCTTGTTCGCCTCGGCGGGGATCTACACCGAGTATCTGCTCGGCATGGTGGCGTCGATAATCATCGCCCGCCACCTGGGGCCCCGCGACTTCGGCGCCTACAGCCTGATCATCTGGATGGTCGCGATCGGCGTGGCGGTGGCCAACTCCGGTACTGCCAGTGCCGCGATCAAGTTCATCGCCGAGCTGCGCGGCAGCGGCCGCGAAGACATGGTCGAGCCGATGCTCGCCTACCTGCGCCGCGTCCAGCGGCTGTTCCTTGCGGTGGTGATGGCCGCCGGCGTGCTGGTGCTGTGGGTGGCCGGCGACGAGCTCCTGCCCGGCCTGAACCGCTGGGCGGTGGCGGGGCTGCTGGCGCTGGTCCTCGCATTGCGCGCCCCGTACATGTTCGACATCGGCGTGACCAAGGGCTTCGAGCGCTTCGGCTCGACCGCGGCGGTGGCGCTGATCGGCGCACCGCTGAACCTGGCGCTGGTGCTGCTGGCCTGGTACTTCGGCTCGAATGTCGCGGGCTACCTGGCGGTGTTTGCCATCTCCAGCGTGGTTTTTTTCGCCGCCGCCAATCGCCAGGTGCGCAACCTGACCCGCCCGCTGCCGCCCAGCCAGCCGCTGCCGCCCGAGCTGCGCCGGCGGGTGCGCCGCCACCTGCGGATCGTCGCCGCCACCGTCACCATCGGCTTCTTCAGCGCCAGCGAGGTGGAGGTGCTGTTCCTCAACCTGCATGGCCACGCCGCCGCCGCGGGCGAGTTCAAGGTGGCATTCCAGCTAGCCAAGGGTGCTGCCCTGCTGGTGCCCGGAGTGTTCAGCGCGGTGCTGTTGCCGCTGATGGCCTACGCCACCAGCCGCGGCGGCTCGTTCGGCGTGCAGCGCTTCATCGCCTCGACCACGTATCTGGTGGTGCTGGCGGTGCCGCTGGTCGCCTTCGGCGCGCTTTTCGCCGGCAGCATCATGGGCCTGCTGTACGGGGCCGAGTACACCCGAGCGGCGCCGGTGTTCGCGCTGTGCCTGCTGTCCACCTGCATCACCACGGTCGCGGCCGGCGCCTCCAGCATGCTGCTCAGCGCCGACCGGCAGCACGACATCCTGGGCGTGACGATCGCCTGCGGTGCGCTCAAGGTGCTGCTGGACGCCCTGTTGATCGCCCGCTTCGGTCTGGGCGGCGCCATGGCGGCTTACACCACCGAGGCGGTGATTGGCGCGGTTGCCATGATCGCCCTGGCCCTGCGCGGCAGCAGCGAGCGGCTGGCCTGGGGCCGCCTGGCGCGGATCGTGGCTGCCGGCGCGCTGGCCGCCGCCATCGCCAGTCCGCTGCGCGGCGAGTTGCCGGCGATCGGCACGCTGCTGGCCGGCGGCGCGGTGGTTTGCGCGGCCTATCTGCTGCTGACGTTTCTGCTCGGTTGCTGGAGCCGCGACGACATCGGTTACATGCGCGTGCTGCTGCGCCGCTACACCGGCCGCCGCCTGCGGCCGCTGACACCATTGCTCGGCTGGGCCGAGGCACATGCCACGGAGGATCGATGATGGCCGGAATCTACGAGCCGCTGTTTCGCCACGCGCTGTATCCGTTCTACGAGTCGGTACTGCGCCGCCGGCATACCTTGCGCTACCTGCGCGAGTACGAGGCGAGCCAGTGGCTGTCGGCCGAACAGGTACGGGCATTGCAGTGGAAGCAGCTCAAGGCGCTGCTGGAATTTTGTTACCGCGAGGTGCCGTACTACGCCGAGCAGTGGCGGCGCCTGGGCGTGGAACCGGACGACATCCGCACGCCGCAGGATTTCGCGCGCCTGCCGCTGCTGACCAAGGACGACATCCGCACCCACTTCGAGCAGCTCAAGGCGCGGCCCTACCGCGACACGCTGCTGCTCAAGCTGACCGGCGGCTCGACGGGCGATCCGCTCCGCTTCGGCCACACCCGCGAGAGCTACGAACGGCGCAACGCCGTGATGTGGCGCGGCTACTCCTGGGGCGGCGCGAAGCTGGGCCGGCGCGCACTGTACCTGTGGGCCGGCCGCGTGGGTGGCCCGCCGAGCCGCGCCCGGCGGGCCAAGGAGTGGCTCTATCACTCGATGTTCGCTCGCCGGCTGCTCAACACCTTCAGCATGAGCGAAGCCAACATGGCCAGCTTCGCCGACGCCATCGACCGCTACCGCCCGGAAATCATCGTCGGCTACGTTGGACCAGCTGCGCAGCTGGCGCGCTGGATGCTGGAAACCGGCCGCAAGGTGCACCGGCCCAAGGCGTTCCTCGGTGCGGCCGAGGCGCTGCACGGTTACCAGCGCGCGCAGATCGAGCAGGCCTTCGGCTGTCCGGCCTACAACACCTACGGTTGCCGCGAGTTCATGCTGATTGCCAGCGAGTGCGAGCGCCGCGACGGCCTGCACATCAATGCCGACCACCTCATGGTGGAGATAAACGACCCGCGCCCCTGCGCCGACGGCAGCGGCAGCGCCGGCGACGTCGTCATCACCGACTTGAACAACTACGGCATGCCCTTCATCCGCTACACCAACGGCGACCTCGCCGAGAGCGTGGAAGGCGACTGCGCCTGCGGCCGTGGCCTGCCGCGGCTGGCGCATGTGCGCGGGCGCAAGCTGGACGCGCTGCGCACGCCGCGCGGCCAGTTGCTGCCCGGCGAGTTCTTCCCGCACATGCTCAAGGACGTGCCCGGGCTGCGCCAGTTCCAGGTGGTCCAGCGCCAACTCGACCGCCTCGACATCACGCTGGTGCGCGGCCCCGGCTTCAGCGACGCCGGGCTCGACTACATCCGCGCGGAGGTGGCCAAGGTGCTGGGTGACAGCGTGTCGCTGCGTTTCGACTACGCGGACCGCATCGCCAAGCTGCCCAATGGCAAGTTCCGCGTGACCCGTTGTGAACTGGCATGAGGATACCCGTGCACATCACCCATCTGGTCGAAAACCTCAACCGCGGCGGCCTCGAACGCGTGGTGCTGGACCTGATCGAAGCGCAGGTCGCCGCTGGCCATCGCTGCCAGGTGATCTGCCTGTTCGAGCGCGGCCAGCTGGCGCCGGAGCTGGACGCCCTGGGCGTGGCCGTGCATGCCTGCGGCAAGCGCGGGCGGCCCGATCCGCGCGTGGTGATGCAGGTGCGCCGGCTGGTGCGCGGGCATGGCTCCCAGGTGTTGCACACCCACAACGCCGTTGCGCATTACCACGGCGCCCTCGCCACCATCGGCCTGCGCCGGTCGGTGGCGATCGTCAACACCCGCCACGGCATGCAGGCCCTGGCCAAGGGGCAGCGCAGGGAGTGGCTGTACCGGCGGTCGCTGGCCCTGACGGCTGCGGTGGTGACCGTGTGCGAGCGCGCGCGCATCGAGTTCGAACGGCAGCGGATCGCCTCGCGGCGGCAGTTGCTGGCGATCCCCAACGGCATCCGCGTCAGCCGCTTCCGGCCCGCCAACGCGGAGGCGCACCATGCGCTGACGCGCCAGCTCGGCCTGCCGCCGCAGACGCGCCTCATCGGCACCATCGGCCGGCTCAACTGGGCCAAGGACCCGTTGACGCTGGTGGAGGCCTACGCCCGCCTGCGCCGGCATTGTCCCGACACGGCACTGCTGCTGGCCGGCAAGGGCGAACTGCGCGACCAGGTGCAGGCGGCGGTCGATGCGCGTGGGCTGGGCGATTCGGTACGCCTGCTCGGCGACCGCAACGACATTCCCGAACTGCTGGCGGGGCTGGACATGCTCATGATGTCCTCGCTCACCGAAGGCTATTCCGTGGCGTTGCTGGAAGCCTGCGCCGCCGGTCTTCCGATCGTCGCCACGGATGTCGGCGGCAACGGCGAGATCGTTCGCGACGGCATCAACGGCCGGCTGGTGCCGGCGGGCGACCCGGCGGCGCTGGCCGCGGCCGCCGAATCACTGCTGCAGGCGCCGGATACGGCGCAGGCGATGGGCGCCGCCGGCCGCGCCTGGGTGCTCGAGCATGGCTCGCTCACGACCATGGCCACCCGCTACCAGGAGCTGTACCAGTCATGCCTCTGAATCTGCTGATCCTCACCAACCTGTTCCCCAGTGCCTGGGACCCGCGGCGCGCCGCATTCAACCGTCAGCAGTTTGAGCGGCTGGCGGAGCGCGACGAGGTCGAGGTCATGACCGCGGTCGATTTCCACCAGCGCCTGCGTGGCCGGCGTGGCGACCCGGGGCTGCGCGCCGTGCACGCGTCCGACTTCACCTACTTTTACCCGCCGCTGCTTGGCCGCTCGCTGCACGCGCGCTGCTGGCTGGCGTCGCTGCTGGCACAGCATGGCCGGCGTCTGCGCGAGCAGCCGATCGATTGCCTGCTGGGAAGCTGGGCTTACCCGGACGGCGTCGCGGTCTCCTGGCTGGCGCAGCGGCTGGGCGTTCCCTATGTCATCAAGGTGCACGGCAGCGACATCAACGTACAGGCCAACCACTCACTGCGGCGCCGGCAGATCAGCGCCTCGCTGGCCGGCGCCGGCGCGGTCGTCGCGGTGAGCAAGGCGCTGGCGACGCGGGTGATCGACCTGGGCGTCGATCCGCGCCGGGTCCACGTGCTCTACAACGGCGTCGACCGCCAGCGCTTCGCACCCGGCCCGCGCGGCGCCGCGCGCAGCCGGTTGGGTCTGGACCCGACGATGGAGATGGTGCTGTTTGTCGGCAACCTGAAGACCAGCAAGGGCTGCGTCGACCTGGTGCGCGCCGCCTCGGCGCTGGCCACCGCTCGGCCGCGGCTGCACGTCTATTTCGCCGGCACCGGCCCGGCCGCCGGCGAAATCTCGCGGCGCGCCTGGGCCAGCCAATTGCACGGCCGCGTGCACCTGCTCGGTTCGGTCGAGCACGCGGCGCTGGCCGACTGGTACCGCAGTGCCGATCTGCTGTGCCTGCCCAGCCACAACGAGGGCGTGCCGAACGTGGTGCTGGAGGCAATGGCCTGCGGGGTGCCGGTGGTCGCCACCGCGGTTGGCGGTATCCCCGAGGTGGTGCCGCGGCAGGCGGGCACGCTGGTGCCGGCGCACGATACCGAGGCGCTGCGCAGCGCGTTGGCCCGGGCGCTGGGCAGGCGCTGGGACAGCCGCCGCATTGCCGTCCACGCTGCGCACTTCGACTGGGAGGACAACGTTCATCGCCTGCATGGCATCCTCGCGACCACGGCGGGAAAAGTGCAACGGGTGGCCGCATGATGCGCAGACCGAGCAAGCAGCGACTGCTGGACCTGCTGCCTGACACGCTGGTTCTCACCCACGGCCCGCGTGGCGGCAGCGACCGCTACCTCAGTTTCGACGACGGCCCGCATCCGGTACACACGCCGCGGCTGCTGGACGTGCTGGCGGCGCACGGCGTGTGCGCCACCTTCTTCCTGATTGGCCGCAACGCCGAACGCTACCCGTACCTGGTCGAGCGCATCGTCGCGGCCGGTCACAGCCTCGGCAACCACTCCTGGAGCCACCCGCAGTTCGGCACGCTCGACCTGCCCGAGCAGCTCAACGAGATCGAGCGTGGCGACCAGGTGCTGGCGGCCTTCGATGGCCGCCGCCGGCACCGCTTCCGCTCGCCGCGCGGCACCTTTTCGCTGCGCCTGCTGTTCGCGCTGGCGCGCCAGGGCATCGGCCTGACGCACTGGTCCTACGACAGCCTCGACTACCAGGGCCGCCCAGCCGAGGAACTGGCCGAGCGCCTGCAACTGCGATCGCCGCGCCCGGGCGACATCGTCCTGATGCACGACGACAGCGCCTGCGCGCCGGCCGCGCTGGAGCGCCTGCTGCCTGCCTGGCGCGCGGCCGGCCACACCTTCGCACCGCTGCCGGCGGCATCGGCATGAGGATCCTGTACCACCATCGCACCCGCGGCCGCCACGTCGAGGGCGTGCATATCCGCGGTATCGTCGATGCGCTGCGCGGCCTCGGCCACGAGGTCAGCCTGCTGTCGTTTCCCGGGGCCGATCCCGAAGCCGAGCGCGAGGGGGTGCCGACGCAGGCGGCGCGGCGTGGCGTGCTGGCCGCGCTGGTGACGCGCTTGCCAGGGATCGCTTTCGAACTGCTGGAACTCGGCTACAACGTGTTGATCGCGTTGCGCCTGCCACGGGCGCTGCGGCGATCACGGGCGCAGGCAATCTATGAGCGCTACGCCTTGTTCATGTGGGCCAGCGTCTGGCTGGCGCGGCGACGTGGCCTGCCGATCGTGCTGGAGATCAACGACTCGGCTCTGGTCGAGCGGGTGCGGCCGCTGCGCATGAAGGCGCTGGCGCGGCGCATCGAGCGCTGGTGCATGCGCAATGCCAGCGGCCTGGTGTTCGTGTCGCGTGAATTTCGCCGGCTGGCGGAGGAGGCCCATGGGCCGCTGGCGCCCTCGGCGATCTCGCCCAATGCAGTCGACGCCTCGCGCTTCGATCCGGCACGCTTCGATGGCGACGCATTGCGTGCCGCGCGGGGCCTGGACGGGCGTGTGGTTTGCGGCTACGTCGGCGCCTTCGTCCGCTGGCACGGCACCGCGGCATTCGTCCAGGCGATCATCCCGCGGCTGCGCGAGGCGCCGAGGCTGACCCTGCTGCTGGTCGGCGACGGCAGCGACCTTGCAGCGGTGCGCGCGCAGGTGGAGGCAGCGGGGCTGGACGATCGGATCCTGCTGCCCGGACGGGTTGCGCACGAGCATATCGGTGGCTGGATTGCCTGCATGGACTACGCTGTGCTGCCCGATTCCAACCGCTACGGCTCGCCGATGAAGGTCGTCGAGTTCATGGCCATGGGCGTGCCGGTGGTGGCGCCCGACTACGAGCCGCTGACGGAGTTGATCAGCGACGGCGGCAACGGCTGGCTGTTTACCCGCCGGCGCGGCGACGAGTGCGTCGACACCGTGCTGCGGCTGGCACGCGACCTGCCGACGCTGCGCCGCGCCGGCCTCGCCGCGCGGGACTTCATCGTCCGCGAACGGCAGTGGCGCAACAACGCGCGGCAACTGCTGGAGCTGATGGCGCCGGCCGAGTCGGCCCCGGCACCGCGGCAAACGGAGACTGTCGCATGAGCGCCGGGTGGCTGGTCGCGATCGCCGTCGTCGTCGCCCTCGCTGGCGTGGCACTGCTGCTGTGGCGGCTGCTGCGCGCGCGCAACATGCACCTGTGGATCGGCAGCTACATGCGCCGGCGGCGGCCGCGGCCGAAGCCCGGCGACGGGCCGGTACACGTGATGTTCTGCTTCGTCGACCATTACGAGCCCATGTGGCACGGCGCGGACATCGCCGCCGAACGGCAGCGGGTCGACCGCTGGTGCCGCGAGTACCCGGCGCTGGCCGCGCGCCACCGCGACGCCGACGGCCGCCCGCCGCAGCACAGCTTCTTCTACCCGGCCGAGGAGTACCGCGCCGAGCACCTCGACAAGCTGTCGGCCATGTGCGCGCAAGGCCTGGGCGAGATCGAAATCCACCTGCACCACGACAACGACACGGCCGAGAACTTCTGCACCCAGATGCGTGACTTCAACGAGCTGCTGCACGAGCGCCACGGCGCGCTGTCGCGCGACCCGGGCACCGGCGCGCTGCGCTTCGCCTTCATCCACGGCAACTGGAGCCTCGACAACTCGCGCGCCGACGGCCGCTGGTGCGGGCTCAACAACGAGCTGATCCTGTTGCGCCAGCTGGGCTGCTACGCCGACTTCACCCTGCCGTCGGCGCCCAGCGACACCCAGACGAGCACCATCAACTCGATCTACTACGCCACCGACGATCCGCACAAACCCAAGTCGCACGACCGCGGCGAACCGGTGCGCGTCGGCGGCGCGGCCAGCGGCGACCTGATGATCGTGCAGGGGCCGCTGAGCCTCAACTGGCGCCAGCGCCGCTTCGCCCTGCTGCCGCGCATCGACAGCGCCGACGTGCGTCGCAGCTGTCCGCCGACGCCGGAGCGGGTCGACGCCTGGGTGCGCACCGGCGTGCACGTCGAGGGCCGGCCGGAGTGGCTGTTCGTCAAGATCCACACCCACGGCACCCAGGAGCCGGACATGGACACCTTGCTCGGCGCGCCGGCCGAAGCCATGCATGCGCACCTGGAGCGCGCCTACAACGACGGCCGGCGCTACGTGCTGCACTACGTTACCGCGCGCGAGCTCTACAACATCGTCAAGGCCGCCGAAGCCGGCAAGTGCGGCGACCCAGGCCAGTGGCGCGATTACCTGCTGCCGCCGCCACCGTGCCGCGCTCGCCAGCCTTCGCCGGCCTGTACGGTGCCCTGAGTGGTGCAGGCAGGAGGAGCGATGCAGGCCGCCACCACCGTCATCATCAGCCCGCGCGACCGCTACTCCGGACTGGACCGGTGCGTGCGCACGCTGATCGCGCGCACGCCGGTTCCATTCGACCTGTGGATTCTCGACCTGGGTTATCCGGAGCGAGTGCTGGCACCGGTGCGGCGGCTGCTGGAGGGTCGCGCCGGCGCGCGGATCGTGCCGCTGGGCCGGATGATCCCGATGGACGCGCTGCGCGCGGTGCGCGAAGACGTCCGCACCGACACTGTGGTGCTGCTGGACAACGATTCGGAGGTAACCCAAGGTTGGCTGGCGCCGCTGCAGGCTGCGCTGCAGGGCCCGGTGACGGTGGCCTCGCCGCTGATCCTCGAGCGCGCCGGCGTCGACCCCGGCGCGCCGGTGCGCAACCACCTGTCGACCGCGCAGCTGCGTGCCGTCGAGGTCGACCGCCGCACCTACCTGATCGAGCACAAGCACCAGCGCCGCGCGCTGGTCTCGGAGTTGCCGCGTCAAATCACGCCGACCGGCACCTTCGAACTGCACTGCGTGATGTTCTCGACCGCGACCTTCAAGGCCATCGAGCTGCCGTCGATGGTGATACGCGAGCACCTGGACATCTCGCTGCAGGTGATGGCGCGAGGAGAGCAACTGGCGGTGGTGCCGGATTCGGTCGTCGTTTTCGACAACCTCGGCACGCGGATGCGGCTGTCGGACATGCGCTATTTCTTCTACCGCTGGAGCCCGCGCCTGACGCGCGCCGCCTCGCGCCTGTTCGAGCGCCGCTGGGGCTACCGTTTCTACTCCGAGCAGTCGATGTACAACTGGGTGTTCCGGCGCAAGCTGTTCCTGCTGGCGCGCTGGCTGTGGCTGCCCAACGGCGCCGCCAACCTGGTGGCGCGCGCCGGCAAGCGCCTGCTGCGCCGCGACTGGGACCCGCTGCCCGACGCCGAAGCCCGTTCGCGCCCGCTGCAGCCGTCCGACCTGCCACGCCTGCCCCAAGCCAGCCACGCCATCCGCTGAGCGGGTACCTCAGGCTGCGTCGCATGTGGCCATTGCGCGGGGCACGGGCAGCCTTTAAGGTGGCGGGCCAAGACGATCAGCCAACTTCCGGGGGGGTTAGAGCATGTCCATTCTTCATCGTGTTTCGCAGCATGCGCGGCTGGTCGGGCCGCTGTTGCTGGCGCTGGGCCTCGCGGCCTGCGGTTCGTCGCAGCCCGCTTCCGGCCCGCAGAGTGCGGCATCGACGGCGGGTGCGCCGGCGGCCAGCGTCGCCAGTGCGCCGATGCCGGCGGCCAGCGCGGCGCCAGCGGCGGCATCCACCGCGGCGGCGGCCGCTCCGGTGCCGGTCGGCACCTGCGGGCCGCAGACGGGGCCGGAGGCGGACCGCATCGCCAACACGGCCAAGTGGACGACTGCCAGCGAGCAGGACAACTTCGGCTACGACGTCTATCGCGGCGAGAGCAAGGACGGGCCCTTCGTCAAGCTGACCAAGCAGCCGATCCCCGGCGGCGGCACCACCGACGAAACCCACCACTACAAGTTCGTCGACGACACCATCGACCCGTGCAAGGCCTACTGGTATTACGTCGAGAGCATCGACACCTCCGGCCGCCACGAGAAGTTCACGCCGACCTACAAGGCACCGGCCAAGCGTCGACCGGCATCGGCCGCCGCCGGTTCGTGAACCGCGCGGTATGCGCTGATGCGCTGCCGGGCCGGGCGTGGGCGCCGGCATCGGGTTGATGCCGAGCCATGCCGGCTGAGAGCACCGGAATGGCGGGTGCGGGCGTGAATCGCCCGCACTCGCGGCGCCTGCTGGCGCTGGCCGTTGCGGTTGCCGCCTGGCTCGCGCTGTTCGCGCTGCTGCTGTGGATTTACTACCAGCCGGCCGTCAAGCGGCTGGCCGGTGACGAGGTGATGTACCAGCACTGGGCGCAGGCCCTGCTGGCTGGCCGGCACGTCGCCGTACAGTTCATCTGGCCGCCGGGCCAAGCCTGGTTCCTCGCCGCCATCTATGCCGTCACTGGCGTCCATGTGCTGGCCGCGCAGCTGGTGCAGGGCGCGCTGCTGGCGCTGTGCGTCGGGCTGCTGTGGCGCCTGTGGCGGGCGCTGGATGGTGCAGCCGCGGCGGCAGTGGCGGCCGCGTTGTTCGCATTCAATCCGAGCATTGTTGCCAACGCGCACTGGCTGTGGCCGGAGGTTCCGCATCTGGCCTGCCTGTTGGCGGCACTTGCCTTGCTGCAGGCGCAGGGGCGTTGGCCGCGCTGCCGTGCGCTGGGTGCCGGCCTGCTGGTGGGGCTGGCGCTGCTGTTCAAGAGCCTGTTGACCGGCTTCTGGCCGCTGTTCCTGCTGGCGTTCCTGCGGCGCGATGCCCCTTCCGGCCCACGTGGCCACCGCTGGCACTACCGCTGGGGCGCCGCCCTGCTGTTCCTGGCCGGATTGGCGGCCGCCACCGGCCCTTCGATGGTGCACGGATACCGCCACACCGGCCGGCCGTTGATCGCCAACAGCTCGATCTTCAACCTCTACCTGGGCCTCACCGACGTCGACCATACCGACTACCGCACGCGACGCGCCGGTGGCGTGCTGGCCGAGTACCTGCACAGCGGTGACTCGCTGGCCGCGCGCGAGCATGCATTCAGGGTGAAGATTGCCGGCTACCTTGCCGCGCACGGCGCGGGCGAGGTGGTCGCCGACCAGCTGGGCAAGCAGTACTTCCGCCTGTTCAACACGCGCACCCTGCTGCTGTCGCAATTCCCCGGCCGCGCCTGCGAGGGCCACCTCGGTGCCTATGCGCCGTCGCCCTGGCTGGGGCCGCTCGACGGCTACGCGCGCGCCATGCACCTGCTGACGCTGGTGCTGGCCGCCTTCGGCATCGCCGCGTTCCGCCGTTGGCGGCGGCCGCTGGCGCTGTTCGTGATCGCCTTCTTCGGCTACCAGCTGGCGCTCTACGCCGGGTTGCACGTGATGCAGCGCTACCTGCTGCCGATGCTGCCCTTCCTGTGCGGTTTCGCAGGCAGCTTTGCCGTGGCGGCGGTGGCGCGGTTGCGCGGGCAGGATGTTGCGGCGCTGTCCCTGGATCGCTGGCGGCTGCTGGCGGGCGCTGCACTCGCGGCGCTGCTTCTGGTGCTGGCGCTGGTGGGGCCGCTGCTGGACTCGCATTGCATGGCGGGTTGAAACCCGGCCTACGGGTCCCACGGCGGGTTGAAACCCGCCCTACGGGTTCCACGGCGGGTTGAAACCGCCCCGGCCGGAGTGGACCCGCCTCAAGGTTGGGGTGCGGGCTCGGGGTCGACGCAGATGGTCTGCTCGGGCGGCGGCCATGCTTCCGCTGCCCGCGCGCTGCCGACGGCAGTCTGTTCGCGCGGTGGCGGCCGCGGTGCCTCGCGTGGCACGGGCGGACCGGCGGGCACGGACACTGGCAGGTGGCGCGGCCACCCGTCGCCTGGTTGCCAGCCGATGATCATGCAGCCGTCGGCGTACACCACCACTTGCTGGTCGCTGGCCAGATTGTCGAAGCGGTAGCGCGGGCCGCCGTGGGGAAAGCGCACCTCCAGGTCGACCGCCGGGTGGTCGCCGACGCCGGTGTGCAGCCAGGTCTGCGGGTGCTGCTCGCTGGCGGCGACGTGCATGTGCGCCAGCAGCTGCCCGGTCCCGGGCGCCAGCCAGCGCACGTCGGTGCCGAGGCCGTCGCTGTTGGCGCCGGCGCCGCGCAGGCGCACGCCCATCCAGTGGTTGCCGCCGGTGTCGGTGACGTTGCGCCAGATGCCGACGTTGCTGCCGTCCTGGGTCTTGACGATGTCGAGGCGGCCGTCGTTGTCGTAGTCCGCGACTGCCGCGCGGCTCTTGCAGGCCTCGCTGCCGTGGCAGGCCGCACCGAGGTCGACGCCGGCGGCGGCGAAACGGAGGCCGCCGAGGTTGCGCAGCAGCATCACCGAGGGGTCGCGGCTGGCGCCGGCCACCAGCAGGTCCTGCCGGCCGTCGTTGTCGAAGTCGGCGGCAATGACGTTGCCGTAGCTTGTCCACCAGGGCAGGAAACGCAGCGCGTCGAAGCCGGAGCCGTCGGTGACTTCGCTGAAGCGCCCGTCCCCGTCGTTGCGATAGAGGTGGGCGCGACCATCGCCGCCGTTGTCGTCGCCGCTGAATGTAAACAGGTCGAAGTCCCCGTCGTTGTCCAGGTCCGCGGCCAGCATCAGGTTGGTGTTGCCGCGCAGGCCGGGTACCGGCCGCCATTCGAGCGCGCCGTGCTCGTTGCGCCAGTAGCCGCCGGCCGCAGGCTGCAGCAGGTCGCTCCAGCTGTCGCCGTCGAGGTCGGCGGCCAGCCGCAGACCCGGACCGCCGGCACGCGTCGTCAGCGGCGCGCCGGTGGCCAGCGTCTCGATGCGGCCGTCGCTGTGGATCACGTCGAGGTGGTCGTCGCCGTTGATGTCGGCGAGTATGCAATGCTCGTTGCAGGCGCGCTGCTTGCCGGCGAAGTGCGGCAGGTGGGCGCCGGGTGGCGTGGCGTTGAGGTAGCGGGCGGCCCAGGCCTGCGCGTCGCGGGTCCAGAAGTCCTGGCGGCCGTCGCCGTTGAAGTCGATCGCCGTCAGCCAGCCGCTGCCGCGCGGGAAAGCCGGCTGCGCGATGTCGTATCGCACCTGCGCGTTGTCGGCGAGGGTGAAGTGGTGCGAGCCGTCGCAGCGATTGAGCCAGAGTCGGCTGGTGGCCTGGTCCGCGTGGGCGAAGATGAAGGGGTCGGGGCAGCCGTCGCCGTTGAAATCCGTCCACAAGGCGTCGAAACGGTAGTCCGAGTCGGCACCGCGATCAATGGCCCGGGTGGTGACGTTTTCGAACGCGAGCGTCGTACCGCTGCCGTCGGCCTGGCCGAGGCCCGCCGCCAACGCGACCGTTGCCAGGCAGGTGGCAAGCGTCGTCGCCAGCGCGGCCTTCACGGCTGGCGCACGAACAACGCGTCGGCCTGCAGCCAGCCCTGGTCGTCGCTGTTGCAGATGTCGTAGAAGCGGTACAGGTGCAGGCCGAAGCGGTCGACGAAAGCCGCCAGGGTCTCGAAGCTGCAGGCGCCCGCATAACGTGGCCGGAAGTTGACCTCGGTAAGCAGGGCGCGGCAGGACGCCAACGCTTGCTGGCCGCCATGCAATGCAGTGAGCTCGTTGCCCTGCAGGTCCAGCTTGATCACGTCGACCGGCGCGCCGCCGGCCTCGGCCAGCACGTCGTCCAGCCGACGGGTGCGCACGCGGCGCTTCTCGATCGTGTGCATCGCCGGGGTGGACGGCGCCAGCAGCGACGAGGTGTAGGCGACATCATTGACGAAGAACGGCTGCTCACCGTCACTGTCGGACAGTGCGCAGTCGTGCAGGTGCACGTCCGGCTGGTTTGCGAAGCGCAGGCACAGGTCCGCGAACGATTCGCGTTGCGGCTCGAAGGCGTGCACCTGGACGCCGGGAAAGACGGCCCGCAAGCGATCGGTGGCGATCCCGCGGTAGGCGCCGCCATCAATCGCGGTGGCCACCGCACCAGGCCCCGCCAACCGCGCCATGTCGACGTACGGATCGCGAACGCGCACTACTCCGAGGCCGGCATGCCGCAGTGTGCGATGGACGAACTTCTTGAACACCTGCCGCCGTCCCTGAAGGCGCATGGATGGATCGTACCGGCTGGCGGCTGAATTCCGGCTTCCAGGCAGGCGCGCGTATTCAGGCCTCGTTGCAGCCGCGAGACATGTGCGCGGGCGCCGTGAAATCGGCGCCCTCGCGGCCTCAGCGGCAGGTCGCGGGTGCGCTCATCGGCCAGCCGTTGCCGGGCTGCCACTGCTGCAGCAGGCAGCCGGTGGGGTAGAGAACCACGCTCTGGTCGACGGCCAGATTGTCGAAGCGCACGACCGGACCGCCACCGGGATAGCTGACGACCAGATCGACGCGATCGGCGCTGCCCAGGCCGACGTGCGGCCAGGTCTGCGGGTGCTGGTCGTTGGCCTGCAGCCAGACGTGCGCCAGCAGGGTCGAGGTGCCGTGGCGATACCACTTTATGTCGGCACCGACGCCATCGGCGTTCAAGCCCTGGCCGCGCACGCGCACGTTCATCCAGTGCAGGCCGCGGGCGGTGGTGTTGCGCCATACGCCGACGTTGGTGTCGACCTGGGTCTTGAGCACGTCGAGCCGGCCGTCGTTGTCGAAGTCGGCGACCGAGGCGCGGCTCTTGAAGGCGTCGGAGCCACCGCCGGCCTGGCCGAGGTCCACGTCGGCCAGCTTGAACTTCATGCCGCCCAGATTGCGCACCACGCTCACCGACGGCGCGTACGATGCGCCGGCGACCAGCAGGCCCGGCAGGCCGTCGTTGTCGAAGTCGGCCGCAACCGCATTGCCGTACGAGGTCCAGTAGGAGTTGAACGGCAGAGCGGCCAGCCCGGAGCCGGTGGTGACGTCGGTGAAGTGACCCTGGCCGTCGTTGCGGTACAGATGCACGCCGCCGTTGATCTCCGAGCTGCCATTGAAGGTGAACAGGTCGAGCGTGCCGTTGTTGTCGAAGTCGGCGACCACGTGCAGCATCGGTCGTCCGCCGAGATTGGCGGCCGCCTGCCACTGCAGCTGGCCATGCACGTTGTGCCAGTAGCCACCCGCCTGCGGCTCCAGCAGGTCGGTCCAGCCGTCGCCATCGACGTCCATCGGGATGAAGGTATCGGTGCGGCCGAGCCCCGGCACCACCGGTTGCCCGTCGAGCATGCCGGTAATCTGGCCGTCGTTGTGGATCAGGTCGATGGTGTTGTCGCCATCGATGTCGGCAAAGGCGCAGCCATGGATGCAGCCGTCCTCCTTGCCGGAGAAGTAGGGGACGTGCGCGCCCATCGTGTCGTTGACGTAGCGCGCGCCCATCTCCCCGGCGTCGCGCAGGAAGAAGTCCTGGTCGCCGTCGCCGTTGAAATCCAGCAGGGTGATCCAGCCGGAGCCGCGGGGCGTGGTCGGCTGCGGGATGTAGTAATGCACCGCGTCATTGCTGACCCAGGTGAAGGTGTGTGAACCGTCGCAGCGGTTGATCCAGAGTTGTGAGGTGGCCTGGTCCTCGTGGCCGAAGACGAAGATGTCGGGGCAGCCATCGGCGTTGAAGTCGTTCCAGACCGTGTCAAAGCGGTAGGCCGAGTCGTGATTACTGTCGAGCACCTGCCTGGTGACGTTGCTGAAGCCGAGGGTGGCAGGGACGGCCGACGGCGCGGCGAGGGCATCGAAGCCCGCACTGAAGATCGTGTCGCTGGATTGCGCCAGGGCCGGGGCGCCGGCGACGAAGCCAAGCAGTACGGCAGCTGCGGCGAATGCGCGAGCCGCGCGAGGGGTCGTGGAGGTCATCGGACGTAGGTATTCGGTCTGGGCAGGGCGGCGCGTCGTTGCTGCTTCAGGCGCCAGCCTTGGCGTGGTCGGCTCCGCTGGCGGCACGCCAGGCGGAGCAGGCGGCACGGTGGCCGCGGGATGGGGGTCAGCCTAGCTTCACGTTTCGCGCTGATGCGTGAACGCCGTCACGGCTCCGTCGTTGGCCGACGCTTGTTCGTTTGCACGCTGTTAAATCGCTGGCGCAGAACGAAAAACGGCGGCCGGAACTCCGGCCGCCGTTGCGGGTACGCCCTTGGTTTTCAGGTCGCCATGATCGGGCGCGGTCAATCGACAGGCAGCGCCCTCTCCCCGACGCTGGCGTTGCCGCGGCAACAGCCGCGACGTGCCCTGCAGGCGCCGCGTGTCAGGCGGCGGCGCGGGCGCTGCTGCCGGCGGTTTGCCGTGGGCCTTCCAGCAAGGCGGTGCGCAGCTGCGCGACGATCAGGTCGGCCTCGGCGCTGGTCACATTGAAGTGCGGCGTGAAGCGCAGCGAGTTGGTGCCGCCGTGGATCACGCCGATACCGTGCTCGCGCAGGTACTCCTCGGTCGAATTGGCGCCGTAACACTTGAACTGCGGCGCCAGCTCGCACGAGAACAGCAGGCCGGTGCCCTGGACCTTGGTGATCAGCCCGCCCAGCTCGTCTTTCAGTGCGTTGAGCTTGTCGACGAACTCCACGCCGCGCTCGCGGATGTTGGCGCGCACCGCGTCGTCCAGCAGGCCCAGCGTGGCGCAGGCGATGTCCAGGCCGCGCGGGTTGCCGGTCATGGTGTTGCCGTAGATGCCCTTGCGGTAAAGCGCGGCGGTGGACTCGTTGACCGCCAGCACCGACAGCGGGAACTGGCCGCCATTGAGTGCCTTGGAGTAGGTTTCCATATCCGGCGCCTCGGCGTCCTCGAAGCCGGGATAGTCCACGATCGACAGCACGCCGTGGGCGCGCAGGCCGGCCTGGATCGAGTCGACCAGCAGCAGGCTGCCGTGCTCGCGGGTCAACGTGCGGGCGGCGTCGTAGAACTCGCGGGTCAGGGCGCGGCCGGGGTCGCCTTCGCCCATCACCGGTTCCAGGAACATCGCCTCGATGTACCAGCCCTTGGTTTCGGCGTCGGCAAACACCGCGCGCAGTTGCTCGACGTCGTAAGGCTCCACGATCAGCAGCGTGTCCTCGTGGCGGTAGCTGGCCAGATACTTGTCGTAGGTGGCGCGGGTAGAGTGCGAGTACAGCGCCGGCCGGTCGGTGCGGCCGTGGAAAGCGCCCTTCACCGCCAACCGTTTGATCGTCTTGCCGGCGTGGCGGCCGCCATCGTCGGTCATGGCGCGCGAGTTGACATCGCTGATGCGCCCCGCCAGCGTCACCACCTCGGAGCCGGAGTTGAGGCACATGAAGCGTGCGAACGGGCAGCCACCGCGGCGGTGGCCGATCTCCGCGCGCAGCGCCTCGGCGGCGCGCATCTGCGCGATGCTTGGCGTCATCACGTTGGCCATCACCTGCGGCCTGGCCAGCGCGGCGGCGATGGCCGGGTGGTTGTGGCCGAAGCCGAGCATGCCGTAGCCGCCGTTGTCGTGCAGCACCGCGCCCTTCAGGGTCACGATCCACGGCCCGCGCGCCGCCGCCGGCAGGTACGGGTTGATGGCGTCGTCGGGGTAGAAGTTGACGTAGTCGGCCTGCGCCTGCGCCAGTTGCTCGGCCTCGTCCAGGCGCAGGAAGTCGCCCAGTTCGTCGCGCAGCGCGCGGTGGCGCTCCAGGCCCTCGGCAATGGCGTCGGCCAGCGCCGGGTCGCTGCCGGCGAAGCGCTCGATGGTGGCGTCGTCCAGGCCGCGCGTACGCATGGCACCGCCGTACTCGCGCATTTCCTGCAGCATCTCGATCGCTTTCATGTCTGGCCTCCTGGCGCCGCTGCTGACCTGCAACAGGCGACGTAAGTTGTTATCAACAAAGGAAAATAATGCTCAAGCATAGCACGGCGGCCGCGCCGGCGTAACCCCCGGCATGACGCCTGTCACGGCCAGCCAGTGATCTTCGCGACTGCCGCCGCCCGCCACGCAAGCGGAGGATGCGGCTCAAGGAGGACACGCCATGAACGCAACAAACCGGCCCGTCGCCGCCCTGCACCAGGTGGTGAAGCGTTACGGCACGCTGACCGCGCTCGACCGTCTCGACCTGGAGGTGCGACCCGGCGAACTGCTGGCCGTGCTCGGCCCCAACGGCGCCGGCAAAAGCACCAGCATCGCGCTGCTGCTGGGCCTGCTGCGCGCCGACGCCGGGCAGGCGGAGCTGTTTGGCCGTGACCCGCAGGACATCGTTGCGCGGCGCCGCATCGGCGTGATGCTGCAGGCGTTCAACCTGCCGCCGACCTTGCGGGTCGGCGAGCTGCTGCGTCTGACGGCCAGTTATTATCCCGCGCCGCGTGGCGTGGCCGAGAGCGCCAGGCTTGGCGGCGTCGACGACCTGCTGACCCGGCCCTACGGCAAGCTTTCCGGCGGGCAGCAGCGGCGGGTCCAGTTCGCGCTGGCGTTGTGCGGGCGGCCCCAGCTCGTGTTCCTGGACGAGCCAACCGTCGGCATGGACATCGAGGCGCGGCAGAAGCTGTGGGCAGCGATGCGCGCGCTGGTCGCCGAGGGCTGCTCGGTGGTGCTGACCACGCATTACCTCGAGGAGGCCGAGGCACTGGCGCAGCGGGTGGTTGTGCTGGGGCGTGGCCGGAGTCTCTGCGAAGGCAGCGTCGATGACCTGCGCGCGCGGGTCGCGATGACCCGCATCCGCGCCTTGAGCGATCTCGATGCCGGCGTCATTGCCGGCTGGCCGGAAGTGCAGTCCGCCAGCCGCGAGGACGGCCGCCTCATCATCGTCACCCCGGCGCCCGAGGACGTGCTGCGCCGCCTGTTGAACGCCGACCTTGCGACAAGCGAACTGGAAGTGCGGCGTGCCGGCCTGGCCGAGGCCTTCACCGAACTGACCCGCGACGATGCCGGCGCCAACGCCGCCGAACAGGAGGCCGCATGATGAGCACACCCGCCCAGCACGCGCTGGATTCCGTGCCGCTCGAGTCGCTGTCCATGTCGCGTGGCCGCATCGCCCGCGCCTATCTGGAAGAGGCCCGCAGCGAATGCCTGCGCTACCTGCGCAATCCGGGATTCATGCTGCCGATCCTGATGTTTCCGGGCTTGTTCTACCTGGTTTTCGGCATCCTGATGGCGCACTCCGACGCTGCCGGTGCAGGGCGCTACCTGCTGGCGAGCTATGGCGTGTTTGGCGTGATGAGTCCGGGATTGTTCGGCTTTGGTGTATCGCTGGCGGCGGAACGCGACAACGGGCTGCTGACCCTTAAGCGCGCCCTGCCCATGCCTCCCGGCGCGTATCTGCTGGGCAAGATGGTCATGGCGATGATGGCCGCGGCGGTGGTGGTGCTGTTGCTGATGGCGATGGCGGTGTTGCTGGGCCACGTGGCGCTGACGGCCGGGCAGGCCGGTGCGCTGCTGGTGACCGGCGTGCTGGGCGTGCTGCCGTTCTGCGCTCTGGGCATGTGGGTGGGCACGCTGTTCAAGGGCCAGGCTGCACCGGGCATGCTGCAACTGGTGTACCTGCCGATGTCGTTCCTGTCCGGCCTCTGGTTCCCGCTGCCGATGCTGCCGAAGTTCCTGCAGACCATCGCGCCGGCCTGGCCCAGCTATCACCTGGACGTCGTTGCCATGGATGCCATCGGGGTGCAATCGGCGAACGTGCTGCCGCACGTCGCGGTTCTTGCCGGCTTCGCCGCCGTGTTCCTCGGCCTGGCGGCGCGCCGCTTGCGCCGGCATGGCTGATCGCGTCGACCGTTCCGCAACTGCAGGGAGATGGACATGACTGCCAAGACCATCGTCGCCGCGATCCTGC
Source organism: Rhodanobacteraceae bacterium (assembly GCA_035699085.1). Lineage (GTDB taxonomy): Bacteria > Pseudomonadota > Gammaproteobacteria > Xanthomonadales > Rhodanobacteraceae > DASSBG01. Next base: position 40,462 of record DASSBG010000004.1, read on the forward strand.
TGTCGTTTTCCGCCGCTGCGCTGGCCGCACCGGACTCGGGCACCCTCTCGGTCGAGGTGACAGGACTGTCCTCCGTGGCGCCGGTGCATCTGGGACTCTGGGATTCCGCCGACGCCGTCCTTTCGTCGAAGCCGGCCACGGCGCACACGGCCAGCGTCGAGGACGGGACTGCGTCGTGGACCCTCAAGAACGTGCCCTACGGCACCTACGCCGTCGCGGCGTGGCAGGACCTCCAATGGCAACGGCGAGCTTGACCGCAACTGGGCGCATGCGCCGGTGGAGCCTTCCGGTGCCAGCAACGACGCCCGTGGTCATTACGGCCCGCCGAGCTACAAGGACGCCAGCATTACGCTGGACAAGCCGACCATGCGGATCAGCTTCACGCTCGGCTGCCCCATGGGCTGCGCCAGCGTCGACTGACGCGGACGATGGTCCGCGGAAACACCGCCTTGAAGTAGGATGCGCGAATGAGCACCTCGGCTGTCCCCGGCTGGCTTCGCCCGGCGCCCGATTCGATGTGGCGGCAGTCGCAGCGCAGCAGCGTCAACCCTCGCCTCCACCTGCTCAATTACCTGTGGTCGCTGTGGGCGCTGGCGACGGTGTTCTTCACCGACGTGCCCGTCTCGTTCTGGTGGTCGCTGGGCATCAGCTACGCCGTGTTCACGCTGCTGTTCGTGCTGGTGCACGTGCGTCCGCGCGGGGAGATGCACGCCTACGCGGGCTTGATCGCGCTGGTGGCACTGGTGTCGATGTTCTGGAATCCCAGCGGCTGGACGTTTGGCGTGTTTGCCTGCGTGTACACCGGCATGGCCTCCGCCGAGTCGCCGCGCGCGGGCGTGTTCCGCGTCGCGATGATCGAAGCGGGCATGCTTGCGCTTGGTTGGTGGCTGGACTGGCCGTGGTTCGCGCTGCTCATCGCGGCCAGCGTCTGCACCAGCGCGGGGCTTGGCGCGATGTACGGCCACATCAGCCAACTGCGCGGCTTGGAGATGCGGCGTTCGCACGAGGAAGTGCGCCGGCTGGCGGCGACCGCGGAACGCGAGCGTATCGGCCGGGACCTGCACGATTTGCTCGGTCACACGCTGTCGCTGATCACCTTGAAGCTGGAGTTGTCGCGCAAGTTGTTTGATCGGGACCACGAGGCGGCGCGCCGCGAGCTGGAAGACGCCGAACGGGTGGCGCGCCACGCATTGGCCGAGGTGCGCAGCGCGGTCACCGGCATCCGCGCGACGGATCTCGCCGCCGAACTCGCCTCCGCGCGCCTGTTGCTGGAGTCCAGCGGCGTGGCCGTGGCCTGCGACTATCCGCGGCAGGGCGTGCCGGAGGCCGTCGAGCGGGTGGCGGCACTGGCGGTGCGCGAGGCGGCCACCAACATCGCGCGGCATGCCAACGCCAGCCGCGCCTCGATCGACGTGGCATGCCGGGGCGACGAGGTAATCGTGCGGATCACGGACAATGGCCGCGGCGGCATCCGATCGGACGGCAACGGCCTGACCGGCATGCGCGAACGGCTGCACGCGGTCGGCGGGGTGCTGGCCATCGACTCGGTGCGCGGCAAGGGCACTGCCCTCACGATGAACATACCCGTGCCGACGGCGGCCGCCGCGCCTGCGCCCGACGCAACCGGTACCGCGTCTGGCATGGACGATACCGGATTGCCGCGACTCGCCGGACATTCTGCATGATACGCGTGCTGCTGGCCGAGGATCAGGCGATGGTGCTGGGGGCGCTGTCGGCATTGCTGAACCTGGAGAGCGACATCGAGGTGCTCGGTGCGGCCGCCGACGGCGAAGCCGCCTGGCGCGAGCTGCAGCGCCTCAAGCCCGACGTGCTGGTGACCGACATCGAGATGCCCGGCCTCACCGGTCTCGAGCTGGCCCAGCGCGTGCAGCGCCACGAGCTGGCCACCAGGGTCGTCATCGTCACCACCTTTGCACGACCCGGCTTCCTGCGCCGTGCGCTGGACGCCGGTGTCTGCGGCTACCTGCTCAAGGACGCGCCCGCCGAGCATCTTGCCGAGGCGCTGCGCACCGTGCACCGCGGCGGCCGCGCCATCGATCCGCAGCTGGCGCTGGAAGCCTGGTCGGAGGCCGACCCGCTCAACGACCGCGAGCGGCAGGTGCTGCGCCTGGCGGGCGAAGGCCAATCCGCCGGCGACATCGCCGCGCGGCTCAAGCTCTCGCACGGCACCGTGCGCAACTACCTCTCCGAAGCCATCGGCAAACTCGGCGTCGCCAACCGCATCGAAGCCTACCGACTTGCCCGGCAGAAAGGCTGGCTCTGAGGGGCAGGGAGCAGGGAGCAGGGCGAGGGGCCAGGAATTGGAGCCGCCGCAGTGCTCACCTGGCGCGGGCATCCGGAGGCACGCGCAGCGCTCAGCACTACGCCTTCACTCCGGAGCGGGGCGAAACGCCTGCGTTGCTGCACAGCGCGAAGGCCGCGCCAACCATGGTCGCAGCGTCAGGAAGATTCCGGATCTGCCTGCGGCAGTCCGGAATGACGGGTGTCGGAGAGTCGACCCGGAAAGGGACCTGCGTCGCGGCCGCGGATGCTCGGCCAGCCGCACGCCTGGATGCATCTTGCTTCCGGAAAGCATACGTCGTATGATGTAAGTCATCGTATTACATCGGGACTGTGATGGCGGATACCGCACCAGCGCGGAGCCGGTCCGGACGCAGGCAGCGCAAGCGCGAGCGGATGGCGTCGCACCTCGCGGCGACGGCGTTCGAGCTGTTCGAGGAGCAGGGTTACGACGCGGTGACGATGGAGCAGATCGCCGCCGAGGCGGACGTCGCCAAGGCAACCCTCTACAGCTACTTCCCGATGAAGGAGGCGCTGGTCGCGCACCGCCTGCGAGACGAGATCGCCGAGGGCATGGCGGCGCGCGCCGGCGCGCTTGCCGCGCGCCGCGGTTTCGGCTCGCGCATGCGCTACCTGCTGCGTGAGTCAGCGGCCTGGCATGCCTCGCGGCGCGCGTACCTGCCGCATTACCTTCGCTACCTCAACATCATCGCCACATTCGTGCCCGCGGAGGCGGACGACAAGGCGCCGGCCGGTGGCGCCAGGATCACGCTCGAGGCCATGGCGGAGATGTTCCTGCAGGGACAGCAGGCCGGAGAGGTCACCGCCGCGGTGCCGGCCGAACGCCTCGCCTGGTCACTGCAATACCTGCTGTTCGGCTCTGTTGCCTGGTGGCTCGCCCATCCCGACACCGATCTCGAAGAGGGTTTCCTGCAGGCCTTCGATGTGCTCCTGAAAGGTGCCGCCGCTGGCCGCGCCGGGAACAGGACCAAGCGATGACGGCCAAGACACCGCGCATTCGCCGCTGGCCGCTGGGTCTGCCGCTGGTCAATGCCGCGCGCCGCGACCCGCTCGGTCTGGCCGCGCAACTGCGTGCGTACCACGGCGATATCGCACCGCTGAAAATCCTGTCCACGCATCTCTTCTACCTGTTCCGTCCGGAAGCGGCGCGCCAGGTGCTGGTCGCCTGCAAGGACGACTTTGTCAAGGACGAACGCGTGCTGCGCGTTTTCCGCTCGGTGCACGGCAAAAACGTGCTGACCACGGAAGGCGACGCGTGGGAACGCCAGCGCCGCATCCTGGCGCCAGCCTTCACGCAGAAGCGGATCGCCGCCTGCGCCGGCTTGATGGCGGCCGCGACCGACGATGGCATCCGGGCGGAGCTTCCGTCAGCGCCGGGCGAGAGCGCCGTTGTCGATGTCGACGCGCTGACCACCCGCATCACGATGGACGTGATCCTGCGGGCGCTGTTTTCGTGGCGCACGGGCCGCGACGAGGCCGCCGGGGTGTCGCGTGCGATCCGCGGCTTGACCCGCCAACTGATGCGCGAGTTTTTCTGGCCGCTGCCGCCGGTGTCCTGGCTGCCGTTCCCCGGCCGTGCGGACAAGCAGCGCAACCTGGCGACCGTACGTGGCTTGATCCGCGCCCGCATCGACGAGCGCCGGCGTGCGCCGGCCGGCGGCGCGGTGCCGGCGGCGGATATCCTCGCGCTGCTGCTCGCGGGCGGTGGCGATGACTCGTCGGCGACCAGTGACAGTTTGAGCGACGACGAGCTCCTCGACAATTGCGTCGGCCTGTTCGGCGCCGGCCACGACACCTCGGCCACGGCGCTGACCTGGTGGATTGGCTTGATGGCCGCGCATCCGCAGGTGGCTGCACGGGCGCGCGCGGAGGTGCGCAACCTTGCCCCGCCGGATGGCGGCTCGGCTCAAGGCGAGGGCGACCTGCCGTTGCTCAACGCCACGCTGAAGGAAGCCATGCGGCTGTACCCGCCGTCGACGGCAACATTCTCGCGGCGCGCACTGCGCGACGTCCGGATTGGCGAGCAGCTCATCCGCAAGAACGCGCTGGTGGTGATCCCCATCTGGAGCCTGCACCACGATCCGCGTTGGTTCCCCGAACCCGCAGTTTTCCGCCCCGAGCGCTTCCTGCCCGGCGCCCCGGCGCTGCCGCGCTCGGCGTTCATGCCGTTCGGCATTGGCCCGCACTTCTGCCTGGGGCAGCAGTTCGCCATGGTCGAGATGGCGGTGATCGCGGCGCGCCTGCTACGCCACTACGACTTCGCACTGGAGCCGGGTGCGGCGCTGCCCGAGCCAGTGGTCGACCTCGTCCTGAAGCCCAGCCAGCGCCTGCGCGTGCGTTTCACGCGTCTTGGCGAGCAACCGCCTGCGACATGACGTCCCGGGGCGGCTGATGCCTCCGTCCGCAGTTGCGACGCCGCGCCTTCCGAAGGCCGGGCCGAGGCCGAGTTCGCCAGCGGTCCCTCGCGACCGCGTACGTGCATTCGGTACAGTGACCGTGGGCGGACCGAGAGAGGACTTGACGTGAGGATGTATGTCGCGCTGTTGCGTGCCGTGAATGTCGGCGGCACCGGGAAGCTGCCGATGGCCGAGCTGCGCCGCCTTTGCGAGGAAGCGGGCTTCGCCGACGTACGCACGTACATCGCCAGCGGCAACGTCTTGTTTCGTGCGGCGGCAGGGGAACGCGCGGTGGCCGAGGCGCTGGCTGACCGGCTTGAGGCGCATGTCGGCAAGCCCGTGGGGGTGTTGGTGCGGAGCGCTGCGGAGATGGCCGCGGTGCTTGCTGCCAACCCGTTTCCGCAGGCGGCGCCGAACCGGGTGGCGGCGATCTTTCTCGAGCGCGCGCCAGAGGCGGATGCGCTGCAGCATGCTGTCGGTCGTGTCGATGAAGAAATGGCACTGGGCAAGCGCGAAATCTACGTGCACTATCCGGGCGGGATGGCGAAAACGCGGCTGCGGATTCCGGCGGCAGCAGCTGGCACGGCGCGTAACCTGAACACCGTGGCACGGCTGGCGGCGATGGCGGCCGGGTAGCTGGGCGCGCAGGGAGCCGGAAACGCGGTAATGCAGGCGATCACGCGCAGTCGCGGCCCCCAGGGCGGTCGCGAGCACGCTCGCTCCTGAACAAGGCGGTCGAGCCGGCGTGGTCCTGCGACAAGCGGGTGCGGGTCAGGGTGTTGCGGGTGCGAGGCGGAAGGCGGCCAGCTTGCGGTAGTGCGGCTGGCAGGCCGCGGCGAGGCGGCGCTGGAAGTCAGTGAGCGTCGGCGGCTGCGTCGCTCGCGGCGCAAAGCCGGTGGAGCGGTGCACCGCCGCGTACCAGTGCGGTGCCCAGACGCCGTCGGAAGCGCGCGGGCCGGGTGGCCAGTGCAGCATCCGCTCGCTGAAACCGACGCCCAGTGCGGCGCACAGGGCAGACAGCGCAGCGCGTGGTTGTGCCAGCACGTCGGCGGCATCGATCACCGGTGGCGCGCGGCCCAGCCGGTCGCAGAGGTGGTCGAACAGGCGCGCCTGCTGTTCAAAGCCGAGTTCCCAGGCCGCAGCGTCTGGCCGCTGGATGGTGAAGGAGGCGGCGACGCGTGCCGGGTCGCGGATCAGGAAGCAGTTGGTCACCCGATCCAGCCAGTCCAGCGGCATGTCCGGCAGCATGTGCTGGGTCATGTGCTTTTGGTACCAGATCGGCTTGTCGGCGGGAGGTGCAGCCGTCAGCATCGCTGCGACCTCGGCCGCATCGGTGCTATGCGCGCGCAGGACATCGGTGCGGCCCGGATGCTGGAGGCCGGTCGCCTGCAAAAAATGCGCGTAGAACGGCTCGTCGATGACTTCAGTGTCGTCGCGGTTTTCCCAGGCGCGCATCATCGCGGTCGAGATGTTGCGTGGCCCGGACCACATGGCGATTCGCAGCGGCGCTGTCACAGGCGCGGGCCTTTCGTGCTCGCCTCCTGCACCAGCCGCGCATAAAGGCCTTGCAGCCGTTCGGCCATCGGGCCGCGGCCGCCGTTGCCCATCGCGCGGCCGTCGACTTCGCGAACCGGCGTCAGCCCGGCGAACGTGCCCGTGACAAAGGCCTCATCGGCACCGTACACGTCGGTGAGGCTGAAGTCCTTCTCCAGCGCGGCGATGCCGTTGTCTCGGCACAGCCGCAGCACGTTGGCGCGCGTGATGCCGCCGAGGCAGTACTTGCCTGTCGAGGTCCATACCTCGCCCTTGCGCACGACGAAGAAGTGGGTCGAATTGCAGGTGGCGACGAAGCCATGCGGGTCCAGCATCAGCGCCTCGTCACAGCCGGCCTTCTGAGCCTGGATGCAGGCGAGGATGCAGTTGAGCTTGGAGTGGCTGTTGAGCTTCGGGTCCTGCACGTCCGGTGCGCCGCGGCGCACGTGCACGGTGAACAGGCGGATGCCGCGCTCGACCGTTTCCGGCAGCGGCTGCTTGTATTCGGGCACGATCACGATGGTCGGCGGCCCGATCACGAAACGCGGGTCCTGGTGCGGCGTGGCCTTGATGCCGCGCGTCACCATCAAGCGGATGTGGACGTGCTCGCGCATGCCGTTGGCGCGCAGCGTCTCCACTATTCGGGTGGTGAGGGCTTCGCGATCCAGACCGATGTCGAGGTCGATCGCCTTGGCGCCTTCATACAGCCGGTCGAGGTGCATGTCGAGGAAGGGCAAGCCGCCGTCGTGGACGCGCAGGCCCTCCCAGACGCCATCGCCGAGCACGTAGCCGGCGTCGAACACCGACACCTTCGCCTCGTCGCGCGGCACCAGCTCGCCATTGAGGTTGACCTTGATGGTGGCGTTGCGCGGATCGGGCGGGTAATCGTGCGTGCCTTTGCTCATGGATGCGCGGCCGGAAGCGAAGCAGGAGGGCGCCGCCGCCCTGAGGCGGTAGCGCCGGCGACGCGGACTGCCCGCGCCTTGCGCCCATCATCCCACGGCGTGGCGGCTCGGATCGCAGCCATGCGCGAAATCGGGAACAATCGTGGTTGGAGACACTGCGCGCGGCGAGCGCAGCGCCTCGATCAGGCCGGGCAGTGGAGCGAACGCGCGGCGAAAAATGCGAGTGCGACTGCAAGTGGTTGCTTCGCTGGCCGCACCATGGATCGACAGCGTGTCCCGAGAAGCGTTTCAGGCCTCGCCATCGGCCGATGGCGCGGATGGGGGCTCCGCTGCAATGGCAAACCGGATGGTGCACTCGATCCCGTCGGCATGAAAGTCGAGGCTGGTTTCAGCGCCGCCGAGCATATGTGGCACCACCTCCTCGATCACCCGCGAACCAAAGCCGCGACGCGAAGGTTCGCCGCCGATCTCCACGCCTCGTTCGCGCCAGGAGAGCAGCATTTCGTCCGGCGGTTCGATGGACCAGGACACGTTGATCTCGCCGGTGTCGGTAGCGAGCGCGCCGTATTTGATCGCATTGGTTGCAAGTTCGTGCAATCCCACTGCCAGTGCCTGGATAGCGTCCCGTGACAGTGGCCAATCGGGGCCTTGCAGGACCAGGCGGTCGCCGGGCTGCACGCCGTGCGCCTCGAGTTCCTGCAGCACGATCTCGCGGACGCCGACCAGCGCCGGTTGATCCCGGGTAAGCAGGTTCTGGGTCCGTGCCAGCGCATCAAGCCGGGTATCGAAAGCGGAAGCGAAGCCGTCGAGATCGCTGCTGTACCGGCGGGTGAGCTTGGCAAGCGCGCGAACCGTCGTGATCATGTTCCTGATGCGGTGCTGCAGCTCACCCAGCAGCATCTGTCGGGTCTGCGCCGCGTCCTCCAGCTCCGATTGCCTGCTGCAGCGCTCGATGGCGAAGGCCAGGAGGTTGGCGTGGCTCTGCAGGAAATCGGCGTCGTCCCGGGTGAATTGACGCTGCGCCGGGGAATCCACCTCGAGGACGCCCCAGGCGTCGCCTTCGCCGCGAATGACGACATTGATCATGCTTTTGACGCCGTGCTCCTGGAGCAAGGCCGGAATTTCGAACCGGTCCTCCGTTGCGACGTCGTTGGAGATGACCGGTTCGCACGTTTGCAGCGCGTACCCTCCCGGTGAGCGGGCGTGGGCGCCGAAGGTCGCATGGCCGACCACTCCCGGTTTCCAGTTGACGCCGGCGCGCACCAGCAGGCTGTCGCCGTCCGGCAGCAGTTCGAGCACCTTGACCAGCTTGACATCGAGTGCCCGCGAAATAAGCACCATCGCCTCATGCAGCAGCCCGTCGAGATCGTCCGTCCGGAGCGCGTGGCCTCCGAAGGTGGCCAGCACCTCGCGCTGCATGCGAAGGGTCTGTACCTCCTGTTCGCTGGCATGTTCGCTGCCGCTGCTCATCGCTGGCTCCTTGCGCGATCCGAGAACGTCGGGTGCGGGCCGACCGAGCCTACTGCAACTGAATGTCCCGAACCAGAACGCGCCAGTCGGCTTGATGAGCCGAAGCTGAATTTTCGCAGCGCCCGCCGTGGCTACGGCATATTACCGCCACCGCTATCCCAAGCCCGGTATCGCCCCGGTAGCCGACAGGGAGCCAACGCGCGTGAGCGCGCTCATTGGCCCGGATGGTATGAACGTTCCGTGTGGGCCTCGAGCTGATCGGGCCAGAAGTAGACCGTGCGCAGGTCGCCGGAGGCCCAGCGCTCGGCCTGGTCGGTGAAGTGTGGCGAGCCCGGCTGGCCACTCTGGCCGCCGACGTGGATGGCGCGGGCGCTGACTTTCGGGCCGAACTCGACCACCGCGACAAAGCTGTTGCCACTGCGGCCGTAGTACTTGTCGGTGTTTGGCCAGCGGTGCGCGTTCGACGCGGCCAGCGAGCCCCAGCGCGAGGACGTGAACGGCACGCCGATGCTGGGCTTGCTGTCGTCGAAGTGCGGGTGGATCGCATCGTCCAGCCGCTGGTAGCGGTTGACGCGGCTCCAGGGCACGCCCCAGTAGCCGAAGTCGTGCTGCAGGCGGTCGATGGTCTCGGCCAGCGCATGCAGGCGTGTTTTGGCAGCGGCGCGCTCGGCGATGTAATTGGGTACGCGCAGGTCGGTGGTGTGCGCGTCGAACCCGCTGGCGCGCGCCTTGGCTGCCACCTCGTTCCACAGCGTGTCGCCCCAGGTGACGGCGAGCGTCGTCGCGATGGAATCGCTGCCCCAGCGGAAGTCCCACGGCCGAAGCACCCCGATTGCGCCGGCCAGCTTCGCTTTCAGCGCGTTGCTTGCGGGCAGGGCGTCGTAGTCCCTGAGCAGGATCGGGATCAGCCGGGCGAAAGCGGGCAGGTACGAATCGAAGTCGTCGGCGATGACCTTGGCCTTGGTGAAGTCACTGGCGCCGGTCAGCATTTTCGTCGCGTGGATGCCGCGTGCGTTTTCGCCGAACGAGTCCATGTATTGCGGGTAATCGGCGCGCTTCGGGCTGTACTTTCCGGCCGCGGAGTACGGCCAGTTGTTGGTGTTCATTACCCAGCCATTGGGCGGATTGATGGCGTTTGGCATGTCCTTGAGCGGCGTCATTCCTTGCCAGGCCGTGGTCGGATTGCTGCCATCGACGGGCTTGAGGTAGTCGAACGTGTCGTCGCGCATTGGCACGAACTGCGGCGCGAGCATCGCGATCTCGCCCTTGTCGTCGGCAAAGACGGTGTTGTTGGACGAGTTGGCCTTGAGGTCGGCCACTTTCTGGTAGCTGGCGAGGTCGCTGGCCTTGGTGCGCAGCCAGCTCTGCTTGAGCGCGGGGACCGGCCGGTTCATGAGCGCCTCCGCGATCCATTTGCCGTGTTCGCTGCGCACGATCGGCCCGTGCTGCGTGAACCAGGCGGTAAAGCTGCGCGTCTTCAACGAACCGTCGTCGGCGCGGTAACGGATGGCGATCTCGCGGCTCTTCACCGGCAGCCACTTGTCGCCGAAGCGGTAGACGAACCTGCCGTCTTGCTTCTTGACCGTTTCGGCAAACTCGTCCACGGCGTCGACGCCGGTCGAGGTGTGCATCCAGCCAATGTGCTCGTTGAAGCCCTGGTAGATGAAGAACTGTCCCCAGGTGGAGGCGCCGTAGGCATTCAGGCCTTCGTCACTGGTCATCTGCGATTCGGTGCGGAAGTTGTAGGTGACGTGCGGGTTGATCAGCAGCAGGGCGTGGCCGTTGGCGGTGAGTCTGGGTGCGATGGCGATGCCGTTGGAGCCGGTGGGATCGACCCAGGTGGGCGGCGTCACCTGCGCCAGCGCGACCGTGGTCGCTGCGTCGGCGCCGTAGAATTTGGCCAGATCCGACAGATCGACGCGCGTGATGTCGCCGCCGATGCTGCCCTCGGTGAAGGACAGGGCCATCCACGGCTCGTAGTGCGTGATGCCCTTCGGCTGAACCTTCGGATGCGTGGCGAGGTAGTAGTTGAGGCCGTCGGCCCAGGCGACCATCAGCTGCTTCAGCCAGCCGGGGCTTTTCGCGTAGTCCTGCTTGAGCACCGCGGGATCGATCCACAACTGTTCCCGCAGGTCGGACCAGATCGCGGACTTGCCATCGGCACGCGCGCGCCAGCCGAGCGCGTCGAGCAGGTTGCTCTGCACGCGGCTGAAGTCGTCCTCGCACTGCGCGTAGATCATCCCGAACACCGCATCGGCGTCGGTCGTGCCGTGGATGTGCGGGATGCCCCAGTCGTCGCGGGTGATGGTGACCGCCTGCGCCTGCCGCTGCCAGCGTGCCTGCTCGGCCCTCATCGTCTGTGCCGGGGCGAGCGTGGCGACGCTGACGAGTAGCGCCAACAGCGCGAAGGCGAGGCGCGTCCGGTGCAGCGGCGCGGCGGACACGGCGTTCAGTATGTTTGTCATGACAGGCGATCCTCGCGTTGCGATGCGCCCAGGCGCGGCGCGTCATTGCAGGAGTGCCTACTCTATCGGATCGGCGTGCCATGGCCCCGCCCGTGCCCACCGCCGCCTTGCTGGCCCGCGAGAGGAGCCTGCGTGCAGTCGCCCCTGATCGCGCGCTTGGCGTGGACCGTTGGCGAGGACGCTCGCTCCTGCAACCGCGGCGCCCGATTCGGCACGGTGCTCTCGCATGGTATGGTTGCGACCCCTTCTGCCGGAATACATGATGCTTGCCTTGCTGATGCTGGCCTTTCCAGCCATGGCCACCGCGCAGCCCGCGACCAGCGCGCCGCCCCGTCCGGATGCACGCGCGGCACTGCTTGACACCTTGGCGACATTGACACCGCGGGAGCCACTGGCGGCAGCGCTCACCGTCACCAAGACCAGCACCAGCGGCGACGAGGATGCGCCCAGGACCAGCCATGGGAGTCTCAGCGTGGACATACGCAGCGATGCGCTGGGCCTGCACGTGGATGTCCCGGCAGCGGTCCTGCGTACGGCGCGCGCGGAATCGCTCGCACAACAGAAGGATGCCGATGCCGCGACACCCGTCATGGGCTTGCTGGCCAGCTTCAGCCTGATGCGCGCCGAATCCCTGGCGAACTACGCGCCGGGGCTGCTGACCACACTGGCGGATGCAAAGCTGGTGTCGCAGGGTCCCGCGAAGAGCGGCGGGCAGGCGGCGCAGCTGTTGGTGTTCGACATCCCGCTCAACCTGAGCGGCGGCGACCGCGAAAACCTTGACGACTACAGTGGGCAGGTCAAGGTCTGGGTCGGCGGAGACGGCGTGCCGCGGCGCGTCGAAAGCACTTACACCTACAAGTTCAGCAAGTTTTTCATCAGCTTCACCTCAACCACGCAAAGCACGTGCGACGTCATGCGGATCGGCAGCCGCTTGCTGTGCAGCCGCCGGCATGCGGTGGCGAGCGGCTCCGGTCTGGGCCGGCATGGCAAGAGCGTGACCAACAGCGTATTGCAGCCGGTCGCCGCCGTTCCGGCGGCCGCCGCAAGCCTTGCCCCCGCGCCGGCCTCAACCGCGCCGATGTAGCACCGCGAAAAAAAACAGGCACTGACGCGGCTGGTACCTGGCAGCTCGCCGGCAATCAACAGGGGACGCAGGCACCCGCCGTGCCGATTCGCTATTCCTTGTTCCCCATTCCCAGCTCATCGGCCTGCTGCTCGCGGGTGAGGGTGTCGACGAGTTCGTCGAGCTCGCCTGCCATGATTTCGGGCAGGCGGTGCAGGGTGAGGTTGATGCGGTGGTCGGTGACGCGGCCCTGCGGAAAATTGTAGGTGCGGATGCGCTGGCTGCGGTCGCCGCTGCCGACCTGCAGGCGGCGCGATTCGGCCTGCGCGGCGGTTTGCTGCGCCTGCGCCTGGTCGAGCAGCCGGGCCTTCAACAGGCTCATGGCGCGGGCGCGGTTCTTGTGCTGGCTGCGCTCGTCCTGGCACTCCACCACCATGCCGCTCGGCAGGTGGGTGATGCGGATGGCGGAGTCGGTCTTGTTGACGTGCTGGCCGCCGGCGCCGGAGGCGCGGTAGGTGTCGATGCGCAGGTCGGCCGGGTTGATCTGGATGTCATCGATATCGTCCTGCTCGGGCAGGATCGCCACGGTCGCGGCACTGGTGTGGATGCGGCCCTGGGACTCGGTCGCCGGCACGCGCTGCACGCGATGGGTGCCGGACTCGAACTTCAGCCGGCCGAACACGCCCCGGCCCTCGATGCGCGCCACCACCTCCTTGTAGCCGCCGTGCTCGCCCTCGCTGGCCGACAAAATCTCGGTGCTCCAGCGGCGCGCCTCGGCGTAGCGCAGGTACATGCGCAGCAGGTCGCCGGCGAACAACGCGGCTTCGTCGCCGCCGGTGCCGGCGCGCACCTCCAGAAAGACGTTGCCGGCATCGCGCGGGTCGCTGGGCAGCAGCAGCACGCGCAGCTCATCGTCCAGATCAGCCAGCCGTGCCTGCAGCCGCTCGACGTCGTCGCGCGCCAGCGCGCCAAGTTCCGGATCGCCGATCATGGCCCTGGCGTCTGCCAGTTCGCGCGCCGCGGCGCGTTGCGCGGCCAGCGCGTCGGCCAGTGGCTGCAGCTGCGAGTATTCGCGCGACAGCTCGCGCAGCCGCGCAGCGTCGGCCATGGTTTCCGGCTGGGCCAGCAGCAGGCCAAGCTCCTCGTGGCGCTCCGCCAGCTGCTCCAGCTTGCGCTGCAGCGAGGGTGTCATTCGCGCACCGCGTCGTCGGCGCCAGGCGTCGGGTCATCGCGCGGATCCTCTGCGCTGGCGGCCAGGCTGTCGAGGCCGTACAGGCGGCTGGCGCTGTGCAGCAGGTCGAGGTCGCCCTTCAGCGCCGCCTCGCGCAGGTTCGCACTGGGCGCGTGCAGCAGCTTGTTCGTGAGATTGTCGGCCAGCCACGCCATGACCTCTTCAGCCGGCTTGCCCCTGGCCAGCTGGGCGCGGGCGCGCTCGAGTACCGCGTCGCGCTGGGCCGTCGCCCGGTCACGCAGCTCCAGCAGCGGGTTGTGCAGCGTCAGCGCGCCACGCCACGCCATGTAACGATCGACCTGCAGGTCGATGATGGCCTCGGCTTCCTGCGCGGCGTTCCGGCGCGAGCGGCGGTGGTCGTCGATCACCTGCCGCAGGTCGTCGATGCCGTAGAGGAAGGCGTCGCGCAATTCGCCGGCGCCGGCCTCGATGTCGCGCGGCACGCCGAGGTCGACCAGGAACATCGGCCGGTGGCGGCGCGCCTGCAGCGCCTGCTCCAGCATGGCGCGCGTCACCAGGGGCTGGCGGCTGGCGGTGGAGGCGATCACGATGTCGGCCTCGGCCAAGTGCGTCGGCAGGTCCTCCAGGGCGATGGCGTAGCCGCCGAACTGGGTGGCCAGCGCGTGCGCGTTTTCCAGCGTGCGATTGGCGACGATCAGCCGCCGGGCGCGACGTTCGGCCAGGTGGCGCGCGGCCAATTCGATGGTGTCACCGGCGCCGATCAGCAGCACGCAGGCCTGGCTGAGGTCGGCGAACACCTGCTCGGCCAGCCGCACCGCGGTGAAGGCGACGGACACCGGCTGGCTGCCGATGCGGGTCTCGGTGCGCACCTGCTTGGCCACGGCAAAGGTGTGCTGCAGCAGGCGGTCCATCGGCGTGCCGAGGCTGCGGGCGTCGCGGGCCATGCGCCAGGCGTCCTTGACCTGGCCGAGGATCTGCGGCTCGCCCAGCACCAGCGAGTCAAGGCCGGTGGCGACGCGGAACAGGTGCCGCACCGCGTCGTCCTCGTCGTAGCGATACAGGCATTGTTCCAGCTTGTGCGGGGACAATTGGTGATGCGCGTGCAGCCAGTCCACCGGCCGCTCCTCGGCGCCATCGGCCACGGAAACCAGCAGTTCCGTGCGGTTGCAGGTGGACAGGATGAAGGCTTCGTCGACGCCTTCCACCGACTTCAGGTCGCCCAGCGCCGCCGGCGTCGCCTCGGGGGCAAACGCCACCTGTTCGCGCAGGCCGACCGGCGCGGTGAGGTGGTTGACTCCGAGGGATATCAGCGGCATGCGCGGCGTTGGGCACAAATCGGCTAAGCTGTCCATTGTACTGCGTCGCCCGCCGTGACCCCACTTTTTGCGGCCGGTAGGTGCGGCGCGCGAGCCCACGAATCGCCCGGTCCTTGCCCATGCAGAAGCCCTCCACGACGACGGATTTGGCGCGAAAGGGTGGCCCGCTCGCTGCCGCGCTGGCAGCGCTCGCGCTGCTCGCCGGCTGTGCCCAGGCGCCACTGAAGAACAGCGCCGGACCCGCCGCCGCGGCCACTGCCACGGTGCCAATGGCAACAGCGGGCGACACGGCCACGGCTCAGGTGATGGCGGCGGAGCTTGCACTGCGGCAGGGCGATGCCGCAGCTGCGGCCCGGGACTACGCGCATGCGGCGGCGACGTCCACGGACTGGACTGTTGCCCATCGCGCAGCCTTGCTGGCCATCGGCCAGGACGACATTGCCGGCGCCGAACGGGCCCTGGCGCGGATGCGGGCGCTGTCGGCACCGGCCATCGACGTGGCTGGTGTGCAGGCCCGACTGGCGCTGGAGCAGGGCCACAGTGACGCCGCGCGCCGCGCCCTGCAGCGGGTGCTGTCAGGTGGTGGCCGCGATGCCTGGAGCGCGTTTGCGCAGGTACTGGCGGACGCGCGCGACGCTGCCGCCGCCGGCCAGTTGCTGCAGGCGCTGGCGACGCCGCAAAGCCTGCCGGCGGACGACCCGAACACGTGGTTGGCGGTCAGCCAGTTGGGCGAAAAACTGGGCCGCCACGCCTATGCGCGCACCATCGCCAATGCCGCCGCCGAGCGCTTCGCCAGCGGCAAGGCATGCGCCTGGGCTGCACACTTGGCGTTGGCCGTCGGCGACACGGCCGGTGCCATGGCCTGGTTCGAGAAGGGTTTGCAATCCGTGCCGAACGACATCGGCTTTCGCCTGGCCTACGCCGGCGCTCTCGCGCGCCTGGGCCACTACGGCCACGCCGCCCGCATGCTGGCCGACGGCCCGCAGACCGTCGACACCTACCGTGCCCGCGCCGCCTTCGCCGCGCGCGCCGATGACGACGCCGCCTTGGCCCGCATCCGCGATGAACTTGCCGACGCGCCGCCTGCGTTGCGCAGGCAGGCGACCTTCCTGCGTGCGCAGCTGGCCGACAGCCTGGGCAAACCGGAGGAGGCGCTGAAGCTTTACGCCGAGGTTCCGCTTGACGACAAGGATGGCTTCGACGCCGGCCTTCGCCGTGCCGTGCTGCTCGACAAGAGCGGCAGGAGCGAGCAGGCCCACGGCTTGGTGCGGCAACTGCAGGCCGCCAGCACCGACGACGACGACCATTACCGCAGCGCGGTGCAACTCGAGGCGGCGATGTACCGCCGCAACGGCAAGCCGGCCAAGGTCATCGCCACCTTCGACCGCGGGCTGGAGCACCTGCCAGGTGACACCGACCTGCTGTATGGCCGCGCGCTGGGCGAAGCCGACAACGGCCGGGCCGAGGAGGCCATTGCCGACTTGCGCAAGGTGCTGCAGCTCGACCCGGACAACATGCCGGCCACCAACGCCCTGGGCTACACGCTGGCTGACCGCAACAAGAACCTCGACGAGGCCAGGACGCTGCTGGAGCGCGCCTTGGCCGCGCAGCCCGACGAGCCGGCGGTGATCGATTCCTGGGGCTGGCTGCAATTCCGGTTGGGCCACCTGGAAAAGGCCGAGAAGGCGCTGCGCCGGGCCTGGGACAAATTGAAGGATCCGGATATCGGCACCCACCTTGGCGAGGTGCTGTGGGCGCAGGGTCAGCGCGCCGAGGCCAAGCAGGTGTTTGCCGCCGTGCGCAAGATCGCGCCGGAGTCGGCGACGCTGAAGGCTGCGCTTGAGCGCCTGCAACGGTGACGATGCAGCGGCTGGCGGTGCGCCTTGCTGCGGCTGCGTTGCTGTTGCTGGCGGCCGCCTGTGCACCAGTGCACGTGCGCCCGACGCAGGCGCTGCTGGCGGCGCAGGCGGCGCGCGAAGATGCCTTTCCCGGGCATGGGCGATGGACCATCGAGGGCCGGCTTGGCGTCTCCGATGGCCACGACGGCGGCAGTGGCACGCTGACCTGGCTGCAGGATGGTGCCAGCTACGATTTCATCGTCCGCGCACCGGTGACCGGGCGCAGCTTCCGCCTGCACGGCGACGCCGGCGCAGCCGTGCTGGAAGGCCTGGACCAGGGACCTCTGCGTGGCAGCGATCCGCGCACGCTGCTGGCCCGGGCGCTGGGCTGGCGCGTGCCGCTCGACCAGCTTCGCTTTTGGGTGCGCGGCTTGCGGGCACCCGGCAGCGAGGCCGAGCTGGAATTCGGCGCAAACGGCCTGCCGGCCACGCTGCTGCAGGATGGCTGGAACATCGAGTACAAGGACTGGTACGGCACCCAGCCGCCGCTGCCGCGCAAGGTCTTCGCCAGCAGCGGCCCCTTCCGCGTCCGCCTCGCCATCCGCACCTGGAAGCTTGGTGTCGCGGCGATGCCTTGACAGCCGGGAATGTCAAAGCGGGGAATGGGGAATGGGGAAAGCGCGGATTCGACATCGCGCACTTGCACGACGGCCGGCCCCGCGAAGCCGAGCGTCGCTGAGGGAAGCGAACATGCTCGCGCGCGCGGCGACAACAACGACCCAGCGCTGCTGCTCTACCGATTCCCGATTCTCGATTCCCCATTCCCGGCTCTGATTCATTCCCACTCCCGGCCTAAAACGCGAACTGGGCGCGCACCTCGACGATGCGCGGGTCGACCGGCAGCTTGCCGCTGTCGCGGCTCGTCCGCACATAGTTGGCCTGGAGCTTGAACAGCTGGCTGACGTACCAGTTGAGGCCGAGCGTCCAGTCGTGCGCCGAGCCGCCGCGCACCACGCCATCATCGAGGTCGATGGTGGAGTAGCGCAGTGCCAGTTCCAGCGCGCCGCCACCGTCGAGGTCGGGGTCGCCAAAGCCGGTGTGGGCGTAGCTGTGCGACTGGCCGGTGAGCATCCAGCCACCCTGCAGGTAGTAGCCGCTGCCGTCGAAGGTCGGCCCGGCGCGGCGTGCCGCGTGCGCCGCGAGATATTCCCCTTGGATCAGGAGCGGACCCTGCAGCCAGCCTGCCTCGAAACCGCCGCGGTCGATGTGATCGATACCGCTGAGCTTGCCGGTGTCGACCAGCCGCACCGGCGTCAGGTGTGTCTCCGGCCGGGCGCGGAAGCGGGCGGTGTGGCTGTCGCGCTGTTCCCGCGACAGCGCCAGCCCGAGGTGCAGGACCTGGCCTGGCGCGCTCATTGGCGCGTAGACCACGCGCCCGGCGGTGGTGGTGCCGTCGCCGTCGTGGTTGAGGTCGTGGGCCGCAAACCAGAGCGCCTGCACGGTCCAGTGCGGCGTCTTGTTCCAGGTCCAGCCGACGCCGGCGCGGCGGCCCTCGAAAATCATCTCGACCGGCAGCGCGCTTTCCATGAACATGGTCTGCGCGCCCGATTCGGTGCCTTTCTCCCAGCCAACCGGGGTGCGGAACTCGCCAAGCTTCCACTGTCCGCCGGCGGTACTGAAGCTGACGTCGTTGTCGGTCCAGGCGTCGGCGTGGAAATCGTAGCCGACGCGGACGGTGTAGCGGCCTTTCTGCACCAGCCGCAGGTCAAACTGCTGCCGCCGCCAGGTGTTGGCGTCGGTGAACAGCTCGCCGCCGCCAACCAGGCGGTCGTGGTCAAAGCGCGCCCAGTCGTACTGGATGTCGCCCGTGAATTGCAGCTCCGCGCCGTTGTCGAGGGAGATGTTGAAGGTGTCGCCGGGCTTGGCCAGCGCCGTCGCTGCGACAGGCAGCGCCAGCAGCGCCGCGAATGCGACGCTGCCGGCGTGTCGACGAACCGAACTGCTTTTGCGCTCAGGCCGCAGACGCGTGGTGGGTGATGCCAAGGTCCGATTTGGCCTTGGTCCTGGCAGTTTGCAGCTCCTTGCCAAGCGCCTCCAGGTCCAAGTCGGCCTTCGCGACTTTCGGCATGATCTCATTCTCTTCTTCCTTGACGTGGTGCTGCACGTATTCCTTGAGTACCGTCAGCCGCGCGGTAAAGAGCTTCGCGCTCATGTCGTCCTCGATGTTGGCAATCAGGTTGGCCAGGCTGGCGTGCTCGACCAGCGCCTCGTCCACGAGGCTGCGCTCCTTGCTGCCCAGCGCCTTGTCGGCGGCGGGGTAGAAAACCTCTTCCTCGATCGCACTGTGGACCTTTAGTTCGTCGCAAATCTGCTGCGCAATCTGCTTTTGTTTGTTGGGTTCGGCCTTCTCGCACTTCTTGAACAGCTCGTCGACCTTGTCATGGTCGTCCTTCAGCATCTGGATTGCGTTCTTGCTCATGGGGCATGCCTCAGCGGGTTCTTCAGGTTTTTTGGGGAATGACGCAACGCCCACGCAATGCTACGGGCGGGCCATGAACGCCGGCGAAGCGGCGCACGAGGGCGCCGTCGGATGCCGCCTGCGACAGCCCGCCGCCGCTGCGGCCGCCAGAGGGCGTTCATGCCGGCACGCCTAAGCTCGCCGCGAATTGGCCGCATGGAGCGCCGCAATGGTGCAAGCCGCGATTCCCGAGGAGGCTTCGAAACCATTGGCCAACAGCGCGCTGCTGATCATCGACATGATCAACCAGTTCGATTTTCCCGGCGGCGACGCCCTGCGCCGCCAATGCGACGACGTCGCCACGGCCATCGAGACCCTGCGCCAGCGCTTTGACGAGGCGCACCGGCCGGTCATCTACGTCAACGACAATTTCGGCCGCTGGCGATCAAACTTCGAAAAGCTGATCGAGCGCTGCGAGCGTGCGGGCAGCGACGGCGGCGCGCTGGCCCGGCGCATGGCGCCGCGGCCGACCGATTACTTTGTCCTGAAGCCGCAGAACTCGGCTTTCTACCACACGCCGCTGGTGCTGCTGCTGGCCTCGCTGAAGGCGCGCGAGCTGACCTTGGCCGGCATCGCCGGCGACCAGTGCGTGATGCAGACGGCGATGGACGCGCACCTGCGCGACTACGGCCTGCAGGTGCCGGCGGATGCCACGGCCTCGATCACGCCGGCACGGAATCGGCGCGCGCTCGACTACCTCCACGAGGTCGTGGGCGTGGACACCACACCGGTTGCGAGTGGGGGGTAGGCGTGGCAGGTTTGATCGCGGCGTCGAGACGGCGGCGTCGGCACGCCGGCATGCAGCGACCAGCGACGGCAGAGCGGTAGCGGCAAAGCCGCGTGCCGGCATGGTCGCCGGTGCCGGGCAAGTGCGGCCCGTGCAGATCATTGCGTGGCGGGGTGTCGTGCAGGGACGCGATGCCGCACCCGCGCTGCCCGCATTCCCGATTCCCTGCTGCTCAAAGCAACGTCAGCACGAGGCGCTCCAGCTTGCGCGGCTGCCTGGCCAGCGCCGGCGGCAGCTCCATCAGCTTGCCCTCGTGCCAGCATTCGAACACGCGCGGGTGGATGTAGGAGTTGCGGCAGACGGTCGGCGTATTGCCCAGCACCGCGGCAACCCGTTTGACGGCTTGGCGCGCCGCGGCCTCGGTGGGTCCGCGGCGGGTGCATGAGGGTACCTCGCGCAGCAGTTCGGCCACCGCGTGCACCGTTCCGCCCCAGGTGCGGAAGTCCTTGGCCGTGAAATCGCTGCCCATGGCCGCGTGCAGGTAGTCGTTGACCATGGCCGAGTCCACCGCTTGCCGCTCGCCTTCGTGGTCGATGTACTGGAACAGGGCGCGGCCCGGCAACTGCTGGAAACGGCGCAGCAGGCGCGCCATGCGGCGATCATCGACCACCAGCTCGTGCTGCTTGCCGCTCTTGCCGCGAAAGTGCAGCCGCGCGCGACCGTCGCGCAAGAACGCCAGGTGGCGGTCGCGCAGGGTGGTCAGGCCATAGGAGCCGTTGGCGCGCGCGTACTCGTCGTTGCCGACCCGGATCAGGGTGTCGCCCAGTACAGTTACCGCGACCGCGAGCACCTTTTCGCGCGGCAGGCCCGGCCGTGCCAGATCGCGCCGCAGGCGGCGGCGCAGGCGCGGCAGCCGCTCGCCGAACTCGGACATGCGGCCGAACTTGTCGTGCTCGCGGCGCGCACGCCAGTCCGGGTGGTAGCGGTACTGCTTGCGGTCGCGCGCATCGCGGCCGGTGGCCTGCAGGTGGCCGCGGGGATCGGGGCAGATCCACACGTCGGTCCATGCCGGCGGAATGGCCAGTGCGCGGATGCGCTGCAGCGTGGCGCGGTCGCGCAGCCGCCGGCCTTCGCTGTCGAAATAGGCAAACCCGCTGCCACCACGCCGGCGGCGAATGCCGGGTACTGCATCACTGACGCGAATCAGCCGCGCCTGCTCACTCGGGCGGCTTGGCCGGGACGAACGGTGAGACCGGGTCGCTGGCCGGGAACGTTTCCTCGATCGATTCGTCCTGGTTGTCGCTTTCGTGCTGCTTGCGCCGGCGTCGCTCGGCTTCGGACTCCTTGTGCGCATTCGAGTGCGTTTCATCCGGTGGCACGACATCTTTGCGATCGTGTCCGCTCATCGAAGCTCTCCGATGGTTGCAGTCGGCGCACAGTGTCGTCTGCGCATGGTGAACGAGGCCGTAGCGGGTTCACGTGGCGCCCTCGTCGCCATCGTTCCGGTGGCGGCTGAGGGCGCGGCGGCGCTGGTCCAGCAACGGTGAGGTGGTGGTGCCGTGGACAGCGACACTGGCAGCCACGGCGGTGACAACGATGGCCGACACCAACTGCGCGTGTTGCTGGCCGCCATAGCCGTGGGTGAGGGCATAGGCGAGGTAGTTCAGGCTGCCGATGCCGCGGATGCCCAGCCAGCCCATCATCAGCCGCCGTTCCCATGGCAGGTGCAGTCCGAAGGTCGCGATCCAGACGGCTGCCGGCCGCACCAGCACGAACAGCCAGGCGGCAACCACCAACCCGCGCCAGTCCCAGTTCTGTGCGATCAGCACGCCGAGCAGCAGCATCAGCAGTGTGCCCAGCAGCCGCTCCAGCGTGCTGCCGAAGCTGAGCGCGCCATGGACCATCTTGCCGACGGCGCCCAACGGCGTCGGCTCGTCCTCGCCGCGCCAGGCCTCCGTACGCCACTCGGCCGGTGTCGCCGGCACGCTGCGGTCGCTGCCAGCCTGGCCCTCGCGCGTGACGATCGCCATCTCGGTGCGGCGCAGGCCGAGCCCGGCCGCAAAAACCGCGACATAGCCAAGGGTCTGTGCGCCCTGCGCCGCGGCGTAGGTCAGCAGCATCAGCGCCAGCATCAGCAGGTCGCCGGGCGCGCCGGCGCGGGTGGTGGTGCGCAGACGCACGATGGCATGCCCGGCGATCCAGCCCATGGCATAGCCGATGGCGACGGCGCCCGGGACCGCCCACAGCACATGCAGCAGGAACCAGTGCGACACCGTCGCAGCGCCGAACCCGGCGTGCAAGGTCGCCAGGCCCAGCAGCAGGAAGGGCAGGGCGGTGCCATCGTTGAAGCCGGCCTCGCCCGACAGCGCGACGTGCAGGTCGTCGCGGTCGGTGGCGTCGTTGACCGCCACCTGGCTTGCCAGCACCGGGTCGGTCGGCGCCAACATGGCCGACAGCATCAGCGCCAGCGGCCAGCTCAGGCCCAGGAACAGGTGCAGCGGGACCGTCAGCCCGGCGACCGTCAGCACCATCGCGATCGACGCCAGCCGTCCCGCCGGGCGCCACAGCGCGCTGGTGAACGGAATGCGCATCTTCAGGCCGCCGATGAACAGCGACACGATCAGCGAGATCTCGGTCAGCCGCTCCAGCCAGTAGGCATCGTCGGGGAAATCGATCGACACCAGCCCCAGCACCAGCGGGCCGGCGACGAAGCCGACGGCCATGTAGATCGCGTAGGTGGTGATCGGCAGGTGGCGCACCCAGCCGGAAACCAGCGAGATTGTCAGCAGCAGCGCGCCGAGCGCCGCCATCCAGGCGAGGAAGCTCATGCGGCCCGCCCGGCCTGCCGGGGGGCGACGCGCCACCTCAACGTGGCCACCGCCTGCTTCGCCGCTGTCGCGTTCCGCTGCCGGGCCATCCTTCGCTCCTCCTGCATCCTTCGCGGCGCCCGCCGGCATCGCCGGTCAGGCGATCGTGGCCGTGCCGGAGTACGGCGGCCAGTCAGGCTGGGCTTGCTAATTTCGTGGTGGGGCAATCCAGACGCGGAGACGATCAATGCCAGCCAAGTCAAAAGCGCAACAGAAAGCGGCGGGTGCCGCCTTGTCGGCCAAGGAAGGTGAAACCAAGGTCGGCGAGCTGCGCGGCGCGTCAAAGTCGATGTACAAGTCGATGAGCAAGAAGGAGCTGCATGACATGGCTTCGACCAAGCGCAAGGGCAAGCCGGAGCACAAGTCTGATTCCTGAGGTCGTGGGATGACCGCGCGCCGGAGCAAATGCCGGCGCGCGGCCGCGGGTCAGCTGCGGTTGACGAGCTTGCAGAAGGTGCTGTCGCCGCCGCCGGATTTCTCCTGCTGGTAGAGCAGCGCCAGGTTCGCGCAGTCGAACTTGTCGAACCAGTCGT
This sequence comes from Rhodanobacteraceae bacterium, assembly GCA_035699085.1. Lineage (GTDB taxonomy): Bacteria > Pseudomonadota > Gammaproteobacteria > Xanthomonadales > Rhodanobacteraceae > DASSBG01. The sequence continues at coordinate 63,607 of DASSBG010000004.1, forward strand.
CCCAGCTGATCGTTTCAAGATCGTCCTTGCCTGCGCCGCCGGGGAAGTCGATGCGCAGGACCCCGGAGTCGTCGTCGGCGTTGGCGGTACCGCGTACCGTTGCGGGCTTGCCGTCGTGCTGCTCCACCCAGCGCCGGATTTCCTCGTGGTCGGTGGTGGTTTTGGAATGCGATGCCATGGTTTCGCCTCCGCATGTGGACTGATTGCTGCGCGTGCCGGGCACATCGGCTGCCGGCTGCTGCGTTGCGGGTTTTTTTACGCTGCGCCAGATGAACTGGTGCTGTGCCGGCCCGCTCTCGGTGGCTGAAGCGCTGCTCAGGCGCCGATGAACGAGCCGCCATTGATGTGCATGATCTGCCCGGTGATGAAGGCGCCGTCCGCGCTCGCCAGCAACACGTAGGCCGGCGCGATTTCGGACGGCTGACCGGCGCGGCCCAGCAGCGTGTTCTTGCCGAACTTCTTGATGTGCTCGTCATCGAAGGTCGCCGCGATCAACGGCGTCCACACCGGTCCGGGGGCGACCGCGTTGACGCGGATGCCGCGCTTGCCGAGGTTGCTGGCCAGCGAGCGGGTCAGCGCGTGAATGGCGCCCTTGGTTGCCGAATAGTCCAGCAGCGAGGCGTTGCCGTGGGTGCCGGTGACCGACCCGGTGTTGATGATGGCGGCGCCTTCGCCGAGGTGCTCCAGCGCCGCCTTGACGAAGTGGAACTGCGAAAAGATGTTGGTGCGGAAGGTCTCCTCGACTTGCTCGTCGGGAATCGCCTCCGGGTGCTTGCGCACGTGCTGCTCGGCGGCGTTGTTGACCAGGATGTCGAGCTTGCCCAGCTCCTTCACGGTGCGGGCGACGGCGGCGCGGCAGAAGTCGGCTTCGCCGACATCGCCCGCGAGCAGCAGGCAGCGGCGGCCCTCGTCCTCGATCATTGAGCGGGTGGTGGTGGCGTCCTCGTTTTCCTCCAGGTAGACGATGGCGACGTCTGCGCCTTCGCGCGCAAAATGTACCGCGACGGCTCGGCCGATGCCGCTGTCCCCGCCGGTGACCAGCGCCACCTTGCCCTCAAGCTTGCCGCTGCCGCGGTAGTCGGCGCGGATGGTCTCGGGCTGCGGGTGCATCGGGCCCTGCCGGCCCGGCTGCTCGGGTTGCTGCTGTGCCGGGCGGGCGGCGGACGATTGCGGACTCATGGCGATCTCCTGATGGTCGATCCCTGCACCTTACAAACCCCTCGCCAGCCGCCCGATGAAGCGGCGTGCGGCGCCGTCGCCCGGTTCATGCTGCAGTTCGCCGGCCCGAGGTGCCGAGACAGGCAATGCGACCGCCCGGCGGCCCGAAGGCGCGTCGGTCGATCCTCAATCGCAAATCCACCGATCCCGGCGCACCCGCATTGACAGCCGCGGGGCCAGCGCAGACAATCGCCGCTTCGCTTGCGGTTCAGTACCCGGAATGTGTCCCTGCCGGTCGTCCATGCGCGCCACGCCACTGCGGTTGCGGCAGCCAAGGGATTGGAGGGGTGCGGCCCGCTGCGGCCGCCCCGCCTCGCCGCCGCGCAGCCTGCGGCGGCAGCCGGAGCCTTTCGCGATGGGGCGTCGCCAAGTCGGTAAGGCACGGGGTTTTGATCCCCGCATTCGCAGGTTCGAGTCCTGCCGCCCCAGCCATCGCCACAGCGAGGAATGCCGATGACCGCGCCCGGCCTGTTGCTGTTCACCGGAAATGCGCACCGCGCGCTGGCCGAGGAAATCGGCCATCGACTCGGGGTGCCGCTGGGCAAGGCCCTGGTTGGCCACTTCAGCGACGGCGAGGTGCAGGTCGAGATCGAGGAGAACGTGCGCGGCCAGGACGTGTTCCTGGTCCAGCCGACCTCGGCACCGGCCGCCGACCATCTGATGGAGTTGCTGGCGCTGGCCGATGCGCTGAAGCGTGCCTCGGCCGTCTCCGTGACCGCGGTGATGCCCTATTTCGGATACGCGCGCCAGGACCGCCGCCAGCGCTCCGAGCGGGTGCCGATCACCGCCAAGCTGGTGGCCAAGATGATCAGCGCTGCCGGCGTCGACCGCGTGCTGACCGTGGACTTGCATGCCGACCAGATCCAGGGTTTTTTCGATATCCCGGTCGACAACGTCTATGCCTCGCCGGTGCTGCTGGCCGACATCTGGCGCCACCAGGACCGCGACCACCTGATCGTGGTCAGCCCCGACGTCGGTGGCGTGCTGCGCGCGAGGGCCATCGCCAAGCGCCTCGACGACGCCGAGCTGGCGATCATCGACAAGCGCCGGCCGCGCGCGAATGAGGTGGCGGTGATGAACATCATCGGTGACGTCCGCGGCCGCACCTGCGTGCTGGTGGACGACATCGTCGACACTGCCGGCACGCTCTGCGCGGCGGCCGCGGCGCTGAAGGAGAACGGCGCCCGCAAGGTTGTGGCGTACTGCGTGCATCCGGTGCTGTCCGGGACGGCCGTGGCGCGCGTTGATGGTTCCCAGCTCGACGAGCTGATCGTCACCGACACCATTCCGCTGCGGCCGGAGGCCGAGGGCTGCCGCAAGATCCGGGTGCTGGCGGTAGCCGAGCTGCTGGCCGAGACCGTGCGGCGCATCGCCTTCCGCGAGTCGGTCAGTTCGCTCTACGTCGACTGAGCCGGCCCCGCCGGCCGCGGCGGCCTGTTTGGCGGCAACGATGGGCCGCGGCGGCTGAAACCCGCCCCGTCCCCTGCTCCCAGTCCCTGCGCCCTGCTCCCTGCTATAATGCCCGGCTTTTCCCGCGCTTCGTCCGGCCGCCTCCGCGGCCGGCTGCGCACAACCCGACTTTCCTGGTCGCGGGAAAGTCAACCAGCCGCTGCGAGGCGGCCAATGCAACCAAGGGCAACAAGCTAATGGCAACCAGACACGAGATGACCGCGCAGCCGCGCAGCGACGAAGGCAAAGGTGCGAGCCGCCGCCTGCGTCGGGCCGGCATGGTCCCGGCCATCATTTACGGCGGGGCGGAAAAGCCGCAGTCGATCCAGTTCGAGCACGAGGCGGTGGTGCTTGCCGCGCGCAACGAGTGGTTCCTTTCCTCGATCCTCGATCTGTCGATCGGCGGCAAGAAGCAGAAGGTGTTGCTGCGTGACCTGCAGAAGCATCCGTTCAAGCAGCAGATCATGCACATGGATTTCCAGCGGGTCAGCGAGAACGAGGCAGTGCGCGTCAACGTGCCGCTGCACTTCGTGAACCAGGAGGTCTCGCCGGCGCACAAGATGGCCGGCGTGGTGGTGTCGCACAACCTCACCGAGGTCGAGGTGTCCTGCCTGCCCAAGGACCTGCCGGAGCACATCGACGTCGACCTGGCCGAACTGAAGCAGGGCGACCTGGTGCACCTGTCGGACCTGGTGCTGCCGCCGGGCGTCGAGATCGCGCTGCTGAAGTTCGGCAAGGAATACGACCAGACGGTGGTGTCGGCCCACGCCATGCGCGAGGAAGTCGAGGAAACGCCGGAGGTGCCCGCCGAGGGCGCGGCCGCGCCGGAGGCTGGTGCGCCGGCAGCCGACGAAGGCGAGAAGAAGTAAGCCGCTGCGCACGCGCCGCATCAGGAGGCTGGATGGTTTTACCGCCCGGGCTCCTGCGGCGCGGCGCGTTCGGCGTGCGTGGATGCTGCCGTGACGGATCTGCAACTCATCGTTGGGCTGGGCAATCCGGGCGCCGAATACCTGCGCACGCGGCACAACGTCGGATTCTGGTTTGCCGATGCGCTGGCCCAGGCGGCAGGGGCGCGGTTCGCGGCCGCGCCCAAGCTTCACGGTGAGGCCTGCAAGCTGGAGGTGGCCGGCAAGCCGCTGTGGCTGCTCAAGCCAGCCACGTTCATGAACGAGAGCGGCCGCTCGGTCTCGGCGGCGCTGCGCTACTACAAGCTTGAACCGGCGCAGTGCCTCGTGGTCCATGACGACCTTGACCTGCCGCCGGGCACGGCGCGGCTGAAGTTCGACGGTGGCCACGGCGGCCAGAACGGCCTGCGCGACATCATCCGCCATGCCGGCAGCGGATTCCACCGGCTGCGCATCGGCATCGGGCATCCGGGTCACAGGGACCGCGTGCTGCCCTGGGTGCTGGGCAAGCCCTCGGCACAGGACGAGGAGGCCATGGTCGACGCCGTCCGCCGCTCGCTCGACGTGCTTCCGCTTGCCGTCGCCGGCGACCTCAACGAGGCGATGAAGAGGCTGCACACCGAAAGCCGGGACCCGGGACCCGGGACCCGGGACCCGTGAAGGCAGGATCCGGAGCGCCGGAATTTCTGCGAGTTCCGACGCGAAGTAACGCGATAGCTTGGGCCCTCTTGCGCAGTTGTTGTGCGAAGTCTGACTCTGCGACGTAACTGCTTCCCGGGGTCCCGGGTCCCGGGTCCCGGTCCCGGTCCCGAGTCCCGGCCCAATCGAAACCCGGGTCCAAACCGAGTCCCGGTAGTAACCAGCCTCAGGAGTCCCCACCCATGGGCATCAAATGCGGCATCGTGGGCTTGCCCAACGTTGGCAAGTCGACCCTGTTCAATGCGCTGACCAAGGCGGGCATCGCCGCGGCCAACTTCCCCTTCTGCACCATCGAGCCCAACGTCGGCGTGGTGCCGGTTCCGGACCAGCGGCTCGGCGTGCTGGCCGGCATCTGCAAGCCGCAGAAGGTGATCCCCGCGGCGGTCGAGTTCGTCGACATCGCCGGGCTGGTGGCCGGGGCCTCGAAAGGCGAGGGCCTGGGTAACAAGTTCCTGGCGCATATCCGCGAGGTCGATGCCATCGCCCACGTCGTGCGCTGTTTCGAGCATGGCGACATCGTGCACGTGGCGGGCAGGATCGACCCGGTGGCCGACATCGAGACCATCGACACCGAGTTGGCGCTGGCCGATCTTGAATCGGTCGAGAAGGCACTGAACCGCGCCGAACGCGCGGCCAAGGCCAATGACAAGGACGCGTTGGCGCGCAAGCCGGTGTTGCAGAAGCTGGCGACGGCGCTGGGCGAGGGCCGCTCCGCGCGGAGCGCCGGGCTCGACGAGGAGGAGCGTGCGCTGGTGCGCGACCTGTTCCTGCTGACGCTGAAGCCGTTGATGTACATCGCCAACGTGCGCGAGGACGGCTTCGTCGACAACCCGCACCTGGATGCGGTACGCGCGCGCGCTGCGGCCGAGGGCGCCGAGGTGGTGCCGGTATGCGCCGCCATCGAGGAAGAGATGGCGCAGCTGGATGATGCCGATCGCGACGAGTTCCTCGCCGACCTCGGGCTGGAGGAGCCGGGCCTGGACCGGGTCATACGCGCCGCCTATACGCTGCTTGGCCTGGAAACCTACTTCACCGCCGGCGAAAAGGAAGTGCGCGCCTGGACGGTGCGCAAGGGCTCGACCGCGCCGCAGGCGGCCGGCGTGATCCACAGCGACTTCGAGAAGGGCTTCATCCGCGCCGAGACCGTCAGCTACGACGACTTCGTCAAGTACCGGGGCGAATCCGGCGCCCGCGACGCCGGCCGCCTGCGCACCGAGGGCAAGTCGTACATCGTCCAGGAGGGCGACGTCCTGCATTTCCTTTTCAACGTCTGAAGGGCCGGGAATGGGGAATGGGGAATGGGGCGCCGCCGCGGCGGACGCGGCGATGCCGAGAGTCGGTGACCCGTGACCCTGACCCGTGACCCGTGACCCGTGACCCGTGACCCGCAAAGCGGTGGTCGCGAGCTTGAGCTGCGCAAAGCAGCCCCAGGATTTCCCGGCATCGCGTCGTTTTGCGCAAGTAAGCCCGGACACACCAACGCTCCGGATTTTGCCTCTACGGGGTCCCGGGTCCCCGGTCCCGGGTCCCGGGTCGCCTGACCCGCACAATCACGAATCCCGGCGCTACCGGCGCTACCGGCGCCTGCGCGGGAGGTGGTGCCGCAGGAACTCCATCTGGTCGGCGAGAATGTTGCGGTTGGAGAGGATCAGGTGCTCGACCCAGCTCGGCCGGTAGGGCACGGCCAGCAGCGGCATGTTGGCCTGCTGCGGCGTGCGGTTGCTCTTGCGGATGTTGCAGGCGATGCAGGCGGTGACGACGTTTTCCCAGCAGTCCGCGCCGCGTCGGGAGAGCGGCAACACGTGGTCGCGGGTCAGCTGGCCGCGCGGAAAGTGGTCGCCGCAGTACATGCACAGGTGGCGGTCGCGGGCGAACAGCGCGGCGTTGGTCAGCGCCGGCGCCGGGTCGATCAGGCGGTCATGGCAATGACCGGTGCTGGCAACGATCGGGTGCAGGCGGATCACGCTTTGGCGGCCGTCGTCGCGCTGATGGCCGCCGTGGACCGTCAGGCAGGGATCGCCGAGCGTCCAGGCCACCGCCTCGCGTACGTAGAGGCAGACGGCATCCTGCCAGCTGATCCAGTCAAGGATGCGGCCGGTGACGTCCAGCGACAGGACGCGGGTGGCTTCCAGATCGTTCAGCGTTTGCGGTATTCGGGCGAGCATGCGAACTCCCATGCCGCGCCGCCTGTGACGGTGCGGTTGGCAATGTCCGCGCCAGCATAGCGCAATCGCGCGGCGCAGCGGAAGCTGGCACCGCGCGTGTCATCGTGCCCGTCTCAGCCGATTTGCGCCTCGCGGGTGATCTCGCCCATGCGGCCGTTCTGGTAGTCGACGAAGGCCTGGCGCAGCTCGGCCTGATTGTTCATCACGAACGGCCCGTGGCGGGCCACCGGCTCGTTCAGCGGCTTGCCGGCCAGCAACAGCAGGCGGGCATCCTGCTCGCCATTGTTGCGCAGGCGCACGCTGTCGCCGTCGCCGAGCATGCCGAGGCAACCATCGTCGACGCGGATGCCGTTGTCGCCGACGGTCGCCGCGCCGCCGAACACGTAGACCATCGCCTGCTCCTCGGCCGCCACCGCGGTGCTGACGTCGGCGCCGGGCTTGAGCGTCCAGTCCTGCAGCACGATCGGGATGCGCGTATCGATGCGCGCTTCGGCGCCCAGCGCCGTGCCAGCAATGACGCGCACGCTGGCCAGGCCGTCCTCGCTGTGGCCGACCGGAATCTCGGCGGCCGACAGCTCCTGGTAGCGTGGCCGCATCAGCTTGTCGCTGGCCAGCAGGTTGACCCAGATCTGGAAGCCGTGGATGCGCCCGCCCTTGGTGCGGATTTCGGCCGAAGGCATCTCCGAATGCACCACGCCGGCGCCGGCGGTCATCCACTGCACGTCGCCCGGCCGGATGCGGCCGCGGTGGCCGGCCGAGTCCTCGTGCTCGAATTCGCCCTCCAGCATGTAGGTGACGGTCTCGAAGCCGCGGTGCGGGTGATCCGGCGCGCCGACCGCCTCGCCCGGGGCGTAGTCGGCCGGGCCCATTTCGTCGATCAGCAGGAACGGATCGGCCATGTCGCGGCCGGCGCTGGGGAAGGGCCGGCGGACGATGAAACCGCCGCCTTCACGCTGGCGGTGGGCGGTGCTGATGGTCTTGACTTCGCGAAGCTCGCTCATGGCGCACACCCTCAATGCTCAATGCATGGAAGATGGATGCGCCGGCAGGCGAAAACAAGCGCAGGCGGGCGCCCTTACTCGACCTTGCCCAGCCCGACGCCGCCGCCGCGCGGGTCGCTGGCGGCCTCCAGCGTGTTGTCGCCGAGGTTCCAGATCACCATGTTCATGAAGCCCCAGGGCTTGCGGCTTTTCAGCGTGTAGCCCATCGCCTCCAGCGCGCGGTCGGTCTTGGTCGAGAAGACGCCGGGCTCGGTGTAGACGAGGTCGGGCAGGTACTGATGGTGGAAGCGCGGCTTGGCGACGATGTCCTGCGCGGACTTGCCGTTGATGAAGCCGAGGATGCCCTCGAAGACCTGGGTGATGATGGTCGAGCCGCCGGGCGAGCCCAGCACGCCGATGCGATGGGGCGCGAAGACGATGGTTGGCGACATCGACGACAGCATCCGCTTGCCGCCCTCGGGCGCGTTGGCCTTGTTGCCGCGCAAGCCGTAGGCGTTGGGCGCGCCCGGCACCAGGGCGAAATCGTCCATCTCGTTGTTGAGCACGAAGCCGGTGCCGGGGGCGACGAAGGCCGAGCCGAAGTGGGTGTTTACGGTCAGCGTCGCGGCGACCATGTTGCCGTCGGCGTCGATGATCGAGAAATGCGTGGTGTGCATGCCGACGTCGGCGTTGGACGCCGGCGGCAGCATCGACGAGGGCGTGGCCTTGTCCGGCAGGATGCTCGCGCGCAGGCCGTCGGCGTAGAACGGCGACAGCAGCATCTTCAGCGGCATCTTCACGAAGTCCGGGTCGCCGAGGTAGGCGTTGTGGTCGCGGAAGGCGCGCCGCATGGCCTCGATGATGTAGTGCACGCGATGCGCGCTGTCCATCGCGTTGAGGTCGATGTGGCGCAGGATGTTGAATATCTCGGCCATCGCCACGCCGCCGGACGAGGGCGGGGCGACGGTGACAATGCGCGCGCCCTTGTAGTCGATGGTGATCGGCGTGCGCTCGCGGGCGCGGTAGTTGGCGAGGTCGGCGAGGCTCCAGTTGCCGCCCGCGGCGCGCACCGCGTCGACCATGGCGTGGGCCAGCGCGCCCTGGTAGAAACCCGCGTCGCCCTTGTCGGCGATCAGCTTCAGCGTCTTGGCCATGTCGGGGTTGCGGAAAATCTCCCCGGCCGCGGGCGGTTTGCCGCCGGGGAGCAACAGCGCGCGCGAGCCGGGGTAGCGGGCCAGAACCTTCTGCCGCTGGTCGACCGCGGCGAGGAAGCGCGTGCTCGGCTTGAAGCCCTCGCTGGCGATGCGAATGGCCGGCGCCAGCGACTTCGCCAGCGGCAGCTTGCCGTAGTGGCTGGCCATCCAGACCAGCCCGGCCGGCTCTCCCGGAATGCCCGCGGCCAGCGGGCCGTTGAGCGCGGTGTCGCGGTTGGGCTTGCCCTCCTTGCCGACGTAGAGGCTGGAGCTGACCGCCGCCGGCGCGACTTCGCGTGCGTCCAGCATGGTTTCGCTGTTGCTGGCGGCGAAATGCAGGATGGCGAAGAAGCCGCCGCCGATGCCCGAACTCTGCGGCTCGACCACGGCCAGCGTCGAAGCCACGGCGACCGCGGCATCGAAGGCGTTGCCGCCCTCGTCCAGCACTTCGAAACCGGCCAGCGTGGCCAGCTTGTGGGCGCTCGCGATGGCGGCGTGGCCCGGACCGCGGGTCGGCGCCTGAGGCCGGGCCGTCGCGGCACCGGCGACGCTTGCCAGCAACAGCAGGATCATTCCCAGCAGCGGCTTGGACGTGCGCACCATGCTCATGCCTGCATTTCCTTCTCCATCAGCGCCGCGTACCGCAGCTCCAGCGTCTGCCGCGATTCCTCATGCTCCGGATCGACGATGATGCACTCGACCGGACAAACCTCCACGCACTGCGGCTCGTCAAAATGGCCGACGCACTCGGTGCAGCGCGCCGGCTCGATCAGGTAGTACTCCTCGCCCATGCTGATCGCCTGGTTCGGGCAGACCGGCTCGCAGACGTCGCAGTTGATGCAGGTGTCGAGGATCTTCAGTGCCATGGGCGTACGGGGCGAGGGGCTCCTGCCGCGGCAGGGAGCCCCGCGCGATCACATCTGCACGAAGCGGTAGGTGGCGCCGCTGGGCGCCAGCGCCTTGGCTACGCGGTCCTTGTCGGCGGCGTCGCCGACGAACATGACGATCACGTTCTTGAAGGAGCCCTTGGCGGCCTGTGAGAAGGCCTGGCTGATGAAGTCGGCGGTGGTCGACGAGTCGGGGCCGCCGAAGGCCAGCAGGTTGCCGGGAAGCACGGTCCGCAGCACCGTGTCGGTGACCTGGTCAAGCTGGAGGTCGCGCTGCCCCTGGGCCGCGGGGCTGTCGCCGGCGGGCACGAAGTACAGGTACGGGCGCTTGGCGGTCATGCCCTCCATGTGTGCAGAAACCTTGCTTATCAGGTAGTTCTGCCAGGCCTTGGTGTCGCCGGCACTCGATGGCCGGGCCGGTGCCGCGGCGGTCTGGGAGCCCTGCTGGGTCTGGTCGCCGGAATTCTGGCAGCCGCCGAGCGCGAACGTGCCGAGCAGCATGATGATGGCGAACATCAGGTGTTTGCGCATGATTTCATAGCCCCATTGGGTGTCAGTGGAAGAATCAGTCGGGTGTGCCATCGGTACCGTGGTGCCAGCGTTCGCGCAGCGCCTGTTGCACGGCGGGATGCACGAAACCGGAGACGTCGCCGCCCAGCCGCGCGACCTCGCGCACCAGCGACGAAGATATGAAACTGTACTGCTCGGCCGGCGTCAGGAACAACGTCTCGGCGCCAGGTATCAGATGGCGATTCATGCTGGCCAGCTGGAATTCGTACTCGAAGTCCGATACCGCGCGCAGTCCGCGCACGATCACGCTGGCCCCGATTTCGGTGACAAAGTGCGCCAGCAGGGTATCGAAACCGCGAACCTCGATGTTCGGTACGTCGGCCAGTGCCTCGCGCGCCAGCGCGACGCGCTCGTCCAGAGGGAAGGCCGGCTCCTTGCCCGAGCTGGCTGCCACCGCCACCACCATTTTCGCGAACAGCGGCGCGGCGCGGCGCGCCAGGTCGCCGTGGCCACGGGTGATGGGATCAAAGGTGCCGGGATAGGCGGCGATGCGGCCGCTGACCGGCGGGGTGGGTGTGTCAGCCATCCGGCTAGTCTAATTGGTTCGGCGCCGCCTCGCGCTGCAGCAGCGTGTAGCTGAGCGCGCCGGCGACACCCTGGCGCATCGGCCGCCAGTTCGGAGGCAGCCGCGGCAGCCGCTGCGCCGGCTGCTCGACGTAGATCATCGCCCGCGGCGCAAGCCAGCCGCCGCGCTCCAGCGCCTCGGCGCAGGGCGGGGCCAGGTCCAGCGCGAAGGGCGGGTCGAGGAACACCAGGTCGAAGGGCTGCGGCGGCGAGCGCAGGTAGTCCAGCGCGTCTGCGCAGGCGACGCTGCCACCCTCCACTTTCAGCCGCTCCAGGTTGGCGCGAAGGATGCCGGCGATCGGTGCCTCCCGCTCCACGAATTGCACGGCAGCGGCGCCGCGCGAGAGTGCCTCGATGCCGACCGCGCCGCTGCCGGCGAACAGATCCAGGCAGCGGGCGCCGTCGATCACTTCGCGCAGCCAGTTGAACAGCGTCTCGCGTACGCGGTCGGGTGTTGGCCGCAGCCCCGCCGATTCCGGCACCGCCAGGCGCGAGCCGCGCAGCCGGCCGCCGATGATCCGGATGCGCCCGGGCGGCGTCACGCGCCGGCCCTGTGGCGGGCGCGGGAGGTGCTCCGATCAGGTGGCAGCAGGAGGTCGGGTGCTAGCATGATTGCAGGAATTATCGCTACGATCGCAAGCAATGCTCAAGTTTTTCAAAAGGAAGGGCGCCAAGCCGCAGCGCCCGGAGGCGGACGATTCGCGCCAGTTGGACGAGGCCGGTCGCGAAACGTCCCGGAGCGCAGAGCTGGCCGAGCGCCCGGTGGGGCGGCCACAGGACGACGGCCGCGCGGCCCGCCGTGCGGCGAAGGACGCTGAACAGGACCGTCCGGCTGGACGTGCCACGCCCGAGCCCGCCGTGGCGGAGCCGTCGCCGAGCCCGGCCGAAGCGTCGGCCTTGCCACTCGCGTCCGTCGCAAGCCCATCGGACGATGCCGGCCGGCAACAGCCTGAAGTCGGCGAGCTGGAGCAGCCCGCGGGCGGCGACGCCATCGGGTCAAGCGACAGCGGCAAGCGCCGCGGCTGGCGCCAGCGGCTTGCCGGCAGCGGATTCAGCCGCGGCATCGGCGGGTTGTTCTCGCGCAACCCGAAACTGGACGACGCCCTGCTGGATGAGCTGGAAACCAGCCTCATCACCGCCGACGTCGGCGTCACGCTGAGCACCCGCCTGAGCGAAGACCTGCGCCGGCGCATGCACAAGCGGGAATTCGCCGACGCGGCAGCGCTGCTCACGGCGCTGCGGGACGACCTGGTGGCGATCCTGGAGCCGGTGGCGCGGCCTCTGGACGTGAGCGCGGCGAGGCCCTTCGTGCTGTTGATGGTCGGCGTCAACGGCGTCGGCAAGACCACCACGGTGGGTAAACTGGCGCGGCGCTTCCGCAGCGAGGGCCGGCGCGTATTGCTGGCGGCCGGCGATACCTTCCGCGCCGCCGCCGTCGAGCAGCTGCAGGCTTGGGGCGAGCGCAACGACGTGCCGGTGATCGCCCAGGGCCAGGGTGCCGATTCGGCCAGCGTGGTTTTCGACGCGCTGCAGTCGGCGCGCGCGCGGGGCAGCGACGTGCTGATCGCCGACACCGCCGGCCGCCTGCACACCCAGGGCGGGCTGATGGACGAGCTGGCCAAGGTGCGCCGTGTGCTTGCGCGGCTGGATGCCGATGCGCCGCACGAGACGCTGCTGGTGCTGGACGGGGGGACCGGCCAGAACGCCATCAGCCAGGTGCGTCAATTCCAGCAGGCGGCGGGCGTCACCGGCCTTGCCGTCACCAAGCTCGACGGCACGGCGAAGGGTGGCGTGGTGTTCGCGCTGGCCGCCGAGTTCGGCTTGCCGATCCGCTACGTCGGCCTCGGCGAGGGCGTCGAGGACCTGGCGCCGTTCGATCCCGCCGCGTTCGTCGACGCCCTGTTGCCGTCTTCGCTCGGCGCCGCGGCGGCCTGAGTGCCGGCGCCCCATGTCGCGGCGCGCCCGCCTGATCCTGATCACAGCGCTGGCCGTGCTGGCGCTGCTGGTCGGCATCGTTGCGTTGGCCGTGCATGTCCTCCTCAAGCCGGCGCGCTTCACCGCGATGATGGAGAAGGCGGCGGCCAGCGCCGGCTTCGTGCTGCGCATTGACCGGCCGGCGGAGACCCAGTGGTGGCCACACCTCGGCGTGCGCGTGCGTGGCCTGCGGCTGAGCGTGGCCGGCGCCGACAGCCCGCTGCTGGTTGCCGGCGAGGCCTACGTGGTAGTGCCGTGGCACAGCCTGCTGGGCGGCACAGTGGCGATTGACGAGCTTCAGCTGCAGGCGCCGCGAGTCGATCTCGCACAGGTTCCCGCGGCGCTTGATGCCGTGAGTCCTTCCCCTGCCGCAGCCGGCGTTCCGCGTTGGCCGACGATCGCGGCTGGCGTGAGCATCACTCACGGCCAGCTGCTGCGCGGCGAGGAAGTGCTGCTGCGCGACGTGCAGCTGGAAACCGGGAGCCTCGTCCCGGGCCAGCGGTTCAGCCTGCTTGCCAGCGCAAGCAGTCTCGGCGGGATGCCATTGTCCTTGCGCTTCAGCGCGTTGCCGCAGCAGGGCGATCGCGGGATCAGCCTGCAGTCGATCCAGCTGCAGATTGCCGCCGGCAAGGCCGAGGCGGAGCTGGCAGGCCGCCTCGCCTGGCCCGGCGGCGACCGCATCGAAGGCCGCCTGCAGGGCAGTCTGGCCCGCGATGACCAGACCTATCGCCTGGAGTTGCAAGCCGAGCCCGGGTCGGCGGCGGACGAGGGCACCGGCGTGCGCATGGCGCTCAACGGCGAGGGCGCCCACCTGACGATGCGATTGCAGCCGGCGCAGGCCGCGCAGTGGTGGTCGGGGATCGCCAGCGGCGGGCCGCTGGCACTGCCGCCGGTCAATGCGCAGGCCGAGGTGGCCACGCTGGACCTCGGCAGCCTCCACCTTGAGGGGCTGCGCATCGACAGTGACGGTCAGCCTGCTGCGACCAGCGCCGCGCGCACGCCGGTGCCCGCGGCCGCTGCCAGCGCAAGCCCGCGATGACGACCCTCGCACCACGGTTGCTGGCCTGGCACGGCCGCCACGGTCGCCACGACCTGCCGTGGCAGCGCCCGCGCAGCAGCTACCGCGTCTGGATCGCCGAGATCATGCTGCAGCAGACCCAGGTGAAGACGGCATCGGGGTACTTCGAGCGCTTCGTCGCGCGCTTTCCCGATCTGCCGACACTGGCCGCAGCCGACGAGGATGCGGTACTGGCGCTGTGGTCGGGGCTGGGCTATTACCGCCGCGCGCGCTTCCTGCATCGCACCGCGCAACTGTGCATGCAGCGGCACGACGGCGAACTCCCGCGCTCGGCGCAGGAACTGGCGGCACTGCCGGGAATCGGCCGCTCCACCGCGCATGCGATCCTGGCGCAGGCGCACGGCCAGCCGCTGGCGATCCTGGACGGCAATGTCAAGCGGGTGCTGTCGCGTTACCACGCCGTGCACGGCTGGGCGGGGACGGCGGCGGTCGAACGCGAGCTTTGGGCGCTGGCCGAGCGGCACACACCGAGTGCGCAGGTGGCCGACTACACGCAGGCGATCATGGATCTCGGTGCCACGGTCTGCACTCGCGCCCGGCCGCGCTGCGCACTCTGTCCGCTTGCCGAAGATTGCCTCGCACGCCGCCAGGGCCTGATCCCGGCGCTGCCGCAGCCGCGGCCGCGCAAGTTGATCCCGGTCCGTCAGGTCTGCATGCTGCTGTTGTACGACCGGCAAGGCCGGGTGCTGCTTGAGCGGCGAAGCGGGCAGGGGGTCTGGCCGCGCCTCTGGAGCCTGCCCGAAAGCAGTGACGAGGGCGCGGCCGGCGAGGCGGCGCGGCTGGCGCTGGTCGGGGATACAAGGCCACGCCCGTTGGCTGCCTTCGAACATGCCTTCAGCCACTACCGCCTGTGCGTGCGGCCGCTGCTCTGGGCGGCGGTGTCGCCGCACCAAGGCATCGCTGACAATGACGACCTGCGTTGGTGCGCCGCCGAGGACTGGGCCGGGATGGGCTTGCCGGCGCCGGTTCGCCGCTTGCTGCTGTCAATCAAACCGGAGAGCGAAACATGCCCCGCATGATCCAGTGCCAGAAACTGAAACGCGAAGCACCCGGCCTCGACTACGCGCCGTGGCCGGGCGAGCTTGGCCAGCGCATCTACGCGGGCATATCGCGCGAGGCATGGCAGCAATGGCTGGAGCATCAGACAATGCTGATCAACGAGAACCGCATCAACCCGCTGGACCCGAAGGCGCGCGCCTTCCTGGCCGAGCAGATGGAGCAGTTCCTGTTCGGAGGAGGCGCGGAGAAACCGCCGGGCTACGTTGCGCCGGATGCCGACTGAGCCGCACGACCGGCGCGGTGCATGGCCTTCATGTCGACCGGGCGGATCGACTTCACCATGCAGCGGATGTCGCCGACATCCACCGCGTCAAAGCGCTTCGAGAAGACGTGCGCCATCGATTGCGTCAGGCCCAGCGCATTGGCGAAGTTGAAGCGCGGGCAGGGCTCCTTCACCCGGATCAGCCAGGCGCGGTTGACGCCGGTCCAGACCGCGACGGTATTGTCGCCCAGGTTTTCGAAGCCGATGAGGTTGTAATAATGCATCCGCTCCACCGGCGGACCGGCGAAGCGCTGGAATCGGGCAAGCCGGTCTGCCTGGCTTGCGGCGCTTGCCGCCATCGGCACCAGGCATGCCAGCAAACCTGAAACCACCCAGCCTTTCTTGCTCATGGGTACACCTCCTCGCGTCGGCGGCAGCCGCGGGGCAGACCGCCGCAACAATGCCAACGCGCGAGGCTTGCGCCGGTGGACAAGCGAGTTAAACGGCGTGGGAATGGTGGTGGCCGGGGACAGAATCGAACTGCCGACACGGGGATTTTCAATCCCCTGCTCTACCAACTGAGCTACCCGGCCCCTGATCTTTGAGGCCTTGCCCGTGCCATGGCGCACGAGGCGAGCCGCGTATTACAACGGCTGGCCGGTGCCGCGTCAAGCGCAACGAGGCCAGGCCCCGCAATCGCACGAGACTGCGTGCGGGCGATGCGGACGACAGCTGCCGCTCACGGCTCGAGCTGGCAGTGGCCGTCATGGCCGTCGTCGCCGGCGCAGGCGTGGTCGGTCTGCAAGGTGACATGGTCGATGCCGAAGCGCGCGCGGAGCATGGCGGCGATCTCGCGGCGCTTGTCGTGGCAGTCGACGTCAGGGCGGACGTGGACGTGGGCCGACAGCGCCGGGAAACCCGAGCCCACCTCCCAGACGTGCAGGTCGGCGAGGCGCGTCACCGCCGGGATGGCCAGGATCGCCTCGGCCACAACGGTTGGCGCAATGTCGCGCGGTGCCGCTTCCATGAAAATGCGTCCGGAGTCGCGCACCAGCCCGAAGCCCGCCCTGGCCATCAGCGCCGACACCAGCAATGCGGCGACCGGATCCAGTCGCACCCAGCCGGTCGCCCAGATCAGCCCGCCGGCAACGGCGGTGGCAATGAAGGCGTAGAGGTCGGTGAGGATGTGCTTGTAACTGCCCTGGATGTTGAGGCTGCGGCGGTCGGCCTTGCGCATGAGCCAAAGGACGCCAAAGTTGACCACGATGCCAACCAGCGCCACCAGCAGCACCCAGCGGCCCTCGACCGCCGGCGGCTTCAGCAGGCGCCGCACCGCCTCGACCGCAAACCAGACGGCCAGCAACAGCAGCGTGATGCCGTTGGCCTGGGCGCTGAGGATCTCGACACGCTTGAAGCCCCAGGTGAAGCTGCCACCGGCCGGCCGGGCGGCCGCGGCCATTGCGAACAGCGCGAGGCCGATGGCGGCGGCGTCGGTGAGCATGTGGCCGGCATCGGAAACGAGCGCCAACGACGAGGCCATGATCCCGACCGCGACCTCGGCCAGCATGAAGGCGCACAACAGCGCCAGCGCCAGCGACAGGTACCGGCGGTCGGCGTCGCGGCCCACCGCATGGTGGTGATGATGGTGCTGGTGCCTGGGCGCGATCATCGGCGCCAGCATGCGCCAAGCTTTGGCGGTATGAAATTACATCGGCACCGGCGCTTCAGGCGCGCGTTGGCGCTGCGCTCAGCGCCAGGTGCCGGAGAGGCCGGGGACAGGCGACAGCCAACCTTGCCGGTCGACCGGAAAACTTTGCCGGCCGCCGCCCTCGCCGGTCACTTCCAGGGTGCCCTTCAGCGTATAGGCGATGCTGTGCGTGGTGGTGCCGGGCTGATTGGTCACGGCAAGTGCCTGGCGCGCGGCGGCGGGTGGATCAAGGGTGGTGTGGACGACGTCGGCGCTCTGCTCCGCGATGTCGATGTCGGGCCCGGCGTCAATGGTGCCGGCGCCGGCCGCGCCGACGGTCAAATCCACTTGAACGTGGTCCCAATGCACCGACGCGTCGTAGCTGTAATTGCGCAGCCGCAGCGTCAATTGCCAATGGCCGTCGCTGTCCACGTGCAGCTGCTGCACGCTGAGATCCGGCGGAAACACATGGTGGGTTGGGCCGCAGCCGGCGAGCAGTACGGCGGCCATCATCAGCAGCGCGAACGGCAGGCGTTTCATGGCGATCATCCGTGGCGTAACCTGCGCCGACTTTAGCGCGTCTGCGCGCCGATGTCGTGTCGCCGGTGCCGACACTGCACCCGCGACGGCGCTGCTTGCGATGCCCGCGGCCGCGCCGCCGCCGGCGGGCCGGCCGCTGTAGCCACCGCCAATCCCCAAAACCCCAGATCCCGGCCATGCCGGCCGCATCCCGGTTCCCTTCGCTGGCCGGAACAGGCATCATCGCGGCCCCGCCATCCGCAGCCATCGCCATGACCCGTCGTTTCGTTGCCCGCCGCTCGCCCATCCACGGCAACGGCGTGTTCGCCGTGCAGCCGATCCGCAAGGGCGACTTCGTCATCCAGTACAAGGGGCGCCTGATCACCCACGCGCAGGCCGACCGCGACTATGGCGATGGCGCCGACACCGGCCACACCTTCCTGTTCACGCTCAACGACAAGTACATCGTCGACGCCAATGTCGGCGGCAACAGCGCCCGCTGGATCAACCACAGCTGCGAGCCCAACTGCGAGGCCTCGGTCGAGGAGGCTGACGACGGCAATCCGCGGCACGACCGCGTTGTCATCGAGGCCCTGCGCGATATCGCGCCAGGCGAGGAGCTGACCTACAACTACGGCATCGTCCTCGAGGTTCCGCACACGCCGCGGTTGAAGAAGTTGTGGGCCTGCCGCTGCGGCGCGGCCAAGTGCAGCGGTACGCTGCTGCAGCCGAAAAAGGGAAAAAGCCGGGACTCGTGATTGGTGAGGCTTGGCCCTGAGTGCCGAGCCTCCAGTCCAGCCCACGGCGCTACCGCGTTACCGCTTTTCGGGTCCCGGGTACAGGGTCCCCGATCCCCAGCTACTTCCCGTCCTTCTTTGCCGCCGCGGCCGCCTTGGACTTCATTTTGTCCCGGCGCGCCTTCATGCGATCCTCACGCTGTTTCATCCGCGCTTCCATTTCCGGCGTGACCTTGCGGAAAGACATCCGCAGCATCACCTTGTCGCCGGTTTTGAGGCCGGCCAGGGTCTCGGGCGGAAAATGCACCCGCACGGTGTGACCGTTGCTCTTCACCTCAAGCATGCCGGTGGTCTTGTCGACCGACATGACGGAACCTTCCATGCGGTGGCTGCCCATGGCGCCGCGCATCATGCGCCGCTTCTGCATGCGCTCGCGCATGGCCTTTCGCATCGCCTGTTTCTGCGCCGTCGCGCTGTGTGCCGGAGCCGGCGCGGGGGTCGCGGTCTGTGCCAGCGCCAGTGGCGCCGCCAGGGCCAGGATTGCTGCCAGCAGGTACACCTGTTGCCGTTTCATCATCAGCTCCCGTCAGTGAACGGCGCGAGTCGCGCCGCGTGGACCCTTTTACGTTGGCTGCGCCGCCGAAGCAAGTGCCGCATTGCGGACGATCAGCCGCCCGCGGGTGCCCCGTCGTCGATCTCGTTGAAGGGGCCCGGGTGGTCGAGCAGCCAGAGACCGGTCATCAGCTTGGGGTCAACGGACAGGCCGGCGCGTGCGCGTGCCTGCAGCCAGGCGGGAACGTCGGCCAGCGGCACTTCGTGCACGGTGATGTCCTCGCTGTCGTCCCCACCGCCCGCGCCGACGCGTTGCAGGCCGACGGCGCGCACGAAATGGATGAACTCGGTGCTCATGCCGGCCGAGCTGGGGCCGGAATGCAGGTGTTCGATGCACGCGCAGCGGTAGCCGGTCTCCTCCTCCAGCTCTCGCGTGGCGGCCTCCGCCAGCGGCTCGTCGCCGCAGGCCGCGAGGTCGCCGATCAGGCCGGCGGGCAGCTCGATGGTGGTGCGGTCGATCGGCACCCGCCGCTGTTCGACGACCAGCAGCGCGCCGGCGTCGGTCACCGCGACGATCACCACCGCGCCGGCGGCATTGGCGCGCTCGACGTACTCCCAGTGGTCGTGCCGTTTCAAGCGCAGCCAGCGCCCCTGATACAGTGTCTCGTCCGCCATTCGTGAACCTTGCGCGACCGCGAGGGTCAATGGCTGGTCATTCTACGCAAGGGACGTCCTGCATGTATTTCCAGAAATGGTTGGCCGGCGCCGCGCTCGGCCTGGCGCTGGTTTCGGTCGCGCAGGCCCAGGCGCCGAACGCGCAGGTCGTGCGGCGCGCCGAAAGCCTGAGCCAGCAGCAGATCCAGGCGTCGCAGAACGTGGCCGGGCTGCAGGCGCTCGCCGGCATCTACCACGCCACCGGCGACAAGCAGCGCTACCGCTGGGCCCTCGACCGCCTGACCACCCTGCGCCCCGGCTCGCTGCGACTGAAGCTGGCGCTGGCGGCCAGCTACGCCGGCGACGACATGAAGACGCCGGCCTATGACCTGCTGCTGCGCATCAAGGGCCAGGGGTTCGGTGTCGACATCGGCGATGACCCGCGGTTCGAAAAAATCCACGGCACCCAGGTCTGGGACTACATCGTCGCCAACCTCAAGGAAAGCCTAAAGCCTTTCGGCGAGGGCAAGCCCGCCTTCACGCTCAAGCGCAAGGGTCTGCTGATCGAGGCCATCGGCTACGATCCGGCGCGCAAGCAGTTCCTGTTTGGCAGCGCCCACGACGGCCACGTGTACCTCGGCGACAAGAACGGCAACCTGCACGACTTCATCGCGCCCGACGCGAGCAACAAGCTGTGGGCGGTGATGGATCTGGTTGCCGACGCCAAGCGCAATCGCCTGTGGGTTGCGACCACCTCGGTACCGCAGTTCGAGGGATATTCGGCCGACAATGCCGGCAAGGCCGCGCTCGACGAATTCAACCTGAAAACGGGCAAGCTGCTGCACCGCTACGAACTGCCCGGCCGCAAGGTATTCCTGTCCTCGCTGGCGCTGGCGCCCAATGGCGACATTTACGCCGCCGACGGCGTGAACCGCGTGATCTACACCATCGAGAAGGGCAAGCTGAAGGAGCTGGTCGGCAACCGGCACCTCAGCAGCATCCGCGCAATGACCGTCGGCCCCGGCGGCAAGGTGCTGTACCTTGCGGACCCGCAGATCGGCGTCCTCGGCTTCGACCTGAAGACGCACAAGGCTTTCGGCCTCGGCTACAACCCCGAGGCACTGGTACTGCCGGGGATCGTCGACATGCTGGCCTACGATGGCACCCTGGTGGTGGTTGAGCCGGGCATGCAGCCCGCGCGGGTGATGCGCCTGACCCTGTCCGACGATGGCCGCCGCGTGACCAAGGCGATGCCGCTGGATGTCGCCCAGCCGGCGTTCGAGAACCTTGGCGCGGCCACCGCGGTGGGCGACACGATGTACTTCATCGCCAACAACCAGCAGGGCAAGTACGACCAGCACGGGCTGGTTCGCGACGACGCCACTCTCGAGCCGCTGACGATCTTCGCTTCCAACCTGCGCTACGCCTGGGGCGAGAGCGGCATCAACATGGGCATGCACGCGCTGCCGACGGCCAAGCCGGGGGCCAAGGGCGCGGCGGCAGGCAAACGGCAGATGGTCAAGCCGCTGCAGGGGCCAGGCTGGATGAAGCACGGCTTCCAGGCCGACAGGCCGGCGGCAGCGTCCTCGGGCGGGAAGTAGGCGGAGGTCTCGGGGTGCCAGACGCGTTGTGCGGCGGCGCCTACATCGATCCTTCTGCCGCCACCGCGGCCACCATGGCTGCGCCGTCCTCGTCAGCCGCATCGGGCGTGGCCATGGCGCGGATCCGCTCCAGCCGCATCCGCGTGCCGGAGCCGAAGCGCAGGCGCTGGAGCAAGTCGTCCAGCCGAGCCGCCTGCACCGGCTGCCGCCGCAGCTGGTCCGGCGCACACGGTACCGGTGCATCCAGCGCGATTGCAGTCAGTTGCTGCGCGAGGCGGGCATCGGCCGTGTGCCGGCGCAGCTTGTCCGCGATGCCCGCCGCGCCGCGCAGGCGCAGGTACGGCACCTCGTCGATGCGCTCGAGCAGCGCGTCGAGGCTGCCAAAGTGGGCCAGCAGCGCGGCGGCAGTCTTGGCGCCTATGCCGGGCACGCCGGGGATGTTGTCGATGGCATCGCCAGCCAGCGCCAGGTAGTCGACCACCTGGTGGGCGTGCACGCCGAGCCGGTCGAACACGCCGGCGGCGCCCCAGCGCTGGCCGCGGGCGAAATCCCATTGCTCGTCGCCTTGGCCCAGCAGCTGGCCGAAATCCTTGTCGGCCGAGACGATGACGCAACCGTAGCCATGTTCACGCATGGCGCAGGCGACGCTGCCGATCAGGTCGTCGGCCTCGTAGCCCACGTCGGCCAGTACCACGAAGCCCAGCGCCGCGGCCAGCTCGCGGCAGTACTCGAACTGCAGCGACAGGTTTGGCGGCGCCGGTGCGCGGTTGGCCTTGTAGGCGGGATAAATCGCGTTGCGGAACGAACTGGCCAGCGAGACATCGAAGGCCATCACCGCGTGGCTGGGCCGGGCGCGCTCGAGAAAGTCGAGCAGGAAACCGCAGAAGCCCTGCACCGCGTTGACCGACTCGTCGCGGTGGTCGAAGAAGCGGTCCGGCATGGAATGCCAGGCGCGGAACACGTACATGCTGGCGTCGACCAGGTGGATGCGCTTCACGGGCTCCATGTGCTTGCCTTGTCTGCAATGCGCGGCCGCTCGCGTTCCTTTCCGTCCATCTGCGGCGTGCCGATGTGGACAAAGCCGATGATGCGCTCGCCCTCGTCAAGGCCGAAGATGCGCCCGGCGTCGGCGTCGTAGGCAGCCCAGCCGGTCAGCCACTGCGCCGCGAAACCCAGCGCCTGCGCACCCAGCAGGAGGTTGTAGCCGACGCAGCCGGCCGACAGCAGCTGTTCCTGCTCCGGGATCTTCGGATGGTCCGGTTGCAGCTGCGCGATCACCGCGATCACCAGCGGCGCGTGACGGTAGCGGTCGCGGTCCTTCATGGCCTTCGCCGGCGCCAGGTTCGGATCCTTGCGCAGGTGCAACTCCGTCAGCCGCCGGCCCAGCTCGAGCTTCGCCTCACCCTGCAGCAGCAGCAGCCGCCAAGGCTGCAGCTTGCCGTGATCGGGCACCCGCAACGCCAATTGCAGCAGCGCGTCGAGCTGCTCGCCCCGTGGCGCCGGCTCGCCAAGCTGCCGCGCCGGTACTGAAAGGCGCCGGCCAAGGAATTCAAACGCAGACATGGGGGAAGTGTAGCAGTGGGGTGAAGACCTGACCTGTGAGACGGGTGCACGTCTGTTGCGGTGCCAAACGTTGATCGGCAAGCGGTGAGCGGTGAGCCGGAAACACGCAGGGCTCGTCGGAGCGGCTCCTCCGATTCCCGATTCTCCATTCCCCATTCCCGCGAAGCGGCGCCAAGCGCACCCGCTATCGCGTTTCACCAGACCACCACCGCCGTCCACATCGGGTTACGGCCTGCGGCCTGACTCGACCTGCGGCGTCACAACCGGCCTCGCACCTGTGGGTCGGCTGGCATCGCAGCTGCGGAATCCGACATGGCCGCTTTGCCAGTCCCCGGTCCCTGGTCCCTGGTCCCCGGTCCCCGTTCGTGCCCTCAACGCACGATCGGGTTACCCTGCTCTCCGATTCCCCCCTTCTCCATTCCCGATTCCCGGCTCAAACCATGCCCATCACTGTTGCCGCGTTGCGCGAGGCCGAGAGCGGCGAACGTCGTGTCGCCATCACGCCGGAGACCGCCAGCAAGCTGAAGACTCGCGGCGTGCAGGTGCTGCTGGAGCCCGAGCTGGGCGAGCCGGCGGGTATCCCGGACCAGGCCTACGGCGCGGTCGCGTGGGCCGACGCCGATGATGTCGCCGCGCGCGCCGACGTGCTCTTGTGTGTGCGCCCGCCGGCGCCCGTGCTCGCGGCTCGGCTGCGCCGGGGCGCGTGCGTCATCGGACAGTTGCAGCCGCGTGCCGACGAGGCGCGCCTGCAGGGCTGGGCCGAGCAGGGGCTCAGCGCTTTTGCGCTGGAACTGCTGCCACGCATCACCCGCGCCCAGGCGATGGACGTGTTGTCGTCGCAAGCCGCCGTGGCGGGCTACCGTGCGGTGCTGCTGGCTGCGGCCGCGGCGCCGAAATTCTTCCCGATGCTCACCACCGCCGCCGGCACCATCCGGCCCAGCAAGCTGCTGGTGATTGGCGCCGGCGTCGCCGGGCTGCAGGCCATCGCCACGGCGCGGCGGCTGGGCGCGCAGGTCGAGGGCTACGACGTGCGCAGCGAGACCCGCGAGCAGGTGCAGTCGCTGGGCGCTCGCTTCCTCGATCTCGGCGTCAGTGCCGCCGGCAGCGGGGGCTATGCCCGCGAGCTCGCCAGCGACGAGCGCCAGCGCCAGCAACAGGCGTTGGGCGAGCACCTGCGCGGTATCGACGTGCTGGTGACGACTGCGGCGGTGCCCGGCCGCCCGGCGCCACGGATCGTGACGGCGGCGATGGTCGACGGCATGCGTCCGGGCGCGATCATTGTCGACACGGCGGCCGAAAGCGGCGGCAACTGCGAGCTGACGAGGCCGGGCGAGACGGTCGAGCATGGCGCCGTGACCATCCTGGGGCCGCTCAACCTCGCCGCAGGGGCGCCGCTGTCGGCAAGCGAGATGTACGCCCGCAACCTGCTGAATTTCCTCGACCTGATGCTCAAGGACGGGGTGCTGGCGCCGGATTACGGCGACGAGTTGCTTGCGGCGACTGCCGTGGTGCGCGAGGGCAAGTTGAAGGGCGTCGCCGGCTGAGTGGTGGCCTCAGCGGCGCGACCGGCGGCCGCCGTCGTCGCCGCGGTCGTGCCCATGGCCGTTGCCATTGCGCGCCGGCGCCCGCGACTGCGGTGGCGCCCGCTGACCGTCGTGCCGCTCCAGCCACTCGTGGCGCAGTTCCTGGCGGCGCGTCGGCGGCAGCGACTGGTAGTACTGGTAGGCCCGCCGCACGCGCTGGCGCTGCAGCGGGCTCATGCGCTTGAACTCCTCGCGGCGCTGGCGCACCTCCGCGCGCTGGCGCGGCGACATCTGCCGCCAGCGATGGCTGCTGGTGCCGTGCTGTGCGGCCTGCGGCGCCGTGTGCGGCGGGGGCGCCCAATGGCCGGATCCCGCATTGCGCATGTGCGCCGTGTGGCGGTGCGCGTGCGAGCTGTGCGTTGGCGGCGGCATGGCCGCGGCTGTGGCCGGCACGGCCAGCACCGCAATGGTCGCCAGCGTCACCAGCAGCAACCCGTTCCGCCAGCGACGGTCGGTGCTGCGGGCCTGAACCCTGGATGGCCGGAGTTGCATCGTCAATGCCTCATGTTGCCTTGGGCCACCGCCGGCTGCGACGCCAGCCAGCGGTAAAAGTCGAGGTCGCTGTAGAGGGCCACGTCGGCGTCGTCCGGCGGCGTATCGGTGGCTGGCGTCGAGGCGTTTGCCGGTGTCACGTGGGCCGGCTGCGCGCTGCCACCATGCATGCCCGGCTGGTACCAGACCACCGCCAGCGCCAGCGCGCACACCGCCAGCGCCCCGGCCGGCAGCAGGGCGAAACGCGTCGCCCGTCGAGGCACCGGCCCTGCCAACGCCTGCGCGCGAGCGTTGCGCAGCCGGATGGCGGTGCGCGGATCGAGGTCGGCGCAACTGCGCGCAAACAGCGCGCGCGCCTGCCGTTCGAATGCCTGGTCGGCGGTCTTGTTCATTGCCAATCCTTCATTTCGTCTCGCAAGGCGTGCATGGCACGCGATAAATGGGTCTTGACGCTGCCTTCCGAACAGCCCATGGCGGCGGCCGTGGCAGCACCGTCCAGTCCGTTGAGCGTGCGCAGGGTGAAGGCTTCGCGTTGGCGGCGGGGCAGGGCGCGCAAGGCCTCCCCCAGTCGCTCCATCGCCTTGGCATCCTCCAGTTGCTGCGCGGGCCCCGGTCCCTGGTCCGCCGGCTCCCAAGGGGGCGGCGCGTCGCCGCCGGGGTCCGGCGTGCCTTGCAGCCAGCCAACCACCACCGAGCGCACCTTGCGCCGCCGGTGCATGTCGGTGATGCGGCGGCGCAGGATGCTCCAGAACAGCGGCTTCCATTCCTCCGCCGGCCGCTTCGCATAGCTCTGCGACAGGCGCATCATTGCGTCCTGCACAGCGTCGAGCGCGTCGTCGGGATTGCCCAGCGCCAGTTGCGCACTGCGAAACCCCGGCCGCTCGACCGAGGCCAGGAAGGCGTCCATGCTCTGCGCCTGCGGCTGTGCCAGATCCTCGGCACCGGGCATCGCCGCGGACAGGCAATCACTCATCTGGCGACGTCGCTCATGTCGGTCCTCCGTCATATGCTTGCCATGGGTAACGCGACAGCCCGGCGCCGGTTGACTATGATGGCACGGCACGGGCAACTTTCTGACCCGGAGACGGCATGCTCGACGGATTCGTGGCGCTGTACCTGTTCATGCTGGCGGCCTTCACCGGCTACGAGATCATCGCGCGGGTGCCGGTGATCCTGCATACGCCGCTGATGTCCGGCTCCAACTTCATCCACGGTATCGTCCTGATTGGCGGCATGATTGCGCTGGGGCATGCGCACACGCCGCTGGAGATCGCCATCGGCGTGATCGCGGTGCTGCTGGGGGCCGGCAACGTGGCCGGCGGCTACGTGGTGACCGAGCGGATGCTGGAGATGTTCAAGTCCAGCAAGCCAGGCAACGGCCGGGGCGACGCCAAGTGAGCTGGCTGCCGGGGGTGATCCAGGCCTGCTATTTCATCGCTGCGGTCCTGTTCATCCTCGGCCTCAAGCGCATGAGCTCGCCGCGTACCGCGCGCCGCGGCATCGTCTGGGCCGGCGTCGGCATGCTGCTGGCGGTGCTGGCGACGTTCTTCCTCCCGGGCATGCAGCACCGCGGCCTGATCCTGGGGCTGGTGGTGGTCGGCGTGGTGGCGGCGTGGTGGAGCGGGCGCCGGGTGGCAATGACGGCCATGCCGCAGATGGTGGCGCTGTACAACGGCATGGGCGGCGGCGCGGCGGCGGCGATCGGCGTGGTCGAGCTGTGGGCATTCGCCCTGGTGGCCGCCGGCAGCGGTGGACTGGCACCGGTACCGCCGCGGGCGCCGCTGGTGCTGGCGCTGGTGGGCGTGTTGATCGGCGCGGTGTCCTTCTCCGGTTCCCTGATCGCCTTCGCCAAGCTGCAAGGCTGGCTGGACAAGCGTTTCGTCTTCCCCGGCCAGCGCCTGGCCAACCTCGCGCTGCTGGCGCTGGCGCTGATCTGCCTGGTGGTGCTCGCCTCGGGAACGCTGAGCGCCTGGCTGATCGTCGCGCTGCTGGTGCTGTCGCTGGCGTTCGGCCTGGCCATGACGTTGCCGATTGGCGGCGCCGACATGCCGGTGGTGATCTCGCTCTACAACGCCTTCACCGGCCTGGCGGTCGCCTTCGAAGGCTTCGTGCTGGGCAACGAGGCCATGATCATTGCAGGCATGGTGGTCGGCGCGGCCGGCACCTTGCTGACCCAGCTGATGGCGCGGGCGATGAACCGCTCGCTGGGCAACGTGCTGTTCGGCAGCTTCGGCGCCGCGGCGGGGGGCGAGGCCCAGGCCATCGAAGGCATGCAGAAGCCGACCGACGCCAGCGACGCGGCGGTGATGATGGCTTACGCCGAGCGCGTCGTGATCGTGCCCGGCTACGGCATGGCCGTGGCCCAGGCCCAGCACAAGGTCTGGGAGTTCGCAAAGCTGCTGATCGAGCGCGGCGTCAAGGTGAGCTTCGCCATCCATCCTGTTGCCGGACGCATGCCGGGGCACATGAACGTGCTGCTGGCCGAGGCCGGCGTGCCTTATGACCTGATCGTCGACATGGATGACATCAACCCGCAGTTCCCGGGCACCGACGTGGCGCTGGTGATCGGCGCCAACGACGTTGTCAACCCGGTGGCGCGTACCGATCCGTCGTCACCGATCTACGGCATGCCGATCCTGGATGTCGCCGCGGCCAAGAACGTGGTCGTCATCAAGCGCGGCCGTGGCAAGGGCTTTGCCGGCATCGAGAACGCGCTGTTCTACGCCGACAACACGCGCATGCTCTACGGCGATGGACAGGCAGCAATGGGCGAGCTGGTCGCGGCGTTGAAGCAGCTGGACGCCTGAGGAGCGGGGATCAGGGATCGGGTATCTGGTTGGGGATTCGGATTTCCACCTGCGCAGGGGCCCGCGGCAGCGTCGGGTTACGCGCCTGCGGCGCTGACCCGACCTGCGGCTGACGTTTATTGCCTGCGGGTCCCGGCTTGTCCGGGTCAGAGGCGCTTCCGCGGGCGCCACGCCAGCCAGGCAGTGATGGCGGCGAGCGCGGCGCCGGCCAGGAACCAGCCGTAGTCGGCCGGTTGCAGCGCCAGCCGCGCCGCCTGCGACAGCAGGTCGGCGCCGGCGCTGCGCAGCGCGCCGATCAATCCGATACCGAGTGCGCCGCCGATACGGATCGCTGCCAGCAGCACCGCAAAGTATGCCGCCGCCAACAGCGTCGCCAGTGCCGCCAGCAGGGCGGCCAACCAGCCTCGGGGCGCAATCCAGGCCCGCATCACCAGGCCCAGCGCCAGCCCGAACGGCAGCGCCAGCCAGGCGGTGTCGGGTACGCGTCCGCCGTGCTGGGCGTAGACCGCCAGCACCATCCACACTGCGCCGGCTGCCAGGCCCAGCGCCGCAGCGCAAACGATTGCGAAAAGCATGCCCAGAGCGCTGCGCATCGGGCTGTCGGCGTTGTCTGCATTTGCCACGGTCACGCATGCTCCTGTTCGGCGGTGGATTCTTCCCGCGGGCTCGGGCGATGCGCGACGGCAGGCTCGTGTGCGCCGCGCTCGCAGCGCGCGACGGCCCGGCCAATCATAACCTGCGCAATCATCGCGTTGACCTGCGACAAGCGGCGCGGCCCGGCTGCCGTCATAATGGGCGGCCCGACAGCGACGATCACCACCGCGAAGCGCCATGAGCTTCAGCCTCAACAGCGAGCCTTTCACCCTGCAACGCGACTGCGCGGCCGTGCTGGTGCCCGCCGGCGACCAGGTCACGCTGCCCGCGGGGCAGATCGGTTACATCACCCAGGCACTCGGCGGCAGCTTCACCGTCTACGTCGAGGGCAACCTGTTCCGCATCGTCGGCAGCGACGCCGACGCGTTGGGCAAGGATCCGCCCAAACCCATCGAACTGCCGCCCGATGCGGGCGACAAGGATGTCGAAAAGGCGGTCTGGGACCAGCTGCGTACCTGCTTTGATCCGGAGATCCCGATCAACGTCGTCGAGCTGGGGCTGGTCTACGATGTCAGCGTCGAGCACCGCGACGATGGCACGCGCAGCGTCTACATCAAGCTGACGCTGACCGCGCCCGGCTGCGGCATGGGCGACATCCTGGTCGACGACGCGCGTACCAAGGTGGAAATGATCCCGACGGTCGAAGAGGCCGACATCGACTTGGTCTTCGACCCGCCCTGGAACTACTCGATGATGTCGGACGCGGCAAAGCTCGAGACGGGGATGCTGTGAGGCGGTGAGCGGCGGGCCGCGGCGGTCTGCGGTGCGGTGAGCGGTGAGCGGAAGAGCGCCGCGGCGCGCAGGTTGGCGGTGAGCGAAGCGAACCCCAACACGCCATGCCTGCGCTCGCGCAAACGCCGACACGTGAGACGCGTGCTGCCGATCCCGGCTCAGGTCGGCTCGAAACGGTTCGCCTCTCGATTCTTTCGCACGTGGGCGGGGTCCCAGATACGGCCATTCATCGCGATCCAGACGCCGTCGGGAAGGCTCTGAACGGCGCCGACCGCGCAGCCGATGTTGAACACGGCGTCGGAGCCGTCGAAGCGCGCCGGATTCAAGGCGCCGGTCAGCACGATCACCTTGCCCTCGATCGAAGCCAGCTCGCGCGCGGTCTCCACCATGGTGTCGGTGCCGTGGGTGACCAGCACGTGGCGATGTGGCTGCGCCTCGATGGTTCGGCTGATCAGTTCGCGGTCACCAGCGTCGATGTCGAGGCTGTCCTTGCGCAGGATCGGCAGCAGGTCGAAGCGGAAGCCGACGCCGAGCTGCGTGAGGATGTCGCCGATCTGCGGCGCGCCGATCTGGTAGTCGGACTTTGCATCGAAGTAGACCTTGTCGATGGTGCCGCCGGTGGTGACGATGCTGAGGTGGTGCATGGCGGTCGGCCTGGTGAGGGGCGAGCCGCCTAGTCTAGCGGGCTGTGCCCTGCGCGGCAGCGGGACCTCGGGATCTCGGGACGCGGGGCTCGGGGTTCGGGGTTCGGGACAGGACACGGGACTGGGGACCCGGGACCCGGGACCCGCAAGGGCACTGGCTCGGCCTCTGCGTGGGTGCAGGCTGGCGTGTTGGGTTCGCTTCGCTCACCGCCAACCTTTGCACTCAGCGGCCGCCACCGATCAGGTGCACCGGACGCGGGCGCTTCCAGCGCAGCAGCAGCCACAGCAACAGCAGGGGCAGCGGCAGCCAGTAACTGGCCTTTGCGACCGGCGCGAGTGCGCCATGCGAATCTGCGAACAACGTGTCAAGTGCAGTTGGCGGGTTCGCCGCGACGGCGGGGTAGGCGTCGCCGAAGCTGGCGCTGGCCAGAGCCGTCGCGACGCTGGTGACGCCCGGGATCCAGTTCGCGAGGCTGCGGCCGAGGACAATGTAGGTTTCTGCCAGGGGAGATTCCAGCCGCGCCTGGGCCTGCACCGCCGGCTGCTCGATCGCAGCGCCGCCGAGCGCCAGCACGTCGAACAGCAACGTGGCAAAAAACAGGATGCCGCAGATGATGTGCGCGCGTGCTTTCATGGGTGGATCCTCCGCCGCGGAGTATCATGCGCGGTGGCGCTTGCGTAAAGGCCTCGGCGGCCATATTTCCCCGCTGTCAGACGCTGCAACCCACGGAGTCCAGCCATGTCCAGCCCCAGCCTTGCCGCTGCACGCGAGCCATTGCCCGGCCGCAGCGAACCCATGCCGATCAACAACCGGCACTACGTCAATGGCCACCCGATCAAGGGCGACTTCCCCGGGCTCGAAAAGGCGCAGTTCGCCATGGGCTGTTTTTGGGGCGTGGAGCGGCTGTTCTGGCAGCTGCCGGGTGTCTACACCACGGCCTCGGGCTACGCCGGGGGCAGCACGCCCAACCCGACCTACGAGGAGGTTTGCAGCCATCGTACCGGCCATGCCGAGACGGTATTGGTCGTTTATGACCCGGACGAGATCGGCTACGACGAACTGCTCACCGTGTTCTGGGAAAACCACGACCCCACCCAGGGGATGCGCCAGGGCAACGACATCGGCGAGAACTACCGCTCGGCGATTTTTGCCGTCACGCCGGAGCAACGCGCCGCCGCCGAACGTTCGCGCGATGCATACCAGCAGCGCCTCCGCGAGGCGGGCCTGCAGCCGGTGACCACCCAGATAGAGGATGCCGGCCCCTTCTACTACGCCGAGGACGAGCACCAGCAGTACCTGGCGAAGAACCCGTCCGGCTACTGCGGCATCCACGGCACGGGCGTGCGGTGCGTGGGGTAGGGGAGGCGGGAGGAGGCGGGACTCGGGATTACCCGGGACCGGGGACCCGGGGCCCGGGACCGGAAAAGCGCGGGATCGGCTTGCCGGATCCGAGCAGCGACGCGGCCGCGCTGCGCACTGAGGCGCCGCATCGGCGCGGCGTCCGCCGGCCGTCGTGCGCGACCAGCCGAGGAGCCTGCATCGTCCGCGTTCAGACGCACGCGGGACCCGGGACCGGGGACCGGGGACCGGAAAAAAAAAGCGCGGGATCGGCTTGCCGGATGCGACCAGCGACGCGGCCGCGCTGCCTGTTCGAAGCGCCGCATCAGGCGACGGGTGCAGCCCTGCAGTCGCCACGGGCCGGGGCGCAATCCGCGTCATCCGCGTTGACGTGCCCACGCGTCGTCCCCGAGTCCCGGGGCCATGCGGTGGCAATCGTGGCGCGGCCATGTCGTCGGCGGCTGCTGCGCGGCTGATCCCGCGCCTTTACGGGTCCCGGGTCCCCGGTCCCGCGCCTTCAGGGGTTCCCTCGAATCAACGACAGACCCCGAGCGAGGAATGCGCGCAACGCGGCGGCGCACGCGTCGCCGCCGCCGTGGGCGGCGGACCATGTGGCTTGGCGGGCCAGCAGTGCGGCGGCCGTGGTTCGCGCCAGCGTGAAGGCGAGGTCACGGGCGCCGGCTTGCAGCCGCGCGTTGTCACCGGCAGCCGTGGCGACGAAGGCGTCGGCACCCTCCAGCGCCGCGCGAACCGCGCTTGCCGCGTCCGGGTTGGCGGCTTCGGCGAGCAGGGCGTCGATGGCGGTTCGCAGCGGCGCCAGCCCGTCCTTGGCCAGCGCGCGCAGCGCGTCCAGTGACAGAACGTTGGTGGTGCCTTCCCAGATAGGGTAGACCTGCGCGTCACGCAGCAGTTGCGGCAGGCCGGTGTCCTCGATGTAGCCGTTGCCGCCGAAGCATTCCAGCGTTTCGCTGGCGAGGCGCACCGCCAGTTTGCCGGTCCACAATTTGGCCAGTGGCGTCAGCAGGCGCAGCAGCGCCGGTTCGTGGGCGGCCGCCACCCCGGCTTCGACGCGACCCAAAAGCTCGGCGACATGGAAGGCCAGCGCAAAGGCGCCGGCAAACGCGGCTTGCATTTCCGCCAGCGTGCGCGCGTGCAGCGGTTGCTCGATCAGCGGCCGGCCGAAGGCCTGTCGTCGTGTTGCGTAGTCGGTGGCGAGCGCAACGCAGCGGGCCATGCTGGCCACGGCGCCGATGGCATTCCAGGTGCGGGTGACATTGAGCATCGGCACCACCTGGCGCACGCCATGCGCCAGTTCGCCCAGCGGCCATGCTGGCACGCCGTCGAGATGGATTTCCGCGGTCGGCAGTTCGCGCGTGCCGAGCTTGTCCTTCAGGCGATCGATGGTGAGGCCGTTCCAGCGGCCTTCCGCGTCCCTGGTCTCGACGTAGAACAGCGCCAGCGCATCACCGGTGCTGCCCGCGCCTTCGGGCCGCGCCAGCGCCAGCGCCGCCTCACCGACGATGGCGGAGGTGAACCACTTGCGTCCGTGCAGGCGCCACTGGCCGGCGTTGTCACGGCGGGCGACGGTCTCGGTGTGGCCGACGTCGGAACCGCCGATGTTTTCGGTCATCCACTGGCCCGACAGCCACAGCGCGCCGGCCTTGCGGCTGAGGAAATGTGGCAGCGCGCGGTCCATCAGTTCGCGGTTGCCGCTGGCCTTGATCGCGGTGGCTGCGCCATCGGTCATCGCCAGTGGGCAGGTGTAGAACTCGCTGGCGACGTGGTAGAGGTAAACCCGTGCGAATTGCTCCAGCCGCGCATGCGGACCGGCGGTGGCGTCGTGGCCGGCGGCCAGCAGGCCGTGGCGCGCGGTCAGGGCCGGGCCTTCCAGCCAGGCATCCGTCAACGCCACCCGGTCGACGCGCTCGCCCCACGGCCCCCACTGCGTCAGCACGGGCTCGCGTCGCGGCATCTGCAGGCGCCGCGCATAGGCCATCAGCGCGTAGTCCGCCAGCGCCTCAAGGTCCGGCAGCAAGGCTTCGCGCCGCGCGGCTGGCAGCGCACGCGCCAGCAGGTTGCGCAGCAGCGGGTCGGCATGCAGCGGGTGCGGCAGTTGCGGCGGTGCTTGCAGAAAGCCCATGGCCTTCGGTCCCGGACGGCTTGGTCCGATTATAGGCAGCCGCGGCGCAACGGGCCGCGTGACGCGCTCATCGCGCGGTGGTCGGTTTCTGCTTCGGCGCACGTACACCGCAGGCGCCGATCAGCACCACGCTCAGCGCGATCTCGACGAAGGCGAGCAGGCGCTGCTCGGGCGCCAGCCACGCCTGGCTGACGCCCTGGCAAAAGTACAGCAGCGCGACCATGCCCGCCCACAGCAGTGCCCGTTGCGGCCGGCGCAGGGCCAGCAGTGGCAGCAGCAAGGGCACGACGACAATCGCCAGCGCGAGGCCGGGTGGAAGGAAGGGCGAGGGCCACAGCCACCAATGCCAGGCGAACTGCAGCACCAGCAGCGCGCTCCAGGCGGCGAAGCCGACGCGGCGCGCGTTGCGCATGCGGGTGGGCGTGCCGACCGTCGCGGTCACGCGTGATCCCCCAGACGAAGGGTGATGTCGGCCAGGCGCCGGCCCAGCGCGCGCGCCAGTTGCCGCTCCTCGTCGCTGATCGGCCGGTCGCCCTCCAGGCCGGCGACGTGACTGGCGCCGTACGGCGTGCCGCCGCTGCGGGTGGTGTTGAGCGCCGGCTCGGTGAACGGAATGCCGACGATCAGCATGCCGTGGTGCAGCAGCGGCAGCATCATCGACAGCAGCGTCGACTCCTGGCCGCCATGCATCGTGGATGTCGAGGTAAACACAGCCGCCGGCTTGCCGGACAGCGTGCCCGAGGCCCATTCGGCGGCAGTCGAGTCAAGAAAATGCTTCAGCGGCGCCGCCATGTTGCCGAAGCGTGTCGGGCTGCCCATCGCCAGGGCCGCGCACTCGGCCAGATCGGTTTTGTCGACATACGGCGCGCCGGCGTCCGGCTCGGGTGGTTGCGCACTTCGGGTGACTGGAGCCACCGGTGGCACCTGGCGCAGGCGGGCCTGCATTCCCGGCACTTCCTCGATGCCGCGAGCAACCAACCGCGCCAGCTGCGCAACGCTGCCGTTGCGGCTGTAGTAGAGGACCAGGATTTCCCGATTCATCGCGTGGCGGTGTCCGCTGACTGGTTTCGTTCGCACGTGGTGCGCTAGTCTCGCAGATATCCGCACTCCGGACGACGTCATGGCTGCACGTTTCGACCGCGACCGCGCCATCGCCTTCTCCAGCTTCCTCTGGAAGCGCTACCTCGATGACAAGTGTTTCGAGACGGCGGGCGCGCTGTCCTACACCACCTTGTTCGCGATCGTGCCACTGATGGCGGCGATCTTGGGCATCCTCTCGGCATTCCCGGTGTTCGGCGACTGGTCGAACGCACTGACCGATTTCGTGTTCCGAAACTTCGTCCCGACCGCCGGCGACACCATCCGGCATTACATCCTGCAATTCGCCGCCAACGCCAGCAAACTGACGGCGATCGGCATCATCGTGCTGCTGGCCAGTGCGCTGATGATGTTGTGGGCGATCGAGGACCGGCTCAATCGCATCTGGCGGGTGAAAACGCGGCGCTCAAGCGTCTCGCGCTTCCTGCTTTACTGGGTCGCGCTGACGCTGGGCCCGATCCTGGTGGTGACCGGCCTGGCGGTGTCGTCCTACCTGTTCGCGCTGAGCGGCGCACAGGCCGAATTCAGCCCGGCGGGGCCGCTGCTGCGCGTGGTCTCGTTCCTGGTCACGCTGATCGCGTTGCTGGCGATGTACAAGCTGATACCGAACCGCGTGGTGCACTGGCGGCATGCTGCCATCGGTGCAGTGTTGGCCGCCGTGCTGTTCGAATTCGCGCGCATGGCGTTCGGCCTGTATGTCGCTTCGATGGACTCCTACAAGCAGATCTACGGCGCGGTGGCGGTGGTGCCGATCTTCCTGATCTGGATCTTCATCAGCTGGAACATCGTGCTGCTGGGTGCGTCCATTGCCGCGTCGCTGTCGTCGTTCCAGTACCGGCCGAAGTCCGAGCAGCTGCCGGCGGGCGCCGAATTCATCGGCCTGCTCGCCGTGCTGCGGCATTTTGTCGAGGCCCAGCGCGAGGGCCGCGGCCTGCACAGCGACGAGCTCTGCGCGCGAGAGGAGTACCTGTCCGATGACCTGCTGCAGCGCTATCTGGGCGACATGCAGGAGGCACGCCTGATCGAGCGCAGCGAGGATGGCGACTGGATGTTGATGCGCAGCCTCGACACCGCAACCCTGGCCGACGTCTACGAGACGGGCGAATACCGGCTGCCGCTTGAGCCGGGCATCATGGCAAAATGGGGCGCCGACCTGCCGCCGCCATTGCGCGAGGTGCTGAACGCAACCGTCGACACCTTGCGCCGCCAGCTGGGCGCGCAACTGGCCGGGGCGTTCCCGCGTCCCGAATCACCGTCCTCGTCGACCACAGCCGAGCGCCCATGAAACGCCTGCTTGCCGCCTTCCTCCTGGTCACCTTCGCCACCTTCGGCGCGGCCTGCGCCGGCCAGATGCCCGAGCATCCACAGCTGTCGGTGACGACGCTTGACGGCGGCCACTTCGACCTTGCGGCGCAGCGCGGCAAATGGGTAATCGTCAACTACTGGGCGACTTGGTGCCGGCCCTGCATCAAGGAGATGCCGGACATCTCCGCCTTCGTGCAGCAGCACGCGAACGTGCGGGCGATAGGGCTCGCCTACGACGATTCGCCGAAGACCGATATCGTCGCGTTCGCCGCCAAGCACCCGGTGGTCTACCCGCTGGCGCAGGTCGACACCATGAACCCGCCCAAGGATTTCAGCGTGCCGCGCGGCCTGCCGACCACCTGGCTGATCGGCCCGGACGGCCGGGTCGCGCATACCTTCCTCGGGCCGGTGACCGCGGCCGAGCTGGGCAAGATAATCGACGCGCCGTGAGCTGCGTGCGCTTCCTGGTCGGCGGCACCGTGCAGGGCGTGTTTTTTCGCGCCTCGGCCCGCGAGCAGGCGTTGCGCGACGGCATCGACGGCTGGGCGCGCAACCTGCCTGATGGCCGGGTGGAAGTGGTCGCCGCCAGCGCCGACCCAGCGGCGCTCGATCGCCTGGAAGCATGGCTGCACCACGGCCCGCCCGCTGCCCGCGTCGACCACGTCGCGCGCGAGCGGCTGGACACGCCGCCGCCGCCCGGCTTCCACGTTCGCTGACGGGCGCGGCCCGACCGCAGGCGAGCCGATTACTCCTTTGCACGACACAAGGCAAAGCCATTGCAAGGAAGACGCGAGCCTCAGGGCGCCCCTAATAGGTGCGAAGCTGGTCGCCTGATTCGGCGCCAGGGCGGGGAATAATTGGACGCGACCTGCCGTACTTTGCGATATGCATCTTTCGCAGGCGATGAAAAATAACCGCTGCCTGGCTGTCTATCTCCGCCAGTGCGTATCGATCGAATTGCGGGTATAGCTTGTAGAGGTATCCTGCCGCCTTGGTGTCGCCCATCAGGTAAGCCAGCCGAAGATGGGCGGCTGCCATGTATCGGTCGGCGTTTGGGTTCTTTCCGAGTCGAGCCATTCTGCCCAGCCATACTGCGCGTAAACAGAACCCTCTTCTCGTGCTTTTGCCAGATACTGCAATGCCTGCGAAACATCGCCTTTCCGCAGGAGAGCCGTCCCCAGCAGGCTCGTCGCAACCAGATTGCCGTTGCCGCTGAGTGTCCGTAGCGCAACCGGGTCCAGACCCGCGATGTTCTGAAGTTGCTCCTGAGTTGGAAAGCCTCGACTGCTCATCCATGCGGCTTCGGCCGCCGATCGCGCGGCGAATGGATCGTCGAGGTCACAGGTGGGGCAGGCGTATGCTTGGACCAGCTCTGCACGAACAGCAGCCGCGGAACCTGGTGAAACCGGTACAAGCGTCACATGCGACTGTGGCACAGCCAGCTTGACGGTACCATTTGCCGGCTGTCGCGTCGCCGCTACTGTACTGATCGAGCTGGGGCGCGCCGCTGCCGGCACAACCGGTGCTTGGCGCACATCATTCCGAGCACTCTCTGCCGCAGGAGCGTTGTGCAAGACGGCCCATACACAGCCGAAGGCAACAACGACGGCAGCGCCGAGAAGGAACGTTCGCAAGGTCATGGTGCGCACCTGCTGTCATCAAGTGTTGCCCACCAAGCTGCACAACGTGCATCCTTGGTGGCAAGTTCCCACTTCTCGTGTAGTGAGTTAGCTGGGCTGATTCAGTTGACAAGGGACGACGGGACCAGATCAGTAACGTCAAACCCGATCCAGTTGAAGGCGTCCAGTGTCGACTGTACTAGCGAGGGTGACCCCATCTCCCGCGCAATCTGTACCGTTTCATTGCGACAAGCTAGCTCCGCGCCTGTTGGCGAGCTGCCTGGCGCGAACATCCCGCCGCGCGCTCGCATGCCATCAAGGTACCTGAAAAAGTAAACGGCCAGCGGTTGCGAGGCATGCTTCCGAGCAGTAGCCGCCGCGGAGAACAGATCAATAGGTAACGGAGGATAGGCAGGCGGCGAGTCAATGGTCTGCACCGCTGCCGGGGCAGCCGATGGGCAGGGCAACCGAGCCGACAGCAGCGAGCAACGGCCGAGGTGGCTTCCGAAGCGCCCACATCCCGGCTGACCGTGGCAACGACCATGTTGGCCGAGTCTACGACTCCGCTCAACGTCTCAGTCGACTGCCACTGTTTTCGATAGCACGACCTCGACCATTTAACGCGCCGCGGGCGCTACGGCCAGGCGAAACCAAAGCAGGCACCCTGGCTTGCGGCGCATCAGTCTGAATCGTGAAGCACCACGAGTTTCCGACGTCCGGAATCATCCGCCGGTATGCTTGGTCATGGCGCGATCATACGCGTCGGTGGTGCGTCAGGCGTCTTCGTCCGCGCGCGGGTTCCAGGCGTTGCACAGCTCCTTCTGCACTTGAGGCGGCACCGCCTCGTAGTGGCTCAGCTCCATTGCGAAACGGCCCTCGCCGCCGGTCATTGATTTGAGCTCGGTCTGGTAGTCGCTGAGCTCGGCCAGCGGCACCTGCGCCTTGATCACCAGTTGCTCTCCGCGCGCGCTGTCGGTGCCCAGGATGCGCGCACGTTTTGCTGCCAGGCCGCCGGTGACATCGCCGACGTTCGCCGCGGGTATGCGTACGTCCACGTTCACCACCGGCTCCAGCACCATCGGCCGCGCCTTGGCCACGGCGTCGAGGAAGGCCTTGCGGCCGGCGCTGACAAAGGCCACTTCCTTGGAGTCCACGGGGTGGTGCTTGCCGTCGAGCACCACCACGCGCAGGTCCTGCAGGGTGTAGCCGGCGATGGCGCCGTCCTCCATCGCCTGGCGCACGCCCTTCTCGATGGCCGGCATGAACTGGTTGGGGATGGCGCCGCCCTTGACCTCGTCGGCAAACTCGAAGCCGGCGCCCCGCGCCAGCGGCTCGACCCGCAGTGTCACTTCGCCGAATTGCCCGGCACCGCCGGTCTGCTTCTTGTGCCGGTGGTGGCCTTCGGCCGTTGCGCCGATGGTTTCACGGTAGGCGATGCGCGGGGTCGAGGTCTCGACCTCGACCCCGTAACGTTCGCGCATGCGCTCGATCATCACCCGCAGGTGCAGGTCACCCAGGCCACGAATCACGGTCTCGTTCAGTTCCTTGTGGTGCTCGACGCGGAAGCAGGGATCTTCTTCGCACAGCTTCTGCAGCGCGCGCGCCAGCTTCTGCTCCTGGCCCTTGTGCGCTGGTACCACGGCCAGTCCGAACATTGGCTGCGGAAAGGGCAGGGGCTTGAGGTGGATGTGATCCTCCGCATGCGAATCGTGCAGCACGGCGTTGAAATGGACATCCTCCACCTTGGCGACGGCGGCGATGTCACCCGGCCCGGCCTCGTCGATGTCGACATGGTCGCGGCCGTTGATGCGGAACAGGTGGCCAACCTTGAACGGCTTGCGGCCGTCGTCGATGAACAGCTGGCTGTCCTTGCGAACGGTGCCCTGATAGATGCGGAATATCCCGAGCTTGCCGACGAAGGGGTCGTTCACGATCTTGAAAACGTCCGCGACCACGTGGCGCGCCGGGTCGGGCTGCACTTCGATGGCACGCGCGGCGTCGCCGCTGCCGGTCATGAACGGCGGCGGATTGCCCTCCGCCGGGTTCGGCAGCAGCCGCAGGATGAGGTTGAGCAGTTCCGGGACGCCGGCGCCGCTGCGGGCGCTGACGAAGCAGATGGGCACCAGGTGGCCCTCGCGCAGGCACTGCTCGAATGCCTCGTGCAGTTCGTCGCCCTGCAGCGCGCCTTCACCGTCGTCCAGATATCGCGCCATCACCTGCTCGTCGACCTCGACCACCTGGTCGATGATCTGCTGGTGGGCCTCGGACACCGAGGAGAAGGCAACCTCGCCCTCGCCGCCGCGAAAACAGTCGACCACGCCATCGCGCGCCCGCGTCGGCAGGTTGATCGGCAGGCACTGGCGACCGAATTCGGCACGCAGCTCG
The DNA here is from genome assembly GCA_035699085.1 of Rhodanobacteraceae bacterium. GTDB lineage: Bacteria > Pseudomonadota > Gammaproteobacteria > Xanthomonadales > Rhodanobacteraceae > DASSBG01. The sequence goes on from DASSBG010000004.1 coordinate 102,661, forward strand.
TCGGTCAGCCGGCCGAGGTCGACGCCGTCGGCGTCGATGTGGTTGACCACCAGCATGCGCGCCAACCCTTGTTCGCGCGCGTAGTGCATCATCCGCCGCGTGCCGTGCTCGATGCCATTGACGGCGTTGACCACCATGGCGCAGGTCTCGACCGCCTCCAGCGCCGCCAGCGTTGGTCCGCGAAAATCCGGGTAGCCCGGGGTGTCAAGGAGGTGCAGCCGGCAGTGTGGCAACTCCACGGTGGCGATGGCGGTGTCTATTGAATGGCCGTGGGCCTTTTCCTGCGCGTCGAAGTCGGACACGGTGGTACCGCGCTCGATGCTGCCGGGGCTCTGGACGGCGCCGGCCGCCTGCAGCAGCGCCTCCAGCAAGGTGGTCTTGCCGGCGCCGGCGTGGCCGGCCAGGGCGAGGTTGCGGATCGAGTCCATCGGCGTGCCTGCGATGCTGTCCGGGATGCCAAGCCTTGCGCCCCGGCGGCCCGAGGTCAAGTGGCGGGATTCGGGACCGGGGACCGGGGACCGGGGACCAGGGACCGGGGACCAGGGACCAGGGACCAAGGACCAGGGACCAGGGACCAGGGACCAGGGACCAGGGACCAGGGACCAGGGACCGGGGACCGGAAGAGCGAACGCCGGGGCCACCAATGCAGCAACCCTGCATGATTTTGCTCTGGCCATCATCAAGGGAACGCAAAACGACACGCGGCGGCACCGCCCGTGCGACTGCGACACTGTCCCCGCGCATCCCGGTCCCTGGTCCCCGGTCCCGGTCCCCGTTGCGCCGAGTCCCGGCGCACTTAATACGCATTTAAGCCGGCATCCGATAGCGTCGCGGCGGCGCGTCGCGCGCACTGGGCCCTGACACAGGTTGCTGCATGGATCCCGATGGTGCGGTACACATTCCCGCCACCCCGACCCATCGGCTGGAGCTTTCTCCGGCGCGCTGGCGCGCGCGCGCGCCGCGGCGCTACAACGACGACGCCCGCGCGTATCTCTGGAACCTGCGCTGGGGCCACCGCGGCCGTGACCGTGGCCCGGTGGTGGTGGTGCTGGCGGTGGTGCTGCTGGCGCACGTTGCGGCTTTCACGCTGCTGCGGCTGACAACCGCGACGCCGCTGCGGCAACCGGCAGTGAGTGTGGACGAGCGGGACGTGATGCAGGTGCGCCTGATCGAGCCGCCGCCGCCTTCGCCGGCGCCGCCGATGCAGGTGCTGCCGCCGACGCAGGTTGGCCAGCCGCGGCCCGCGTCACCAGGCGTGCCGCCGCGACCGCCGCCAGCGGCCCCGTCACCGCCCGCACGGCCGGTGGCGGAGAAGACACCGGCATCGACGCCGCAGGTGCATTTCTATGACGCGCAGGGGAGGGTGCTGTTGTCGCCGACGCCGCCAGCGCCAGCGGCGTCGGTCGCGGACTACCGGCCGCATCTGCCGAAGGGCTCGGCGAAGCTGATGCATCCGCCGCCGCCGCCGATCGTCTACACGCCGACCAAGCTGGAAAAGTATTTCGTGCCCGCAGACGAGAACCTGCTGCAAAAGGCCGTGCGCAAAACGCTGGTGAAACACACGTTCCACCTGCCCTTTGGCCTCAATTACACCTGCGTGGTCGCTCCGCTGGCGGTCGCCGGCGTTTGCGGGTTTACCGCGCCGGAGCAACTGTCGGCGCCGCTGCAAGTGAGCAATACACGCGACAACCTGGCGCCGGCGACGCCGCTGATCCGCAAGCCCCAGCCGTCCACGGCTGCCTCCACCGTGCCGGCGCCGGCACCCGCGGAATCGGCGCCGGCCGTGCCCGCGCTTATCCCGCCGGCGGCCGGGTCACAGCAGTTTTTGCAGTCCGGGCAGCAGCGGTAGGCTGCGGATGCGGGCGGTGGTCGCCGCAAACACCGCGTTGGCCAGCGCTGGTGCTGCGCTGGGGAAGGCCACCTCGCCGGCGCCGGTCGGGGTGACCTGGGAAGGCATGACGATAACCTCGACCCGGCGCGGCAGGTCCGCCGTGCGCGCCATGCGGTAGTGCTTGAGGGCGCGCTGCTGCACGGTGCCGTGGTCGATGGTGATGGCCTGCCCGAGTGCGGCCGACAGCGCGTCCAGCGTCGCGCCCTCGGCTTGTGCGACGACGCCCAGCGGATTGATGGCGCGGCCGACATCGACCGCGCAAACGGCGCGCTGGAAACGCAGCTTGCCGGCACGCGTCGACACCTCGAAGGCATGCGCGGCGTAGCTGCCGAAGGTGAAGTGGCAGGCGATGCCCAAGCCGTGGCCGTTGCGCCGCCGGCGCGTCCACTCGATCCGCTCTGCCACCGCCCGGAGCACCGCCGCCAGCCTCCCGGTGTCCAGCGTCGGACCGCCGAAGCCCCTGTAGGGCAGCGTGCGAGCCTCGCCCAGCAATTCCAGGCGCAGGGCCAGCGGGTCGCGGCGGGCGGCGTGGGCAATTTCGTCGAGAAAGCATTCGACCGCGAAGGCCGTGGCGTTGTGGCCGGGTGCGCGATAGTTGCCGCGCGCGGCGGCGGAGTCGAGGCCGTGCCAGAGCAGCTCCAGGTTGTCGACCAGGCCGGCCGGAGGATCGTCCGGATACATCACCGCGTGCCAGAGGCCGTCCTGCGGCACGCCACGCCCATGCCAGGGCGAGGTGCTGGCCATGTGCTGACGCCAGCCGAGGATGCGACCGTGTCGGTCGAGCGACGCGCGGATGCGCTGCAGACTGAAGGGACGGAAGGCATCGTTAGCGAGGTCGTCGTCGCGGGTCCACATCAACTTGATCGGCCGCTTCGCGGCCTGCGCGACCAGGATCGCCTCGGCGACGAAGTCGCTGTCCAGCCGGCGGCCGAAGCCACCGCCCATGCGCGGAAAGTTGATGTCGATCTGCTCCGCCTTTAGCCCCGTGAGGCGCTGGGTCACGGCAAAGGCCGCGGCGGGGTCCTGGGTCGGCACCTGCAGCGTCGCTCGGTCGCTCTCGATTCGCACGTGCACGGCCAGCGGCTCCATGGTGACGTGGGCGAGGTAGGGCAGGGCGTAGGTTGCCTCGACATGCTTTGTTGCCTTGCGGTCGGCGGCCTCTACATCACCATCGCGCCGTACCGCCAGCGCGTCCTCCGGCGCATCGAGCACCTTCTGCGCCTGCGCCAGCAGGCCGGCCGTGCTTTCGTCGGCGTGGGCGCGCGCCTGCCAGTGCAGCTGCAGCGCCTTGCGCCCCTGCAGCGCGGCCCAGGTGCTGCGCGCCAGTACCGCCACCGCCGCCGCCAGTGGCCGGGTGCCCAGCGGCAGTTCGTCGCTCGGCGCCGGCAGCTGCACGATCTGCTCGACGCCGTCCACCTTGCGCGCGGCGCTGTCGTCGAAGTACTGCAGGTCGCCGTCCAGACAGGGGCAGCGCGCCAGCACCGCGACCAGCGCGTCGGCCGGCCACGCGTCGATCACGAAACGCTGGCGGCCGCGGACCATTGCATCGGCGTCGACGTCGCCCGCGCGCTGGCCGATCAGCGCGTAATCCTGCGGCTGCTTCAGCGCTGGTGGCGTCGTCGGCAGCGACAGCTTGGCCGCGGCGGCGGCCAACTCGCCGTAGGAAAGGCTGGCGCCGCCGGGAGCGATGACGCGGGACTTGGCGCAGCGCAGCTCCGCCGCGGACTGCTTCCAGTGGCGCGCCGCGGCCTCGCGCATCAACCAGCGCGCGCTGGCGCCAACCTGGCGCAAATCCTCCCAGGCCGCGGCCATGGTGGTGCTGCCGCGCGCGTCCTGGGTGCCCAGGGTGAACTGCGGCGTGCCATGCTCGCTGACCACGCCCAGGGCCATCGGCAACACGGTAACGCGGGTCCAGTCGGCGGCGAACTCGTCGGCGATGATGCGCGCCAGCGCGGTGTGCGAGCCCTGGCCGAAATCCGGCGCACGCGCGCCGATGAAGATGCGGCCGTCCGGCTCCACCCGGAGGTACGGCCCCAGCGCCGTGGTGTTTTCGCCGAGCAGCGCCAGGTCCGGGTCGGCGGCCAGTGCCGGCAGACTGCGCAGCCCGACCAGCAGCCCGCCACCAGCCAGCGCCATCACCTGCAGGAAGCGGCGGCGCGAACGATCCGCCGGCTCGCTCACGTGGCTTTCCGCCGTGCTGCCGCGACTTGCCGGATGGCGACCCGAAACCGCGGGTAGAGGCCGCAGCGGCAGAGGTTGCTCAGGCTGTCGATGTCGCCGTCATCGGCGCGCGGCTTGCGCTTGAGCAGCGCTGCGGCGGCCATCAACTGGCCCGGCGCGCAATAGCCGCAGCCAATCGCGTCGTTGTCGATGAAAGCCTGTTGCAACGCGTGCAGTGTGCCGTCGGCGGCGGCCAGGCCCTCGACCGTGGTCACCGCGTGTGCTGCCAGTTTCGCCATCGGCTGGCGGCAAGCGCGCACCGCCTTGCCGTCGAGCAGCACGGTGCAGGCTCCGCAGTCCTCGCCGTCGCAGCCGTACTTTGTGCCCGTGAGGCGGAGTACGTCGCGCAGGTACCAGAGCAGCGGCATGTCCGGGTCGCCGGTGTGCCGGTAGGTTTCGCCGTTGATGACGAGGTCGACGCCCTCGCGCACCGGCTCGGGCTTGATCGCGTCGGCTTGCGTGGGCAGGAACTGTAGCGGCACTCGGGGCTCCGTGGGCGCGTCGCCGCCTTGAGGATAGCAGCGCGCGGTGTGACCGCTGATTCTTGCATTGCACGCGCCACCGCGGGCAGCATCCGGCTGAACGGGCGGCGCCGCCTGTCGGATCCCCGCGTCGGCCGGGGTGGCCGCAGGTCGGGTTGGCGGCAGATCGGGTTGGCGCCGCAGGCGCATGCCCGGCATCCTCGATCACACACGCGGCATTGTCCGCTGGCCGTCGTGGGCCCTGTGCGACCTGCGGCCAAGGGGCGTTTCCGGCGCAGATCGCGCGCGCGGCTTGTGTCGCGGCGTGGCGGGCGGCAAAGTGGCGCGGTTTCCGCATGCGTTCCGCACATTGCGCGCTGGCGATGGATGATGACCACCCGACGGCCCACAAATGACTGACCACGGCACCGACATGGATGCCGCCACGGGCGGCGCCGCCGACGGCGCCGCCGCGCCGCCGCCGGTACTGGCGCCGGATGCGCCGTGGATCGTGATGAAGTTCGGCGGCAGCAGTGTGGCCAGCGCCGAGGCCTGGGACAGCATCCGTGCGCTGGTCGCCGCACGCCGCGCCGAAGGCGCGCGCGTTCTGGTGGTTGTGTCGGCGCTGGCCGGCATCACCGACGCCCTGCGGGCGCTGTGCAAGGCGGCCACGCGCGAGGCCCGGCTTGCCGCGGTTGACCAGATTGCGCAGCGCCACCATGCGTTGCTCGCAAACCTGGGGCTGCCGCTGCCGGAGGCGGTCGAGGCGCGCCTGCTGGAACTGCGGCGCCTGGCCGAAGCCGAGGCCTGGGTGGTCGTCGAGCTGGCCTGGCAGGCGCAGGTGCAGGCGCACGGCGAGTTGTTGTCGAGCGCGCTGGGCGCGGCCTGGCTCAGCGCCCACGGCCTTGCCACCCACTGGCTGGATGCGCGTGGCTGCCTGGCGGCGGTGGCGCTGCCCAACCAGAGCGAGCGCACCCGCATGCTCTCGGCGATGGTCGACGCGCAGCCGGACGCCGAGTTGCACGCCTGGTTGACCGGGCTGGGTGACGTTTTCATCACCCAGGGGTTCATCGCACGCGACGCCGAGGGCCGCACCGTGCTGCTCGGCCGCGGCGGCTCGGACACCTCGGCGGCCTACTTCGGCGCCTTGCTGCGCGCCGCGCGGGTCGAAATCTGGACCGACGTCGCCGGCATGTTCAGCGCCAACCCGCGCAAGGTGCCGGGCGCGCGGCTGCTGCGGCGGCTGGATTACGAGGAGGCACAGGAGATCGCCACCACCGGCGGCAAGGTGCTGCACCCGCGCTGCCTGGCGCCGCTGCGCGAGCCGGGCGTGCCGCTGCTGATCAAGGACACCGCGCGGCCGGAGCTGGACGGCACGGTGATCGGGCCGAAGGTTCGCGAGCATGCGCCCAGCGTCAAGGCGATCAGCGCGCGCAGCGGCATCACCCTGGTGTCGATGGAGTCGGTGGGCATGTGGCAGCAAGTCGGCTTTCTCGCCGATGTCTTCGACGCATTCAAGCGCCACGGCTTGTCGGTGGACCTGATCGGCTCCGCCGAGACCAACGTCACCGTCTCGCTTGACCCGACGGCAAACCTGCTCGATTCCGACGCCGTCGCCGCGCTGGCGGCGGACCTCGCGCAGGTCTGCCGGGTCAAGGTGATCGCGCCCTGCGCCGCCATCACCATGGTCGGCCGCGGCATGCGTTCGCTGCTGCCCACGCTGTCGACGGTGCTGGCGGAGTTCGGCCAGTTGCGCGTGCACCTGGTCTCGCAGTCGTCCAACAACCTCAACCTGACGTTCGTGGTCGACGAGGAAGTCGTTGACCGCCTGCTGCCGCACCTGCACGACCTGCTGATCGGCGCCGGTGCGTTGCGCACCGACGACGGGGTGCTGTTCGGGTCGAGCTGGCGCGCGCTCTACGGTGGCGGCGAACGGGGCCGTGCCGCGACGTTCTGGTGGCGGCAAGCGCGGCGCGCCAAGCTGCTGGAGCTGGCTGCCGAGGCGACGCCCCGCTATGTCTACCACCTGCCGACCGTGCGCGCGCAGGCGGCAAGGCTGCAGCAGCTGTCCGCCGTGGATCGGCTGCACTACGCGATCAAGGCCAACCCGCATCCGGCCATCCTGCGCGCGCTCGCGGCGCAGGGGCTGGGCTTCGAATGCGTCTCGCCCGGCGAACTGGAGGCCGTTGCCGCGGCAGTGCCTGGCGGGTCGCCGCTGCTGTTCACGCCCAACTTCGCGCCGCGCGAGGATTACCGCCGCGCACTGGCGGCCTCTGCGGTCGTGACAGTCGACGCGTTGCATCCGCTGGAGCACTGGAGCGAGCTGTTCGCCGGCCGCGAGCTGATGCTGCGGCTCGACCTCGGCCGCGGCTTCGGCCACCACGGCAAGGTGCGCACCGGCGGCAATGGCAGCAAGTTCGGCCTGCCGCTTGACCAGCTGGATCGGTTCCGTCGCCTGGCGCGCAACCGCAAGGTGAAGATAACCGGCCTCCACGCACACCTTGGCTCCGGCATCCTCGACGCCGCCCACTGGGGCGAGGTGTATGCGCAGCTGGCCAGCCTGGCCGAGCGCATGGACGATGTCGAGGTGCTGGATGTCGGCGGCGGGCTCGGCGTGCCGGCGCATCCGGATGAGCCGGAGCTGGACCTGGCGGCGCTGGACTGCACGCTCGCGGAGGTCAAGGCGGCTTATCCGCACTACCGGCTGTGGCTTGAGCCGGGCCGCTTCCTGGTGGCCGACGCCGGCGTGCTGCTGGCCCGCGTGACGCAATGCAAGGACAAGGGCGCGCTGCGCTACGTCGGTGTCGATGCCGGCATGAACGTTCTGCTGCGCCCGGCCCTGTACGACGCCTGGCACGATATCGTCAACCTCAGCCGCCTGGACGAGCCGGCAACCGCGCTGTGCCAGGTTGTCGGGCCGATCTGCGAGAGCGGCGACGTGCTTGGCAGCGACCGCCGGCTGCCGGAGTCGCGCGAGGGCGACGTGATCCTGATCGCGCAGGCCGGCGCCTACGGCGCGGTGATGGCCTCCAACTACAACGCGCGCGGCCTGGCCGCCGAGGTGGTGCTGGATGACTGAACTGGCCGACCCGCGCCGCGCGCAGGTCTTTCGCTTTGTCCGCCACGACTGGGCCGATGGCGTGGCCGAGCTCGCCTATGCCTATGACGACGGCCCCGAGCTGGTCGAGCGCATCCGCTTTCCGCAGGCGCCGGCGCCGCAGCCGCAGCGGCAGCCAGCCTTTGCCGCGGCGCTGCGCCTGCTGCACCTGGTGGCCGGCGTCAGCTACTACAAGGCCGGCGTGCCGCCGCGCATAGCCATCGATGCCGGGCCGCTGGACGACGCCAGCGCCGGGCTGCTGGACACGCTCTACCTGGATGGCCTGGCCGAGTTCGCCTACCGCAACGGCCTTGACCTGCGCGAGCGCATCCGGTTTCCCCGCGGCGCGCCGGCCGTGCCCCCGGCGCGCCCGGCCGGGCTGTCAGCGAACACGCTGGTGCCTATCGGCGGCGGCAAGGACTCGCTGGTGGCGATCGAGGCGATCAAGTCCATCGGCGCCGACGCCACCGTCACCTGGGTTGGCCATTCGCCGCTGATCGCCGCCTGCGCCGCACGCACCGGCCTGCCGACGCTGAACATCGGTCGCGAGCTGTCGCCGCTGCTGTTCGAGTACAACCGCATGGGCGCCTGGAACGGCCACATCCCGGTCACCGCGATCAACTCGGCGATCCTGGCGCTGGCGGCGGTGCTCTACGGCCACGACAGCATCGCCTTCGCCAACGAGCGCTCGGCCTCGGCGGCGACACTGGAATACCAGGGCCGCGCGGTCAACCACCAGTGGAGCAAGGGGCTGGCCTTCGAACGCGCCTTCGGCGAGCTGCTGAAGGCACAGGTGGCGGCCGACCTCGACTACTGTTCGCTGCTGCGGCCGTTTTCCGAGCTGGCGGTCACCGCGGCTTTCGCCCGCCTCGGCGGCGACTATTTCGATGTGTTCTCCAGCTGCAACCGCAACTTTCGCATCCTCGGGCCGCGGCCGGCCGACCGCTGGTGCGGGCAGTGCCCCAAGTGCCACTTCGTGTTCCTGGCGCTGGCACCGTTCATGCCCAAGCCGCGGCTGCTGTCGATCCTTGGCCGCAACCTGCTTGACGACGAGTCGCTGGCCGGTGCTTTCGACGCGCTGATGGAGTACCGCGACCACAAGCCCTTCGAATGCGTTGGTGAAGGCGCCGAGGCGCGCGCGGCGATGGCGGCGCTGGCGGCGCGGCCGGAGTGGGCCGAGGACGCGTTGGTAGCGCGCTTCCGCCGCGAGATCCTGCCGCAGCTCGACCGCGGCGAGCTGGCGCTGGAGCCGTGGTTGCAAGCCTCGCCGGAGCACCGCGTTCCGGCGCGGCTGGGTGGAGCGCTCGATGCGATTTGCACAGCTTGAGGGCAAGCGCGTCGCCATATGGGGCTGCGGCCGCGAGGGCCGCGCCGCAGTGGCCGCGCTTCGCCGGCGGCTGGCGGGGCTGCGGCCAACGCTGCTGTGCAGCGCGCATGAGGCGGAGCAGGTGGGCGGGGCGGGCCTGCAGGTAGACGCCACACTGCCCGACGCCGCGACGCTGGGGCGCTTCGACGTCGTCATCAAGTCGCCGGGCATTTCTGCCTACAAGCCGGAAATCCTCGAAGCCTGCGCCCATGGCACGGTGTTCACCTCGGGGACGGCCCTGTGGTTCGGCGAGAACCCGGACGCGCGCGTCATCGCCGTCACCGGCACCAAGGGCAAGAGCACCACCACGGCGATGCTCGCGCACATCGCCCGGGCGCTCGGTATCCGCACGGCGCTGGCGGGCAACATCGGCCTGCCGCTGCTGGAGCTGGACGGCCAGCAGGCGGAGCTGTGGGCCATCGAATTGTCGAGCTTCCAGACCGGCGAGGCGGGGCCGCTCGATGTCGGCGTCATCACCAGCCTCCACGAGGAGCACCTGGACTGGCACGGCTCGCGTGAGCGCTACGTGGCCGACAAGCTGAAGCTGGCCGACGCGGCGCGCCTGCTGGTGGTCAACCGGACCCCGCCGCTGTTGCTCGAACGTACCGCGCGGCACCCGCGGCGGCGCCTGTTCGGCGAAGTCGGCGGCTGGCATGTCGGGGAGTCCGGCGACCTGCGTCGCGGGACCACCAGCGTGTTGTCGGATGCCGCGTTTCCGCTGCCCGGGCCGCACAACCGGCTGAACGCCTGCGCCGCGCTGGCCGCGCTTGACGCACTGTTGGGTCTTGGCCAGCAGCGTGCGCTGGCTGCCGCGCAGGCGCTTGGCCGCTTCGTGCCGTTGCCGCACCGCCTGCAGCCGCTCGGCCGGCACGATGGTATCGACTGGATCGACGACTCCATCAGCACCACCCCGCAGGCGACGCTGGCGGCGCTGCACAGCCTGCCCGGCCGGGCCATCACCCTGATCGTCGGTGGCCACGACCGTGGCCTCGACTGGTCGGGCTTCGCCATCCAGGCACGTCAATCCGCCGGCCTGCGCATCATCACCCAGGGTGCCAACGGCCCGCGCATCGCGGCGGAGCTGCGCGCCGCGGGTGGGCCTGCGCTGCTCGCCGAGGTGGCGACATTGGAGGAAGCCGTCGCCTGTGCCCGCACGCAGGCCGCCGCCGATGGCGTCATCCTGCTGTCACCCGGCGCGCCAAGCTTCGACCAGTTCCGCGACTACGCCGAGCGCGGCCGCCGCTTCGCCGAACTTGCCGGCTTCGACGCCGCGGCCCTCGGCGTCATCCCCGGCCTGGGCATTTGTTGACGGCCGGTATTCGTGATCGGGGATTGGGGATTGGAGACCAGCGCAGGGCTGGCGGTGAGCGATGCCGGCGCTACCGCAGGCGACGGGAGATCGCGCGGCAGCGGCGTCGGGGCAGGGGCGCGGCATGATCCCGCGCCTTTGCGAAGCCCTGCTCACGAATCACCAATCCCGGCTTCACCTCACCAGATCTGCACGCGCTTGTCCGGAGCGAGGTAGAGCTTGGCACTCGGCTGCACGTCGAAGGCCTTGTACCAGGCATCGAGGTTGCGCACGGTTTCGGCGCGGAACTGCGGCGGCGCGTGCACGTCGGTCTTCACCCGCTGGCGCAGCGCCGCGTCGCGTGTCTTGGAGCGCCAGGTCTGGGCGAAGGCGAGGAAGAAGCGCTGGTCGCCGGTCAAGCCGTCGATCACCGGCGCCGGCTTGCCCCCCAGGGAGGTGTGGTAGGCGATGCGGGCGATGGTGAGGCCGGAGACGTCGGCAATGTTTTCCCCCAGCGTCTGTTCGCCATCAACGTGCAGGCCGGGCAGTGCCTGGTACTGGCTGAACTGTTTCGCAAGCCGGTCGGTCGCCTCCTTGAAGTGTTTCGCGTCGGCCGGCGTCCACCAGTTGTGCATGCGCCCCTGGGCATCGAACTGCGAGCCCATGTTGTCGAAGCTGTGGCTGATCTCGTGGCCGATGACGGCGCCGATCGAGCCGTAGTTTGCGGCCGGGTCGGCGTTCGGGTCGAAGAAGGGCGGCTGCAGGATCGCCGCCGGGAAGTTCAAGGCGTTCTGCAGCGGCAGGTTGATGGCGTTGACCGTCTGCGGCGTCATCCACCATTGCCCACGGTCCACCGGCTTTCCGAGCATGCCGCGCTTGTAGTCATAATCGAGCTTGCTCACCGCAATGGCGTTGGCCAGCGGGTTGTCGGGGCTGACCGTCAACTGGTCATAGCTGCGCCAGTGCTCGGGGTAGCCGACACTTACGCGCAGCGTGTCGAGCTTGTCCTTGGCCTTCTGCCGGGTCTCCGGCGTCATCCAGTCCAGCGTGTCGATGCGCGAGCGGAAGGCGGCGATGAGGTTGTTGACCAGTTGCTGCACCTGAGCCTTGGACGACGGCGGAAAGTACTGCTTGACGTAGAGCTGCCCGACCGCATCGCCGAGCGCGCTGCTGGTGGCCGCCACCGCGCGTTTCCAGCGCGCCTCCTGCTGCGGCACGCCGCGCAGGGTCTTGCTGTGGAAGTCGAAGGCCAGGTCGGCGTAGGCCTTGGGCAGCAGCGCCGCGTACTGGTCGAGCGTGTGAAAGCGCAGCAGGGCCTGCCACGACGACAGCGGCTCGCTGGCGACCAGCTTTGACAGGTTTGCGATGGCCTGCGGCTGCCAGGCGTCGATCTGCTTCTGCTGGTCCAGTCCGGCGGCCTTGAAGTAGGCGGACCAGTCCATGCCCGGCGCCTTCTTCGCAAACTGCGCCGGCGTCCACAGGTTGTTGGCCTTATGCACGTCCTGGCTCTCGACCAGGCTCGCCTGCGCCTTGGCGATCTTCATCTCCAGGTCGAAGACCTTCTTCGCGGCGGCACGGGCGTCGCGCGTGCCGGCCTGCTTCAGCAGCGCGGCGATGTAGGCCTGGTACTTGTCGCGGTAGCCGGCCATGGTCTTGTCCTGCGACAGGTAGTAGTCGCGGCTGGGCATGCCGAGGCCGCCCTGCAGCAGGTAGGCGATGTTGTGCGACGGGTCGGTCAGGCCCTGCGCCACGAACAGGCCGAACAGGTGCTCGGTGTGGAAGTCGGTGGCATTGATCGGGTCGACATCCTGGCGCAGCCGGGTTCCCAGCACGCGGGCGAGGTCGGTGCGCGAGCCGATGCCGTCGATGGCGTCGAGCATCGGCCTGAGCGGCTTCAGCCCGTGCTTTTCGATCGCCGCGGTGTCCATGTAGGCGGCGTAGTAGTTGGCGATCTTGCCAGCCCGGCTGTCGGCGGAGGGACTGCCCTTGCCGGCGTTGCGGATCAGGTCGGCGGTCTGCTTCTGCGCGCGCTTGTAGACGGTGTAGAAGGTGCCGATGCCGGAGCGGTCCGGCGGGATCGTTGCGCTCTTCAGCCAGTTGCCGTTCGCGTACTTGAAGAAGTTGTCGCCGGGCTTCACCGCGTGGTCGATCGCCGCAAGGTCGATGCCGATGGTCGAGGCACTGGCGGGGGCCATCGCGCTGGCGGCGGCGGTCGGCGCCGTGACCGGGGTCGCGGCAACCGTCGCCGAGCCGTTCGGCGCGTTGGCGGCCTGCTCGGAGGAGGGCGCACAGGCGCACAGGGCGCCCGTGATGGCGGCGGCGATGATCCAGCGGCTGGGCTGCATGGCACGAGCTCCGGCAGATGAAAGAGGCCAAAGATAGCGCATCACGACGCAGCCCGCGGATCGTGCGTTCAGCGCCGCTACGGATTGCCGCCAAAACTACGGCTCGCATGAAAGTCCGCCGGTTTCGCCGGATGTCCGGCCGTGGCGGGCCTGCGTGGCCAGCGGCCCGTTACAATCGCGGGCGTCACCTCAGGTAACGGTTCGCGATGTTGATGGGAAAGAAAATTGTCGTCGTGATGCCGGCTTACCGCGCAGCCCGGACGCTCGAGGCCTGCTTTGCCGCGATCCCGCATGACGTGGTCGACAAGGTCCTGCTGGTCGACGACGCCAGCGACGACGATACCCTGGCCGTCGCGCGCCGCTTCGGCATCGAGAGTCATCGCCACCCGTCCAACCGCGGCTACGGTGGCAACCAGAAGACCTGCTACCGCCTCGCGCTGGCCGCGGGCGCCGACATCGTGGTGATGCTGCATCCCGACTACCAGTACGAGCCGCGCCTGGTCACGGCGATGGCGGCAATGATCGCGTCCGGCGTGTATGACGTGGTGATCGGTTCGCGCATCCTCGGCGGCACCGCGCTCAGCGGCGGCATGCCACGCTACAAATATGTCGCCAATCGTGCCCTGACCGCCTTCCAGAACCTGCTTGCAGGCTGCAAACTTTCGGAGTTTCACTCGGGCTACCGCGCGTTTTCGCGCCGCGTGCTGGAGACCCTGCCGCTAAATGCCGGCAGCGACGATTTCATCTTCGACAACCAGATGCTGATGCAGGCGCTGGCTTGCGACATGCGCATTGCCGAAGTGTCCTGCCCGACGCGCTATTTCGCCGACGCCAGCGAAATCAACCTGCGCCGCTCCGTGGTCTACGGGCTGGGGGTGTTGTGGACCAGCGTGCAGTACCGCGCCTGGCGCTGGGGCTGGGCCCGGCCGCGCTTGTTCTCCAGCGCGCCGCAGTGGCGCCTGCAGCCGCTGGCGGCGCCGCGGGAAGCCGGGTGAAGTCGACAAGGCGCGGCCATTGGCCCTGGCTTCTGCTGAGTGCAGTTGCCCTGGCAGCAGGCGTATTCCTGCGTTGTTGGCAACTGGGCGACCAGATCCTGATCGACGACGAATGGCACGCAGTCCACAAGCTGTTGCACGCCGGCATGCTCAATATCGCCACCCATTTCGGCGTGGCCGACTACTGCATCCCGCTGACGCTCTACTACCGCGCGCTGTATGACGTCGGCGCGCTGACCGAATGGACCATGCGCGCGCCGCTGCTGCTCGGCGGCATCGGCTTGCTGGTCTTCGCACCGTGGTCGTTGCGGCGCAGTGTTCCCTTGCCAACGCGTTCCGTGTGGCTCGCGCTGCTGGCAATCTCGCCGGTACTGATGTACCTGACACGCACGGCGCGGCCGTATGCGCTGAGTGGCACCCTTGCGCTGGTCGCCATCGTCGCCTTTCTTCGCTGGTACCACGACGCACCGCAGGCACGGCGTTGGGCTTGGCTGTATGTGCTTGCCACGGTGGCTGCGGGCTGGCTGCAGCTGTTGACGCTCACCTTTACGCTGACCCCGTTTCTGCTGTTCGGCGTTCTTGCCCTCTGGCGCCTGGCTCATGGGCAAACGCGCGAGGGCTTGGGCATGCTGCGCCGGCTGCTGGTCTTCGGACTGCTGACGGTGGCGCCATTGGCGCTCCTGCTGTTGCCGCCGCTGATCAATGATTGGGGCGCCTTGGTCGGCAAGGCGGGGCGCGGGGCGGTGACCTGGGACAGCGCCTGGCGCACGGCGCTGATGCTGTTCGGCGTTGGCGGGCCGGTGGTGGCCGGGCTCCTCACTGCCTTGACCGCCTGGGGCGTCGTGCGCTTTTCCCGCAGGCAGCCTGCGCTGACCGCCTGTTTCCTGCTGATCATGGCCATTGCCACGACCACGATCATCGTGGCGCAGCCGGCCTGGATCGAGCACCCGGGCGTGCTGGCGCGCTACGTGATGCCGGGCCTGCCGCTGCTGTTGCTGTTCCTGGCGGAAGGTCTGCTGGCCGCCGCGCAGTGGCTGTTGCCGCGCTACTTGACGGCGGGAGTCGCCGCCCTGGCGCTGGCGGGGCTGTTCGCCGTCGGCCCGCTGCCCAAGCTGCTGTACTGGCCCAACCAGTTCATGGGCCACACGCGGTTCCAGTACGACTATGACCCGCTGGGGGCGCTGGTGCGCACGCGCGTCAAGCTTGGCACCATACCGCCGTTCTATTTCGAGCTTGCACGCCAGCCCCCGCGAAGCCTCACCGTCATCCAGGGGCCGTGGCGGCCGGAATCGTATTTCATCCCTCAGCCCTGGTACCAGCAGCTGCATCGGCAGTACGTCAAGATCGCGATGGTCTCGCCCACTTGCGGGCCGGGTGGTTGGGCCGACTTCCCGGCGACCTTCAGTGGCATCCACCTGACCCAGTTCGTGCACCTGTCCGACGTCCTGCGAGGTGCCGACGAGGGCGCCGATCTGCTCGTCCTGCGCATGCGGCCCTGGCTGGACGTGCCGCCGCAACGTATCCGCTGGCCGGACATGCGCCAGTGTCTGGCGCGGGTGGAGGCGTGGCTGGGGCCGCCGTTCTACCGCGACCCGCAGATTGCCGTGTTCGCTCTGTCGCCCGCCGGCACCAGGGTGGCGCGCGACCAGGCAGCGGCCGGAAAGCCGCGGTGAAAACCGGGGTCAGAGTGCACTTTTGGGCCGGTTATCGGCCAGTGGCCGCATCGGCAAGCAAAAGTGCACTCTGACCCCGGTTTTTGCGGACTTTCGGTTCAGCGCTCGAGTCGGTAGTTGAACATCATCCGGCTGAAGTCGGTGGCGTTGAGGGCTTCGAAGTTCCAGCGCTTGCTGAGAATGTAGCGCAGCGTCACGACCTCGCCGGGTTCGAACAGGCCGACGCCGTAGCTGAGGTAGAGCCGCGGCGACAGGTACTTTCCGACGGTCAGCGCCGCCGCGCCGCCCAGCGCGGTATTACTGGCGACGCCGATGTCGGCGCCGACGCGCGCGCCGATGCGCTTGGCCAGCAAATCCCCGGCGGCGGAGCCCAGCGCCTGCGCCGCGGCGTTGACCATGTTGCCTTCACCGCCCTTGACCTGCGACAGCGGCTTGCCCGTCACCAGGTAGGACAACGCGTCGGACTGCTCCATGGCGGGGTTGGAAAACACCGTCAGCACCGGGCGGCGCGCGGTGCCGCTGATCAGCAGGCCGACCACCTGGTCGCTTTCGATGGTGGCGTTGGGGTGCAGGTTGCGAACCGCGCGGATGTTGAGCCCGGGGTTGTCGATGGGCGTGCTGGCGAACAGCAGCTGCCCGTGCTGGATGCGCAAGTCCTGGCCATAGGCGTGGTAGGTGCCGTCGATGGCGACCTGGCCCTG
Organism: Rhodanobacteraceae bacterium; assembly: GCA_035699085.1. Lineage (GTDB taxonomy): Bacteria > Pseudomonadota > Gammaproteobacteria > Xanthomonadales > Rhodanobacteraceae > DASSBG01. Next base: position 118,698 of record DASSBG010000004.1, read on the forward strand.
GCCGAGGGTGGCGCGACCGGGTTTCTCGCTCACGGTAAGCACGCCGCCCAGGCGGCCATCGATGCCCATGCCCTTGATGTGCGCGTGCTTGCCGAACTCGATCTTGACCTCCGCCGTCACCGGCATCGCGGTCGCCGGCTTGGGCGCCGGCTCGTCGGTGACGACGATGTCTGGCGAGGCGGCGCCGACGCCGCCTGCGCCGCCGGGCAGCTTGGCGACGTTGATGTCCGCGCGGTCGATGGCCACGCTGCCGGTGACCGCGAGGCCCGAGGTGTCGCGGCGGATCTGCAGGTCCGGCGAGACCACCACCTCCGCTGCTGGGATGTTTACCGCGGTGAACTGCTGGCCGTGCAGGCGAATGACGGTCGGCTGCGGACCGCCGATGGCCAGCGCGCCGTCAATATCGAGCTCGCCCTTGCCGGAGCGAATGCGGCCGTCGATGCGCCAGCGCGACGAGCCGGCCTCGGTGGCCAGTTCGATGTGGCCCTGCTCCAGGTCGAGGCCGGCCGCCGGCACCTCGGCGGCGAAGCCGTCGATGGTGGCGCTGCCGGCGATCCGCGGCTGCTCGAGGGTGCCGCCGAAGCGCAGCGCGCCGTGCAGGCGGCCCCTGACGTTGGCGACCTCGTCGGTGAACAGGCCGAGGAAGGCGAGGTCGGGCAGGTCCAGCGTGGCCTGGCCATCCAGCATCTGTCGCGGACCGCTGATCTCCAGCGCGCCCTCGATGCCGCCGCTTTCGTTGAGGCGCGCGTGCACGGCCAGGCGCTGGGTGCCGGCGCCGAAGTCGCCGGTGGCACGGAAATCCTCGTAGGCCAGTACCGGCGTGTCCGGACGGTCGGTCCACGTGAAGCTGCCGCGCGCCGAGCTGAGTTGTGCCTGGCCACCGAACTCGCCAGCGGCGCTGCGCGAAATGCTGCCCTCGCCATCGATGCGGCCCTCCGCACGCAGCGGCAGTGTGCTGCCGCTGGCGGTGAGCAGCAGGGCCAGCGGCACGGCGTGCAGCTGGTAGCTGGCCTGCAGGGCGCCGGCGTCCGTCCGGCGGGCATCCAGGCACAGCCGCGGTGCGCCCGCCTGCAGGCACAGCGACGAGAGCGAGAAGGCCTGCGGCTGCCACTCCAGCGTTGCATCGTGCTGCAGATGCCAGGGCGGCAGCCCCTGCGGCGCAAGGTCGAACCGCGAGATGGTGCCGTGCCAGCGTTCGCCCTCGAGCGACCCCGTCAGCACCAGTTGCAGCGTGCCGCGGGCAGCGTCGAGATCGAGGTCAAGGTGGTGGCTGGCTTCGTCGCCGCGCGCCCGCAGCGTCACCTTCTTGAGGTCCAGCGGTCCGGCCAGCACGCCGTGCGCATTCAGGTCGAGGCTTCCGGATGGATGGCTGAGCGAGTCAAGGTCCGCGCGCAGCGTCAGGCGCGCGACCTGCTGCTGCTGCCAGACGATGTCATGCCCATTGAGCTCGCCCTGCGCCCCGAGATCGGACAGCCTGCCGCGCAGCTTGATGTGCCCGGCAAGGGCGCCGCGCGCCTGCGGCATCAGGTCGCCCAGCGAGGCAATCGCCAGGCGCAGGTCGATGTCATTTTGCGCACCCGGCGCCGCGGTGATGTGCGCACTGCTTTCGCCGGACGCGAGGTCGAGCCTGCCGCTGACGACGCCATTGGTGGCGAGGTGCAGCGCGCCGTTGCCGCGCACCGGCCGCTTGCGCAGCGTTCCCTTCAGCGTGTGGATGTCGAGGTCGCCTTGCAGGCCGGCGCTGGTCGTCGTGCCGCGGGTGGCGAGGTCAAAGTCCAGGGCGCCATCCCAGCCTGCCAGCAGGCGCCCGGGATCGAAGCGGCTGGCCGTGGCGGTCAGCTGCCAGCCCAGCGCCGGCTTGAGCGTCAGCGTGCCCTGCGCCCGCACGTTGCCGTTCGGCTGCTGCAGCGCCAGGGTGTGCAGGGTGAGCTGCCGCGGCGTACCGTCGAGGTCCAATTGCATGGTCGCCGGTGAACCGGGCGGGCCGGCGTGGCCTTCACCCTCGGCGTGGAACTGCTGCAAACTGCCGCTGAAGCTGAGGTGGCCGCGGCTCGCCAGCGGCTGGCCGACCAGCCGCTTCGGCAGTTGCAGGCCGCCCCAGCGCAGATCGAATGCCGCGGTCATCGGCCTGGCGGCCAGTTCAACGCGTCCGCTGGCCTGGACCGTGCCGGCAATCTGCTTCGAGGAAAGCTTCAGCTCGTCGACTGTCAGGGTGTCGCCGGCAGCGTCGAGGTGCGCCTTGAGCGGCTGCAGTGCGACGCCGACGCCATTCAGGTCGAGGTGGCCCTGCACGGTGCCGCCGTGGCGATCGCCGTGGCCGCTGAGGTGGACGGCCAGGCTGTGCAGGCGGTCGATGGCCAGCAGCGGGCGCGGGTCGAATGTTGGCGCGTCGAGCGTGAGCGTCCAGGGATATGGTGCCGCCTGCGCCAGTTGCAGATTGACCTGCGCCCGCGCGGGCGAGGCCAGCGCAAGCGTTGCGGCCATGCGTTTGCCGTCGCCGCGGGCGTCGACGTTGCCGGCGTAGCGCTGGCCCTCGATGGTCCAGGCGAACTCGCCGTGGCCGCTGCCTCGCCAGGAGCCGCCAAGCGCGAGCTTGCCGTCAAGTTGTGCGTGGCCCTGCTCCGCGTCGAGACGCAACCGCCGCAGGGCCAGTTGCTTCGCCGTCCAGCGGCCGCCGAAATCGAGCGTGCCCGCGGAAAGCAGCGGCTGCGTACCCTGGCTGACGTTGAGGCCGCGGATACTGGCCTGGTCAACGACGATGTCGATCGGCGGCGCCAGCGACAGCGGTGCAGGCCGCTGCGCCGGTGGCTCGCTGGGCGGGCCCGGCAGCGCCACGGTCATGCCGCTGGCCGCCAGGCTCGTCAGGTGCAGGCGTTTGCCCAGCAGCGACCATGGCTGCAGGTCCAGGCGCGCGTCGTCGATCGTCACCAGCATGCCGTCCGCGCCGCGCCAGCGCAGGCCGCGCACCTCCAGCGGCCCGAGCAGCCGGCCTTCCGCATGGCTGAAGGCGATGGCGCCATCGCTGGCCGCCGCCACCCGATGCAGCGCGAAACGCAGCCCGGAACCGGTGCCGAGCAGCCACCACAGTGCCGCCGCCACCAGCAGCAGCACGATGGCAAGCGCAATGCCGATGCGCCGCAACCACCTCATGGCGCAGCCTCCCGGCGGCGGTCGCGCGAGTGCCTGGCGGTCGCTGCGCTCACAGGTCCGGACCGATCAACAGGTGGAGCTGAACGCCGTGGTGGCGGTCGTTGTGCACCGGCACGCCAAGGTCGAGGCGGACCATGCCGACCGGCGAGAGCCAGCGCAGGCCAAGGCCGGCGCCGATATCGGGCCTGTAGTCGAGGTCATTGAAGGCGTTGCCGGCATCGATGAAAGCGGCGATGCCCCAGTGGCGGGTGAAGTAGTGTTCGAACGTGCTGCCGAAGACCAGCAGGTTGCGCCCGCCGATGACACGGTCGGCGTCGTTGCGGGGGCCTATGGACTGGTAGCCGTAGCCGCGCACCGAGCGGCTGCCGCCGGCGAAGAAGCGCAGTTGCGGAGGCAGCTCATGGAAGCCGTTGGTCCAGGTGGTGCCGGCGTCGCCGCGCAGGATCAGGCGGTCGCGGCGGCCGAAGGCGTGGATCCACTTCGCGTCGGCGGTCAACTGGCTGAAGCGCGCGTCCGAGAGCAGCTCGCCGACCGTGCTGCGCGCGGCCAGTGCCAGCGACCAGCCGTTGCGCACGAAGATCGGGTTGGCACCCTGCTTGCGCGACAGCGAGGCCTCGGGGAACACCAGATGGCTGCGGCCGTGCTCGATGCCCTCATCGCCGGGATCCTCGCCGCGCCGCTGGCCAACGGTGAAGGTGCCGGCCAGCACGTGCAGGCCCAGTGTCCGGGTCCAGTCGTGCCACAGGCGGGTTTCGTCGCCGACCAGTTCCAGCGTGCGCGAATGGGCGGTGCTGGTGTCGGCGTCGCGGTACTTCGCGCCGAAGTTGAGGCTGCGCTGCTTGTGGCCGGGCAGCGGAATGCTGTACTGGGTCGACAGCGTCTTCAGCCGCTGCGCCAGCACCAGCTCGTTCTTCCACTTGTGGCCCTCGTCGTTGACCCAGCGGCGCTCCAGCCCGAGGCGGATGCCGACGCCGGTATCGGTACCGATGAAGGGACCGCCGGTGTAGATGCTGCGTTTGGCCGGCGTCACCGTGACATCGACGTCGACCACCGCGTCGCTGGCGCTGGCGTCGATGTCGGGCTGCACGTCGACAAGGGAAAAATAATCCGCGCCATTGAGCGATCGCTGCAACAGCAGCAGGTCGTCCTGCGAGAACCAGTCGCCGGTCTCGAATGGCACGTAGCGCTGCAGGAAGCCCTGTTCGAACTGTGAGCCGCTGAAGCGCACGTCGCCGAAGCGGTAGCGCGGACCCGGCTCAAACGCCAGCTTGATCACCGCGCTGTGGCTGGCGCGGGTCACCAGCACCTTGTGCACCGTCAGCTTCGCGTGCAGGAAGCCGTCGGCCGCCAGCGCCGCCTGCAGTGCGGCCTTCGATGCTTCGTAGGTGGCGTCGTTGAGCCGCTCGCCGACCCGCGGATGAAAACTGCGCAAGGCATGGCGCACCCCGCGCACGTCGGCGGCCGGGCCGGGCAGGGTGATGTCGACCTGCGTCACCTTCACTGGCCGGCCGGGATCGACATGCAGCGTTGCCACCCAGTCAGCGCCTTGGCGGTCAAGATCCCCGGTGACGGTGGCGTCGTAGTAGCCGAAGGGCCGCAGGGCCTGCTCGATCTGCTCCGGCGCTGCATCAAACAGCCGGCGCGCCTGCGCGGCGCTGACCTCACGCGACCCGTACTGGGCGATCTGCGTGGCCGCCAACGCGGCGGTTTTCATGTCGCCGTCGATGCCGTCGACGCTGAGCTTGATCCCCGCCCGCGCTGCCGACGGAAGCCCCGCGATGATGGCCAGCGCGGCAAGCAGGCGAAGCATGCGGCGTGGCGGCGGGCGGAGGCTCATCGCCCATAGGCTACGGCTTTGCCGGCGCGGCGGCCAACGCGCCGGCGGCGGCCGTTCAGGGGCTCGCCGGTTGCGGCTCGGCCGCGGGCGCCGCCTCTGCCTCGGCTTCACTCTCCGCCTCACCGGCTTTGCGCGCGATCCAGACCGTGGCCAGCGCCGACAGGTAGGGTAGCGACTGCGCCGAGAGAATCGCGATCCACAGCAGGCCCTCGAGGTAGGTGCCACCGAACCGCAACGCCATGCCAATGATTGCAATGCCCAGCGCGATGGCCAGCAGCAGCTCCTCGCGCGCCGGCGCGAAGGTCGAGGCGCGGCCGCCCATGCGGCGCTTCTTGGAAGTGACAACGAAGGTGCCGTGCTTCTTCACCAGGCCGGCGAGGATCCCGCGGGCGATGGCGTGCGACAGCCCCATGCTGGCGATGGCCGCGCGCAAGGTGTCGCGCCAGCCGCAGGGCACCCGCGCGCGATACAGCACGATGCCGAGGCCGGCCTTGGCGATGAAGAAGCCCAGCGCCGGAATCAGGAACAGCATCATCGGCAGCGCGAACAGGCGCGGCAGGCCGATCATGCCGGCGGTCCAGTAGATCGCCATCAGCGTGAAGACAAGGTGCAGCGCGTCGGCGAACCAGCTGAACCAGCCTGTGAGGAAGTGGAAGCGCTGGCCGGCGCTCAGTGGCCCGCGCCGTACCAGCCACGACCAGCGCCCCTTCAGCACCTGCATGCCACCGAAGGCCCAGCGCCAGCGCTGCGACTTGTACGCGGTGAAATCGCTGGGCGTGAGGCCCTTGCCCATCAGCTCGTCGACGTAGAGCAGCTTGTAGCCGGCATGCATCAGGCGCAGGCCGAGCTCGGCGTCCTCGCAGATGGTCCACTCCGACCAGCCGCCGCAGCCATCCAGCGCGCTGCGCCGGACCATGGTCATGGTGCCGTGCTGGATGATCGCGTTGCGCTCGTTGCGGTGGTGCATGCCGATGCGGAAGAAACCATCGTATTCCCAGGCGGTCATGCGGCGGAACGCGTTGTCCTGGAAGTCGCGGTGCGCCTGCGGGCATTGCACCACGCCGACGTCGGGCTGGTGGAAATAGCCGGCCAGCCGCGACAGCCAGTCGGGCCGCACGACGTAATCCGCATCGACCACGGCGACCACGTCAGCGCGTGCATCGGTCTGTTCCAGGCCGTAATTGAGCGCGCCGGCCTTGAAGCCGGGCCAAGGCTCCAGGTGGAAGAAGCGAAACCGCGGGCCGAGCTGCTCGCAATACGCCTGCACCGGTTGCCATACTTCGGGGTCCCGGGTGTTGTTGTCGATCACCAGCACCTCGAAGCGGGCGTAGTCCAGCGCCGCCAGCGAGTCGAGCGTGGCGATCACCATGTCCGGCGGCTCGTTGTAGCAGGCGAGGTGCACGGAGACGAACGGCTGGTCTGCCTCCGGCTCCGGCTCGCGCAATTCGAAGTGCCGCAGCCAGCGCTTGTGCCAGAGCACCTCGGTAAACTCGAAGCCGTTGATCAGCAGGATGGCAATGATCGCGATCTGCGCCGGGAACAGCAGCGCCAGCATCGTCCAGTCGACCGCGCCGAGGTAGAAGTTGAACGGCAGCGTCGCCGACCAGACCACCACGCCGGCGGCGAGCTGGATCAGCACCAGGAAGAACCAGCGCCCGGCGGCGCGGAAGCGGGTGAAGTGCCAGGCGAACAGGAACATCGGCAGCAGCGCCAGCAACGATGCCGCACCAGCCTTCCAGGGCCAGGAGGCATCCTCGACCACCGGCCCGGTCAGCGGAAACTTCAGCGTGCGGTCGGCGTCGTACATGCCCCAGTAGGCGCCGACGCGGCCCTCGCCGAGGCCCTCCTTCCATGGCTGGTCGAATGCCTCCATCAGGAAGTAGTCGATGCCGCGCGCGCGCGCCACGTTCAGCCACTGGCGAAGGAAGATGGCTTCGTTCGAGGTGGAGGGCTTGGCGTATTCGAATCGATCGCCGTTGGAAGGCCAGCCTATCTCGCCGACCAGGATCCGCTTGTACGGAAACATCTGGCGCAGTGCGTCGTAGCGTTGCAGCACGTCGCCAATGGCATCCTTGCGCGCCACGCCCTCCCAGTACGGCAGCAGGTGCACCGTGATGTAGTCGACGTGCCGGGCCAGCTCCGGGTACTTGTGCCAGATGTGCCAGGGTTCCGCCGTCGACACCGGCTGCCGGATCGCGGCGCGCGCGCGGTCCAGCCATGCCATCAGCTCGTTGGGAGACATGTCGTGGCGCAGCAGCACCTCGTTGCCGACGATGACCTGGGTGATCGTCTGCGGGTAGTCGGCCGCCATCGAGATCAGTGCCTGCAGCTCGGCGGCGTTGTGGGCGTCGTCGCCGTTGAGCCAAGCGCCAGCCGTGACCCGCATGCCGACGGCTTTGGCCAGCCGCGGGATCTGCGGGTTCTCCAGCGCCGCGTAGGTCCGGATACGGTCGCTGTGACGCGACAGCAGGCGGAGGTCGGCGAGTATTTCCGAGTCGTCTGGATAGCGGCCCGTCAAGGGGCTCTGGTAGCGGCGGAACGGGCTGAAGGCGAAGCCGCTGACCTGACCGTGCCAGTCGCTGGGGCCATGCGGCCGGTTGGCCAGATACCACAGGCCGATGTTCAGTGTCGCCACCAACAGCGCCATCAGCAGCGCAATCAGCAGCCGCCCGGGGCCGTGGCCGGAGGGCAACTCAGCCTCGGGTCGGTCGGCTGCGGCGTGCACGGGAGGTGGTCGAGACACTTTGGGTGGTCTGGCGCGGGCGTCCTGCCGACGGCGTGCACATGCAGATCAAATGGCCGCCCCTTGAAGGAGCGGCCATGGTGTCAGCCGCGGTTGTGGCGCCGACGCGGCGGGTGCCGGCGGCCAGGCCACCGGCACCGGGGTCAGAGCAGGCCGCTCTGGCCGCTGGCCAGCTGCGCGGCCAGCATCGAAGCCAGCGGGGCAGCCACCAGCGCGATCTTGTAGCCGAATTGCTTGGCGATGCCGCGCCAGATCTGCTTGTTCTTGGGGTCGGGCGTCTGGGTCATCTGGGCGCGCAGGATCCACTCTGCCGGGTCCAGCTTCAGCTTGGTGCACATGCGCTTCAACAGCCGCGGTTCAGCTTGGCTGCCTCGGCTTCGCCAGTTGTTGACTGTCTGGTTCTTCACCCCGAGCGACTCGGCCGCGGCACAGTCCGTGCGCACACCCAGCGAGGATTTGTAGGATTCGAACAACTCAACGGTCGGGTTTTTCATGATCGCTCTCTCTTTGCCAGGCTATTCATTCGGAGTATACAATGGGAAAACAGTACGCTCACTAAACCATGGCGTGCTGTTTCTGTCGACCGCCCGAAAGTCACGCGGCGGCCGTTTCCGAATCGGTCGCTCGACCGGCCCCTGGCTTCCGGCCCGCGTCCCTGCGCGAACCGGGTGTGGGGTGCATCTTCAACAAAAGGACAAAGTGAATGGACAAGCTCGCAACTGGATTCGCCGCGGCCGCGCTGGCCGCCAGCCTTGGTCTCGCCGGGTGCGCCAGCACCCCCGGCCAGGGCAGCGTCGCCGCCTCGGCTCCCGCCGTGGCGCCGGCAGCGGCGGCCAGCGCCGGCGCACCCGCCGACGTCACCCGCGCGACGCTCGACAACGGATTGCGGGTGGTCATCGTGCGCGACGCGCTGGCGCCGGTGGTCACCACCGAGATGAACTACCTGGTCGGCTCCGACGAGGTTGCCGAAGGCTTTCCCGGCACTGCCCACGCGCTGGAGCACATGATGTTCCGAGGCGGCCCGGGCCTCAGCCGCGACCAGCTCTCGGAGATTGCGGCCAACATGGGTGGCGGCTACAACGCCGACACCACCGAATCGGTGACCCAGTACTACTACGTCGTGCCTTCGGCCGACATTGACGTGGCGCTGCACATCGCCGCATCGCGCATGGCCGGCGTCGACATCGCCGACGCGGCCTGGAAAAAGGAGCGCGGCGCGATCGAGCAGGAGGTGTCGCGGGACCTCTCCAACCCGACCTACAAGTTCCTCACCCAGCTGCGCGCGCAGATGTTCGCCGGCACGCCCTACGCGCACACCGGGTTGGGCACGCGCGAGTCCTTCGACAAGACCACCGGGCAGATGCTGCGCGATTTCCACGACGCTTGGTACGCGCCCAACAACGCCATCCTGGTGATTGCGGGCGACGTTGACCCGGCTGAAACCCTGGCCAGCGTCAAAAAGCTGTTCGCGCCGATCCCGCGCCAGCCGCTACCGGCGCGTCCCGAGTTCAACTTCAAGCCGGTGACTGCGAAGACGGTGAAGCTGCCGACCGACAGCCCGTACGGCGAGGTGTTCCTGGCCTACCGCACGCCCGGCTCGCTGGCCGACAACGCCGCCACCGCGATGGTGCTGGGCAACGCGCTGGGCTCGCAGCGCGCCGCGCTGTTCGGCATGGGCGCCGATGGCACGGCACTGTTCGGCGGGTTCGGCACAATGCAGTTGCCGCAAGCGGGCATTGGCTTCGCGGTCGGCGTGTTCCCGCGTGGCGGCGACTCGCAGAAGGTGCTGGCGCGCATGCAGGCGATCATGGCCAAGGCCGCCGCCGACGGCGTCGACCCGGCGCTGGTCGCCGCGGCCAAGCGCAAGATGATTGCCGGGCTGGAGTTCAAGAAGAACTCCGTCGCCGGCCTGGCCAATGCCTGGTCCCGAGCGCTGGCCTTCGATGGCCTGCACGACCCGGACGACATGAAGGCGGCGATCGAGGCGGTCACGCCGGCGATGGTCAACGCGCTGGCGCGGCGGATTTTCGATCCGGCGCACGCGGTCACCGCGGTGCTGACGCCGCAGAGCTCGGGGAAACCCGGCTCGAGCAAGGGCTTTGGCGGCGCCGAGAGCTTTGCCTCCACGCCGAGCAAGCCGGTGCCGATGCCGACGTGGGCGACCGAAGCGCTCGGCGAATTGCACGTGCCGACGTCGACGCTGGATCCGCAGTCCTACACCCTCGACAACGGTCTGCGCCTGATCGTGCAGCCCGAGCAGATCAGCGACACCGTCGAGGTCTACGGCGCCATCCACAGCAACCAGGACATGCAGGCCGCACCGGGCGAGGAAGGCGTCGCCGATGTGCTGGAGGGCTTGTTCAAGTTCGGCACCACCAGCATGAACCGGCTGCAGTTCCAGGCCGCACTGGATGCCATCGCCGCCCGCGAAAGCGCCGGCACCCGCTTCTCGCTCGCGGTGCCGAGCGCGCATTTCGCCGAAGGCATGAAGCTGCTGGCAGACAACGAGTTGCACCCCGCCTTGCCGCCACGCGCTTTCGCGATCGTTCAGCGCCAGCAGGCGATGGCCACCGCCGGCGTGCTCAAGTCCCCGGATTACCTGGCCGGCATCGGCCTGGCCAAGGCGCTGTTGCCGGCGCATGACCCGGCACTGCGCCACGCCACGCCGAAGAGCATCGCCGGGCTGACGCTGGAGAAGGTCAAGGCATACATGGCCAGGGTGTATCGACCCGACATGACCACCATCGTCATCGTCGGCAAGGTCGAACCGGCGCAGGCCCGTGAGGTCGTCGAACAGGCGTTCGGCGCATGGCAGGCCACGGGCGCCGCCCCGCAGGTTGAATACCCGCCGGTGCCGGCCAACCAGCCCGCGCAGCTGCACGTGCCGGACAGCAGCGCCGTGCAGGACAGCGTGACGCTGGCGCAAACCATCGACGTGACCGAGGACGACGCGGCGCGCTACGCCTTGACCGTCGGCAACGAGGTCTTGGGCGGCAGCCTGTACGCCTCGCGCCTGTCCAACGACCTGCGCAAGAACGGCGGCCTGGTCTATGGCGTCAGCTCGCGCTTCTCGCTGGACAAGCACCGCGGCAGCTACCGCGTCACCTACGGCTGCGACCCGGACAAGGTCGGCAAGGCACGCGCCATGGTGGTGCGGGACCTGAAACAGATGCAGGACGAGCCGGTGACGGCGACCGAGCTGACGCGCGCCAAGGGCATCCTGCTGCGGCGCTTCCCGCTGGGCGAAGCCAGCTTCGCTGCCATCGGCGGCCAGCTGTTGGAGCTGTCGCTCGAGGGCAAGCCGCTGGATGCACCGTTGATCGCCGCGCGGCATTACCTGAAGCTTGATGCGCACGACGTGCAGGCGGCCTTCGCCGCGCATATCCGCCCGCAGGCTTTCGTCACATCCGTGAAGGGCCCGACGCCCAAGGGGTGAGGACCAACGCTGGCTGCGCGGTCCGCCGCGCAGCCAGCACCCGCTGTCGCTCGGTCGCCGGACCCGGCACCGGCGCCGGCAACAGACGTAGAATGGGTTCATGGGCACGAGGTTCGATTACGACGACAGTGTGCGGGTGCGGACCGGTGTGCCGGGGGCGCCAACCGGCGCAAAAGCCTGGATCGTCGGCGTGACGGCGAGCAGCGACAGGCATGGCTCGCACTACGATTCTTTCAAGCCAGGCAATGTCTATACGATCGAATTTGAAGATGGTGCATCCATCGATGTCCACGAATCGGACCTCGAACCGGTTGGGGAATCCTCCTGCCGCGTGAGGTCGAAGTAGCGGCTGGCGCCTGGCAAACTCGCGCCTTTGCCGGGCCGGCCACAGGCCGCCCGCAGTTCCCGTCGCAGTTCCCGTCGCAGTTCGCGACCGGGCACGATCCGATCCATGCACCAGCCGCAGGCACGCTGCAACCATGGCGGACCCTGCGGCGTCGTCGTGCCGGTGGAGTCTGGCGTACTCATGTCAGCGATTCCCTGTCCTGCCCAGTCCGGGTGCGAGCGTGCAAGTGTGCCAGCGGCCGCCCTTGCAGTCCGGATGTATCGCCGGCGCAGGTGCTCGCGACAGATGGCGCGGCGGTTGCAGGCCGATGGTCATGTTGGCGCGGGGTGGTGGCGGTGTTACAAGGAAGGCCACGCCTGCTTACGGAGACCGTCATGCGCCTGCGCCATGTCCTCGTGTCGAGTGCACTGCTTGCCCTTGTTTCGTCGGCTGCGTCCGCTGCCGGCACGCGGTTGCTGCGCTTTCCCGATGTCTGCGGGCAGCGCGTCGTGTTCACCTATGCAGGTGACTTGTGGACGGTGCCGACGGAAGGTGGCACCGCCATCCGCATCACCGCCGGGCCGGGCCTCGAGCGTTCGGCCCGTTTCTCGCCGGACTGCAGCACCATCGCCTTCACCGGCGAGTACGGCGGCGGCGACCAGGTCTTTACGGTACCTGCAGGTGGCGGCGAGCCTGCCCAGCTGACCTTCTACCCGGCAATCGGCCCGCTGCCGCAGCGCTGGGGCTACGACAACCAGGTCTACGGCTGGACGCCGGACGGCAGCAAGGTGCTGTTCCGCTCCTGGCGCGATGCGCGCAACGAATCCAGCCCGCGGCTCTACACCGTGGCCGCCAGCGGCGGTTTGCCGGTGGCACTGCCGATGCCGGTCGCCGGCGTCGGTCGTTACTCGCCCGACGGCAAGCAGCTGGTCTACTCGCCCAAGTTCCGCGACTTCCGCGACTGGGACCGCTACGTCGGCGGCTGGGCCCAGGACCTTTTCATCTACGATTTCGCCGGGCGCAAGGCGACCAACATCACCAACGACCGCAACACCGACCGCGACCCGGTCTGGATTGGCAACGCCATCTATTTCCTCTCCGATCGCGACAACCACCTCAACCTCTATCGCTACGACACCGCCGGCGGCAAGACGACGCAGCTGACGCACTACAAGGACGACGCGCGCTGGGCCAGCGGCGACGCCGCCGGCCGGATCGTCTATGAAGTGGGCGGCACGCTGCACCTCTACGACACGCGCAGCAACGCCGATCATGCGCTCGACATCAGCGTGCCCAGCGACAAGGTGGCGACGCGCGCGCACCAGCAGAGCGTGAAAAAGTATGTCGAAGACTTTGCCCTCAGCGGCAACGGCAAGCGCGCCCTGTTCGTGGCACGCGGCGATGTCTTCAGCGTGCCGCTTGAGCATGGCATCACGCTCGACCTCACACACACGCCGGGCGCGCACGAGCGCGAGGCCAGCTTCTCGCGCGACGGCCGCCGCATTGCCTACATCTCCGACCAGAGCGGCGAGGAGCAAATCTGGGTGCGCGACGCCGACGGCAGCAACGCGCGCCAGCTCACCCACGGCAACATGGGCCGGCTGTGGCACCCGCTGTGGTCGCCCGACGGCAAGCACATTGCCTTCACCGACAAGGACAGCCGCATCCGCATCGTCGCCACCAGCGGCGGCCAGAGCCGCATCGTCGCCGACGATGTCAACGTCAACCGCGGCGACTACGCCTGGTCGGCGGGCGGCCATTACCTCGCCTATACGCTGACCAACCCGGACAACCGCCTGCCGCAGGTGCATATCTACGACCTCGCCAGCGGCAAGAGCGCGCGCATCGACGATTCCATCTTCGACTCCGCCGCGCCGGCGTTCTCGCCGGACGGCAAGTACCTGTATTTCCTCGCCGACCGCGAGTGGGCGCCGCAACTTTCCGGGATCGAATGGAACTTCGCCGCCAGCCGCAGCACCGGCATCTACGCCGTGGCCCTGCGGCCGGACGTGGAGAACCCGTTTGCGCCGCGCAATGACACCGCCGTCGGTGGCGACGATGACAAGCACTCCGGCAAGGGCGGCTCGGGCCACGGCGACAAGGACAAGCAGACACCCGAACCGTCGGCCGTCAATGACCACATCGATTTCCAGGGGTTGGCCGGGCGCATGGTTCGCGCGCCGATCCCGGCCGACAACATCCGCGGCCTCACGGTGACGCCCAAGGCGCTGGTCTACGTGGTGCACGGTGCGCCGTATTACGGCCGCTCGCCGGCGCGCAAGCCGACCGTCATGGCCTGGTCGTTCAAGCAGCGCAAGGCCGACACCGTCTACGAGGGCAGCCGCGGCTTCGATGTTTCCGCCGACGGCGGCACGCTGCTGGTGCACGGCAAGAAGGGTTACCAGCGCATCGACCTCACCGAGCACAAGCCCAAGCCGAAGTCGGTGAGTCTCGACGGCCTGACAATGCGCGTGGAGCCGAAGGCCGAGTATGTGGAGATCTTCAACGAGGTCTGGCGTCGCTACCGCGACTACTTCTTTGCCCCCAACATGAATGGTTACGACTGGGAGGCGTTGCGGGCGAAGTACCAGCCGTTGCTGGCCGACGTGGGCGACCGCACCGATCTCAACTACGTGCTTGGGCAGATGATCGCCGAGCTGTCGAATTCGCACACCTACGTCAGCGGCGGCGACCTCGGCCTGCCGGACAAGCCGGACGTCGGCCTGCTGGGCGCGCGTTTCGAGCTTGACGCGGCCAGCGGCCGCTACCGTATCGCCCGCATCATGCAGGGCGAGAACGACGAGCCGCGCTACCGCTCGCCGCTCACCGAGCTGGGCGTGGACGTGCGCGAGGGCGACTACGTACTGGCAATCAACGGCAAACCGCTGAAGGCGCCGGCCAGTCCCTACCAACTGCTGCGCATCGCCCCGGACCAGCTGGTGCAGCTGCTGGTCAACAGCAGGCCGACCACGCAGGGCGCGCGCACGGTGCTGGTGAAGCCGATCGACGACGAGCAGCCACTGATCTATTACGCCTGGGTAAAGCACAATCGCGACTACGTGGCCAAGGCCAGCGGCGGCACGATCGGCTACCTGCACCTGCCCGACATGGGCGCGGACGGGATCCGCGAGTTCATCAAGTGGTACTACCCGCAGATCCACAAGCAGGGGCTGGTGATCGACGTGCGTGACAACGGTGGCGGCAACGTCTCGTCGATGATCCTCGAACGGCTGTCGCGCAAGCTGCTCGGCGTCACCTACATGCGCGGCAGCGATTTGACCGGGACCTATCCCTCGGAGACCTTCATCGGGCACATGGCGGCGCTGTGCAACGGCACCACGGCCTCCGATGGCGACATCTTCTCGGCGATGTTCAAACGCGCGAACCTCGGGCCGCTGATCGGCACGCGCACCTGGGGCGGCGTGGTCGGCATCGGTGGCCTCGGTTCGCTGATCGATGGTGGCACCGTGTTCGTGCCGCAGTTCTTCGCCGCGGCAAGGCCGACCGGCGAATACGCCATCGAGGGCGAGGGCGTGGAACCCGACATTGTGGTGCACAACGATGTCGCCGACCTGCTGGCGGGCCGCGACCCGCAGCTCGACCGCGCCATCGCCGAAGTGCAAAAGGCGATCAAGGCGCAACCGGTCGCGCTGCCGAAGCGGCCGCCGCCGCCGGTCAAGGCGCCGCCGGGCATGCGCCCGTAAAAACCGGGGTTTCTGAAACCGGGGTCAGAGTGCACTTTTCCGAAACCGGGGTCAGAGCCCTTTTTCGGCGGGGATGATGTCGCGGGAATCGAAATTGGGCGGGCCGAAAAAGGGGTCTGACCCCTGGGTCTGACCCCCTTGGCCCGTATCATTGCGCCGATGGACCAGCCACCGACGACCGCGGCCACCGGGACGATGCGCGAGCTACGCGAGGCGCTGGATGGCGTCTGCTCGCGCGACCGCGGCCGGCTGCTGGGTCGCTGGCGGCGGCTGTCGCGCGCCGGAGCGCCGCAGGGGGAGGCACTGGCGGCGCTGCGCGCCGAAGTTGATGCATCGCTGGCCCGGCGTGCCGCCCGTGCGGCGGCCAAACCGCCGCTGCGGCTGGATCCGGCGCTGCCGATCAGCGCCCGCGCGGACGAGATCATCGCGGCCATACGTGATCACCAGGTGGTGGTGATCGCCGGCGAGACCGGGTCGGGCAAGACCACGCAGCTGCCGAAGCTGTGCCTGGCCGCCGGCCGCGGCGAGGCCGGCCTGGTGGGCTGCACCCAGCCGCGGCGGCTGGCGGCGCGCTCGGTGGCGCGGCGGGTGGCCGAGGAACTGGGCAGCGAGGTCGGCGCCCTGGTCGGCTTCAAGGTGCGCTTCACCGAGCAGGTCGGCGAGGCCACGCTGGTGAAGTTCATGACCGACGGCATCGCGCTGGCCGAAACCCAGGCTGATCCGTGGCTTGGCGCGTACGACACACTGATTGTCGACGAGGCCCACGAGCGCAGCCTCAACATCGATTTCCTGCTGGGCTACCTGAAGCGCCTGGCGTTCAAGCGCCCGGACCTCAAGATCATTGTCACCTCGGCGACCATCGACACCGCGCGCTTCGCCGCGCATTTCGACGGCGCGCCGGTGATCGAGGTCGAGGGCCGGACCTACCCGGTGGAGGTGCGCTGGCGGCCGGCGGAAAACCGGGGTCAGAGTGCTGTTTCCGGAACCGGGGGTCCGCGAAGCCTGGGTCAGAGCCCTTTTCCGGCAGAGACGATGTCGGCAAGCGGGCGAAACCGGGGTCAGAGCCCTTTTTCGGCGGGGACGATGTCGGGGAAAGCGGGCCTTCGGGCGCCGAAAAAGGGGTCTGACCCCTCTGACCCCTTGGCGGAGCAGATTGCCGCGGCGCTCGAAGAGATCAGCGCCGAGGATCCGCGCGCCGACGTGCTGGTGTTCCTGCCGGGCGAGCGCGAGATTCGCGACGCCCACCTGCTGCTGTCGCGGCGGAAGTATCGGCACACCGAGATCCTGCCGCTGTACGCGCGCTTGTCGGTGAAGGACCAGGACCGCGTGTTCAAGCCGGGCCCGCTGCGCCGCGTGGTATTGGCGACCAACGTGGCCGAGACCTCGTTGACCGTGCCGCGCATCCGCTGCGTGATCGACACCGGCACCGCGCGCGTCAAGCGCTACAGCCAGCGCAGCCAGATCGAGCGACTGCACGTCGAGCCAATCTCGCAGGCCGCTGCGGACCAACGCAAGGGCCGCTGCGGTCGCGTCGGTCCGGGCGTCTGCATCCGGCTCTACGACCAGGCCGACTACGAGGCTCGGCCGCGCTTCGCCGACCCGGAGCTGCTGCGCTCTTCGCTGGCCAACGTGATCCTTCGCATGCTGTCGCTGAAGCTGGGCGATGTCGAGGGCTTCCCGTTCCTCGACCCGCCGGAGTCACGCGCGATCGCCGACGGGTATCGGCGGCTGGCCCAGTTGTCGGCCATCGACGCCTCGCGCCGGCTTACCGCGACCGGCCGGGCGATGTCGCGCTTGCCGATCGACGTGCAACTGGCGCGCATGCTGGTCGAAGCCCGGCGCCTCGGCACGACCGCCGAGCTGCTGGTGATTGTCTCCTTCCTCAGCGTGCAGGACCCGCGGGAGCGGCCGGCGGAGGCGCGGGTACAGGCCGACGCCGCGCACCGCGAGTTTGCCGACCCCACCTCCGACCTCGGCGGTATCCTCAAGCTGTGGCAGGCGTGGGCCGAGGCTCATGAGGAGCTGACCCAGTCGAAGCTGCGCGACTGGTGCGCACGCCACTTCGTCAGCTACGCCCGCATGCGCGAATGGCGCGAGCTGCATCGGCAGCTGCTCCTTGTGGTGCGGGACTCGGGATTGGGG
Organism: Rhodanobacteraceae bacterium; assembly: GCA_035699085.1. Lineage (GTDB taxonomy): Bacteria > Pseudomonadota > Gammaproteobacteria > Xanthomonadales > Rhodanobacteraceae > DASSBG01. The sequence goes on from DASSBG010000004.1 coordinate 136,035, forward strand.
ACTCGGGACTCGGGTCAAGGCGTGGCGGGACCCGGGACCCGGGACCCGGGACCCGCAAAAGCGGGACGTGCGAACGAGGCGAAGCAACGCCGGGATTCCGCACCGTCGAATGCCGCGCATGCGGGCAACGCTTCGCGCCGTCGAGCCGACCTGCAAACAGCAACGCACCAAGAATCGGCCGCGAACGTTCCGATGCCGGGTCCCGGGTTCCGGGTCCCGGGTCCCGGAGTGGCGCCGAGTCCCGAGTCCCGGGTCCCGAGTCCCGAGGTGTACGAAGCCATCCACCTCGCCGTGCTCAGCGGGCTGCCGACGCAGGTTGGGCGCAAGGACGACATGGGCGTGTTTCGCGGTACACGCGAGCGGCGCTTCCAGGTGTTCCCTGGCTCGGCGCTGGCGAAGAAGCCGCCGAATTGGCTGCTGGCGGCGCAGATCCTGGACATCGGCGGCAAGGTCTGGGCGATGCAGTGCGCGCGGGTCGAGCCGGCATGGATCGAGCGGCAGGCGGCGCACCTGGTGCGTACCAGCTGCAGCGACGTGCACTGGTCGCGCAAGCGCAGCGCGGTGGTCGCCTTCGAACAGGTGAGCCTGTTCGGCCTGGTGCTGGTGGAGCGCCGCGCCGTCACCTTCCGCACGCAGGACCCGGCGCTGGCCCACGCGGTGTTCCTGCGCGAGGCGCTGGCCCGCTGCGACATCGACGCCCGCGCCGACTTCGTGCGCGCCAATGGGCGCGTGCTCGACGAGGCGCGCGATATCGAGGCACGCCAGCGGCGGCAGGGCCTGCTCAAGGACGAAGATGCGCTGGCGGCTTTCTTCGCCGGCAAGCTTCCCGCCGACATCTGCAGCAGCCGCGCGCTCGACGCCTGGTACCGCAAGGCGCCGCCGGCCGAACAGGCGGCGCTGCGTTGGTCGCTGGCCGACGTCACGTGCGGCGAGCCCGGGCTTGACAGCGGCGCGTTCCCCGCCGCGCTGGAGCTGGGGGGGCAGCGATACCGCCTGGAATATCGGTTCGTGCCGGGTGACCCGGCCGACGGCGTCACGCTGCAGTTGCCATTGGCACTGCTGAATGCGCTGCCCGAAAGGGCATGCGAGTGGCTGGTGCCGGGTTTGCAGGCGGACAAGGCCGCCGAGCTGATCCGCGGCCTGCCCAAGGCCCTGCGCCGCAACTTCGTGCCGGCGCCCGACTTCGCCCGTGCCTTCGTGGAGCCCGAAGCGGCCTAAAACCGGGAACAGTGTGCACTTCCCCGCGCTAACGTGCACTCTGACCCCGGTTTTCGGCCGGCGCTGGCGCGGTTTCTCACCCGCACGACGGGCGTCGCGATCGGGGCGGAGGCGTTTGCCGGCATCGAGTTGCCGCCGCACCTGCGGATGCGATTCTCGCTGCGCGACCCGCAGGGCGGCGAGCTTGCCGCCAGCCGAGACCTGGCCGAGCTGCGTGCGCAGTGGCGCGGCCAGGCGCGCGAGGCCTTCGCCCGCAAGACCGACGTCGATCTCACCCGTGAGAACGTGCAGGCCTGGGACTTCGAAACGATCCCGCCGCGCATCGCCGCCGCCGGCAAGCCCGACGCCTTCCCGGCGCTGGTCGACCTGGGAGCCAGCGTTGCGCTGCAGGTGTTCGAGCGCAACGACGAGGCGCGGGCCGCGCATGCCCGCGGCGTGGAGCGCCTGCTGCGCAATGCCTTGGCCGGCGACATCCGCCGTGCGCACCGCCAGTTGCCCATCAGCCGCACGCTGGCGCTGAAACATGCGCCATTGGGGACGCTGGAGGGCCTGCGCGAGGATCTGGTGGACGGTGGGCTTTCCGACCTGCTGCACCAGTACGACCTCCAGCCGCGCAGCCGCGAAGACTTCGAAGCGTTGCTCGGGGCGCTGGCGCGGAAGCTGTTCCCGGCGGCGGTCGAGCGGCTGAAGTTGGCCGAACCGATCATCGAGCTGCGCGCCGAGCTGACGCCCTGGTTGCGGCCGCCGCGGCCCGGCCAGTCGCCCGCCAGCTATGCCGACCTGCGCGAGCAGCTCGACGACCTGCTGGCACCCGGCTTCCTGCGTCAGGTGCCGGCCGCACGGCTGGCACATTTTCCAAGGTACATCAAGGGGATGCAGCTGCGCGCCGAGCGCCTGCGGCGTGATCCCGGCAAGGACCTGCAGCGGCTGCAGCAGGTGTTGCCGTACTGGCGCGCCTATCTGCGCCAACGCGGTGGCGATGTGGTTCCTGCGGCGCTGGAGCGCCTGCGTTGGCTGGTCGAGGAGTACCGGGTGTCGCTGTTCGCGCAGGAGCTGAAGACGGCGGAGCCGGTGTCGCCAAAGCGGCTGCAGGCCGCCGTGGCGGCGCTTGGCTCGGGGACCGGCCGCTGAGCGGGGCAAAAAAGCATCGGAAGACTGTGATCCACTGCGCTGGTTCAGCCATCGTTCCGGTAGCAAAACCTGCACGAAATTAACATTTTGCAGCATATTGCGCAGTAAACTGTTCAGGCACTCGCAAGGCCTGGTTCAGCCAGCGTCCGACCCGGGTTTGGCGCGGTCCTTGCCGCGGTTCCTGTTTTCTGAGCGTTTCGATGGTGGCCAAGTGAAAAAGCAACGTGTTCTCGCAATCGGGGTGGCCGCAGGGCTGGTGGCATGCAGCGTGACCGCCAGTGCCGGCAGCGTGTTGCGTGTCAATGGCTCCCGCGCCATGCCGCTGAGCTCGGCGCCGCTGGCGATCAACTACTACCATCACGCCCCCGATCCGGCTATCCCCGGTGACTACGACCGTTACGTGGCGGACGTGGAGCTGGATGGCTTCATGTTCTGCAACCATGTCGATGACGGCCTGGTTCCCGCGGGTTCGCCGATGACGGTGGTGGCGCGGCATGGCGCCTGGTCCATCCACAACCTTGGCAGCCAGGACGCCGGTGGTTCCGTTTCGCCTGCCCTGGGCATTCAGGGCCTCAGCTACAACGGGGGCACCTTGTCGCTGAGCGCCGATGACTACACGCAGTGCTACGTGGCCGATGCCCAGGGCCTCGGCGTGGCCGAGATCAACAGCCTGTATGCCGACGGCTTCGACACTGACGCCATCAGCGATGGCGGCAACGTCAGCGCGGTGCGGATCGTCGTCGACCACCTGCCCGCCAATTCGGACGACACCTTCAGGTACCGCATCATCGTTTCGCTGTCGCCGCTGGCCGCCGCACAGGCGCAGGGCGACATGCAGACGTACTCGCTGCAGAGCAGCGATTTCTACCTCAACGAGAGCTACAACTCGGCGCTGTTCAGTTCCTGTGGCACGGTCCCGGGGCAGGCGATCACCGAAGACACCACCTTGCTGCGCAGCTGCATCGTCCGGCCGGGCGTCGATCTGACCACGCTCAGCGGCAGCGTGCCGGTGGTCGCAGCCTCGCTGTTCACCACCCCCGCATCCGGCGAGAGCTCGTTCGGCGACAATGTCGCCTTCGGCTATCCGTACGTCACGCCGTAACACGTCGCCAGCCTGAGGTGCCGGCAGCGCCGGCGCCTCGTCCCACAGCATGAAACCATCCGCCGTGCTGCTTGCCTCGGCAGGCAGCCACGACCCGGCCGCGTTGCACGGCATGCCACCGGTGCTGGCGTCGGCCTTCGAGGATGTGCTGCCGATCCTCCGTGGTTCGGCGGGCACGGCCACCTGCGCAGACGTGCTGGCCATTCTCGAAACGCAGGGCTGCGACGCAGAAACCCGGGCGGCGATGTTGCGCGGAGCCGCATGGTCGGCGCTGCCGGATCCGGCACGGGCCGATTTCCTGGCGCGCGTGCCGGCGGCACAGCGGCCGCTGGTCGAAGGGCAGATCGCGGCCGAGCGGGTCTGGGCGCTGCACGCCCAGCAGGGGCCAGGCCACGGCGTCGAGGGCTTGCGCCGGCTGCTGCTGGCCATCATCGGCGACCTGCGCGTGGTTTTCATCCTGCTGGCCTGGCAACTGGCGCGGCTGCGCTCGGCGAAGGGTGCCGGCGTGGCGGAGCGGCAGGCGCTGGCGCGGCTCACCTTCGACATCCACGCACCGCTGGCCAACCGGCTGGGGCTGTGGCAACTGAAGTGGGACCTCGAAGACCTGGCCTTCGCCTGCCTGCAGCCCGAGACCTACCACCGCATCGCGCGGCTGCTGGACGAGCGTCGAGGCGATCGCGAGCGATACATCGGCCGTTGCATCGAGCAACTCACTGCGGCGCTGGCGCCGACCGGGATCACCGCCGACCTTGCCGGGCGGCCGAAGCACATCTACTCGATCTGGCGGAAGATCCAGCGCAAGGGGCTGGAGTTCGAGCAGATCAACGACATTCGTGCGCTCCGCGTGCTGGTCGACGACGTGCCGAGCTGCTACGCCGCGCTCGGCGTCGTGCATGGCCTGTGGCCGCACATCCCGCACGAATTCGACGACTACATCGCGCGGCCCAAGGCCAACGGCTACCAATCGCTGCACACCTCGGTGGTCGGGCCGGAGGGCAAGACGCTGGAGGTGCAGATCCGGACCCGCGACATGCACGCGGCCAACGAGCTGGGGGTGGCCGCGCACTGGCGCTACAAGGAGGGCGGCTCGGGTGACAGCGGCTTCGAAGCCAAGATAGCCTGGATGCGCCGCCTGCTGGAATCCCACGGTGACAAGGCCGACGACTCGGCGCTGCTGGCCGATTTCCGCACCGACCTGCTGGAGGACCGCGTCTACCTGTTGACGCCGAAGGGCCAGGTGCTGGACCTGCCACAGGGCGCGACGGTGCTGGATTTCGCCTACCACGTGCACACCGACGTCGGTCACCGCTGCCGTGGCGCCAAAGTCAACGGCCGCATCGTGCCGCTGACCCACCAGCCTCAATCCGGCGACCGCATCGAGATCCTCACCGGCAAGGCGGTGGAGCCGAGCCGGGACTGGCTGGCGCCGCAGCACGGCTTCCTCAATACCAGCCGCGGGCGCGAGAAAGCCCGTGCCTGGTTCCGCCGCAGCGACCGCGCCACCAACCTCGCCGCCGGCCAGGTGCTGCTGGAGCGCGAGCTGAAGCGGGTCGGCCTGGCCAACGCCGAGCCGGACAAGCTGCCGGCGCGCTTCGGCCTGAAGACACAGGAGGACCTGCTGCTGGCGCTGGCGCTGGGCGAAATCACCGGCGGACAGGTGGCGCGGGTGCTGCAGGAATCGCAGCAGGCGACGCCGACTGCGCCGCCGCCGCCGCGCCAGCCGCCCCCGGCCCCGGCGCACGCCGGCGCGCTGACCATCGAGGGCGTGGGCAACCTGGCGACGGTGCTGGCGCGCTGCTGCCAGCCGCTGCCGGGCGATGCGGTGCAGGGCTTCATCACGCGTGGCCGCGGCGTCTCGGTGCATCGCGCCGACTGCAAGGCGCTGGCGCGGCTGCGCGAGCGCGATGCCAACCGCGTGATCGACGTGCAGTGGAGCGCGGCGCCGGCACGCGCCTACCATGTCGACATCGCCGTGCGCGGTTACGACCGGCGTGGTCTGCAGAAGGACGTCACCGCACTGATCAGCAACAGCGACGTGCGGATCGTCGCCTCGTCCAGCCGGGTGCTGGCGCGAAGCGCCGAGATCGACATGCGCTTCACCCTGCGCGTCGCGGACTATGCGCAGCTGTCGAGCCTGCTCGCCCGGCTGCTGGCATTGCCCAACGTGCTGGATGCGCGGCGCCGTGAAACCGGCAGCCGGTGAGCGCTGGCCGGCCATGGCCTCCGTCGAGGCTTCTCCGAATCTCCAATCCCGAATGCCGGCCTGAACTAGAATCGATGGGCGCGGTCGGAAAGAGCCTGCCGCACCACGAACGACACGGACCCGATCACGCCTGATGAACCAGCGACCACCCAGCCGCCGCGGCGTCGGCCAGCGCACCGAGCCGGTGGTCGGCGAGTTGGCCGCCGACCACCAGATGCACGAACGCAGCCGCCGGCGCGGCCCGCAGCCGCCGCGCCGGCCGCCGCCGCGCCACCGCCGCAGCCTGATCGCGCTCCTGGTGGTGGTGTTGCTCGTGGCGTTGGGCGCACTGGCCTGGAGCCAGCGCGCGACCATCCGCTCATGGCTGCCGAGCACAGCCTACAACGACTTGCTGAAGCGCGCCGATGCGGCGCTGGCGGCCGGCAACCTCGACTGCTACGACGCCACAAGCGCCTGCGAACTGTATCGCCGCGCCGTGCACATGGAGCCGGACGACGCCCGCGCCCGCGATGGCCTGCGCCAGGTCGGCAAGGCGGAGCTGGCGCAGGCGCGGGCGGCGCTGGCGGCGGGCAACCTGCAGCAGGCGACTCTGGCGCTGGGCCAGGCGCGCGCACTGCTCGGTGGCGGCAGCGACCTCGACGCCTTCGCCGGCGAGATTGACAAGGCGCGGGGACGCGGCGTGAAGATAGCCAGCCTGGTCAATCGCGCGCAGCAGGCGGTCATCGACGGGCATCTTTCCGGCAAGGACGGCGCCGCTGCGCTGTACCAGCAGGTGCTTGCCGCCGATCCCGACAACGCCGTCGCCCGCCACGGCCTCGACGGCATCGGCCAGCGCTACGCCCGCGATATCCGCACCGCACTCCAGCAGCACGCGCTTGACGAGGCGCGCAGCAAGCTTGAGCAACTGGGCGAGTGGTTGCCTGACTTCGCCAACCTGCCGGGCCTGCGCGCCGACGTGGCGCAAGCAGAGCGCGATGCCCAGGCCGCGCTGCAGGCACGGTTGGCAAAGGCCCGTGCCGACCTTGTGGCGGGCAGACTCGCGGGCGCCGGCGACGACAACGCGCTGGCCGGTTTCCGCGCGGTGCTGGCGGCCGATGCCGACAACGAAGCGGCCAGGGCGGGCGTGCGACAGGTGGCGGCGGCGTTGCTGAAGCGCGCCGACGCGGCGCTCGACGCCGGCAACCGCAACCAGGCCAGCGCGGACATCGAGCAGCTCACAGCCATCGATCCTGCGTCGCCGCAGCTCGCCACCTTGCGTCAACGGCTGGCGGCAGCTGCCGCGGCGTCACAGGCAGCGCCTGGCGCGCCGGCTGCGCCGGCACCACTGGGTGCCGCGCAAAAGAAGAAGGTGGCGGGCCTGCTGGTGCGGGCACAGGCCGCGCTTGAGGCCGGCGACCTGATGCAGCCGCCGGCGACCAACGCCTATGACCTGTACCACCAGGTGCTGGCGATCGACGCCGGCAACGCCGACGCGATGGCCGGGCTGGCTTCGCTGCCAAGCGTGACACGGCAGGGCTTCCGTGTCGCGCTCAAGGCGCACAAGCTGCAACGGGCCGGCCAGCTGCTGGCGGCCTTTGGCCACATGGTCCCCGGCAGCAGCGCCCACGCCCCCATGCAGAAGATGCTCGCCGACGCCTGGGCGCAGCAGGCACGGCAGGCCGCCGCCGCCGGTGACGGCGCCGCTGCGCGCCAGGCTCTTGCGCAACTGCGCAAGTTGGCGCCCGACGACCCGCGCATCGCAACCATCGCCGAGCAGCTGGGCAGCGGAGGGCCGTGAGGCCGGCGCGATGCGCGGTGAGAGGCGCGACACGGGCCGTGGGTTGCCGGCGCACGGTGGCGGCGCGGTTGCGCGAGAACGCCGCGCGTGTCGGGACACGCGCCTTCGGCGCCAACCTCGACCTACGAGGCCGAGCCGGCCTGCGTAGTGTGTGAACGCGGTGTCGGGACCGCTGGAGAATCCGTACTCCCCAAACCCGAGTCCGGCCCCCCCAGCAATCCCCGCAGGGTCGCACGTGCCACCTCGAAGGAAAACTGCCGGCGCACGCTTTCGGCGCCGTTGCGCGACAGCTGCTGCCACAGTGCCGGGTTGCCATACAGCCGTACCACCGCTTCGGCAAAGCCTTCGGCGTCGGCCGCCACCAGCACTTCGCGGCCGGGCTCGGCGTCGATGCCCTCGACCGCCATCGGCGTGGCGACCACCGGCAGGCCGTAACTCATGGCCATGTTGACCTTGCCCTTGACGCCTGCGCCGTAGCGCAGCGGCGCCACCGAAATGCGGCAGCCATCGAGCAGCGGCTCGATGTCCTCCACGAACCCGTGCACCTCGACCGCATCGCTGGCCAGCGCGCGGATTGACTCGGGCATCTTGCTGCCCACCAGGTGCAGGCGCAGCTCTGGAAGTGCACGGCGCACCCGCGGCATCACCTCCGCGCAAAACCACAGCATCGCGTCGATGTTGGGCGGGTGCTGGAAGCCGCCGACGAACAGCAGGTCGCGGCGTCGCTCGAAGGGCTGCCGGCTGCCGAACACGGGGTGCACGTTCGACAGCACCTCCACCCTGGCGCCGGGAGCATCCGCGGCCAGCAACGCCTTCTCCACCCGGCTGACCACCAGGGTGACGTCGCACTCGCGTATCAGCTTGAGCTCCTGCGCGCGCGTCGCCTCGGCCTGCCGGCGCAGCTCCGGCCGCGGGTCCAGCTCCGCGGCCCGGCGTTCGCGCAGGTAGTGCAGGTCGACCGTATCGAACACCAGCCGTGCCCGCGGCGCGTGAGCCCGCACCAAGCCGACGTGGTGCGCCGCGACGTAGTGGCGCGAGATCATCACCAGGTCGAACTCGCGGCCGCGCGCGCGGTAGAAGGCGGGCATGTCGGCCACGAACGGGTGCTGCACGGTCTCGATACCCTCCGCCTGAAGCTGTGCCGTGTAGCCGTCGATGCTGGCCAGGTTGTCCGGCAGGAAGGTGACCTGGCAGCCCATGTCGCGCAGCAGGCGCATGATGTTGAGCAGACGCACCGAGCCGGAGTCCTGGTCCGGGGTGGGCGTGCTCGCATCGACGATCAGGACGCGCCAGCGCGCGCTGTGGGTCGCGGCCAGATGGGCGTCTGCAGCCTCGTCGACCGGCGCCGGCTGGCGGCGCAGAGCATCGCCCCACTTGGCCAGGAACTTCCGGTGGTTGACGACCTGGTAGCGCTTCATGCCGCTGGCGGTGTCGGTGCCGGCGCTGATGCCTTCGAAATGGGTGATGCGGGCGCGCGGCTCGTAGAGCACCTGACGGCCGGCGGCGCGCACGGCGAAGGCGAGGTCGGTGTCTTCGTAATAGCCGGGGGCGTAGCGCGAATCGAAACCTCCAAGCTGCTCGAACAGCACGCGCGGCAGCATGATGCAGGCGCCCGAGCAGTAGTCGACGGCCCGGCGGAACAGGTAGCGCGGGTCGTCCGGGTGTCCAAAGCGTCCGTAGTTCCAGCCGCTGCCGTCGCTGAAGACGATGCCTCCGGCTTCCTGCAGGCGGCCGTCGGCGTAGACCAGCCTGGCGCCGACCAGCCCGGCGTGGGGGCAGCGCGCGAAACAGTCGAGCAGCGCCTCCAGCCAGCCCGCGTGGACCAGCGTGTCGTTGTTGAGGAACACCAGGTAATCGCCGCGCGCGACGGCGGCGCCGGCATTGCAGGAGCCGACGAAGCCGATGTTGCCCTGGTTGCGCAGCGTGCGGATGCCGTCGATCTGCGCCAGCTGCTCCGCGGTAGCGTCCGTCGATGCGTCATCAACCAAGATGGTCTCAAACGCCAGCTTGCCCGCATGCCGGGCCAATGAGCGCAGGCAGGCGGTGGTGTAGGCAACCTTGTTGTGCACGGGGATCACGATGGACACCAGCGGCGTCGCGCTGGCTGGCACCGCGAAAGGCGCAAAGGCCTCGGCCGGCGCCGGTTGCGGTGTTGGCGCGATGGTCGGCTGGCGCTGTGCAAACTCGTCACGGATCCGCGCCAGCGTGCCCGCCAGGCCCCTCCGTCCGAGGCTGCCGCGCAGGCGTCCGCGCAAGCTTTTCAGCCGCGCCAGGCGAAACTTGACGCTGGCGCGGGCGCTGCGATAGCGCGTGGTCGCCGTGCGCAGAGGACGGGTCCAGCGCCACGACCGGCTGCGGAGAAGCTCATCGATGCGGCCGCCAAGCTCGTCCCTTTGCGCCGTCAGCTCCTGGCCGCGGCTTGTCAGCTCCGCCACCTCCGCGTCAAGCGACTGCGCCCAGCGCGTTCGCTGCTGCATCTCGGCGTCGAGCGCGTCGTATTGCGCATTGCGCTCGACCAGCGCTGCACGGGCATCGCGCAGCTCACGTTCGGATGCCACTGCCCACTCCGTGCGCTTGCGCAACTCCGCGGCCTGTTGCTCGTACTCCGCCTCCCGCCGGGCGATGGAATCGCGCAACCCCAGCGCCGTCTGTTCGGCCGCTCGCGCCGCCAGCGCGTCAATGCTGGCGGTCGCGCAGCGGTAACGCACGCCCGGGGGCGGAGAAAGGGGCAGCAGCCCGCGGTAGGCTGCGGCCATGGGCTCCAGGCCCTCGACCTGGCGTGACCGCAGTTTGTCGCGTATCGCGTCCAGCGGGCCGCGGTTGCCGGCCAGCGCTGCAACCGCGGCGACCAGCGCATCAGGCCGGGGATCGACCAGCAGCCCGTCGACGCCATCGTCGATGCGCTCGGCAAAGGCGCCGAGGCGGGTGGCGATCACCGGCAGGCCGAGCGAGCGCATCTCGCTCAGTGCGTAACTGAAAGTTTCAGCGACCGTTGAAAGCAGCAACGCCGCGTCCGGCGCGAACGTGGCCAGCAGGCGCGGCAGGTCGTCGCGCCGGTAGTCCAGCACCACGTTGACGCCCGCCTGGCCGAAAAAGCCCATGCCGGCCGCACCGGCGCCCAGCAGCACGATGTCCGCATGCCGGCGCAGGCCGGGCAGGGCGGCGCGCAGCAGGTCCTCGCCCTTGCCGCGGCGGATCCGGCCCGGTACCAGCAGCCGCAGCCGCGACCGCGCCGGTGGTGGCGGCAGCGGATCGTGTGGTGGCCACGGCGCCAGGCCGTGCGGCACGATGTTCCGTGGCAAGTCACGCAGCGCCGGTGCCAGCCGCAGCTCCGCGGCCATGGCACTGGCCGTCGGTGCAACCAGCGTCGCGTGCGATGCCAGCGCCGCCTGCACAAAGGCCTCGCGAAGGCTGCGCCAGAAGCCGGGGCTGCGCTCGGCAAATTCGAACTCATCACCGGCCTCGGCCAGTTCGGTCCCCAACTGCGCACTGTCGAACGCCAACTGCGGGTCGCCGAAGTCGCGATGCAGCAGCGGCCACAACGGGTAATGGTCGTGTACCACCAGCAAGGCCGGCAGGCCGCTGCGCAACGCGTCGAGACTGTGGCCGATCAACGACGACACCAGCACCGCGTCCACCGCAAAGTCGGCGATCACGCGATCCAGAACAAGCCGGTAATCGGCACTGCTGATTGCCGTGGACGTGATCGGCACCGCCGGCCTGAAGGTTCGCAGCGGCAACGGGTCGCCGGCAAGCTGCAGTTCGAAGGCTTCGCCGTGGCGGCGGCGCGCGAAACTGCCGAGCGCGCGCAGCACCAGGTGATGGTGGGCATGGTCCGCGGCGGCCAGGTCGTCGATCCAGCGGGCGGCGCCGCCGCCCCAGCCATGCACGATGTGCAGCAGTACCGGCTTGCCGTCGACGCCGGGATAGCCGCGCCCGCTGGCATGCCTCGTCGCCTGCGCCACCGCCCGCGCAAGCACCGGGCGCTCATCACCTTCGTAGGCAGCCTGCGCCTGCGGCGAAGCGACCAGCAGGTCCTCCAGTTGCAGCACGCGGCCCTGCCGCGCCAGCGCCGCGGCCAGCTCGCTGGCGTGCGCAGGCGGGCGCGTTCCTGCCCGCAGTGCCAGTACCGGTGCAGCCAGCCCGGCGGCATCGAGCGCCGCGCGCGAGCCGCGCAGGAAGCATTGGCGATCCAGCGTCGCGAGTTGCGTCGGCGATGTTGGCGCCGCAACACCGGGCAGCTGGCTGGCGTCCAACGGCTGGACTGCCACCACCTGCGGCTGGTGCAAGGCGTGCAGCAGGCGCGCCAGCCAGAAAGGTGGAAGCAGGGCATTGGCAGCGACGGCGACAATGTCTGCGCCACTGCCTTCCGCGGCCAGCGTGGCGGCCGAGTGCGCCGGCGACAGGTCCAGCAGCCGCAGCGTGGCACCCGCAGGCAGATCGGCGCGCAGCGCCTCCAGCCAGGTGCTGTCGGCGCTGCCACATATGCAGACGATTGGATCGGGCACTGGCGGTCGGCGTTGTGGACGGGTCGCGCCGCGTTACCGCGACGTGACGGGCGATTATCGCCGATGCACGTCAGCGCGGCCAGCGTCGCGCCGCGCGTTGCCAGCTGCGCCGTTCGTCGTCAGCAGGTGGCACGGCGCGGCGAAGCGGCTTGCCCCGTTCCCGATTCTCCATTCTCCATTCCCGCGAAGCATTATCATGGCCGGCTCCCCGGCCACCTTGCGCGCACCATGGACTTCCTCCTCTCGCAGTTGCACCTGCTGCTGCTCAAGCTGCACGAGTTCCAGGCCACGCCCTGGAAAATCATCGGTTTTGCCGGCGTGGCCCTGTTCGCCAGCCGCTGGTTCGTGCAGATGTACTACACCCGCAAGCACAAGCGCGTGGTGATGCCGATGGCGTTCTGGTGGCTGTCGATCACCGGCAGCGCGGTGCTGGTGCTGTACTTCATCTTCGGCAAGAACGATTCGGTCGGGCTGGTCTCAAACCTGTTCCCGGCGCTGGTCGCGCTGTACAACCTGACCGTGCACCGGCGCGCCGGCAAGCTGGCTCAATCGGGATCGTAGTCGAGCCTGGTTGCCAGCCAGCGCTCGGCCTCGCGCCGCTCCCAACCCTTGCGCCGGGCGTAATCCTCGACCTGCTCGCGGTCCACGCGGCCGACCACGAAATACTGGCTGTCCGGATGCGAGAAGTACCAGCCTGAAACCGCCGCCGCGGGATACATCGAGAACCCCTCGGTCAGCTCGATGCCGGTGTTGGCGGTGACGTCCAGCAGCTTGAACAGCGTGGCCTTCTCGGTGTGGTCGGGGCAGGCCGGATAGCCCGGCGCCGGGCGGATGCCACGGTACTGCTCCTTGATCAGCGCCTCGTTGTCCAGTGATTCGTCCGGTGCGTAACCCCAGAACTCGCGGCGCACGCGGCGGTGCATGTACTCCGCCATCGCCTCGGCCAGGCGGTCGGCGAGTGCCTTGAGAATGATGGACGAGTAATCGTCCAGCTCGGCCTTGAAGCGGGCCAGGTGCTCCTCGATGCCGATGCCGGCGGTGACCGCGAAGCCGCCGACCCAGTCGCGCACGCCACTGTCCTTCGGTGCAACGAAGTCGGACAGGCACAGGTTGGGCCGCTCGATCGGCTTGTCCGCCTGCTGCCGCAGATGATGCAACACCGCCAACACCTCGCGCCCGGACAGGTCTGCCGCGGTTCCCGGTTCCCGGTCCCCGGTGCCCGGCCGCTGCTCGATCGTCGCCGGCTCCCGATACAACTCAATGTCATCCCCCACGCTGTTGGCCGGCCAGAAGCCGATCACCGCGCGCGCCGTCAGCCAGCGCTCGTCGACGATCCGGTGCAGCATCGCCTGGGCATCGCGAAATACCTCGCGGGCCTGCGCGCCAACCACCGAGTCGTCAAGAATCGCCGGATAGTGCCCGGCCAGCTCCCAGGCCTGGAAGAACGGCGTCCAGTCGATGATGTCGACCAGTTCGCCCAGGTCGATGTCGCGGAACACCTTGATGCCCTTGAGCTTCGGCTCGGGCGGCGCGTATTCGCTCCAGTCGCGGCTGAAGCGGTGTTCGCGCGCATGTTGCAGCGACACCAGGCGCTGCCCTGAGCCACGATTGCGGTAGCGCTCACGCACCTCGGCGTAGTCGGCGCGCACCCTGGCCATGAAGGCCGCGACCTCTGCGCCAACCAGGGACTGCGCCACGCCGACCGCGCGCGAGGCGTCCTTGACCCAGACGCAGGGCGACTGGTAGTGCGGCTCGATCTTCAGCGCCGTGTGTGCCCGGGATGTGGTGGCGCCGCCGATCAGCAGCGGCACGCGGAAGTCCTGGCGCTGCATCTCGCGGGCGACGTGGGCCATCTCCTCCAGCGACGGCGTGATCAGGCCCGACAGGCCGATCATGTCGGCCTTTTCGGCGATGGCGGTGTCGAGGATTTTCTGCGCCGGCACCATCACGCCGAGGTCGATCACCTCGAAATTGTTGCAGGCCAATACCACGGCGACGATGTTCTTGCCGATGTCGTGCACATCGCCCTTGACCGTCGCCATCACGATCTTGCCGTTGCTGCTGCCGGCGTCGCCCGTGCGCTCCTTCTCCGCCTCGATGAAGGGCAGCAGGTGGGCCACCGCCTTTTTCATCACGCGCGCCGACTTCACCACTTGCGGCAGGAACATCTTGCCGGCGCCGAACAGGTCGCCGACCACGTTCATGCCATCCATCAGCGGGCCTTCGATCACGTCCAGCGGGCGCGCCGCCGCCAGCCGCGCTTCCTCGGTGTCTTCGACGGCATACTTGTCGATGCCGTGCACCAGGGCGTGCGACAGGCGTCCGGCCACCGGCAGCTCGCGCCAGGCGAGGTCCTCGCCGCTGTCACCGGCGGCGCCCTTGCTGCCGCGGTAGCGCTCGGCCAGCTCGAGCAGGCGCTCGGTGCCATCGGCGCGGCGGTTGAGCACCACGTCCTCGACCGCCTCGCGCAGGTCGGCCGGCAGCTGGTCGTATATCGCCAGTGCCCCGGCGTTGACGATGCCCATGTCCATGCCGGCCTTGATCGCGTGGTAGAGGAACACCGAGTGGATCGCCTCGCGCACGCGGTTGTTGCCGCGGAACGAGAACGACACATTGGAGACGCCGCCGCTGACGTGGCAGGCCGGCATCGCCTGGCGGACAAGGCGCGCAGCTTCGATGTAGGCCACGGCGTAGTTGTTGTGCTCGTCGATGCCGGTGGCAATGGCGAAGATGTTGGGGTCGAAGATGATGTCCTCGGGCGGCATGCCGACCTGCTCGGTGAGCAGCGCGTAGCAGCGCTGGCAGATCGCCAGCTTGCGCTCGGCGGTGTCGGCCTGGCCCTGCTCGTCGAAAGCCATCACCACCACCGCCGCGCCGTAGCGCTGCACCTTGCGCGCCGATTCCAGGAACGGCGCCTCGCCTTCCTTCAGCGAGATGGAATTGACGATGCCCTTGCCCTGCACGCACTTCAGGCCGGCTTCGATCACCGACCATTTGGAGGAGTCGATCATCACCGGCACGCGGGCGATGTCGGGTTCGCCGGCGATCAGGTGCAGGAAGCGCACCATCGCCGCCTCCGAGTCGAGCAGGCCCTCGTCCATGTTGACGTCGATCACCTGGGCGCCGTTCTGCACCTGCTGCAGCGCCACCGCGACGGCGTCGTCGTAACGGTCCTCCTTGATCAGCTTCTTGAAGCGTGCCGAGCCGGTGACGTTGGTGCGCTCGCCGACGTTGACGAACAGCGTGTCCGGCGTGATCACGAAGGGCTCGAGCCCCGACAAGCGGCAATACGGCGCGAGGGTCGGCAACGCGCGCGGCTTGCAGTCGGCCACGGCGTCGGCGATGGCGCGGATATGCTCGGGCCGGGTGCCGCAGCAGCCGCCAATGATGTTCACGAGGCCCGATTGCGCGAACTCGCGCAGCGTCTCGGCCATGGTCTCGGGCGTCTCGTCGTACTCGCCGAAGGCATTGGGCAGGCCGGCATTCGGGTGGGTGCTGACGTGGCAGTCGGCGACCTGGCCAAGCGCCTCGACGTACTGGCGCAGCTCGCTGGCGCCGAGCGCGCAGTTCAAGCCCACCGACAGCGGCCGGGCGTGGCGCAGCGAGTACCAGAACGCCTCGGTGGTTTGGCCCGACAGCGTGCGGCCGGAGCGATCGGTGATGGTGCCGGAGATCATCAGCGGCAGGCGCGCGCCGCGCTCCTCGAACACCTGGTCGATGGCGAACAATGCGGCCTTGGCATTGAGCGTGTCGAAGATCGTCTCGACCATCAGCAGGTCGGCGCCACCCTCGATCAGGCCGTGCGCCGCCTCGGCATAGTTCTCGACCAGTTCGTCAAAGCTGACATTGCGGAACTCCGGCCGACTGACGTCGGGACTGAGTGAGGCGGTGCGGCTGGTCGGGCCGAGCACGCCGACAGCGAAACGTGGCTTGTCCGGCGTTTGCGCGGTCATGGCATCGCAGGCTTCGCGCGCCAGCCGCGCGCCTTCGCGGTTGAGCTCCGGCACCAGGTCCTGGGTGTGGTAGTCGGCCTGCGAGATGCGCGTGGAGTTGAAGGTGTTGGTCTCGACCAGGTCGGCGCCGGCTTCCAAATAGGCGCGGTGGATTTCGCGGATGATGTCCGGCCGGCTGAGGCTTAGCAGGTCGTTGTTGCCTTGGAGGTCGTGATCGCAGCCCGGCCCATGGCCGTGCTCGTGCGCGCCTTCGGCACCCGCGGCGAAGCGCTCGCCGCGGTAGCCGGCTTCGTCCAGCGAATGCGCTTGCAGCATGGTACCCATGGCACCGTCGAGCAGCAGGATGCGCGTGGGCAGCGCGTCAAGCAGCGCCTGCGTGCGCTCGGGGTTCAACCAGGGGAGTGGCTTCATCGTTGCTCGTCCGTGTGCGGATGTCAGCGGGTGGGTGCGCGCGCCAGCAGGCTGAGGATTTCAAAATGCGGTGGCCTGCGCTCGCGTGAGACACGCTGGCATTGCAGCACCTCGAGGCCTGCCTTTTGCGCCAGCTGGGTCAGCTCGCTGCGGCGGAAGCCGAGGTTGCGGTGGTCGAACGGCTCGACCACCGCACGGTGCGCGTGGCGTGCCAGGGTGACGGCCAGCAACCGGCCGCCCGGGCGCAGCATGCGGCGCGCCTCGCTCACTGCCTGCGCCGGCCGCTCGCTGTAGGTCAGCGCATGCATCATCAGCACCAGGTCGAAGCGCCGCTCGCCGAGCTCCAGCGCGTGCATGTCGCCTTGCACCACCTCGACGTTGGCGAACGACGCCAGCCGCACACGCGCCGCATTGACGACGCGCTCGCTGAAATCGACGCAGACGACGCTGCGCGCGTGCGGCGCCAGCAGTTCCCCCAGGATGCCGTCGCCGGAGGCGATGTCGAGTACGTCGCCACTGTCGAGCAGCTGCAGCAGCGCGCGCGCCAGCGTTTCCCACGTGCGCCCTGGCGAGTAGTGCCGTTCCATGTCGCCGGCGACGGTGTCGGCCCAGCCCTGTTCGCGGGCGCGACCGGCCAGCACCGAGGGCAGGCGGGCCAGGTCGTCGGCGAGCACGGCATCGTCGATGCCGGCCGCGAGCACCGCCAGCAGCGAGTCGACCTGGTCGTCGAGGTCGGCGCGCAGGCGGTAGTAAGCCGAGACGCCGGCGCGGCGGTCGTGCACCAGCCCTGCCTCCTTGAGTTTGGCCAGGTGGGTGGATACGCGTGGCTGCGCCAGCCGCAGTACCGCCGACAGCTCGGCGACGGTCAGCTCCTCGCGCTGCAGCAGGCCGAGCAGGCGCACCCGCGTCGGGTCCGACAGCAGGCGCAGCAGGGCGGATGTGGCAGCCAGGTCCACAAATATCCTTCCATCTTGATAAACGGATATTGCAAGGCTAGGGCGAGCGCGCGCAACCGTCAAGGCGCGGGGCGGGCGGCCACGGGTGAGCGGTGAATCCGGGTTGCCGAAGCGGCTTTACCGACTCTCCATTCCCGACCCCATTGCCGCGACTGCGGCGAGCTGATTACGACTCTCGCTGCACGATGCGGCCGGCGAGCCAGCGCAGTGGCCGGGCGCGTTCGCCCAGCGGCTCCAGCGCCTGCAGTGCCTGCTGGTAAAGCTGCTCGGCCTGGCGCTTGGCGCCGTCCATGCCGAGCAGCGCGGGGTAGGTCGATTTTTCCTGCGCGACATCCTTGCCTTGCGTCTTGCCGAGGGTGGCGACGTCGCCCTCGATATCGAGCACGTCGTCGCGTATCTGGAATGCCAGGCCAATGTCGGTGGCGAAGCGATCCAGCCGCTCGCGCAGTGCCGGATCGGGCGACGGGTCGGCGCAACAGGCCATCAGTACCGCCGCGCGAATCAGGCAACCGGTCTTGCGCCGATGCAACTCGCGCAGCGCGTCGAGCTCGAGCCGCCGGCCCTCGGCGGCAAGATCCATGGCCTGGCCGCCGGTCATGCCGAGCGAACCGGTGGCGTCGGCCAGCAGTTGCAGCATGGCCAGGCGGCTGTCGGGGCTGCCGCTGCGGCTGTGCGCCAGCAGGCCGAAAGCGAGCGTCTGCAGCGCGTCGCCGGCGAGGATGGCGGTGGCGACGCCGAAGGCCTTGTGCGTGGTCGGCCGGCCGCGGCGCAAGGCGTCGTCGTCCATCGCCGGCAAGTCATCGTGGATCAGCGAGAACCCGTGCACGAGTTCCAGCGCGCAGGCCGCATCGTCCAGTAGTGCGGGCTCGATGCCCAGCGCTTCGCCGGTCGCGTAGCAAAGCTGCGGCCGCATCCGCTTGGCCGTGCCCAGCACTGCATAGCGCATGGCGCGATGCAGGTCGGCCGGTGCCTCGCTCTCGGCCGGCAGGACGTCGTCAAGGCGCATCTCTATGCGCGCGCGCCAATCCTCGGACTGTTGCGACGGCGCGCTGTCGCCAGCTGCAAAATCAAGCGTTTGCATCAGGATTCCTGATTCCATGTCGACACCCGGTGCGGTCGGTGGCACGGCGCGGCAGGGTAGCGACGGCCTGAGGTGCGCGGCTGTCCATACTCTGAATAATCACGCGTCCGCGGTTGCCATGGTGTGCGCGAATCGTTAAGTATAGGACTTCGGTGACCGGAGCTCCTTATGTTCTGTGCATGATGACGGTGTAAGTTCAATATTTTGACTGCGGCCTACGGAAGCAAAGGGAGCGCCTGCTGATGAACAAGCTTGCCGGCATGGAATGCGATGCAGAAACCTACCAGGTCGAGATCCTGACCGGGGTTTCGCGCACTTTCGCGCTGACCATTCCACACCTGCCGAAGCCGCTCAGCCGGGTTGTCACCAACGCTTACCTGTTGTGCCGAATCGCCGACACCATCGAGGACGAGTCGGCCTTGTCGGTCGAACAGAAGCAGGCATTCCACGCCCAACTTGTACACGTGGTCGCCGGCACCGGCGATGCCGGTAAATTCGCCCGTGAGCTGACCCCGTTGCTGGTCGGCGACACCAGCGACAGCGAGCGCGACCTGATCGCGCACACCGACCGCGTGATCCAGGTCACCCGGACCTTCAACGACAGGCAGCACGCCGCCTTGACGCGCTGCCTCACCGTGATGTGCGAGGGCATGCCGCGATACGAGCGCAAGGCCAGCGTCAGCGGCCTGCCGGACATGCATTCGCTCGACCAGTACTGCTATTACGTCGCGGGCGTGGTCGGCGAGACACTCACCGAGCTGTTCTGCGACTACTCCAGCGACATCGCGCGGCACCGTGACGCCATGGCCGAACTGGGCGTGTCGTTCGGCCAGGGCCTGCAGATGACCAACATCCTCAAGGACTTCTGGGAAGACCGCAAGCGCGGCGTTTGCTGGCTGCCACACGACCTGTTCGCGCGCGCCGGCATCGACCTGGGCGACTTGCGTGCCATGGGCAAGCGGCGAGGCTTCAGCGAGGTCTACGCCAACCTGATCGGCCTTGCCCACAGCCATCTGCGCAAGGCCTTCGAGTACACCTTGCTGATCCCCGAGAACGAGCCGGGCATCCGCCGCTTCTGCCTGATTGCGCTGGGCCTGGCGGTGCAGACGCTGCAGTCGATCAGTGCCTCGCCCGGCTTCACTTCGGGCAGCCAGGTCAAGGTGTCGCGGCGGGTGGTGCAGAACACGGTGATCGTGACGCGGCTTTTTGCCGCCTACGATCGCGCGCTGCGGCGCTGGTTCACGCGGCTGGCGCGCGGCCTGCCATTCGCGCCGATCGCGCCGGACTGGTCGCTGAGCAGCCTGCGGCCAGATGGCGATGCGGCGTCCGATGACGCGCAGCTCGCCGCGGCCTCGGGCTGGAAGACGCAGTCGATGTAGGCCGGCGCATGGACGGCAGATCAAGGGACAACCCGCCGGCGAGTGGCGCCATCGACCCGCTGGAGCACGCCATCCGTGCCGCGCGCCGGGCCACGCTGCAGCGGCAACGGCCGGATGGCCACTGGTGCCACGAGCTCGAGTCGGACTGCACGATTCCCGCCGAGTACGTGCTGATGCTGCACTACCTTGGCGAGCGCGAGCCGGCGCTGGAGCGCAAACTCGCCAACTACCTGCGCCGCTGCCAGGCCGCGCACGGCGGCTGGCCGCTGTACGACGGTGGCGCCATGGACCTGAGCTGCAGCATCAAGGCCTATTTCGCGCTGAAGCTGGTCGGCGACGACATCGACTCCGCGCACATGCGGCGCGCGCGGGAGGCGATCCTGGCGCGCGGCGGCGCGGCACGCGCCAATGTCTTCACCCGCACCATGCTGGCGCTGTTCGGCGAGTTGCCGTGGCGTGGCGTGCCGTACATGCCGATCGAGATGATGTTGCTGCCTCGATGGTTTCCCTTTCACTTGCTCAAGGTGTCGTACTGGTCGCGCACGGTCATGGTGCCGTTGTCGGTGCTGTGCACGCTGAAGGCGCGCGCCGCCAACCCGCAACAGGTGCAGCTGCGCGAGCTGTTTGTCACGCCGCCGGAGCAGGAGCGGCATTACATGCAGGTGCGGGGCGCGCTCGGCCGGCTGTTCCTGCTGCTGGACACGATCGGCCGCTGGACCGACCGGCTGGTCCCCCGCGCACTGCGCCGGCGCGCGCTGCGCCGCGCGGAACAGTGGATCCTGGCCCGCCGAAACGGGGTCGGCGGCCTTGGCGCGATCTTTCCCGCAATCGTCAATGCCTACGAGGCGCTGCTGCTGCTCGGCCACGGGCCGGACGAGCGATGCATGCGCGAGACGCGGCAGGCGCTGCGCGATCTGCTGGTGGTGCACGGCGACGAGGCCTATTGCCAGCCCTGCGTCTCGCCGGTCTGGGACACCGGGCTGACCTGCCTGGCCCTGGAGGCCGATGATGGCGCGGCCGGCTCGCCGGCGGTGGCACGCGCACTGGACTGGCTGGCGCAGCGCCAGGTGCTGGAAGCCGAAGGCGACTGGTGTCAGACCCATCCCGGCCTGCGCGGCGGTGGCTGGGCCTTCCAGTACCTCAACGATCCCTACCCCGACCTTGACGACACCGCGGTGGTCGCCTGGGCGATGCACCAGAGCCCAGACCGTGCCGCCCGCGCCGCGTGCATCGATCGTGCGGCCGATTGGCTGGTTGGCATGCAGTCGCGCAACGGTGGCTTCGCTGCCTTCGACAGCGACAACGACCACTACTACCTCAACCAGATCCCGTTCGCCGACCACGGCGCACTGCTGGACCCGCCGACCAGCGACGTCAGCGCGCGGGTGGCGACGCTGCTGGCGTTGCTGCGCAGGCCAGGCGACCAGCGTGCGCTGGAGCGGGTGCTGGCCTTTCTGCGCCGCGAGCAGGCCGACAACGGCGCCTGGTTCGGCCGCTGGGGCACCAACTACATCTACGGCACCTGGTCGGTGCTGATGGCGATGGAGGCGGCCGGTGTGCCGGGCGACGATCCGGCGGTGCGGCGCGCGGTCGACTGGCTGATCGGCTGCCAGCGTGACGACGGATCCTGGGGCGAGACCAACGACACCTATTTCGACCTCGGCAGCGCCGGCCGTGGCAGCCGCGGCAGCGCGGCGCAGACCGCCTGGGCGTTGCTCGGCCTCATCGCCGCCGGCGAGGCCCGCAATCCGGCGGTGCGGCGCGGGGTGCAGTGGCTGCTGGGCACCCAGCGCGAGGGCGTCTGGCACGACCCCGCCTTCAACGCGCCTGGCTTTCCGCGCGTATTCTACCTGAAGTATCACGGCTACAGCCATTATTTCCCGTACTGGGCGCTGGCGCGCTACCAGCGGGCGCTGCGTGACTGAGTCACCGGTTGGGCTGGTGGTGGCGATGCCGGCCGAGGCGCGCACGCTGGGCCTGCGGCGCGTCGCAGTGGGGCAGGGGCGGGAGGTTTCCGGTGCGCGGGTGGTCATCGCCGGCATTGGGCCTTCGCGTGCTGCTGCCGCGGCGCAGCGGCTTCGGCGAGAGGGCGTGGCGGCACTGCTGAGCTGGGGCGTGGCCGGTGGTGTCGCGGCCGGTCTGCGGCCGGGCGCGTTGCTGGTGCCCAGCCTGCTGATGACAGAGGACGCGCCGCCGCTCAGCGTGGATCCGGCGTGGCAGGCGCGGCTGGTCCAGGCACTGTCCGTGCTGGGCCCGGTGGACCAGTCGCCGCTGCATTCGCGCGCTGCGCCCTTGGCGGCTACGGACGACAAGCGTGCGCTGGCGGCGCAGGGCATTGGCGCCGTCGACATGGAAAGCGCAGCCGTGGCGCGCGTTGCCGCGGCGGCAGGCCTGCCCTTCGCCGCGGTCAAGACCGTCTGCGACCCCGCTGATCGCGCGCTCCCGCCGGCGCTGCCGGGCCTGCTGGACGAGCGCGGGCGGCTGCGTGCAGGTGGCCTGCGCGATGCGCTTGCCGGCGGGCCACGCCTCTGGCGGCAACTGGATCGCCTGCGCCGCGACTACGCAGCGGCGCGGCGGGCGCTGGCGGCGGCCGCGCCGCTCGCCCTGCGTATACTGCCGGGATGACCGACACGCTGCTCGTCACCGGCGCGACCGGCTTCGTCGGCTCGGCCGTGGCCCGGCGCCTGCTGGCTGCCGGCCACCCGGTACGTGCGCTGGTACGGGCCCGGAGCCAGCTCGACAACCTGCGTGGCCTCGACGTGGAAACCGTGGTCGGGGACCTGCGCGATCCGGCTTCGCTGCGCCGCGCGGCCGCCGGCTGCCGCGGTTTGTTCCACGTCGCTGCCGACTACCGCCTGTGGGCGCGGCGGCCGTCGGAGATCTACGCCAGCAACCTGCGTGGCAGCCGCAACGTCGTATTGGCGGCGGCGCGCGCCGGAGTGGAACGCATCGTCTACACCAGCAGCGTCGCCACCCTCGGCCACGCCGCCAGCGGTCCCGCCGACGAGGAGACGCCGGCCCGCCTGGAGGACATGATCGGTCACTACAAGCGTTCCAAGTTCATGGCCGAGCGCCTGGTGCTGCAGCTGGCCGAGCGCCACGCGCTGGACCTGGTTGTGGTCAATCCCTCGGCGCCGGTGGGCCCGCGCGACATCAAGCCGACGCCGACCGGGCGCATGGTGCTGGACGCGGCACGGGGGCGCATGCCCGCCTGGGTCGACAGTGGCCTCAACATCGTCCACGTCGATGACGTCGCCGATGGCCACCTGCTGGCCTGGCAGCATGGTGCGCGCGGCCGCCGCTACGTGCTCGGCGGCGAGGACATGAGCCTCAAGGCGATCATCACCGCCGCTGCGGCGCTCAATGGTCACGGTCCGCCGCGGCTGCGCATGCCGTCCTCGCTGCTGATGCCGCTGGCCCTTGCGGCCGAGGGCTGGGCACGGCTGTCGAAGCGGGCGCCGGGCATCACCGTGGACGGCGTACGCCTGGCGGGCCAGCCCATGTACTTCTCGCACGCGCGCGCGGATCGTGAATTGGGCTATCGTGCACGGCCTGCGGCCGAGGCCTTCGCCGATGCCGTGGCGTGGTTTCGCGAGCAGGGCCGGCTGTAGGCCGCCCGCTGCCGTACCGCTGCCGTTCAGGAATCGCCGCCCGCGCCGCCGCATGCTGTGGACGGGTGTCATCTTCAGTCGGGATATCGCCAGTGATTGCCAGCGCCCAGGCCCAGCCGAACATCGCCCTGATCAAGTACTGGGGCAAGCGCGACAGCAGCCTCAACATCCCCTGCGCGGGCTCACTGTCCCTGACGCTGGACTCGCTCTGGACGCGTACGCGGGTGGCCTTCGACGCAGCTCTCGAGGCGGACGAGTTGCGCATCAATGGGGGAGAGGACCCCGCGGCGCTGCGCCGCTGCAGCGGGTTCCTCGACCTGTTGCGCGGCCGCGCGGGCTGCAGCGCCCGCGCGCGCGTCGAGACCCGCAACAACTTTCCCACTGGCGCCGGGCTGGCGTCGTCGGCCTCCGGCTTCGCAGCGTTGGCCGTCGCCGCGGCCGAGGCGCTTGGCCTGTCGCTCGATGCCGCGGAGCTTTCGCGGCTGGCGCGGCGCGGCTCCGGATCGGCGGCCCGGTCCATCTTCGGCGGCTTCGTGGAGATGGCAGCGGGTGAGCGCGCCGACGGCAGCGATGCCTTTGCCCGCCCATTGTTGGAAGCCGACGCGTGGCCACTGCGGGTGGTGATCGCGGTCACCACGTGGCAGGCCAAAGACGTCGGCTCCACCGCCGGCATGGAGCTGACGCGGCGCACCTCGCCCTTCTACAGCCAGTGGCTGGACACCGCCGACGCCGATCTCGACACCGCCCGCGCAGCCGTGCAGGCGCGTGACTTCCAGGCGCTGGCCGAAGTCTCCGAACACAGCTGCCTGAAGATGCACGCACTGATGCTGGCAACCCGACCGCCGCTGCTGTACTGGACCGGGGCCACCGTCGACTGCCTGCACCGCATCCGTCGCCTGCGCGAGCGCGACGGCCTGGGCGTGTTCTTCACCGTGGACGCGGGGCCGCAGGTGAAGGCAGTGTGCCTGCCGCAGGATGCCGAGCGGGTCAGCCGCGCGCTGGGGGAGATTCCCGGCGTCGAGCGCGTGCTGTGCAGCGGGCTGGGCGAGGGCGCGCGGTGGCTGGATACCGCCGAGGCGGCGCAATGCGAGTAGCGGCGTCGGCCCCGGGCAAGCTGGTGCTGCTGGGTGAATACGCGGTGCTCGAGGGCGCGCCGGCACTGGTGATGGCGGTGAACCGCCGCGCCCGCGTGGTGCTGGGCGATGGCGTCGAGGGGGAATACCGGCTGCGCGCCACCAGCATCGGCATCGGCCTGGCCCGCTGCCGGCTGGATGCGCGCGGCGAGCTCGATTGGCTTGATACCGATCCGGCCGTCGCGGCACGGCTCGGCGTTGTTGCGGCCGTGCTCGGTGCGTTGGCCGCTGAGCGCGACGCACCTCCGGGCTTCTGCGCGGAACTTGACACCGACACCTTCTTTGCCGGCAGCGACGGCTCGAACAAGCGGGCAAAAATCGGCCTTGGTTCCAGCGCCGCCCTGACCGTGGCGCTTGCCGGGGCCATCTGTGCGGGGCTTGAACGCGACCCGCCGGCGCTCGAGGCGCTGGTCGGGGCGCACCGACGGCTGCAGCAGGGCCGTGGCAGCGGACTGGACATTGCCGCCAGCCTGACCGGTGGCATGCTCGCCTACCGGCTGACGGCCGGAGAGCCGACCCTCGAGCAGGCGCAGTGGCCAGCGGCGCTCGGCTCCTGCTGCGTGTGGACCGGCAAATCGGCCTCCACCGCCGATTTTCTCGGCCGTGTCGCCGCCTGGCGCGTGCGCGCGCCTCGGGACCACGCCAGGCTGATGGGCCAGCTCGGCGCCTGTGCCGCAACCGGCGTTGCGGCGACCTCGGCAGGCGATGTTCAGGGCCTGCTGGATACCGTCGCCGAATACGCGCGCCTGCTTGGCGAGCTCGGCGCGGCCAGCGGAACGGACATTGTGAGCGCGGAGCACGCTAAACTAGCCACCTTGGCCGAACGCTGCGGCGTGGCCTACAAACCCTGCGGCGCCGGCGGCGGCGACATCGGCATCGCCCTGGCCGGCGACGCGGATCGCCTGCGCGATTTTCGCCGGGATATCGAGGCGGCCGGCTTCCAGCCTCTCGACCTTGGACTCGACGCGGTGGGCTTGCGCGTCCACTGAAGCGGAGACAATGGAGTTGATCATGGACCAATCACGCATGCCGGGGTTCTACAAGCTGTCGGTGGTGCAGCGCGTGCACCTGGTGCGCGAGCGCGGCCTGCTGTCGCGCGAGGAGTGCCAGGCGCTACTCAGCGGCGAGCACATGCTCAACGTGCAGCGCGCCGACAAGATGATCGAGAACGTCATCGGCGTGATGGGCCTGCCGGTCGGCCTCGGGCTCAACTTCCTGATCAACGGCAAGGACTACGTCGTGCCACTGGTGGTCGAGGAGCCCTCGATCGTTGCGGCGCTGAGTTCCGCGGCCAAGCTGGTGCGCGGCGCCGGCGGCTTCCAGACCAGGAGCACCGAGGCCATCCTGATTGGCCAGGTGCAGGTGGTGGATGTGGCGCATTCGGCTCGGGCGCAGGCGGCGCTGCTGCGGCGCAAGGACGAAATCATCAACCTGGCGAACAGCCTGCACCCGAAAATGGTCGCGCGCGGCGGCGGCGCAGAGGATGTGGAGGTGATGATCCACGCCTCGGCCGACGGCAAGCGCGACATGGTGGTGTTGCACCTGCTGGTGAACACCTGCGACGCCATGGGCGCCAACCTCGTCAACACCATGTGCGAGGGCATCGCGCCGCTGGTCGAGATGATCACCGGCGGCAAGGTGTTCCTGCGCATCCTGTCAAACCTCACCGATCGCGCGCGGGTCTACGCGGAGGCCGTGATCCCGGTCGAGGCGTTGACCGACAAGGGCCACGACGGCGCCGAGGTGCGCGACGGCATCATCCTCGCCAACGACCTGGCGGTGGTGGACCCGTACCGGGCGGCGACCCACAACAAGGGCATCATGAACGGCGTCGACGCAGTGGCCCTGGCCACCGGCAACGACTGGCGCGCGCTGGAGGCGGCGGCGCATGCCTTTGCGGCACGGGGCAAGTCCTACACGTCGCTGACGCGCTGGTACAAGAACGACAACGGCGACCTGGTCGGCAGTATCGAGATGCCGATGAAGGTCGGCACCGTCGGCGGACCGTTGCAGTCCAACCCGACGGTGGCGCTCAACCACCACCTGCTCGGCGCGCGTTCGGCCCGCGAGTTGGCCGAGGTCATGGGCGCGGTCGGTCTGGCGCAGAACTTCTCGGCGCTGCGCGCGCTGGTTACCGAAGGCATCCAGCAAGGCCACATGACGCTGCACGCGCGCAGCGTGGCGATGGCCGCCGGCGCCACTGCCGACATCTTCGACAGCGTGGTCGAGCGGCTGCTCGAGGACGGCGAGATCAAGATCTGGAAGGCGCGCGAGATCGTTGCCGAGGTGCGCGAGCAGTCGGTGCCCAAGCCGCTGCCCGGGCCGGGCAAGCACGCCACCGAGGAGGAATATGCGGCCGGCCACGGCAAGGCCATCCTGCTGGGCGAGCACGCGGTGGTCTACGGACGCCACGCGATCGCCGCGCCGGTGCCGCTGGCGATCCGCGCCCGGGTCGAGGACGCGAGCGAAGGCATCAACCTGATGATCCCGCGATGGGGCGTGGAGCAGCGCTTGCACCCGGGCAGCGCGCACCCCGGCTCGTTCCAGCAGTCACTGGCGCTGATCCTGCAGAAGTTCGGGCTGTCGGAGCGGCCGCTGCGCATCCAGGTCTACCCCAACGTGCCGCGTGCCATGGGCCTTGGCGGCTCCGCGGCGCTGGCGGTGGCGGTGATCCGCGCGCTCGACCGCCACTGCAAGCTGTCGCTGAGCGACGATGACATCTGCCAACTGGCCTACGAGTGCGAGATCGTCGCCCACGGCACGCCCTCGGGCATCGACAATACCGTGGCGACCTACGGCAAGCCGCTGCTGTACCGGCGTGGCGACCCGCCGCTGGTCCAGCCACTCGAGTTGCCGCGGCCGCTGCCGCTGGTCATCGGCATGAGCGGCATCGAGAGCCTCACCGCCAAGATGGTTGGCCGGGTGCGCAGCGCCTGGCAGCGCAACCGCGAACTCTACGAGCGCATCTTCAACGAGATCGATGCACTCACCCTGCAGGGCATCGAGGCCATCAGGGCCGACGACATGGCCCAGCTCGGCGAGTTGATGAACGTATGCCAGGGCCAGCTCAACGCGCTGCAGGTGTCGAGCTGGGAGATCGAGGAACTGGTGCAGATCGCGCGCGACAACGGTGCCGCGGGCGCCAAGCTCACCGGCGGCGGCGGCGGCGGCTCGATCATCGCCCTGTGCCCCGATGGCAGCGAGGGCGTCATCCGCGCCATCCATGCAGCCGGCTACCAGGCCATGGAGGTCCAGATTGGCCAGTGAGCTGCCCGAGCCGCAGGATCCGGTGGTTTCGTTCGAGTCCGAAGAACTGATCCGGGTCGACAGCGAGGATCGCGACAGCGGCTACGTCAGCAAGGCCGAAGCCCACGACGGGCACGGCCTGCTGCACCGCGCCTTCTCGCTGTTCGTGTTCAACGAGCGAGGCGAACTGCTGCTGCAGCAGCGCAGCCGCGGCAAGCGCCTGTGGCCTGGCTACTGGGCCAACACCTGCTGCAGCCACCCACGCCGCGGCGAAAGCATGGCCGAGGCCACGCGCCGGCGCCTGCGCCAGGAAATCGGCATCAGCTGCGAGTTGGAGTTCCTCTACAAGTTCCGCTACCAGGCCGACTTCGGCGAGTTGGGCGCCGAGCACGAGCTTTGCTGGGTCTACGTCGGCACCAGCTCGGCACCGGTCGAGGTCAACCGGAACGAGGTCGAAGCCTGGCGCTTCGTCGCACCGGCCGACCTCGACGACGAACTGGCGGCCACGCCCGGAATCTTCACCCCGTGGCTGAAACTGGAATGGCAGCGCCTGCGCAGCGACTACCGCGACCGCCTGCCGGGCCCGCGCCGGCGCGCCAGCCAGCGCTCCTCCGAGCAAGCCTGACGGTTCCCGCAGCCCTGCTACGCGACCTCGCGGTGTATGCGCTGAGCCACGACACCCGCCGGCGCAGTCTGCTGGGCTCCACGCTCACGGCGGCATGGCGGCCGTTCGACGGCAAGGACGCGGCAACGGCACCATCGATTACTTCATGACCTACTATGATCCGAGATGCCTTCGCACCGGCAACTGCCTACACAGCACGGATTACGTCCGCAGCCATATCAACGTGATGCGCGCGGACCTTGAAGGGCGCCAGTACTTCGGGCTGCC
>DASSBG010000005.1:0-21782 GCA_035699085.1 Rhodanobacteraceae bacterium
CCCGGACGGATGCCGATCGGCTCAGCCCTTGCGCCGCGCGCGCGGGTGCGCGGCGTCGTAGACCTTCGCCAGGTGCTGGAAGTCGAGGTGGGTGTAGATCTGCGTGGTGGCGATGTCGGCGTGGCCGAGCAGCTCCTGCACCGCGCGCAGCTCGCCCGACGATTCCAGCAGGTGGCTGGCGCAGGAGTGGCGCAAAAGGTGTGGGTAGACGTTGCGCGGCAAGCCGCTTTTCAGCGCCGCCTGCTTCAGGCGCAGCTGCACCGAGCGCGGACTCAGCGGCGCGCCGCCGCGGCCGCGGAATACCGGCTGGTCCGGCGCCGCGCCGTCGGCCGCCAGCGCCCTCAGGGCCTCGCGTGCGTGCCGCCCGATCGGCACGATGCGGGTCTTGCGGCCCTTGCCCAGCACCCGCGCCTGGCCATCGTCGAGGTCGACATCACCCCAGCGCAGACCGACCAGCTCGGCCAGCCGCAGGCCGGACGAATAGAACAGCTCCAGCATCGCCCGATCGCGCCGCGCCAGGGCGCCGTTCGCGGGCAGCTCGACCAGCGCCCGCGCCTCGTCGGCGTCAAGCACCTCCGGCAGGCGCCGCTGCCGCCGCGGCG
Organism: Rhodanobacteraceae bacterium; assembly: GCA_035699085.1. Classification (GTDB taxonomy): domain Bacteria; phylum Pseudomonadota; class Gammaproteobacteria; order Xanthomonadales; family Rhodanobacteraceae; genus DASSBG01. The sequence goes on from DASSBG010000005.1 coordinate 603, forward strand.
CACGCAGCCCGGCGGCCGGATCGCCCTGCAGCCGGCCTTCGCGCACCAGGTGGCGGAACAGGCCGCGGCAGGCGCACAGCAGCCTCTGCAGACTGGCCGGCGAGAGGCCGGCGCGGTGCTCGCGCGCCACCAGGCCACGCAGGCGGTCGGCGTCGAGCTGGTCGAACCGCTCGATGGCTTCCTCGTGCATCCAGACTTGCAGCTTGCCGAGGTCGCGCCCGTAGGCCGCCAGCGTATGCGGCGACAGCTGGCGGGCGCGCAGCTGCGCCAGCCAGCCGTCGATGGCCGCGGCGACGGTGTCAGGCATCGTCGTCGCGGAAGCGCAGCAGTGCCGCCGTCACCGCCTCGGCAATCAGCTTGAGGAAGATCGTGCCGATGCCGGGGTGGAAACGGTTGGCCTCGAGACTGCCAATGGCCAGCATGCCGGAGTGGCCGAGGCGCATCAGTGCCACCGAACGGACGTCGGCGGCGCTGTCACCGAACAGCGCGATCAGTTTGTCTGCAGACAGCCGGCCGCAGAGCGGCTCATGGCGCTTCAGGAAGTCCGTGAACTCGGGCCAGGCCGCCGCGCCGCCATCGCGCTGGACCAGCCATTCGGCGTGCGGCAGCGACTCGTGGCGCGCGAACAGCACCAGCCGCACCAGATCGGTGCCGAAATCCTCGGTGAGGCCGCCGACCACGCTGCGCACCGTCTGCTCCAGGGTCGACGCCCGCATCAGGGTGAGGTTGAGCGAATGCACCTGCACCATCAGCTGCTCGTTCTCGCCGGCGATCTCGACCAGCTCGGCCAGCCGCCGCGTCTGCGCCGCGTTTGAGGCCCGCAACGTTTCCAGCTGGTAGCCGGCCAGCGAGGCCGCCGGGCCCTGCTCGCGCGGCACCTGCAGGTGCATCGCGAGGTCGGGGAAATCCTTGAGGAAGGCCGGGTGCCGGCGCAGGTAGGCCGCCACTTCCATGGCGTCCAGCCCTTCCTTCAGCTTCATCTCCGTCATGCGTGTCCTCCCCGTCCATTGTCTTCGGCCTCGCCGCCCCAACGGCCCTCGTAGACGAAGCAGGTCGGCCCGCCCAGCCACACGGGCGCCTCGCCGCCGGCCCAGTCCACCTCGAGCGTGCCACCGGGCAGGGTAACGCGCACGTGGCCGTCAAGGCGAGCCTCGTGCGCCAGCACCACCACCGCGGCGCAGGCGCCGCTGCCGCAGGCGAGCGTCCAGCCGGCGCCGCGTTCGTGCACGCGCAGTTCGATGGCGTCGCGCGCGACGACCCGCGCCAACCCCACGTTGCAGCCCTGCGGAAAACGCGGATGCGTCGTGATCCGCGGTGCCAACGCGCGCCAGCGTGGCGCGTCGATATCCTCCACCGGCAGCACGGCATGGGGGTTGCCCATCGAGACCGCCGCGACCTCGACGGTCTCGCCGTCGACATCCAGCGCGTAGCGGGCGGCTTGGGCCGGCGCCGCCAGCGGGATGGCGGCCGGGGCGAACCGAGGCGGACCCATGTTGACCCGCACGCTGCCATCGCCGTGCGCGCGCACGGTCACCGGCCCGGACGGGCTCTCCAGGCGGGTCTCGCTGTCGACCGGCAGGGCGCCATCGCGCAGCAACCATGCGGCGACGCAGCGGGCGCCGTTGCCGCACTGGCCGGCGCGGCTGCCGTCGGCGTTCCAGATCCCGTAGCGGAATGCGCAGCTCGTGTCGCGCGCCGGCTCGACGCTGAGCAATTGGTCAAAGCCGATGCCGCGGCGGCGGTCGCCGGCGCGGGCGATGTCGTCGGCCGTCGGCAGCGGCTGACCGGCGCGGGCGTCGATCAGGGCGAAATCGTTGCCGGCGCCATGCATCTTGGTGAAGCGCCAGGCGCCGCTCATGGCGTGGCGCTGGAGGCGCTGCCGGCGGGCGCGGGCGCCGGCGGCCGCACCAAGGGTCCCTTGTTGCCGCAGCCGGCAACCATGGCGCCGATCAAGGCGAGCGCAGCGAGGCGGAGAAGGGCGCGCTTGGACATGGCGTTGGCGGCGTTTGGCGTGCGGTGTGGGCGCGCTCAAGTATAGGCGACCGCGTCGCGCGCGGCGCCCGCAGCGGCGATCACTGCAGCGACCGGCGGCCGCGCCGCCCGCACAAAGACGCAGCGGCGGCCACGCTGCGGCAGCGGGTCCCGTGAGCAAAGCAAAGCACCGCGCACGCTGTCCGGCCGGCTGCCGGCGATGCCGACGGCCGTGTACAGTGACGCCATGGACTGGACCGCGGCATTGCTGTGGCCGGCGACCGTGCTGCTGGTCGCGGCGGCGCTGTTTGCCTTGCTTGCGCTGCTGTCGGGCATTGGCACGGTGCGTCACTGGCGCCGTCGCCGGCGCGGCGCGGCCTGTTGGCGCGGCGCGTGGCTGCTGGTTTTCGCACTGGTGGCGCTGGTGCTGGCTGCGGGCGGCGTGGCGCTGCGCGGCTACCATGCATTGACCGGCGAAACCGCCGTGGCGCAGTTGCACGCACAGGCGCTGGCGCCGCAGCGCTGGCAGCTGACATTGCAGGTGCCGGGTGGCGAGCGGCGCCGCGTCCTGCTGGCGGGCGATGCCTTCCGCATCGAGGCGCGGGTGGTCAAGTGGCGCCTGCCGGCGCTGCTGGCCGGCGCGCCTCCGGTGTACCGCCTCGACCGGTTGTCCGGCCGCTACGACGATGTCGGCCAGGCACTGGAGGCGCAGCGAACGGTGGTTGCCCTGGCCGCGCCGCATGCCCTCGACCTGTGGACGCTGGAACGGCGCTTCCCGCAGTGGCTGCCGGCGGTGGATGCCGCCTGGGGCAGTGGCGCCTATATGCCGCTGGTCGACAACGGCAACTACCGGGTGACCCTGGCGGCCGCCGGCGGGCTGGTGGCGCGGCCGGCTGATGCGGCGACCGCGCGCGCAATCAGCGCCCGGCGTTGAGCACGCCGACACCCCGCCAATCAGACGTCGCCGCCGTCGTCCCAGCCCTCGCCACTGCCACGCTGGAACACGCGGTCGCTGTCCAGCACCTGGCGCGCGGGCCAGGCCGGCGCTTCCTTCAGGCGCGCGTAGATCGGCGTGAAGTCCGGTTGCGTCGCACTGATCAGTTGCTCGAAGCCCTCGATGACGAAATAGCTGCGCTGGTAGGTGTCGATGCGGTACTGCGTGCGCATGATGCGCTCGAGGTCGAAGCCGATGCGGTTGGGCACCGGCGACTCCAGGCTGTAGACCGACTCGCCCTGAGAGCTGACGATGCCGGAGCCGTAGATGCGCAAGCCCTTCGGCGTGTTGATCAGGCCGAACTCGACCGTGTACCAGTACAGCCGCGTCAGGTTGGCCAGCGCCTCGGGCCCCAGCTTTTCCGCCTTCAGGCCGCCGCAGCCGTAGGCCTGCATGTAGTCGGCGAACAGCGGGTCAACCAGCAGCGGCACGTGGCCGAAGAGGTCGTGGAACAGGTCCGGCTCCGAGATGTAGTCGAACTGGTCCGGCCGGCGGATCCACCAGGTGACGGGGAAGCGGCGCTGCGCCAGATGGTCGAAAAACACCTGCTCCGGCAACAGCCCCTCGACGCCGATCAGTTGCCAGCCGGTGGCATCGCGCAGGATGGCGTTGAGATCGTCGAAGCGCGGGATGGTGTCGGCGCCGATGCCGAGGGTGCGCTGGGCGTCCAGGAACTCGTCGCAGGCGCGCCCGGCCAGAATCTCGTGCTGGCGCGCGCAGAGCCGCTTCCAGACGTCGTGGTCGGTGGCGCTGTAGCTGTCCCACGGCTGCTCGACCACCCCGGTGGCGTACACCGGAATGCTGCCGCGGTCGGTTTGTGCATGCTCGACGCGTTTGGGCACGGACATGGAACAGCTCGGGTTCGTCGTGGTTTTGCCAGCATACCCAGATGCCGCAACAGCTGCACGCACCGCCTGCTGCGTGCAGCGGCCGTTCAGGCCGCGCAGGCACTTGGCGGGCACCCGCGACCACCAATCGGGAATGGGAAGAGCCTTCGCGAAGCCACTATTGAGCTTCCATCGCGCCAGCGGCTACGCTTGGCGGATGAATCCGGCACCCCACCCTGACCGTCGCGACTGGCGGCGGCCACTGCGCTACATGCTGCGCGGACCGTGGGTGCTGGGCCTGATGCTGCTGGCGGTGCCGCTGGCGTTGTTGCAGACGCGCTGGGCAGCGCGCCGCCGCCTGCACGGCGAGCCGCTGGACCAGTGCATCGTGCGCTGGTGGTGTCGCCAGTTGCTGCGCGCCGTGGGCATGCATCCGCGACCGCACGGCGCGCCGCTGGCCGGGCCCGTGATGCTGGTCGCCAACCACAGTTCGTGGCTCGACATCGTGCTGTTGCATACCCAGCGCGCGGTCTGCTTCGTCGCCAAGGCCGAAATCGCGCGCTGGCCGCTGGTCGGTTTCATGGCGCGACGCTCCGGCACGATTTTCCACAGCCGCGGCAACACCGACTCGCTGAAACACACCATGCAGGCGATGACGCGGCGCATGCGGGAGGGCCGTGCGGTGGCCGCCTTTCCCGAGGGCGGTGCCGCCCATGGCACCCGGTTGAAGGTATTCCATGCGCGCATTTTCCAGGCGGCGCTGGACGCGCAGGCGCCGATTCAGCCAGTGGCGTTGCGCTACAGCCGTCACGGCCGGGCGCTGCCGGAGCTGGCCTTCGCGCCCGGCGAGAGCTTCTTCGGCAACGCCCTGCGCCTGCTCGGCGAGCCGCCGCTCGACGCGGAGGCGTTCTTCCTCGAGCCGCTGGTCGACCAAGGCCTCGGCCGCAAGCACCTGGCGCGAGAGGCGCGCGCCGAGGTGGCCGCGGCGCTGGGGCTCGAATGAGCATCGGGACGGACGGCTTCCGGCCGCGTGGTCCGTGGCGAAACCCGCATGTGCAGACGATCGCCGCCTCCAGTCCGCTGCGCCGGGCCTGGGTGCGCCGTCGCGCAACGGACTTGCGTCGCCGTGCGCGCCAGGTGCTGGTCGACGCCGGTGGCGGCGTGCGCCTCAGCGGCCGCCACACGCCTCGGGCCAGCGGCACGTTGCCGCGCGGCCTGGCCGTGATGCTGCACGGTTGGGAGGGCAGCAGCGAGAGCAGCTACGTGTTGGAGAGCGGTGCGCGCCTGCTCGCCGAAGGCTGGGACGTGTTCCGGCTCAACCTGCGCGACCACGGCGGCAGCCACGCCCTGAACCCCGCGCTGTTCCACTCCGGGCTGGTCGATGAGGTGGTCGCGGCGGTCGCGCGGATCGCCGCGGAGCATGCGCCGCGGCCGCTGGTGCTGCTGGGCTTTTCGCTGGGCGGCAACTTCGCCCTGAGGGTGGCGCTGCGGGCGCCGGCGGCCGGCATCGCGCTGGCGCGGGTTCTTGCCGTGGCGCCGGTGGTCGACCCCGCGCGCAGCATGCGCGCGCTGGAGGACGGGCTGCCGGTGTATTCGCGCTACTTCATGCATCAATGGTGCGGGTCGCTGCGCCGCAAGCAGCGCGCCTTCCCGCAGACCCGCTACTTCGACTCGCACGAACTGCGCCTCGGGCTGCGCGAGCTGACCCGGGTGCTGGTCCAGCGGCACACGGACTACGGCACGCTCGACAACTATCTGGACGCCTACAGCATCGCCGGCGACCGCCTGGCCACTCTCCAGGTCCCCGCGGCGATCCTCGCCGCACGTGACGATCCGGTGATCCCGGTTGTCGATTTCGAGGCGCTGGCCGCGCTGCCGGCGTTGCGTGTCGAGTTCACCGATCACGGCGGCCACTGCGCCTTTCTGCATGGCCTGCGCGGCCCCAGCTTCAGCGCCTTGTGGCTGGCTGCGCGAGCCGGGGGGATGGGGTAGGGCCGGGAATGGGGGTCGGGCAACAGGGAATGTTTGGCGCGTCGCGGCCATTCGCCATTCCCGATCCCCGGCATGCAAGCCAATCCCGAATCCCGGCTTTCAAGGCATAATCGACCTTTGCATCTGGAACAACCGGCATGGCCGAAAAGAAGCGCACAGCGACCGTGGCCGGCGATGCGCTGCAGAGCGAAAAGCAGTGCCGCGCGCGCCTGTTCACCCACCCTGACGACACCGCGGCGCTGGAGGTGCTGGGCCGGCTGTGCGCGCAAAGCGGACGGGTGGCCGAGGGCCGCAGCTACCTGGAGCGCGCGCTGGGGATCACCCCGCAGTCGCCCGATCTGCAGCAGTCCGCTGCGCGTCTGGCGATGCTGGCCGGCGACATCGAGGCCGCGGAGGAAGGTTTCCGACGCGCCCTGGAGCTGCGGCCCAACTTCGCCGCCGCCGCCGTCGGCCTCGGCCAGGTGGCGCAGGCGCGGCAGCAGTGGATCAACGCCGAGAGGCATTTTCGCGAGGCCGCGCGCAACGCGCCTGACGATGTCGAGGTGCTGCTGGGACTGGGCCAGGTGCGCCTGGCGCGTGGCGACGGCGAGGAAGCCGCGCGCTGGTTCATGCGCGCCACGCAACTCTACCCCCAGCACCCTGTGGCGCTCACCCATTACGCCGGCGCACTGCTGAGCCATGGCAGCGCGCAGGCCGCGGCGCGCCCGCTGAATCGCGCGCTGGAGATCGAGCCCGGCCACCTGCCGGCGCGCGTGTTGCTTGGACGCGTCGAATTGGCGCGCGGCAGGCCAGAAGCCGCGCGAGTGGCCTTTGCCGCGGTGCTTGAGCAGGAACCCGGGGAGTTCGAGGCGCAGGCCGGGCTGGGCCACGCCCTGCGCGCGCTGGGGCGCACCGCCGAGGCGGTGGCGGCCTATGACGCCGCGCTGGCACTGCGCCCGGACGCCGAGGAGCTGGTGACGGCGCGCTCCGTGTGCCTGCTGCAAGAGGGCCAGGCCGAGACCGCGGTGGGCGACCTGCGTGCCTGGATCGCGGCGCACCCGCGCTCCAGCGGGCCGCGCATGCTGCTGGCCGACATCTACGACCAGGCTGGCCGCAGCGGCGACGCGGTGACGTTGTGGCAGCAGGCGGCGAACGCCGATCGCAGCGATGCCGTCGCCCACGCCGAACTGGCACGACGACGGGAGTTCGAAGGCAATTTCGGCGCCGCGCACAGCGCCGCCGAGGCCTGCGCCGAGGACAAGCGCCCCTCCACCCTGCTGCTGCGCGCCCGCATCGCATTGCGTGGTGACGCGGCCGCGCGTGCGCAGCGCGAACTGCTGGCGATCGACGCGGCCAAGCTGCCGCCGGAACTGGCGCTGGAGCGCTTCCGCCTGCTTGGCGTGGTGCACGACCACAACGGCCGTTATGCGGAGGCGGTGCTGGCTTTCCGCGAGGCCCAACGCATGTCCGCGCGGCCCCTGCCGGTGCTGGCCGACGCGGACGCCGCCGCACCGCGGCTGCGCAGTCTGCGCGCGCTGGAGGTGCTCGAGGCGCCGCGCTCGCCGGCGCCGGTATTGCTGCTCGGCTTGCCAGGTACGCGGGTTGAGGATGTTGCGGTACTGCTGGCGGACCAGCCCGGCGTGGCTGTGCGCACCGACCGCTTCAAGGAACAGCTCGACCTGTTTGGCGACGCCGATGACCCCGCCTTGCTGGAAGCGCTGTCGCAGCAGGAGGTCCACTCGCTGGCGCGGCGCTATCGGCGGGCCTTGTCACGCGCGGTTCCCGCGGCGGCGACGCGCGTCGTCGACTGGTTGCCGGTGCTGGATGTGCGCGTACTGGCGCAGGCGCGGCGTGCGCTGCCGGGGCTGCGGGCCATCCGCATCGACGGCGACCCGCGGCGCGCATTCCTGCGCTGGCTTGCGTTTGGCTGGGACCACCTGCACGCGGTCGAGCCGGTGGCCGCGGCGCGCTGGTGGCGGCGTGCGCGCGCCCATCTGGACGTCGCAGAGGACATCATCCCGGTCGAACGGCTTGATGGTGAGGCGCTGCTGGCGGATCCGGCGCGCGCCGGTGCCGACGCCGCGCGGTTGCTCGGCCTTGGCAGCCTGTGCGAGGGCCACGGCGCCAGCGAACAGCGGCAGCGCAAGTACATGCTCGCGATGCAATTTGCACTCAGCGACCCGGGCGCATACGAGGCGGTGCTGGGCGAGGCGCTGGCGGCGCTCGACTAGAAGAGCGTAGACGCGCGGCGGGCAGCGAACATTCATGCGCGCGCTGCCAAACTCACGCGTCGCAGCTTCCAACGGAGGATTGGCCATGCGTGCCTGCCTGCTGCTGTTCGTTGCCCTTGCCGTCGCGGGCACCTGCCGGGCGGGCGCGTCGATCATCGACGACCTGCGGGTGCCGTCGGGCTTCCACGTCGCGCTCTACAGTGACGACGTGGCCGATGCCCGCGAGATGGCGCTGGGCGCGGATGGCACCGTGTACGTCGGTTCCAGCCGTGCCGGCCGCATCTATGCCTTGACCGACGCCGACCACGATGGTCGCGCCGAGCGCGTGCGGGTGATCGCCTCCGGCCTGCGGGACCCGATCGGCGTCGCATTCCACGACGGTGACCTCTACGCCTCCGCGGTCAGCCGCATCCTCGTCTGGCGCGACATCGGCCAGCACCTCGACCAGCCGCCGGCGCCGCAGGTTGTGACCGGCCGGTTGCCCGACGAGGGTCACCACGGCGGCCGCTTCATCGCCTTCGGCCCGGACGGCAAGCTGTATGTGCCGATCGGCGCGCCATGCAACATCTGCAAGCGCAAGGGCTATGCGCGGCTGCTGCGCATGGACGCGCACGGCACCCATTGGCAGGACGTGGCCCGCGGTATCCGCAACACGGTCGGCTTCGACTGGCAGCCCGGCAGCCAGCGGCTTTGGTTCACCGACAACGGCCGCGACATGCTGGGCGACAACGTACCCTCCGACGAGCTCAACCGGGTCGACCACGTCGGGCAGAATTTCGGCTACCCATACTGCCACGCCGGCGACGTCCTCGACCCGAAGTTCGGCGATGACCTTTCGTGCGCGAAGTTCGCGGCGCCGGCCCTGAAGCTGGGCGCACACGTCGCCGCCCTGGGCATGGCCTTCTACGATGGCAGCATGTTTCCCGGCCGCTACCGCGGTGCCGCTTTCATCGCCGAGCACGGCTCGTGGAACCGTTCGAAGAAGGCCGGTTACCGCGTGGTCGCCGTCTTCATCGACGGCAAGCGGGTGCGCGGCAGCGAACCCTTCCTCACTGGCTTCCTCGACGGCCAGACCACCCGCGGCCGCCCCGTCGACGTGCTGGTGCTGGACGACGGCAGCCTGCTGGTCTCCGACGACGACAACGGCGCGATCTACCGAATCAGCACGGACAACAGGTAGAGTCGACGCCAGCTGCCCCGCATCGCCGCGGCGCCGCGTGTGCAGTGCCGGCGCGCCTCATTCCAGCAAGGAGCCAAACATGCATCTGCGCAGTGACAGCTTCCCCAACGGCGGGCCGATGCCGGCCGACTACGCCTTCGCCTCCCGCGGCCAGCCGCTGGAATTCGGCGGCAACCGCAGCCCGCACCTGGCTTGGCGGGACGCGCCGGTGGAGACCCGCGGCTTCGTCATCACCTGCATCGACAGCGACGTCCCAAGCCGGCCCGATGACGTCAACAAGACGGACCGGGAAGTCCCGGCAAGCCTCCCGCGGGTAGAGTTCGCCCACTGGCTGATGGCCAACGTGCCGCCCGAGTGTGGCGAGCTCGGCCCCGGCAGCTGCAGTGATGGCGTTGCGGTCGGTGGCAAGCAGGCGCCGCCCGGTCCGCCGGGCGTGGTGCAGGGCCGCAACGACTTCACCGGCTGGTTCGCCGGCGATCCGCGGATGGCCGGCAACTATCTCGGCTACGACGGCCCCTGCCCGCCGTGGAACGACAGCCTGGTCCACCACTACCACTTCACCGTGCACGCGCTGGACCGCCTGCTTGCGCTGGAGCCGGGCTTCGACCTGGCGGCGCTGCGTGCGGCGATGGACGGCCATGTGCTGGCGCGCGCGGAATGGGTCGGCACCTACACCCTGAACGACAGGCTGGCCAGACGTGCCTGAGCACGTGCCGGCGGGCCGCCGCTGACGGTGCCGCCGCAGCTGCCACCGCGGCGGGCGCGAGACCTGAATGCGCGATTAGGCCACGGCGGCGGAATTCAGCCCGCGGACACCCGTGGCATGCGAAAACGACACTCCCGCCGAGTGACATTCCGTCCACCAACGGCCAGGAGAAGTACAAGATGAATACCCGCCAAAACGCCGAATCCATCAAGGGCAAGGCAAGCGACATGAATTCACACGTCGAACGTGGCGCCGAGCACGCCAAGGTTCGCGGCAGCGAGGCGATCGACGCCGCCCGTGACGCCGCCGAACGTACCGGCGACCGGGCCGAGCGTGCCCTGCATCACGCCGCCGACACCACCACCGAGGCCGCCCGCCACGCCGCGCGCCGCGCCTCTGAATTGACCGAAAAGGGCCGCGAAAAGTGGGCCCAGGGCCGCGCCCAGGCCGAGGAAGGCATCGACCATGCCGTGGCCTATGTGCGCAGCAACCCCGGCAAGGCCGTGGCCATGGCCGTTGCCGGCGGTTGGCTGCTGGGCGCGCTCATGCGGCGCCGCCACTGAATCGTGCCCGCGGAGACGCCAGGGACGATCCGCGCCGAAGCGCCGGATCTGGACGGCGAACGCGGCTACGGTCGCGAGGACGCCAGGGAGGGCGCGGCCGACGAGGCCGCAGCGTTCGGCTTTGACGCCTTTGCGCGCATCACGGCCGCGTGGGCCGCGCTCCGCGAGCTGTGGAGCGCCGTCGAAGGCGTCTTCCACGCCTTGTTCGGGCTCGCTGGCAGCGAATGGAAGCTCGCCAAGGCGGCCTTGCCCTGGGTCGTGGTGCTGGGCGTCCTGCTCGGTGCGCTGGCCTTGACGCTCTGGCTGACGCTGGTGGCGCTGCTCGGCTGGGGCCTGTACGTCGGGATCGGCTCGCTCGGCTGGACCTTGGCAGCCGTGGTCGGCGTGCACTTGGTGGTCATGGGGCTGGCGGCGCTGGTGCTGCGCCGGACGGCGCGCATGCTGACGATGCCGGCCACCCGCACCGAGCTGCACGACTTGGCGGGCCGTGCCAGGCACGCCGGCTCGTCACGATACGCGCGAGCGGAGCCGCAGCCATGATGAACCGACTACGCCAGGCGCTGCACCAGCGCCAGCGCTATCAGCGGCAACTGCACGCCGAACGGACGCGAGCGCTGGCCGCGCTGGTGCGGCTGCGCCGCCAGTATCGCAGCCACCCGGTGCTGCCGCTGGCCGTGGCTTCCGGCCTGGGCCTCGGCCTGGGGCGCGCCGGCAGCAAGCGGCTGGCCGAGCTGGCCATCATCAACCCGGTGGTGCGCTCGGCGTGGCATCTTGTGAGCAGCAGGCTGCACTGAAGGCGTCGACCGCGGCACTGCCGCGAGCACAAGGAAGGCAATGCCCGAGTTGCCGGACGAACACGAAACTCCCCGCGGCGGCAGCCCGCCAGCCGTTCCCGGCGCCGTGGCCATGCCGCACGCGCGACTGCACTGGGTCCACTACCTGCGCCCGCACCTGCTTGGCCTGCGCGTGCTGCTGACCACGCTGCTGGTGCTGGCGCTGCTGTACACGCTGTTCCTCACCCGCACGCTGATGGTGCCGCTGGTCCTTGCGGGCTTCCTCGGCCTTGGCCTGAACCCGTTGGTCGTTGCTGCGGCGCGGTTGCGCATTCCGCGCGCACTGACCGCCTTCGTGGTGATCGCCTGCCTGGCCATCGGCATCGGCGCCGGCATCAACGCGCTGGCGCCGCAGGCCGGCAACTGGCTGAAGAAGGCACCGCATGTCGTTCACCAGCTCGAGCGCAAGCTGCGCCCGGTCACCCACCAGATCAAGGAGGCCAGCCAGGCGACCCAGTCGCTGGTCGCCACGACCGGCGGCAGCCGGGCCAGCGCCAGCCCGGCACCGCCGGCACCCGGCATCAACGTCACCGACCTGCTGGCGATCACGCCGAAGGTGATCGGCTTCACCCTCACGGTGGCGCTGCTGGTGTTCTTCTTCCTGATGTACGGCGACCGCCTGCTGCTGAAGCTGGTGGAGGTGTCGCCGAGATTCTCCATGAAGCGCGACGTGGTACGCGTGGTGCGCAACATCCAGGCGGAAATATCCCGCTACATATTCACGGCCACTTGCATCCATTTCACCCTCGGAGCACTCACCGCAGGCATCCTCTACCTGTGGGGGATGCCCGACCCCCTGCTGTGGGGTGGACTGGCGGCGCTGGCCAACTACATGCCCTACATCGGCGCGATCTGCATTACCGGCATGCTGGCGGTGGTCGGCCTGGTGCAGTTCGACCACCTGGCCCATGCGCTGGCGCCGGCGCTGAGCTTTGCCGCGCTGTCGGCCATCGAGGGCAACGTGATCACCCCGATGATCATGGGCCGGCACATGCGCCTGAGCCCGGTGGCAATCCTGCTCTGGCTGATCGTCTGGGCCTGGCTGTGGGGCATCGCGGGCGCGCTGCTGGCCGTGCCGATGCTGACCAGCGTGAAGCTGATCGCCGAACACGTGCGCGGCTGGGCCTGGTTTGCCCACATCGTTGGTCGCTGACCGCGGTGAGCGGCGAGCGCCATGCTGTCCGGGTCCCGGGTCCCGGGTCCCGAGTCCCCTGGCCCCTTGGTCCCCGGTCCCTGGTCCCTGGTCCCCGGTCCCTAGTCCCCGGTCCCTGGTCCCTGGTCCCCGGTCCCTTGGTCCCCGGTCCCTTGGTCCGTCCCCGGTCCCCGTCACAGCTGCACCCAAGGCGACAGCAGCAGCGCGCCCAGCACGATGCGATAGATCGCGAAGGGCGTGAACGTGTGGCCGCGGATGTAACCGAGCAGCCAGCGCACGGCGATGAAACCGACCACCGCCGAGACCGCGAAGCCGACACCCAGCGCCAACCAGTCGGCGTGTGCGGCCTCGCCGTGGCGCAGCGCGTGCAGGCACTCGTAACCGGTGGCCGCGTACATGGTCGGGATGCCGACGAGGAAGGCGAATTCGGTGGCCGCCGAGCGGTCGCGGGTGCCAAACAACATGGCCGCGAAGATGGTCGCCGCCGACCGCGAGGTGCCGGGAAACAGCGCCGCCACCATTTGCGCCACGCCAACCAGCACCGCCACCGTCCAGGTCACCTCGCGGCTCGGCGGCAGCCGTGCCGCGACCTGTTCGGCGGCAATCATCCACAGGCCGCCGATGATCAGCGCCCAGGCGATCGGCGTCAGCGTCTTCGGCAGCGTGAAGCCGCCCTTCACCGCGAGAAAGCCGAGCACCGCCGTGATCAGGAAGGCCACCAGCAGCTTCAGCAGGTAGTCGCGGTTGGCCGGCTGGCGCCAGCCGGTCAGCAACTGCCAGATGCGCACGCGGTAGATCAGGGTGATCGCGAGGATGGCGCCGGCCTGGATGCCGACGTTGAACAGGTCGGACCGCGCGCCCAGCCAGTGTTCGGCAATCAGCAGGTGGCCGGTCGAGGAGATCGGCAGGAATTCGGTAATGCCTTCGATGATGCCGAGGATGACGACGCCAAGAAGATCGTGCATGCGGCCGCAACCGTGGAACGGAGCGGCCAGTGTACGTGAGCACTCCGTCGCTGCCACCGCTACCGCGCCAGCGCTGCTTGACAGCCGGGGAGGCGCTGGCCGACGCTGCGCGAGCCGGGCCGGGGTGCACGACCATGCGTATCAGCGAGGGTGACCGGAAACTCTTCCGCGCGCTGCGCAAAACGGCGCTGCAGCGCCTGTGCCAGCCGATCCTTGATGAGCGTGTGGCCACCTGCCGGGCCGCGGCCGCCAGTCCGCACGCGCGCTGCGGGTGGCGCTGCGGCCTGAGCATCGGCCAGGATCGCGACGATGCCCCCACGTTCGGTCAGATGCCACGCTCGCCGGCCTGCATGCAACCGGAACTGCACCGGGAGCTCCAATGATCCTGCACACGCCGCGCCTGTTGCTGCGTCCGCTGACTGCCGCCGATGCGCCGGCGCTGACCGCCTACCGGCGCCTGCCCGAGGTGGCGCGGTACCAGTCCTGGTCGACATTCGACGAAGACGATGCCGCGGCGCTGATTGCGGCGCAGGCTGCTGCCGTGCCGGACGCGCCGGGGCGCTGGCTGCAACGAGCACTGGTCGAGTCGGCCAGCGGCGCGCTGGTTGGCGATTGCGGCATCCACTTCCTGGCGGATGACCCGCGCCAGGTGGAGCTTGGCATCACCCTGGCGCCGTCGCACCAGGGCAAAGGCCTCGCAGCCGAAGCCTTGACCGCTGTGCTGGCCCATCTCTTCGGCACATTGCAAAGCACCGCGTGACCGCGCTGACCGACGCCGACAACGGCCCGGCGGTCGCGCTGTTCCGGCGCCTCGGCTTCCGGCAGGAGGCGCATTTCATCGAGCACGTGCTGTTCAAGGGACACTACACCAGCGAGCTGGTGTTCGCCCTGCTGCGGCGCGAGTGGACGTAGGCCGTTGTTCGCCCCGCGGTTGCTGTGTCGGCATGGTCGGCGGTCGAAACCCGCTTTGGTGCGAATGGCGGGTGCAAGGGCCCCACCGCCGTCGTCGATGTGGCGGCAGGGATGGCGGGTTGAAGATCGGCCGTGGACCGTGGCCGGCGTCGCACGGCTGCGCGGGCCCGCTTGACGCCTGGCTCAACCTGCGGCTGCCGCCGCCACACCGCCGGCTGCGGGTCGCCGCAGTTGCAGCGCCTCGGCGAGGTGTGGCCGGGCGACCCGTATGCTGCCGTCGAGGTCGGCGATGGTGCGGGCCACGCGCAGCACGCGGTGGTAGGCCCGCGCCGACAGTCCGAGCCGCTCCAGCGCCTGCTCCAGCAGGGTGCGTTCGGCGGCGCCCAGGGCACAGGCTTCGCGCAACGCGTCGCCGCCGAGCTGCGCGTTGGCGCAGCCATTGCGCGCCTGTTGGCGAGCACGCGCAGCCATCACCCGGGCGCGGACGCTGGCGCTGTCCTCGTCGGCCGCTTGGCGGGCCGCGCCCAGTGCCGACAGGGCCACCCGCGGCACGGTCACGTTGATGTCGATGCGATCCAGCAACGGCCCGGAGATGCGCGCGCGGTAGCGGTGGATCTGGTCCGGCGTGCACTGGCACTGGCCGCGCGGATCGCCGGCATAGCCGCAGGGGCAGGGATTCATCGCCGCGAGCAACTGGAAACGAGCTGGAAAATCGCACTGGCGCGCAGCGCGGGAGATCACGATGCGGCCCGACTCCAGTGGTTCGCGCAGCACCTCCAGCACGTGGCGCGGGAACTCCGGCAGCTCGTCGAGGAAGAGCACGCCATGGTGGGCCAGCGAAATCTCCCCGGGGCGCGGATGCGAACCGCCACCGACAAGCGCGGCGGCCGACGCCGTGTGGTGCGGCGCACGGTAGGGCCGCAGGCGCCAGTTGGCGCCGTCGACCGGCAGACCGGCGACCGAGCGTACCGCGCACGAAGCCCAGGCCTCGTCGTCGGACAGCGGCGGCAGGATGCCGGGCAGGCGCTCCGCCAGCATCGTCTTGCCGGTGCCGGGCGGACCGCACATCAGCATGTGGTGGGCACCGGCGGCGGCGATCTCCAGCGCCCGGCGGGCCTGCAGCTGACCACGCACGTCGGCAAGATCCGGCGGCGGCACCGCGGCCGGCGCGGTGATCGTGCCCGCTGCCGGGGTTGCCAGCGCCGCTTGGCCGCGCAGCGCCGCACACACCTCGGTCAGGTGCGTCGCCACCTCGACCTTGGCCCCGGCAACCAGCGCCGCCTCGGCTGCGTTGCCGGCCGGAATGATCAGTCGCCGGCCCTGCTCGCGCGCCCGCAACAGCGCCGGCAGCACCCCGGTGACGGGACGCAACGCACCCGTCAGCGCCAGCTCGCCGAGGAATTCGCAGCCCTGCAGCGCATCAGCTGGCACGTGGCCCTTGGCGGCCAGGATGCACAGGGCGATGGCCAGATCGAAGCGGCCACCGTCCTTGGGCAGTTCGGCCGGCGCCAGATGGATGGTGACGTGGCCGTCGGGATAGGCAAAGCGGCTGCTGAGCAGCGCCACGCGCACCCGGTCACGCGCCTCGCGCACCGCCATCTCCGGCAGGCCGATGATGCTGGTGCGCGGCAGGCCGCCCGAGAGGTGCACCTCGACGTTGACCTGCGGCGCATCGACGCCCTGCTGTGCGCGGCTTAGGGCGGCACCGAGGCTCACGCGGGCGCTCGTGGCCGGGCGGGCAGTGCGGGCGGCGCAGCGACTGCCGGTGGCACCGGCACGGGGCGCCGGCCCGACAGGGATTGCCGGCGTGCCCGCGGCAGCGGGCGTCGAATGGAGTCAGGCGGATATGGCGCCTGCGCCGTTTCTTCCATGATGTGAAAGCCTCGTCCTTGAAGCCGGGCCGCGTCACGCGGCGGGTTTTTGCGGTGGGTGCTACTGCGGCGTGTTGCGCGCTTCCAGCGCGGCCAGCCGTCGCTCGATGTCGGTCAGCTGCTGCTGCGTGCGCCGCAGCAGGTCCGCCTGTACATCGAATTCCTCGCGGCTGACGATGTCCAGCCGGCGCAGACCCTGCGCCAGCACATCGCGAAAGTTGGCCTGCATGTCTTCGCGGGCCTGGCTGAGACCGGGCGGCACCAGCGCGCCGAGCCGCTCCGCCAATTGGTCGATTGCCTGCATGTCCAGCATGGGCTGCGTCCTTGATCGTTGCCGGCGCCGGCCGCCGGGGCCGTGGCCCCCGTGATGGAGTCCACGTCGCCAGTGTAGCGCCGTTGCCCCCGTGCCGGCGCTCTGGCCCTCGCCAAAGGGCGACCCATCCATGGGTCGCGTCGCCTGCCGGTTCGTTGCCCCGACAGACGCATTCACCGTAGCTGAATCGGGCGACGGAAACTGTCGGTTCGCGCCCCGTTCGCATGTAGGGATTGGCCTACATGGCACAATGCGCCGACCCGGTCCGGGAGCCGTGGAGACCGACAGTGCAGCTGATCACCGCCATCATCAAGCCATTCAAGCTCGACGACGTGCGCGAGGCGCTGTCAGAAGCCGGCGTGCAGGGCATCACGGTCACCGAGGTCAAGGGCTTCGGCCGCCAGAAAGGCCATACCGAGCTGTACCGCGGCGCCGAGTACGTGGTCGACTTCCTGCCCAAGATCAAGCTGGAGGTGGCGGTGCCGGACGAACTGACCGAGCGCGTGACCGAAGCGATCCAGCAGTCGGCGCGCACCGGCAAGGTCGGTGACGGCAAGATCTTCGTCAGCCCACTGTCGCAGGTCATCCGCATCCGCACCGGCGAGCTGGACGCCGACGCCCTGTAACGACGGCCAGACGGCGGTCACGCGCCGACCGCCTGCTCGATCACGCGGCGGAATGGCGGCAGCGCGCGCAGCATGCGTTCGCCGTAGCGCTTGCGCACCGCGCGGCGGTCCAGCAGCACGATGCGGCCGTGGTCGGTCTCGTTGCGGATCAGCCGGCCGCAGTACTGGGTCAGCAGGCGGGTGGCGGCCGGCACGCTGACCTCGAGGAACGGGTTGCGGCCCTGTGCCTCCAGCCACTCGGCGTAGGTGGCCTCGACCGGGTCGGTCGGCACCGCGAAGGGCAGCTGGGTCACCACCACGGTTTCGCACAGCTTGCCCGGCAGGTCCAATCCCTCGCCGAAGGACGTCAGGCCGAACAGCGTGCTGCCACTGCCCGCCTCGACCGCCGCGGCGTGTTCGGCCAGCAACTGGGCCTTGTTGCGCTCGCCCTGCGCGCGCACCTTGCGCACCTGCGCCAGCGGCAGGCGCTGCAATACGCGCTCCAGCTTGCGCCGCGAGGTGAACAGCACCAGGTTGCCGGCGTCCCAGTCGAGGTGCGCCGAGAGCCAGTCGGCGACCTCGTCGGCATGTGCCTCGCGCGCCGACGGGTCGTTGCGCATCGCCGGCACCTCCAGCCGCGCCTGGGCCTGCAAGTCGAACGGCGAGGGCAACGCCAGCGTGGCCGCGGCGTCGGGCAGGCCGACGGCCTCGGCGTACTCGCGGAAGCTGCCGCCCGAGGTCAGCGTCGCCGACGTCAGCAGCACGCCGTTGGCGTTGCCCCACAGCACCTGGCGCAACAGCGGCGCAGCGGACACCGCCGAGGCGTGGCAGACGCGCTGGTTCTCGTGGCCGAGGCTGACCCAGCGGGCCAGCGGCGGCCCGTCACCGCTGTCCTCGGCGCTCCAGGCCTGCCAGGTCAACGCCTGCCGGCCGACCTGCTCCAGCGCCAGGCCGAGTGCGCGCGACAGCGCCGCCTGGGCCGGCCCGCGCTCCGTCATGTCGACCACCGCGCGGCGCACCGCCGAAAGCCAGTGCCAGACCCTCGCCGTCAGCGCCTCCAGCTCGCGCGCATGTTCGACCCAGGCCGCCGGCAGCTCGCCCAGCGAAGCGCGGTAGACCGGTTCGGCCTCTTTCGGGTCGGGCGTCCATGCCAGGCGGATTTCGCCGTCCAGCGCCTGCAGCGCCTCGCCCAGCGCGCGCAGCAGTTCGTCCCCCTGGGCCAGGTCCAGCCGGCCGATGCGCTCCTTTTCGGTCAGCGAATAAGCGGCGCGAACCTGCCGACCGAGCCGCGGCAGCCGGCGCATGCTGGCGGCCAGCGCGACGTGCGCGGCACCGCGCTCGATGGCCTTGCCCGGCAGGCGGTGGGCTTCGTCGATGACGTACAGCGTCTCGTCCGGCAGCGGCAGGACAAGGCCGCCCCAGGCGCCCTCCTCGCGTGGCATCGTCAGGTCCGACAGCAGCAGGTCCTGGTTGGCGACGATGATCTCGGCATCGTCGACCGCGCGGCGCGCGGCGAAGAAGGGGCAGGCCATGAAGTGCGGGCATTTGCGGCCGCTGCAGCCGCCGGCGCTGGTGGTGATCACCGGCCGCAGTGTTTCGCTGACCTCGGCCGGCGCGGCATCGAGGTCGCCATTCCAGCTGCCGTCGGCGAAGACCTGACCCAGGGTCGCCAGCGCCTGGCGGTCACTGTTGCCCGGCGGCGCGGACCACACCGCCAGCTCGGCATCGAAGTCCAGCCCGCCCTGCGTCGGCGCGTCCAGGCTGGCCAGCGCCGTCCCGAGGTCGCGCGGGCAGACATAGCGCGTGCGGCCCTTGGCCAGCGCGACCCGGGCCGGCGTGCCGTTGATGGCAAGGAAGCGCGGGATGTCGCGCTGCACCAGCTGCTCCTGCAGCGCCACCGTGGCGCTGGCGATCAGCAGCCGCTTTTTCCGCGCGCGCGCCAGCTCCAGGCCGGGGATCAGGTAGGCCATCGACTTGCCGGTGCCGGTGGGCGCCTCGACCGCCGCAATGCCGCCGTCCTCGGCAAAGGTCCGCGCGACCTGCGCGATCATGCGGCCTTGCGCGGCGCGCGTGCGGAAGCCCGGCAGCCCTTCTTTCAGGCGCGCGTAGGCGGCGCGGATGGCGTCCTTGGTGGCGTCGGCGAGCACGGATGGCGGGCGGTGGCGATGCGGCCGCCCACTTTACCGCGCCGCCTGCCCCGGCGCGCCGCCAAGGTAGCGCCCGAACCAGGCCAGCGCGCGCTCAAGCACGTCCCGCCGGTGCGCCGGGTCGACAAAATGGTGGCCCTCACCGGCATACACCACCAGCGTGGTCGGCACCCCCATGGCGCGCAGCGCATGCCACTGCTCGAACGATTGCGCGGCCGGGCATTCGGCGTCGCGCTCGCCGGCGATGATCAGGGTTGGCGCCATCGCCTGCTTGATGAAGTTGATGGAGGAGCTCTTCGCATAGACCGCCGGGTCGTCGTAGACCGAGGCGCCGAAGAACGGGATCATCCACTGGTCGATGGAGTTCTGGCCGTAGTAGCTCTTCCAGTCGCTGATGCCGGCGCCGGCAACCACTGCCCTGAATCGCCGGGTCCGGGTTGGCACGAACATGCTCATGAAGCCGCCGTAGCTCCAGCCGGTGAGCCCGAGCCGGGCGCCATCGACAGGGTACTTCGCCTCCACCGCGTCGACGCCGGCAAGGATGTCGCGCAGGTCGCCGTAGCCCATGTCGCGGCGCACCGCCTGGGCAAACTTCTCGCCCTGGCCGAGGCTGCCGCGCGGGTTGGGCATGAAGACGAAATAGCCCAGCGCCGCCAGCGGCGCCGGCCCGTAACCTTCGCCCGGCCACGATGGCCGCACCGCCCACGACGGCCCGCCATGCACCGAGACGATCATCGGGTAGCGCTGTTGCGGATCGTAATTGGCGGGGAACAGCAGCCAGCCCTGCACCCGATAGCCCTCGTTGCTCCATTCGACCGACTCGGCCTTGCCCCACAGCGGCTTGACCGCCGCGTTGACCGTGGTGACGGCGTGCGCCGCGCGGGCCAGGCCGACCGGCTGGCCGGCGGCGTCGAGGGTGAGGCGGCCGGTGAAGACTTCCGGCGCGCGCTGGAAGGTCGATTCCACGAAGGCAAAGCCGGCGTGGTCCGCCGACAGGCTGAGCGCCGAGGCCGCGCTGCCGTCGCTGAAGCCGGCCGGGCGCGTGAACAGCGGCGCCTGCGTTGCCGGCGCATCGCCATGCAGGGTGAACAGCGCCACCTGCGAGGCGCCGCCGGTGATCGCCGAAACCAGCAGGTGGCGGTTGTCCGTCCAGGCCAGCCAGGACGGCGTGATCGGGATGCCCGGCGTCACGTTGGCCACCGCACCGCCCTTCGACGGCACCGTGTGGATGTCGCCGCCGGTCGCGCCCTGGTCGCTCATCAGGCCGCCGATGAAGGCAATGGTGGTGCCGTCCGGCGACCAGCGCGGCAGGGCGATCTGCAGGCCGTGCAGCGAGCCCTCGATCGTATTGGGGTCGACCAGCGTGCGCGGCCCGGCATCGCCATGCGTCGCTTGCGCGTACAGCTGCGCCACCCACCAGTTGTTCTCGCCCGGCGGCGGCGCAGCGATGTAGGCCACCCGCGAGGCATCGGGCGACCAGGCGTACTCGTAGACGTAGAGCGACGCCGGCGTGATCGGCCGCACGCTGCCGTCGCCGGCGTCCACCGCGGCCAGCCGCTGGTGCTGCACGCCGCTGACACCGATCACGCCGACCCGCGCCTTGGTCGCGGCGGTGGCGCCGCCGCGGTGGGTGTCTCCCTTCACGTAGAGGATGCCAAGCTGCTTCCCATCCGGCGCCCAGGCCAGCGCGTGCGCGTAGCCGTCAAGTCGTGTCAGCCGCCGCGCCTGCGGTGCTTTCGCCTCGGCGTCGACCAGGTAAATGTCCTGCTGCGCGTGATTCTTGCTGGCGCAGTTGCTGAGCAGCGCCAGCCGCTTGCCATCCGGCGACCAACGTGGCGCGCCTTCGTCGCAGCCCTTGCGCGCGTCGGCCAGGCTGACCGTGCGTACATGCGAACCGTCGGCGGCGGCCAGTTGCACCCGGTCGCCATCGCTCGTCTC
>DASSBG010000006.1:0-5371 GCA_035699085.1 Rhodanobacteraceae bacterium
TGGTGCTGGCGGTGGAGGCGAAGCCGGGGTCGTAGGTGAAGTGCCCGGTGTCCTTGAACAGGCTGGCCAGGTCAACGCAGGCGGGGCCCATGCTGCCGCTGACCAGCGGCAGTTCGGTGCTGCGGTCGGCAGCGGCATCGATCAGCTTGACGGACTTGTCGGACACGGAGTGGCTCCTTGGCTGCTGTGGATGGGCGCGCGGAGGCCGCAGGCAAGGCGAGCGGATGCCGGCGCGCGGCGCCACCGGCAGCGCGGAATACGAGTCGACGCATTGACGCGAGCAGGGCGCCTGTACCGGCGCCCGGACGCGTTCAGCCTACTTGGCGGTGCCGTAACGGCGGCGGAACTTGTCCACCCGGCCGCCAACGTCCAGCGTCTTCTGCTTGCCGGTGTAGAACGGGTGCGAGTGGCTGGAGATGTCCACCTTGATCAGCGGATACTCGTTGCCGTCGCTCCACTTGACGGTCTCCTTGCTGGACAGCGTCGAGCGCGTCAGGAACGAGAAATCGCTGGAGGCGTCCTGGAACACCACCGGCCGGTAATTGGGATGAATGTCGGGCTTCATGGCTCGATCCGGTACAAACGCTGAAGGCAAGAGCGGCATTGTAGCGTGCGGCGCCGGTCGCAAGCAAGCGGTGAGCGGTGAGCGGTGAGCGGTGAGCGGTGAGCGGTGAGCGGTGAGCGGTGAGCGGTGAGCGGTGGTGGGTGGTGGGCGGTGCGCGGTGGGCGGTGCGCGGTGGGCGGTGCGCGGTGGGCGGTGGGCGGTGGGCGGAACAAAGCATTCGACACGGATCAACGCGAATCAAAGCGGATAAGGGCAGATGCCGCAGCGGGAACGCCCAGCAGCTTGAAGCCGCAGCGAATCAGCTCCCTCTCCCCCGAACCTGCTCGGGGGAGAGGGTTGGGGTGAGGGGGCGTGGGCCAGCGATGGCCTTGATCGACGCGCGGCACGACCGCATGCCGCCGAAAGACCCAACCGCGCGCCGTGGCTGTTTGGCCAGGGGCCGCCGCCGTCTCGCCAGCCGCCGGTTGCGCACCCACCCGATCCCCGGTTTCCGCCTTCAAGCGCCCAACGCGCTGCGCACCAGCGTGGCAAACTGCGCCTGATCGACGTCCATGGCGATGCGGGCATTGGCCGGCAGGCCCAGCCGGTCCTCCCAGTCGACCACGGTCATGCCGCGGGTCAGGCCGCCGTCCAGTTCGACGTCCACGTGGTGCGTGGCCCAGCGGGTAACCATCTGCGGGGCCAGCGCGACGGCCATGGCCAGCGCGTCGGCGGCGACCAGCCCGCGCCGGCCGCGCGCCGCGTTGTAGCCGCGTGCGGTGCCGACGATGCGCCCGAACAACCGCGCGCGCGCGTCGCCCGCCGCCAGCCAGGCATCGAAGTCCTCGTCGGCGAAGGCGTGCCGCAGGCACAGCTCCCAGTCGACGAGGTCAAGGCTCGGGAACGCGTCGAACACCACGTGCGCCGCCTCGGGGTCAAAGCCGATGTTGAACTCGGCCGGCGTGCGCATGATGTTGCCGTCGCCGTGCACCGCGCCACCCATCACCAGCAGGCGCTTCACCCGCTGCGGCAGTTGCGGATCCAGGCGCACCGCCAGGGCGATGTTGGTCAACGGCGCCAGCGCCACCAGGGTGAGCTCGCCGGGGCGCTCGCGGGTCAGGCGGATCAGCGCGGCGGCGGCGTGCTCGGCGAGCGGCGCAGCCGCCGGTGCCGGCAGGCCGATGTCGCCGAAGCCATCGGTGCCATGCACCTGCACCGCGTCCTCCAGTGGCGCGCGCACCAGCGGCAGCGGGCAGCCCGCGTACACCGGCGTGGCGGCGTCAAGCAGATCCACGAGCGTGCAGGCGTTGCGCACGGTGTACTGCAACCCGGTGTTGCCGGCGGCGACGGACAGCGCGACGACATCGGCGTGCGCGTGCGCCATCAGGATGGCGAGGGCGTCGTCGACGCCCGGGTCGGTGTCGATCAGCAGGCTGGGGGCGGCGGTGGCAGGCTCGGTCATGTGCAGGGACTCGGCTCGGAAGCGGGCGGCGGGGTCGCGCCGAATCGCCCAAGGTAGCGGATGGCAGCGCGGCGCGCAGCCCTGGGAGAGCGCGCCGGCACACGGCTG
This sequence comes from Rhodanobacteraceae bacterium, assembly GCA_035699085.1. Classification (GTDB taxonomy): domain Bacteria; phylum Pseudomonadota; class Gammaproteobacteria; order Xanthomonadales; family Rhodanobacteraceae; genus DASSBG01. Next base: position 2,115 of record DASSBG010000006.1, read on the forward strand.
CCGCGACGGCTAGGCGCGGGCGTAGCGCGCGGCGGCGCCGAGCCAGCGCCGCACCAGTCGCTCGGCCACGGCGGGCTGCTCCTTCAGCAGCACCGCCCCGACCCGCTGCACCGCCGGCAGCAGGTCGGCGTCGCGCAGCAGGTCGGCGACGCGAAAGGCGGCCTCGCCGGTCTGCCGTGTGCCGAGCACTTCGCCCGGCCCGCGCAACGCCAGATCCTGCTCGGCGATGCGGAAGCCGTCGTTGGTCTCGCGCATCGCCTCCAGCCGCTGCCGCGCCAGCGCCGACAGCGGTGGGTGGTAGAGCAGCACGCAATGCGAGGCACGCCGGCCGCGGCCGACCCGGCCGCGCAACTGGTGCAGCTGCGCCAGGCCCAGGCGCTCGGCGTTCTCGATCACCATCAGGCTGGCGTTGGGCACGTCGACGCCGACCTCGACCACGGTGGTGGCGACCAGCACGGCGATTTCGCCGGCGGCGAAGCGGTCCATCACGGCGCGCTTCTCGGCCGGCTTCATGCGCCCGTGCAGCAGGCCGACCTCCACCGGCAACGCCGCGGCCAGCTCCTCGCTGGCGCGCTCGGCCGGCTGCGCGTCCAGCATCTCGGACTCCTCGATCAGCGTGCAGACCCAGTACGCCTGCTGGCCCTCGGCGCAGGCCGCGCGGATGCGCTCGATGATCTCTTCGCGACGGGCGCTGGACACGGCCACGGTGCCGACCGGCGTGCGGCCCGGCGGCAGGGCGTCGATCGAGGAGACGTCGAGGTCGGCGTAGGCGCTCATCGCCAGGGTGCGCGGGATCGGGGTGGCGGTCATCACCAGCTGGTGCGGCACGCTGGCCGCGCGGCCACCTTTTTCGCTCAGCGCCAGGCGCTGCTCGACGCCGAAGCGGTGCTGCTCGTCGACGATCACCAGGGCGAGGTCGCGGAAGGCCACGCCCTCCTGCATCAGCGCATGCGTGCCGATCACCATCTGCGCGCCGCCGGCAATGCGGCCAAGTGCCTGCTGGCGCGCCTTGCCCAGGACCTTGCCCGCAAGCCACTGCACCTCCACGCCCAGCGGCTCCAGCCAGCCGCGGAAGGTCTGCAGGTGCTGCTCGGCCAGCAGCTCGGTCGGCGCCACCAGCGCGGCCTGGCGGCCGCTCTCGATGGCGACCAGCGCCGACAGCGCCGCGACCACCGTCTTGCCGCTGCCGACATCGCCCTGCACCAGGCGAAGCATCGGCTTGGGGCGCCCGAGGTCGGCTTCGATTTCCGCCGCCACGCGCTGTTGCGCCGCGGTCAGGGCAAAGGGCAGCCGCCCGCGCAGCGCCTCGCGCAGCTTGCCATCGCCCTGCAACGGCGGCGCGTGGTGACGGCGCACGCGCCGACGCAGCATCTTCAGGGCGAGGTGATTGACCAGCAGTTCCTCGAAGGCCAGCCGCCGCTGCGCCGGATGCCGCCCCTCGGCCAGCGCCGCAAGGTCGGCCCCGGCCGGCGGCCGATGCACGCACTCCAGCGCCTCGCGCAGACCACTCAGCTGCAGCGGCTCCAGCAGCGCGGCCGGCAGCAGTTCCAGCTCCGCCGCCGGCGGCAAACAGGCCAGCGCCTTGTCGATCAGCGTCGCCAGGCGCTTCTGGCCGAGCCCCTCGGTGGTTGGATAGACCGGCGTCAGGCGCTGCTCCAGCGGCGCACCCGGGCGCACCACCTGCCAGGTTGGGTGCACCATCTCCGGCCCATGCATGCCCCAGCGCGCTTCGCCGTAGCAGCGCAGCCGCTGCCCCGGCCGCAGCCGCTCGCTCATCGAGCGGTGATAGTGGAAGAAACGCAGCACCATGGTGCCGCGCGAATCGTCGCTGATGGCCACCTGCAACTGGCGGCGAAAGCGGAAGCCGGCCTCGACCGCCTCGATCGCGCCCTCGACCTGCACCCGCATGCCCGGCCGCGCCGCGGCGATCGGGGTGATGCGGGTGCGGTCCTCGTAGCGCAGCGGCAGGTGGAACCACAAATCCTGGACGCGTTCGACGCCGAGGCGGGCCAGCGCCGAGGCCAGCGCCGGGCCGACGCCGGCCAGCGCTGTAACCGCGGCGTTGCCGCCCTCAGGCGTGCGTCCGGCGACGGCGCGTGCCGCCATCGTCGCTCAGCCCAGCACCATGATCGCGTCGACCTCGACCACGGCGCCCTTCGGCAGCGCCGCGACTTCAATGGTCGAGCGCGCCGGCCAGGGCGCCTGGAAATACTCGGCCATCACCGCGTTGACGGTGGCGAAGCTGGCCAAGTCGGTGACGTAGATGCCGACGCGCACAATGCTGGCCAGCGAGCCACCGGCGGCGGCGGCCACCGCGGCAAGGTTCTCGAACACCCGCCGCGCCTGCGCCTCCACGTCGCCCTCGACCATGGCGCCGCTGGACGGGTCAAGCGGGATCTGCCCGGAGAAATAGACGGTGTCCCCGGCCCTCACGGCCTGCGAATACGGCCCGATGGCGGCGGGTGCCTTGTCGGTGTGGATGATGTCGATGGGCATGGCGGCTCCTGCGCGGGTGGCGCCGCACGGCTGGCGGCGGTCGGCGCGGCCACCCGGCCACGCCGCCGGCAAAGAGTAAAGAGGAACCGCCGCCCGCGCCATCCCGCGCGCCGCCGACGCGGCCAATCCCTACAGCGGATGGCGGTACACGCCGGACGCTACGCCAGGCGCTGGTCAAGCATGGCGCCCAAGCTCGACAAATCAGTCCCACAGGCGTGGCACCAGTCGTAAACCTGCAACAGATCCATGCGCCGAATTCCCCGCTCCACCGAGGATACGAAGGCTTGAGTTCGATCAAGTCTCGCTGCCAGATCGGTCTGCGTCAGCATTGCGTCATGGCGAATCTGCGTCAGGCAGTCAAGGACGTGACGATACTCCGGTCGATTGACGGATTTGCGCATGGCCGCCTGCTGACGGTAGAGCGGCCATGGAAGGTATATCCATTTTTTGAATAGGCGTAATGGTTGTAATCGTTCTTGTTGTGCTGCTAGGCTCGGGAACGTGGACATCAACAATAGGAGGGGGCGCATGATGCGCAAAGGACGGATTCTTTCGGGGGCGCGCAGCTTTGGGCTGCGCGCGGTTCTGAGCCTGGGGCTGGCGCTGCTGGTCCCGCTTGCGGCCTGGGCCACGAGCACCCACACGCCGGAGCAGGAATACGCCGACCTGACGAAGGTGGACCAGGCGCTCTCGCCGCTCGGCGACCATCCCTTCGGCGCCCGCATCGGCCTCTACGACGGCAGCCTGTCCTTCCTGCAAAC
>DASSBG010000007.1:0-82851 GCA_035699085.1 Rhodanobacteraceae bacterium
CTGAATCACTTGGGTCTAGGTTGGACGTTCTTGCTCTTGGACTTTCGCCCCGCAAGACGCCCACACAAGTTACCTGCGCACACTGTCAAGGATCATCACGACCGCCGCGGATCGCTCCGCCGCGCCCCGGGCATTTCGCCCGAGCTAGCCGCCCATTGTACACCGCTTTTGGCCTTCGTCAACAGCTGCGCGAACTGCGGAACGTGCGTCGAAGCGAGGACCGGCGGACGGCCGGGGCGCGAACTATAGTGAGCCACCACGGGTTTGGCAAGGGACTCGCCAAGCCGCGCTGCGCACAGCGGCGGATGCGCGCTCAGGCGCGCCCGCCGCGAGCCTTGAAGGCCGCCTCGAAACGCCGCAGGATGCGCAGCACCAGCAAGGTGAAGACGGTGACGCCCACCGCCAACACGTACTGCCGCAGGCCGATCGAAATGCCGATGGCGGCGACCATCAACATGGACGCCGCGGTGGTCAGCCCCACCACGGCCTGCTTGCCGTGGTGGCGGAAGATGGTGCCGGCACCGAGGAAGCCGACCGCCGTGACCACTGCCTCGACCAGCCGCATCGGGTCGACACGCAACGTGACGCCATGGCCCTGCGCGCCGAAGTAGCTGATCAGCGGGTCGCCCAGGCCGACCAGCAGCGCGGCCGCGGCCCCGAGCAGCATGTGCGTGCGCAGGCCGGCCGGCCGCTCGGCGGCCTCGCGCTCGAAGCCGATTGCGCCGCCGAGCACCATCGCCAGCAGCACGTTGCCAAGCAGGAGCAGCTGCGGAACGGCGGTGGCGAGCGCGTCGGCCATGGCTCAATCCGCATGCGTAAGGCGCACGCGGGCGAAGTTGCGCTTGCCGACCTGCAGCACGCCCTCGAAACCGGGCGCGAACACCCGTTGCCCGTCCTCGACGACCGCCGCGTCGATGCGCACGGCACGCTCCTTGAGCTTGCGGGTGGCCTCGGTGTTGCTGCTGGCGAGCCCCGCCGCCTTCAGCAGCGCCGGCAGGCGCAGGCCTTCGGCAGGGACCTCGATCTCGTTGAGCGGCAGCAACGAGGTGTCGCCCTGGCCACGAACCACCGCATGCCAGCCGGCGACCGCCTGCTCGGCGGCGGCCGCGCCATGGAAGCGCGCCGCCAGTTCACGCGCCAGGCGCAGCTTGGCGTCGCGCGGGTTGAGCTGGCCGGCTTCCACCTCGCGCTTCATCGCCGCCAGTTCTTCCAGCGACACATCGAAGCTCAGCAGCTCGAACCAGCGCCACATCAAGTCGTCGCCCACCTTCATCGTCTTGGTGACGATGTCGATGGCGGGCTCGTCGATGCCGATGTAGTTGCCCAGCGACTTGGACATCTTGTTGACGCCGTCCAGGCCCTCCAGCAGCGGCATGGTCAGGACGATCTGCGGTGGCTGGCCGTGATGCTCCTGCAGCGCACGGCCCATCAGCAGGTTGAACTTCTGGTCTGTTCCGCCGAGCTCGACGTCCGCCTTCAGCGCCACCGAATCGTAGCCCTGGACCAGCGGGTAGAGGAACTCGTGGATGGCGATCGGCTGCTGCGCCTTGTAACGCTTGGCGAAGTCGTCGCGCTCCAACATGCGCGCAACCGTGTGCTGTGCAGCCAGCCGGACCATGTCGGCGGCGGTCATGGCGCCGAACCACTCGGAGTTGAAGCGCAGCTCGGTGCGTCCACGGTCAAGCACCTTGTAAACCTGGCTGGCGTAGGTCTCGGCATTGGCCTTGACTGCGGCGGGCGTCAGCGGCTTGCGCGTCACGTTCTTGCCGGTGGGGTCGCCGATCATGCCGGTGAAATCGCCAATCAGGAAAATCACCGTGTGGCCCAGGTCCTGGAACTGGCGCATCTTGTTGAGCAGCACCGTGTGCCCGAGGTGCAGGTCGGGCGCCGTCGGGTCGAACCCGGCCTTGACCCGCAGCGGCTGGCCACGCTGCAGCCGCGCGCGCAGCTCGTCCAGCTTGATGATTTCGTCGGCACCGCGGCCAATGACCGCCAGCGCCTGCTCCAGTTCGCCCATGCTCTCCGCTTCCATTGTCGCCGGCTGCCACCGCGACCACGACGACCGCGCGTTTGCGGCTGATCCGGGGCTGCCTGACATCGAGGCCCCGGAAGTGCCGGTTTGCGACACCGGTCATTGACGGCCTTTCGATTTGGCGGCTATGGTACGGGCCGCGCTGCCGGAATGCGATCATGAGCCATGAGTGAGGGGGCCAACACGGGGATGCGGCGCGAGCGCGCCGGGGCCGCGCGAGCATCTCGTGCGTGGCATTTTGCCGACGCGGCGCGCCACTGGCCCTGGCAGCGCGACGCCGCAGGCGAGCGTATCGGCTGGTGGCGTGAGCATGTGGTGATGACGGCTTGTGCGCTTGTGCTGGTCGTTGCCTTCGCCATTCCGGCCACCGCCAACGTCATCGGCACGCCGAAGGCACCCATGCGCAACGTCCCGCTGGCCCTGCCCGCGCTGACGGCGGCCGCGCCGGCCGCGCCGGCCGCTCCGGCATGGCAACGTGTCGAGGTCCGTAGCGGGCAGACGCTGTCGCAGATCTTCGACGCCGAGGGGCTGGGGTACGGCGACCTGCAGCGCATCCTCGAGAACCTCTCCGAGGACGACGCGCAGGCGCTGGAAAACCTGCACCCGCACGACGAGCTCGGCTTCCTGCTCGACCAGCACGGCGCGCTCAAGGCACTGCGTTTCGAACGTGACGAAGCGCACCGCGTCACCGTCAGCGTCGATGGCGAGGACGTCAGCCAGAGCGTGCACCCCCGGGCCATCGAGCATCGCCTGGCGATTGCCCATGGCGTGATCCACGGCTCGCTGTTCGGCGCCGGCGTGCGTGCCGGCATGAGCGAAGCGATGGTCATGGAGATGGCGGAGGTCTTCAAGTACGACATCGACTTCATCAAGAGCATCCGCGACGGCGACCGCTTCACGGTCATCTACGACAACATCTACCGCGACGGCATGCTGCTGCACCACGGCGACATCATCGCGGCCGAGTTCATCAACCAGGGGACGCGCTACACCGCCTTCCGCTTCACCCTGCCCGACGGCACCATCGGCTATTACGACGAGGACGGCCGGCCGCTGCGCAAGTCGCTGCTGCGCACGCCTGTGAAGTTCAGCCGCATCTCCTCGCGCTTCAGCCTGGCGCGCAAGCATCCGATCCTCGGTTACACGCGTGCACACAAGGGCGTCGACTACGCCGCCCCACGCGGCACGCCCATCCACGCCGCCGGCAACGGCGTGATCAAGATCCGCGGCCGCGTGCACGGCTTTGGCCGCTTCATCCTGATCAAGCACAACAACACCTACTCCACCGCCTACGCGCACATGTCGCGCTACGCCAAGGGCCTGCACGTCGGCAGCCACGTGCACCAGGGCCAGGTGATCGGCTATGTCGGCATGTCGGGGCTGGCAACCGGCCCGCACCTGCACTACGAGGTGCGCGTGCACGGCCACCAGGTCAACCCGTTGACGGTGACGCTGCCCAAACCGCAGCCGCTGGCGCCGAAACTGCTGGCGAAGTTCCAGGCGGCGACCGCGCCGTGGCTGGCCCGGATCAAGGTGATGGACGACAACCTGCGGCTGCTCGCGCAGACCGCCAGTGCGGGACGGCCAGCGCCGCGCAGCCCCTGAGCGCCATGGCGCCGTGAGCGACGACGCGCTTTATGTCGGGCTGATCTCGGGGACCAGCGCCGACGGCATCGATGCCGTGCTGGCGCGCTTCGAGCCGCGCATCGAGGTGCTTGCCGCGCAAACCCTGCCGTGGCCGGCGCAGCTCCGCCAGCGCATCGTGGCGCTGGCGCGCGACAGCGCCCACATGACGCTCGACGACTTCGGCAGCCTCGACGCACGCGTCGGCGACTGCTTCGCCGAGGCGGCGCTTGCACTGCTGGCGGAGGCGGGCGTGCATCCAACTGCGGTGCGCGCCATCGGCTCGCATGGCCAGACGCTCTGCCACCGGCCGCGTGCCAATCCGCCCTTCACCTTGCAGATCGGCAACCCGGCGCTGATTGCCGAGCGCACCGGCATCGACGTGGTCGCCGACTTCCGGGCCGCCGATGTCGCCGCCGGCGGCCAAGGCGCGCCGCTGCTGCCGGTCCTGCACCGCGTGCTGTTTGACGCGGGCGATGTGACCCGCGTGGTGCTCAACCTCGGCGGCATCGCCAACGTCAGCGTGCTGGGGGCGGGCCGGCCGATGCTGGGTTTCGACACCGGCCCGGCCAGCTGCCTGATGGACGCGTGGGCGCTGCGCCACCTTGGCACGCCGCGCGACGACGACGGCGCCTGGGCAGCCAGTGGCCAAGCCGACCCGCAGCTGCTGGCGCGGCTGCTGGAAGAACCCTATTTCGGCGCACCGCCGCCCAAGAGCACCGGCCGCGAACAGTTCAACCTCGACTGGCTCGCGCGCCACGTTGCCGAGACCGCGCCGGCCGATGTGCAGGCGACGCTGCTGATGCTCACTGTTCGCAGCATCGCGGACGCGGTGGCCTCGCAGGCCGGCGACGCCGGCGAGGTCCTGGCCTGCGGCGGCGGCTTGCACAACCCCGTGTTGATGGCCGCACTGGCCGACGCACTGCGGCCGGTGCCACTGCGCAGCACCGCCGAGCTTGGCATTGATCCCGATTTCGTCGAGGCAACGGCCTTCGCCTGGCTGGCGCGCGAACGGCTTGCCGGGCGGCCGGGCAATGTGCCGGCCGTGACCGGCGCGCGCGGCCCGCGCGTGCTCGGCAACGTCAGCCTGGCGCCGCGCTGACGCACGGCCCGGCTCAGCGGTCGAAGTGGGCGAAACGCCCCTCCGGTACCCGCTCGAAGCTCTCCATCGCCTCCTTGAAGGCGCGCGTCTCCTCGGCGTCCCAAGTGCCGGCAAGATGGGCAATACGCGGCGCCGGCAACGGCTCGCCATGCCTGATGCCGAGCCCGTGGTGCAACAAGTGCAGGATGACGTCGTTTATCGACCAGCGGCGTTCGCGCGCGACCGTCTTGATGCGCTCGGCCGTGCCGTCGTCAATGCCGCGGATGAGGATGTCGGGCATCGTGGTCTCCTCCGTGTCGCCCGACCATTGTGGCACGCCCGGCCGCGGCGCGATCTTGACCGGGTTGGCGTTCCGCGCCCGCGCAGCCGGCCGCGTCGGCCTCAGGTTTCGCGGTAGCCGGGCGCGCTGGCGGAGCCGCCCGTTGCGCCGGCGGCCCGCGGGTCGCCGGCCGGCGACGCGGGCTCCGGGCCGGCCAGGAGATGCGCGCGCCGCGCCAGCCACCACCACAGCAGCAGGGTCGGCACCACCGACAGCGTGCTGATGATGTAGAAGGCGCTGTAGCTCGAGGCCTGCACGATGAAGCCGGAGACGCCGCCGATCAGCTTGCCTGGCAGGTTTGCCAGCGAGCTCAGCAATGCGTACTGGGTGGCGGTGAAATCGCGGCTGGTGAGGCTGGAGAGGAAGGCGATCAAGACCACGCCCGCGAAGCCGAGCGCGCCGTTGTCGCCGGAGATGGCGGCGAGAAACGCCCAGGTGGCGCCGGGATGGGTCGCCATCAGCAGGTACATCAGGTTGGAGAACGCCAGCGCCAGCGCCGCGACGACCACCGAGCGGCGCAGGCCGAGCGCGCTGACCGCGACGCCGCCGAGGAACGCGCCGCCGATGCCGATCCAGACGCCGTACAACTTGGAAACCGTGGCAATCTGCTCCTTGCTGTAGCCGGTGTCGATGTAGAACGGGCCGTTGATGGCACCCAGCATCTGGTCCGGCAGCTTGAACAGGCCGACGAACACCAGCAGCGCGATGCCCACCAGCAGCCCGTAGCGCCGGAAAAAATCCTTGAACGGCTCGGCGAAGGCTTCAGCGAAGGCCGGCCGGCGGAGCGCCCGCCCGAGGGGCGGTTCGCGGGCAATCAGGGCGGTGGCGAGCGGGATCAGAAGCGCGCCGGCCATGCTGAAGTAGGCCAGGCGCCATCCGCCCAGCGCTGCGATGTACAGGGCGCCGGCACCCGAGAGGATCAGCCCGAAGCGGTAGCCCAGGGTGTAGGTGGCGGCCAACGCTGCCTGCGCCTCGACCGGCGCGATCTCGATGCGGTAGGCATCGACCATGGTGTCCTGGGTGGCGCCGGCAAAGGCCGTGAGCGCCGCCAGCGCGATGAACAGCCCCAACTGCGATGGACCGACCGCACCCATCCCCGCCAGCGCCGCGCTCAGCACCACGATCGCCAGCACCAGCCAGCCGCGGCGGCGACCGAGCGCGCCCAGCAGCGGCGCCTTCCAGCGGTCCAGCAGCGGCGCCCAGAGAAACTTGAAGACGTAAAACAGGCTGACGTAGCTCAGCAGCCCGATCGCGCCCAGTTCCAGCCCTGACTCGCGCAGCCAGATCGACAGCGTGTAGCCGACCAGCAGGAACGGTAGCCCCGAACCGAAGCCAAGCGCACACAGCGTGCCCGCGGAAGGCGTGGCGAAGGCGGCGAGTATGCCGCGCCAGCCCTTGTAGCGTGCCTTGCCCGGCGCTGTCACTCGGCGTAGTCCACGGTGTAGGGCGCGTGGTCCGAGAAGCGCTGCTCGCGGTAGATCGAGCAATCGCGCAGGCGCTTGGCCAGGCCCGGCGTCGCCAACTGGTAGTCGATGCGCCAGCCGACGTTGTTCTCGCGCGCGCGGCCGCGGTTGGACCACCAGGTGTAGTCCCGGCCGTCGGCGCGCAGGGTGCGGTAGCTGTCGACCCAGCCACGCGTGTCACACAGCTGGTTGAGCCAGGCGCGCTCCTCCGGCAGGCAGCCGGAGTTCTTCTGGTTTGACTTCCAGTTGTGGATATCGAGCTCGCAACGGACGATGTTCCAGTCACCGCAGATCACGTAGTCGCGGCCGCTCGCCAACCAGCCGTCGAGGACGCCGGCGAACCATTGCATGATGCGGAACTTGTAACCTTGGCGCTCCTCGCCGGACGAGCCCGAGGGGAGATACAGCGAAACCACGGACAAGTTGCCGAAGCGGGCCTCGATGTAGCGCCCCTCGCAGTCGAAATCCTCGCGGCCGAGTGTCGTCAGCACCGCATCCGGCTGGTTCCGTGCGTAGATGGCCACGCCGCTGTAGCCCTTCTTGCAGCGCGCATCGTGGAAATGGCAGTGGTGGCCAGCCGGGCGGAACAGCGGGTCGACCAGCTGGTGCTCGTGGGCCTTGGTTTCCTGCAGGCAGAGCACGTCGGCGTCGTGGTTGCCGAACCATTCGAACAGGCCCTTGCGGGCGGCCGAGCGGATGCCGTTGGCGTTGAGGCTGACGATACGCATCGTGTGTCGTGAAGCGAAGGCAGCCGACAGCGTATCGGATCACGTGACCGGCGACCATGCCCGGAAGCACGCTGACGAACGGCGCCGGCGCAGGTCGTATCATCGGAGCCTGCCCTCCGACCGCCGGCGCCGATCATGCTTGACCACCAACGCGCGTTTCTCGACCTGTGCCTGGACCGCGGCGTGCTTCGCTTCGGCGACTTCACGCTGAAGTCAGGCCGCCGCAGCCCCTATTTTTTCAACCTCGGCGCGATTGACAGCGGCAGCGGGCTGGCCGCGCTCGGCAGGGCCTATGCCGAGGCCCTGCTGCATGCGGGGCTGGCGGTGGACATGCTGTTCGGGCCCGCCTACAAGGGCATCACGCTGGCCGCCGCGACCGCCATCGCACTGGCCCGTGACCACGGCCGCGACCTGCCCTGGGCCTACAACCGCAAGCAGGCCAAGGACCACGGCGAAGGCGGCACGCTGGTCGGCGCGCCACTGGCCGGCCGCGTGCTGGTGGTTGACGATGTGGTGACCGCCGGCACCGCGGCGCGCGAGGCCCTCGCGACGATCGAGGCGCAAGGCGCGACGCCGGCCGGACTGCTGGTGGCGCTGGACCGCCAGGAGCGCGGCCGCGGGCAGCGGTCGGCGACGCAGGAACTGGCTGCCGAGCATGGCATCCCGGTGATCGCCATCGCCACGCTGGACGACCTGCTGGCCTGGACGGCCGAGCAACCGCTGCAGGCGACGGAACACGCGGCGCTGGCCGACTATCGCCGCCGCTACGGCAGCGCCGCCGGACCCTGAGTCGATGCGGCTCGACCGCAAGCCGGCCCAGCGCCGCAGGCGGGGGCCAGGCGCCACCACCAGCAGCGGCGCGGGCCAGCCGGTTGGCACTTTGAGCCGCCGGCCGTGGTCTTCGCCGGCCATGCCGTTTATGCTGGCGCCGGACCGTCACCCGACCCCGCGGAGAGCCGCATGCTGCCCAAGCTGACCCGTTTCCTGTGCCTGCTGCTGCTGGCCCTGCTGTCGACGGCGGCCCTGGCGGCCCAGCAAAAGCAGGATGACGGCCGCCATCTGCGCTACCGCTGGACCGACGGCGCCGGGCATCTGCACATCAGCGACATGTTGCCCGCCGACGCCTCGCGGTTCGGCTATGACTTGATCGACGACTACGGCCGTGTGCTGCGCCATGTCAATGGCACCCGCACGCCCGAGCAGATCGCCGCGGCCAAGGCCGCCGCCGAAGCGGCCGCTGCAGCGCGCAAGCAGCGCCGCAATGACGAGCAGCTGCTGCTGGCCTACCCGACGGAGGCCGACCTGGTCAGCAGCCAGGAGGCGCGCAAGAAGATGCTCGGCAACAGCATCGCTTCCATCCGCCAGAACATGAAGAGCCAGCTCGACGCGTTGGCCAGCCTGCTCGACCAGGCCGCCGGCTACAGCGAGCGCGGCAAGCCCGTGCCCAAGGCGCTGCGCACCAAGGTAGACGCCCAGCGCGCCGTGGTGCGCAAGCAGCGCGGCTGGCTGCAGAAGAAGCAGGCGGAGCTGGAGGTCTACAACAACCAGGCACAGACACAGCTGGCGCACTACCGCACGCTGCGCCCGGCGCCTGCCGCATCCGCCGGCACCCCGGGCGCCGCGGCCACCATCGCGGCGCCGGCCGACGCCGCCAGCGTCGACCCGTGAGGCGCGGGACGCTGCATCCGGCCTGCCCGGCAACCCTTGCGGGCCTGTCGCCTCACTGCTCCCTGCTCAGAACGGCAGCTTGAGGTCAGGCTTCAGCGCCAGCAGCTGTGCGCGGAACACGGCTTCGATGCGCTCCAGCGCGGCCTCGTCGTCGGCGTCGAAGCGCAGCACCAAGACCGGCGTGGTATTCGATGCCCGCACCAGGCCCCAGCCATCGGGCCAGTCGGCACGCACGCCGTCGATGGTGGTCAGCCGTGCCTCGTCGAACTGCGCCCGCTCGCGCAGGCGCTCGACGAAACCGGGTCCGTCGTCGATCGCAATGTGAAGTTCCGGGGTCGAAACACCCTTGGGCAGGGTGGCGAAAATCGCCTCGGGCGCCCGCCCCTGGGCATCGCCGGCGATGATCTCCAGTAGCCGGGCCGCCGCGTACATGCCGTCGTCGAAGCCGTACCAGCGTTCGGCAAAGAAGAAGTGGCCGCTCATTTCGCCGGCCAGCGCGGCGCCGGTTTCGCGCATCTTGGCCTTGACCAACGAGTGGCCGGTCTTCCACATCAGCGGGCTGCCGCCCTGGCGCAATATCACCGACTGCAGGTGGCCGGTGCACTTGACGTCGTAGATGATGGTGGCGCCCGGATCGCGTGCCAGCACGTCGATGGCGAACAGCATCAGCAGGCGATCGGGGTAGATGATCTCGCCTTCGCGGGTGACCACGCCGAGACGGTCGCCGTCGCCGTCGAAAGCGATGCCAAGGTCCGCCTCCTGGTGCTTCACGGCGAGGATGAGGTCGTCGAGGTTGCGCGGATCCGACGGGTCCGGATGGTGATTGGGGAAGCTGCCATCAACCTCGTCGTACAGTGGTACCACGTCAGTACCGATCGCCTCCAGCAGCTGCGGCGCGATGGCACCGGCGATGCCGTTGCCGCAGTCGACCACCACCTTCAGCGACCGCTCGATCTGCACGTCGGAGGCGATCCGCTGGATGTAGTCGTCCGCAATCTCCACATGGCGCAGCGCACCGCGGCCCTCGCTGAAGCGGCCTTCGGAGATACGCGCATAAAGGTCCTGGATGGCCTCGCCGGCCAGGGTCACGCCGCCGACCACGACCTTGAAGCCATTGTAGTCGGGCGGGTTGTGGCTGCCGGTCACGGCCACGCCGCAGCCCGTGTTGAGCTGAAAGCAGGCGAAGTACACCACCGGCGTCGGCACCGCGCCGATATCGATGACGTCGATGCCGCTGGCGCGCAGGCCCTCGCCCAGCGCCTCGGCCAGCTCCGGCCCGGACAGCCGGCCGTCGCGGCCGACCACGATCTCGCTCAGCCCCTGCTCGTGCATCACGCTGCCGACGGCGCGGCCAATCAAGTGCGCGATGCCGGGGTCCAGCGTGCTGCCGCAGACGCCGCGGATGTCGTAGGCGCGGAAGATGTCGCGCTCCAGCGGCACGCCAGGCACCGGCACCGGCGGCCCGGCCGATACCGTGGCCGAGGCGGCCGCGGCCGGTTCGTCGCTGGCGGCCGCAGCGTCGCCCGGTACAGCCGTGGCGCCGGCGCCGGCCGGTGTCGCGGGCGGCTGGTTCAGCACCTGCGCCAACGTGGGCTCCGCCGCACCGTGGCGACCGCGGCCTTGCAGCGCCCGGCCCAAGGCGAGCAACCGCCGGCGCCCGGCCGCCACCGCCAATGCACCGAGCAGGCAAGCAATCGCCAGCGCCCAGGCGAGTGCCGGCGGAAAGCGATCCGGCAACATCGCCGCCGAGGGCGGCGCGGCGTCGCTCAGCCACAGGCCGGTGTCCGGGATGTGGATCATTTCGTCCGCCTCGCCGTCACCTCGCGCCGCCTCGCCGCGCTCGAGCAGCACGGCGGCGTCGTCGCGATTGCCCAGCCGCAGCGCCACCCGTCCGCGCGCCATCGGCAAGCCCGCAAACACCTTGACCAGCGGCGCAAAGGGCAGATCGACGGCCGCGTATCCTGCGATGCTGCCATCGCGAACCAGCGGCTGCACGATGCTGATGCTGTGCTGTTGGTCCTCGTGGCCGACGACGCCAACCTGGATGTCGCCGCCGCTTTGAGCACGCGCCAGCTGGGCGGCCCTGATGTAACCGAGCTTGGCGAGGTTGGCATGCAGCAGAACTTGCAGGTGCGGCCCATGCACTGCGACGCTTTGCGCCTCCGGCAACAGCGCCTGCAGGCGTTTCTGCGCCTCGTCGAGGTTCGCGTCAGGCTCCTGCGCCAGGGCTGCCATCACCTGCGGGTCGGCGGTCGCCGTGGTCACCGCGGTGCGTGCCGCCGCCAGCGGTTTGGCCAGCGCCTGCGCCGCGCGCTGCACGCTGTCGTGCAGAGCGGCCGAGGCCTGCTGCTGCTGGCTCAACAGGTTCGCCTGCAGCACGAAGAACAGCACACCCGCCACCAGCAGGGCAACAAGCAGGGTGCGCTGCACCGAACGCAGCCACAGGCGCCAGGCCACGCGGCGCGGACTGCCGCCGCCAGCGCCGTCCGCCGCCGGTGCGGCATCGGGATCGCGCCTGCGTCCGCGCAGCGCCGCCATCAGCGTGCGCTCCCGCCGGGTGCCGCTGGTGCTGCTTGGCAGAAGGGGGAATGAGGTGTCACCAAAGCGTCCCGAGTCGTGGCTTGGCGGCGTCAGCCGACGCCGGTGGAACCGAAGCCGCCCTCGCCACGGTCGCTGGGCGCGAACGCATCCACGCGCTGCCAGCGGACCCGCGGCACCGGCTGCAACAGCAGTTGTGCGATGCGATCTCCCGGCTCGATGGTAAAAGCGCGCACGCCACGATTCCAGCACGAAATCATCAAGGGCCCCTGGTAATCGGCATCGATCAGCCCGACCAGGTTGCCCAGCACCAGGCCATGTTTGTGGCCCAGCCCCGAGCGCGGCAGGACCAGGGCGCAGTATCCGGGGTCGCCGATGTGGATGGCCAGCCCGGTCGGAACCAGTGCGCTCTCGCCCGGCGCCAGCGTCAGCGGTGCCTCCGGCGCCGCGCGCAAATCCATCGCCGCGGCGTGCTTGCTGGCGTATTCGGGCAGCGCGATGCTGTCGCCGAGGCGCGGGTCGAGGATTTTCAGCTGCACGTCGATCATGCGCGGCAGCGTTCCATCACGGCGTCCAGCAGGCTGTGCGCCAGAGCGCCTTTCGGCGCCGCCGGCAATGAGCGCGAACCGCCGGGCCAGTACAGCTCGAGCGCATTGTCGGGCTGGTCGAAGCCGCAGCCGTCGGCAACGCTGTTGGCGGCGACCATGTCCACGCCCTTGGCCGCCAGCTTGGCTTGCGCATGCTCGGCCATGCGCTCCGTTTCGGCGGCAAAGCCGACCAGGAACGGCCGTGGCCGCGCCGCCGCCAGCTCCGCCAGGATGTCGGGGTTCTCGACCAACTCCAGTGTCAGCGGCCCGTCGCCGCGCTTGTGCTTTTGTGCCAGCGCCTCGCGCGGGCGGTAGTCGGCGACCGCCGCGGCCGCCACCACGATGTCGGCCTCGGCGACCGCCGCGTGCATGGCCGCGCGCATCTGCGCCGCGCTGCGCACGTCTACGCGCCGCGCGACGCCGGCGGGCGTGTCCAGCGCCACCGGCCCGGCCACCAGCGTGACCCGCGCGCCGCGCGCCGCACCGGCCGCAGCCACCGCGAAGCCCATGCGGCCGGAACTGCGATTCCCCAGATAACGAACCGGGTCAATGTCTTCGAGCGTCGGCCCGGCGCTGACCAGCAGGCGCAGCCCCGCCATGTCGTGGGCTGCGAAGCTGGCCTCGACCGCGGCGGCGATTGCCTCCGGCTCCAGCATGCGGCCCGGCCCGACCTCGCCGCAGGCCTGGTCGCCCTGCGCCGGACCCAGCAAGCGCACGCCGCGCTGGCGCAGGGCCTCTGCGTTGGCCTGGGTCGCCGGGTGCGCCCACATCAACCGGTTCATCGCCGGCGCCAGCAGCAGCGGCGCTTCGCTGGCCAGGCAGATGGTGGCCAGCAGATCGTCCGCCAGGCCATGTGCAAGACGCGCCATGGTGTCGGCCGACGCCGGCGCGACGATAATCCGCTCGGCCCAGCGCGCCAGCTCGATGTGGCTCATCGCCGCCTCGGCCGCGGCGTCCCACAGGCTGCTGCGCACCGGCTGGCCGCTGAGCGCCTGCAGGCTGGTGGCGGTGACGAAGTGTTCGGCACCCGCCGTCAGCACCACGCGCACTTCCGCGCCGCCGCGGCGCAGCGCCCGGCACAGCTCGCAGGCCTTGTAGGCGGCGATGCCTCCGGAGATGCCAAGCACGATGCGGCGGTCGGCGAGGGTCATGGCAGCGTGCGGTCGGAGAACCCTGACGTGCGGCGGGGAACAAAGCTTACCCGAAACCGGCGCTGCGCCCGCTGCGCGGCAACGCTGCCGCCGCGCATCATTGCACCATGAGCATCCAGACCTGGCCGACCCACGAACGCCCGCGCGAGCGCCTGCTGGCCCGCGGCCCCGCCGCCCTCAGCGACGCCGAGTTGCTGGCCGTGTTGCTTGGTAGTGGCGTGCGCGGCAAGAGCGCGGTCGATCTTGGCCGCGAACTGCTGTGTACCGCCGGCAGCCTGTCAACACTGCTGGGCAGCCGCGTGGCGCCCACCGCCGGCCTCGGGCCGGCCAAGCGCGCGCGGCTGACGGCGACGCTGGAACTGGCGCGGCGCGCGCTGGGCGAGGAGCTGCGCCAACTGCCCTCGCTGGCAAATCCCGACGACAGCGCACGCTTCGTCAAGGCACGCCTGGCCCACCTGCCCTACGAGGTGTTCGCCTGCCTGTTCCTTGACAACCGCCACCGGGTGCTGGAGTTCGAGGAGCTGTTCCGCGGCACCATTGACGGCGCCAGCGTGCACCCGCGGGAGGTGGTACGCGCCTGCCTGAAACACAACGCCGCAGCGGTGATCTTCGCCCACAACCATCCGTCCGGCGTGGCCGAGCCGAGCGCCGCCGACCGCGCCATCACGCGCGAGCTGCGCGACGCGCTGCGGCTGGTCGGCGTGCGCGTGCTCGACCACCTGGTGGTCGGCGCCGGCAAGCCCACCTCGATGGCCGCCCGCGGCCTTATCTGAGCGGGCACGCTGGTGCCCGCGCAGGCGGCGGGCGTTCCCGCGGCGCGGCATGCTGCATTACCATGGCGGGCCGTGATCGCCGTGGCCGCTTCGTGAAAGACTCCCTTGAGCAATGGATCGCCGGCACGCTGCGCGCAATGCAGCAGCGCGGCGAGCTGCCGGCGGGCGAGCTGCCGCCGACCACGCTGGAACGCACCCGCGACCGGGCGCACGGCGACTTTGCCAGCAACGCGGCGATGGCGCTGGCGCGCCTGGCGCGGCGCCCCCCGCGGGAGCTGGCCCAGGCGATCGCGGCCGAGCTGCCGCCAGACCGGATGGTCGAGCGGGTCGAGATCGCCGGCCCCGGCTTCATCAATATCACGCTGGCCGGCGAGGCCTGGCACGACGAAGTGCGGCGCGTGCTGGAGCAGGGCGCCGGCTACGGCCGCAATGACAGCGGCAACGGCCGCAGCGTCGGCGTCGAGTTCGTCTCCGCCAACCCCACCGGGCCGCTGCATGTCGGCCACGGCCGCAACGCGGTCATCGGCGACTGCGTCAGCCGCCTGCTGGCAGCCACCGGCTGCAGCGTGACGCGCGAGTTCTACTACAACGACGCCGGCGTGCAGATCGCCAACCTCGCCGTATCGGTGCAGGCCCGTGCGCGCGGCATCACGCCGGAAGACGAGGCCTGGCCCGAGGGCGGCTACCGCGGCGACTACATTGCCGAGCTGGCGCGTGCCTACCTCGACGGCGCCTCGGTCGAAGCCGACGGCAGGCGCGTCAGCGCCAGCGGCGACGTCGGCGACCTCGACGCGATCCGGGTGTTCGCCGTCGCCTGGCTGCGCCACGAGCAGGACCTCGACCTGAAGGCATTCGGCGTCGGCTTCGACGTCTACTTCCTCGAGTCGTCGCTGTACGCGGATGGCGAGGTCGACGAGACCGTGCGCGAGCTGGCCGCCCACGGGCACGCCTACGAGCAGGATGGCGCACTCTGGCTGAAGACAACGGACTTCGGCGACGACAAGGACCGCGTCATGCGCAAGTCCGACGGCAGCTACACCTATTTCGTGCCCGACGTCGCCTACCACCGCAGCAAGTGGCAGCGCGGTTATGCGCAGGCCATCACCGTGCTCGGCGCCGACCACCATGGCTCGCTGGCGCGCGTGAAGGCCGGCCTGCAGGCGCTGGACTGCGGCATCCCGAAGGGTTACCCGGACTACCTGCTGTACCAGATGGTGACGGTACTCAAGGGCGGCGAGGAGGTGAAGATCTCCAAGCGCGCCGGCAGCTACGTCACCTTGCGCGACCTGATCGACGAGGCGGGCCGCGATGCCACGCGCTATTTCCTGGTTGCGCGCAAGGCCGACTCGCAGCTGGTGTTCGACGTCGACCTGGCCCGCTCGCAGTCCAACGACAACCCGGTTTACTACATCCAGTACGCACACGCCCGCGTCTGCAGCGTGCTGCGCCAGCGCGAAGAGAAGGGCCTCGGTTTTGACCTCGACAACGGACTCGCGAAACTCCCCCGGCTGGACAACGAGCACGAGCAGGCGCTGATGGTCGAGCTGTCGCGCTACCCGGAGATCGTCGAGGCCGCCGCCGCCAACCTCGAGCCGCATCTCCTGGCGGGCTGGCTGCGCGAACTGGCGCAGGCTTTCCACACGTATTACAACTCGCACCAGTTCCTGGTCGACGACGACGATTTGCGCGACGCGCGGCTGGCACTGGTGGTGGCGACGCGGCAAGTGTTGAACAATGGGCTGGAGTTGCTGGGCCTCGGCGCCCCGGAGACGATGTGATGGCTGGCAAGGGTCGACAGGCGGTGCGCAACCAGGGCGGATGGCCGGGCTGGGTGTGGCTGTGCCTTGGCGTGCTGCTTGGCGCGGTCCTCGCGACTGCCGTGTTCATGACCGGCCGCGCGCCGAACCTCCGCCGCGGTGACGTGCCGGTGCCCAATCCGCACGCCACCGCCGCCAAGCCCAGCGACCCGGGCATTGCCGACGAGGCCAGGACCGAGCGCAGCTACGACTTCTACTCCGTGCTGCCGGAGAAGGACGTGGTGATTCCCGACGCCGAACTCTCGGCGCGCGCGCGCGCCGAAGGCGACAGCAGCGCGCCCGGCAGCAGCAGCCCCGCGTCCGGTGGCGGCGGCGGCTACCTGCTGCAGGCGGGCTCCTTCCCCAACTCGGCCGACGCCGAGGCGGTGAAGGCGCGGCTTGCGCTGCTTGGGTTCGTCGCCCACATCGAGCCGGTCACCATCAACGGCAACACCTGGAACCGCGTACGCCTCGGCCCCTACACCTCGGCGGCCACGCTGGAGGCGGCCAAGGACAAGCTCAGCGCGGCCGGCATCAAGGCCATCGCCCTCAAGGAACGCGACTGAGGCGAGGCGAGCCGCCCCTGCAACGTCGGCCCGCGTGCCGCGGAGCAACACCGATTTAACAGCAGCGCTCGGCGGAATTCATACACTGGGGCCGTTCCGCTCCCGGCGGGCATGGCTTCGCCGCCTGGCGGAACCGGCGCCTGCACCGCATGGATGGCGGCAACCACGGGGGCCGCTGTTGCTGTCCTGGAGGCCTGATGGATCCCGCATTCTGGCTCGCCGGCGCGCGAGCACCCTATTTCGTCGGCTGGGGCACGCTGGCGCTGATCAATGCCGGGCTGGCGCAGGGCAAGAACCGCAGTGGCCTGCTGTGGTTCTTCCTGTCGCTGCTGCTGGGGCCGGTGGCGACGCTGTTGATCGTGGTGCTGCCGGCCGTCCGCAACCGCCTGTTCTGACCTTTCGCGCCTGCGGCGCCGCTGCGCGGCGCGGGAACGGGAGACGGAGCGTCGGGAACCGGGCGAGCGGCGGCTCCGAAGCGTTGTCGACCGCGCGCCGCCTCGGAGCCCGATCCACGCTCCACCCCATCCCCAAGCCCGATCCCGGATGCCGGCCTCAGAGCGCTTCGCGCATGAACTCGGGGAGCGCCAGCGCGGCGCGGTGGATGTCGGCGTTGTAGTAGCGGGTGGCGAACTGCTTGGTCGCGGCGCCGCGCTCGCGGAAGGCGCCGAGGTCGGCCTCCTTGCGCGCCATGGTGCAACTCCACCAGCCGGTCGGATAGCAGGGCTGCGGGAACGTCAGGGTGCGGGTGGCGGTGAAGCCGCTGGCGCGCATCGACTCACGCATTTCCCTGATCAGGCCAAGATGCGCCAGCGGCGATTCCGACTGCTGCACCAGGATGCCGCCGTGACGCAGCGCCTTGTGGCAACTGGCGTAGAACGCGGGGTCGAACAGGCCCTTGGCCGGACCGACCGGGTCGGTGGAATCGACGATGATCAGATCGGTGGAATCCGGCTCCAGCGCCGCGACATGGGCGATGCCGTCGCCGAACACCAGCTCCGCGCGCGGATCGCCGTTGCCTTCGCACAGCTCCGGAAAGTATTTTTCGGCCAGCCGGGTAACCCGCTCGTCGATTTCCACCTGCGCGACATGCTCGACCTCGTCATGGCGCAGCACCTCGCGCAGGGTGCCGCAGTCGCCGCCGCCGACGATCACCACGCGCTTCGCCCGTGCGTGGGTGAACAGCGCCGGGTGCGACATCATCTCGTGGTAGAGGAAATTGTCGCGGGCGGTAAGCATCAGGCAGCCGTCGATGACCATGACGTTGCCCCAATCGGTGCTGGCGTAGATGTCGATGGTCTGGAAGGGCGTGGTTTCACTGTGCAGCCGGCGCTCGACCCTGAAGCCGATCGAGGAGCCCGATGCCTGGTGCGCTTCCGTGAACCAATCCGCCTGTGTCATCGACTCCGCTTCCGTCATCCTCGGGCGCTCATTGTAGCGGCTCGCCGCGGCCGCGGTTCATCGCTGGCCCGCGGCGGCACCGCTACAATGCGCGAATGACCGCCGACTGGACCCTCGACGACGCCCGCCGCACCTACGCCTTGCGCGGCTGGAGCGAGGGCTACGTCGACGTTGATGCCGCCGGCCGCGCCACCATGCGCCCCCGCGGAGCCGACGGCCCGGCGCTGGCGCTTGACGAAATCCTCACCCGCGCCAGGGCGGAAGGCCTGCGCCTGCCGCTGCTGCTGCGCTTTCCCGACATCCTCGCCGACCGCCTGCGGCGATTGCAGGCGTCCTTCGCCACGGCGATCGGCGACCACGGCTACGCCGGCGGCTACAGCGCGATCTTCCCGGTCAAGGTCAACCAGCAGCGCGGGGTTGTCAGCGAACTGGTGGCCGCCGGCCGCGAAGGCTTCGGCCTGGAGGCCGGCTCCAAGGCCGAGCTGATGGCGGTGCTGGCGCTGGCGCGTCCGGGCAGCATCGTGATCTGCAACGGCTACAAGGACCGCGAGTACGTGCGCCTGGCGCTGATCGGGCGCAAGCTCGGCCTGCGCGTGCACATCGTGATCGAGAAGCTGTCGGAGCTCGACAGCGTCTGCGCCGAGGCCCGCATGCTGGCGGTGGAACCGCTGCTGGGCGTGCGCGTGCGGCTGGCCTCGATCGGCGCCGGCAAGTGGCAGAACACCGGCGGCGACAAGGGCAAGTTCGGGCTCTCGCCGCAGCAGGTGCTGGAGCTGGTCGCGCGGCTGGACGCGGCCGGGCTCAAGCACACGCTGAAGCTGCAGCACTTCCACATGGGCTCGCAGATCTCCAACGTCCGCGACATCGCCAACGGCATGCGCGAGGCGGTGCGCTACTTCGTCGAGCTGCGGCGCGTGGGCGTGGACCTGCAGATCGTCGATGTCGGCGGCGGGTTGGGTGTCGATTACGACGGCACCGGCTCGCGCGGCAGCAACTCGATCAACTACAGCATCGAGCAGTACGCCGCCAGCATCGTGCAGCCGCTGGCCGAGGCGGTCGCGGCGGAGGGCCTGCCGGCGCCGCACATCCTCACCGAGGCGGGCCGCGCCATGACCGCCCACCACGCGGTGCTCGCCATCAACGTCAGCGAGGTGGAGGCGGTGCCGGAGGGTGCGGTACCGCCCGCGGCGGACGGCGAGCCCGCGGTGCTGCGCCACCTGCGCGAGATTCACGCCACGCTCGGCCAGCGGCCGACGCTGGAGCTCTACCACGAGGCGCAGTACCGGCTGGCCGAGGGCCAGTCGCTGTTCGCGCTGGGCCAGCTCGACCTGGCGCAGCGCGCGCAGCTCGACCAGCTTTACTACGCGATCGTCGGCGAAGTACGCGTCCGGCTGCGGCGCGGCGAGCGCGCACACCGGCAGGCGCTGGACGAGCTGGACGAGAAGCTGGTCGACAAGTACTTCGGCAACTTTTCGGTATTCGAATCGGTGCCCGATGTCTGGGCGATCGACCAGGTGTTCCCGATCGTGCCGCTGACCCGCCTCGACGAGCGCCCGCAGCGGCGGGGCGTGCTGGTGGACCTGACCTGCGACTCCGACGGCCGCGTCGACCTCTACGTCGACAGCGAAGGGCTGGACGTGAGCCTGCCGCTGCACGCGCCGCGACGGGGCGAAAGCTACCGGCTTGGCATATTCATGGTCGGCGCCTACCAGGAGACGCTGGGCGACATCCACAACCTGTTTGGCGACACCGATGCAGTCAACGTCCGCCTGGCCGGCGATGGCTATGAGCTGGCCCACGCGCGCCGCGGCGACAGCGCCGCGTTGATGCTTGACTACGTCGGCTACGACCTCGATGCGTTGCGGGCCGCGTGGCGCCAGCGGATGGACGAGGCCGGGCTCGATGCAGCGACGGCGGCGCGCATGGCCGCAGCGCTGGATGCCGGGCTCGCGGCCTACACCTACCTTGAGGAGCCGCAGGCGTGAACCGGGGCGCGCGCCGACAACGACGCGCCGCCTGGATTGCCCGCCTGCCTGCCTGTGCGCTGCCGCTGCTGATCGCCACGGCCGCCGCTGCCACCGCGGCTCCGGCCGCACCCGCCGTATTGGCCAGCGCGCCGGCCGCACCCGCCGCATCGGCCAGCGCGCCGGCCGCCCAGCGGCCCTCGCAGCGCCAGCGGCTGGCGGCGGTCAACCAGTACCAGCACGACCTGGTCAGCGTGCTGGTGCTGCGTGCGGATGCCCGCCACCTGCTGGGCGCGGCGCTGCTGGCGAGGCCCCTGCGCGGCCAGCCGGACCGCCTCGGTTACCACGCCCTGCTGCAGCGCGCCGTCGAGGCCGACGACGCAGGCCCGGCCGTGCGCTGGGCACAGCTGGCCGACTGCGATACCGCCGCCGGCAACTGCCCAAACGACGAGGCGCTTGCCGCACTGTTGGCGACTGACGCCGACAACGCGGCGCCCTGGCTGCTGAAGCTGGCCTTGGCGGTGGTTGCAGGCGACGACGCCGCGGCCGAAGACGCGCTGGCCAAGGCCGCCGCAGCCAGCCGCTACGACGACTACGCCGGCCCGATCCACGCGGCGCTGGTGGCCGCCGCCACCGCCCTGCCGGTGCCGGCGCCGGTGGTGCGGGAGTACGCCGCTGGCGGCCCGGCGGGTGCGCCGGCGGTGCAGGCCTTCTTGGTTTTCGGCGCGGGCAGCGTTGCGCCAAGGCCGAACCTGCTGCCCGCGGTGCAGCGCTGCGATCCCGGCCAGGGCGCTGAACTCGATGCCAGCCGGCGCCGCGCCTGCCACCGGCTGGCCCGGCTGCTGACCTGGGGCAGCAGCGCCCAGGCGCGAGCTGCCGGCCTGCACCTGCAGGCAGCGCTGGCCGACGACGAGGCTGCGCGGCACGCGGCCGAGGCGGCCCAGCACAACCTGGAATGGCAGTATCGCCAATTCAGTCGGCTGCGCCTGCGCGCCATGCACCACGACGCGCTGGCCACCGAACTGCTGAAACTCGCGCGCAGCGGCGGCACCGCCATGAGCATGATGCTGGCCCTGCTGCAGCAACGCGACATTCCGCTGCAAGCGCCCGCTGCGGCGGCCAGCGCAGGCCCGCCGTGAGCGCCGCGGCGGTGGTGTAATCTGGCACCGACGCCGGTTCGGCAGACACGGGAGCGTGACATGCGCAGTATCCTGGTGGCGAGCAGCAAGGGCGGATGCGGCAAGACGACGGTGGCGACCAACCTTGCCGCGCAACTGGCCCAGCGGGGCCGCAACGTGGTGATGATCGACGCCGACCCGCAGGGTTCGGCCATGCACTGGTGCGCGGTGCGTCCCGAGGGCGTGCCCGGCGTGCTCGGCATGCATGCCGGCCGCAATGCGCTGGAGCGTGTGCCCGGCGATGCCGACTGGCTGATCATCGACAGCCCCGCCGGCAGCAGCGTCGAACAGCTGCAGCGCTGGCTGGCGCAGGTCGACGCCGTGGTCGTGCCGGTGCTGCCCTCGGGCTTCGACCTGCGCGCCACGCGGCCCTTCGTCGAGGCGCTTGCGAAGCACCCGCGGGTGCGCCGCGGCAAGCTGGCGGTGGCGCTGGTCGCCAACCGCATGAAACCGTGGACGCTGGCCAGCCAGGACGCCCTTGTCGAGCTGGACGAACTGGGCCTGCCACTGCTCGGCCAGCTGCGGGACAGCCAGGCCTACGTACTGTTGTCGGCGCTTGGCAAGGGAATCTTCGACTACCAGTCCGAGCGTGTGCGCGAGCACCAGCAGGACTGGACCCGGCTGCTGCGCTGGCTGCAACGCACCAGCCACTGAGCGGCAACCATCCCAAGGAGTGTCCATGCACGACCTGATCCTGCTGCGCCACGCCGAAGCCGAGCCGGTCCTGCCCGGGCATGACGATCGCGACCGCCCCCTCAGCAACCACGGCGAGGACGAGGCACGCGCCGCCGGCCGTTGGCTCGCCCAACAGGGCGCGCGGCCGGACCGCGTGCTGTGTTCGCCTGTCGCGCGCACGCGGCGCACGGCGGAACTGGCGCTGGCGGAGCTCGGCGGCGGCGAGCTCAGCGACGAAGCCGGCATCTACGACGCCACCGCCGGCGAACTGCTGGCCCTGCTGGACGGCAACGCGACACTGGGCCAGGTGCTGCTGGTCGGCCACAACCCCGGTGTCGAGCGCCTGCTGGCGCTGCTGGTCAGCGGCCAGTCCGGCAGCTTCCGCGGCGTGCCGCCGGCGGCCGCCGCGTGGATCCGCCTGGACGGCCCGCTGGAACCCGGCGCCGGCCAGCTGATCGCTTTCCACTCGCCGTGAGGCCGCCGACGCGCGGTCGCGCCCGCCGGCCCCGCCGCGGCGGGGCCGGCCCCGGCACGCCGGCATGAGCCGCGACTGGCGCTGGTCGGCACGCATCGCGGTGGCGCTGCTGCTGGCCGCCGCGCTTGGCGGCTGCGCGGTGTCGCGGCAGAACGTGCGCCGTGCAAGCGCCGACCTGCGCGCCTCGATCGACCACCGGCTGGACTGCCGCGCAGCCGACCACTGCGCCATCACCTCGCCGCTGCTGGACCTTGGCGCCCGCGCGCGCGCGCAGTCGCAGCCGAACGCGCCGGTGAACTACGCGGTGCTGCTCGACCATGGCGAGCAATCGCTGATCGCGCGGCTGAACCTGATCCGCGCCGCCCACCATTCGATCGACATCCAGACCTACATCTGGGGCAACGACGACGCCGGCAAGCTGGTGATCGACGAGCTGGTGCGGGCGGCCCGGCGCGGCGTGAAGGTCCGCGTGCTGGCGGACCAGCTCGGCTCCTTCGACAGCATCGAGCAACTGGCTGCGCTGGCCCGGACGCACGTCAACTTCACTCTGAGGCTGTACAACCCGACGCTGCACGACGCGGAGACCCAGCCGCTGGAGTACGTCACCAGCGCCGTGTGCTGTTTCTTCCAGCTCAACCAGCGCATGCACAACAAGCTGCTGCTGGTCGACGACCTGGTCGGCATCACCGGCGGACGCAACTACGAGAACCGCTATTTCGACTGGGACGAGGGCTTCGATTTCCGCGACCGCGATGTACTGGTCGCCGGGCCGGTGGCCGACGCCATGGCCAGGAGCTTCGAGACCTTCTGGGGGCACCCGCGCAGCGCACGCCTCGTCGAGCTGCGGGACGTCAACAGCAGGCTGCGCGCCGACGGCCCGGGCGCACCCGGCTGGCGACCGCCGAGCTACGACGACGACCCCAGGGTCGAGATCGCACTGGCATCCGCGCTGACCCGGGACTACGTGCAGCGAACCTTCGCCAACCGCGCCTACACGCTCGGCGAGGTGTCGTACTTCGCCGACCTGCCTGGCAAGACCAGGGCGCCGCAACGGCGGATCGACCACCAGCTCACCGCCCACCTGATGGGGTTGATCGCCAATACCCGCCACGAGCTGGTATTGCAGACGCCCTATCTTATCCTCAGCAAGAAGGCACAGCACCTGTTCCGCCGCTTGCACAGGCAGCGGCCCAGGCTGCGCATCACCGTGTCGACCAACTCGCTTGCCTCGACCGACGCCTTCGCCGTCTACGCGCTCTATCACAAGTACCAGCGCCGCTACCTGGTCGCCTTCGGCTTTGATCTTTACGAAATGAAGCCGCATCCGGCGGAGGCGCCCTGGCTGGTGGCGCATTTCGACAAGCTGTCGGGCATCGGCGGGGCGCGCGGCTCCAGCGACCGTGACGACCAGGTGCCCCTGAGCACCCGCGGCGTGCGCATCAGCATGCACGCAAAGTCGATGGTGGTCGACGGCGAGTACGTGATGATCGGTTCGCACAACTTCGACCCGCGCTCGGACCACTACAACACCGAGTCCGGCATCATCGTGCGCAACCGCAAGTTCGCCGCCGCGGTGCGCGAATCGATCCTGCGCGACACGCTGCCCGGCAATGCCTGGGTGATCGCGCGGCGCGAGGCCGATTCGTGGTTCGGCCGGCTCAACCGGCAGATTGCCGAGCTGTCCGCCAAGCTTCCGATCTTCGACTTCTGGCCGATCCGCTACGCCACCAGCTATCAGCTCAAGCCAGGCTACGCGCCCGTGCCGCCGGACGACCCGCGATTCTTCACGCATTACGAGGCGGTGGGCGAGTTCCCGGAGGTGGCGCTGCCGCTGAAGCTGATCTACGCACGCATCATCACGGCCTTCGGCGCCGGCATCAGCGGCTTCCTCTGACGGTGCGGGCATCGGCGAGGGGCAGGGCGGCGCCGGGTAATTGACGGCCAAGCGCGCCGCCAAGTACGCTGCGTTCCTCACCGCTCCGTTTGGGGATCGACGCATGTCTCTCGATATCAACATTACCCTCAGCGACGCCGACCTGGCGCATTTCATCGACGGCATGCAGAAGGCGGCAGACAAGGCCAGGGACATGACGCCGCAGCAGATAACCGACGGCGCGCGCCGGCTGTTGCCGAAGGAAGGCCAGGCCAAGCTTCCCGACTTCATCGCCCAGCGGCTGGACAAGCTGGACACGCTGATCCAGATGGCCGAGGACCAGGGTTTCGCCCTGCCGCAGGAATACCTCGACCGGGTGCTGGCGGCGCTGACGTATTTCGCCGACCCCGACGACATCATCACCGACGCGGTGCCGGTGCTCGGCTATCTCGACGACGCGATCATGATCGAGCTGTGCCAGCGCGAACTCCGCAACGAGCTGGAAGCCTACGAGGACTTCAGCGACTGGCGCGACTGCGAGGCGCGGGCGCGTGGCGTCGATCCCGGTACGCTGAAGACCGACCGTGTGGAGTGGGCGGAGGGCCGCCGGCAGGAGGCGATCGCGCTGATCCGCTCGCGGCACAAGAGCGCGTACGCCGGCGGCGACTGGTCGCCCGTCCTCTTCCGGGTGCACTGACCGGCTGCGTGACGCCGGCGGCGCCGGCGACGCGGCGTCGGGTTACGCGCGTCCGGTGCCGGGTTACGCGCCTTCGGCGCCAACCCGACCTACCGGGTTCCGCGCTCCCTGCTTCCCGCTCCCTGCTTCCCGCTCCCTGCTCCCGCTCTCAGCGCTCGAGTATCGCCGTCACGCCCATGCCGCCGGCGGTGCAGATCGAGACCAGGCCGCGGCCGCCGCCGCGCTCCTGCAGCAGCTTGCCCATGGTCGCCAACAGCCGGGCTCCGGTGGCTGCGAAAGGGTGGCCGAGCGCCAGCGACGAGCCGTTGACGTTGAGCTTTGCCGGGTCGATCGGGCCCAGCGCCTTGTCCAGGCCCAGCCGATCGCGGCAGTACTGGTCCGATTCCCACGCCCGCAGCGTGCACAGCACCTGCGCGGCGAAGGCCTCGTGGATCTCGTAGAAATCGAAGTCCTGCAGGCTCAGGCTGGCGGCCTTCAGCAACCGTGCCACGGCCACCGTGGGTGCCATCAGCAGGCCCTCGCCGTGCACGAAGTCGACCGCCGCGACACGCGCGTGGGTCAGCCGCGCCTGCAGGCTCATGCCGTGCTCGCCGGCCCAGGTTTCGCTGGCCACGAGCACCGCCGCCGCGCCGTCGGACAGCGCGCTGGAATTGCCCGCGGTCAGCGTGCCGTGGCCGCTGGTCTTGTCGAAGGCCGGCTTCAGCTGGGCCAGCTTCTCCAGGCTGGTATCGGCGCGCAGCACGTTGTCGCGGTCGACGCCGCGGAACGGCACAACCAGGTCATTGAAGAAACCGCGCTGGTACGCGGCGGCCGCCTTGCGGTGGCTGTCCAGCGCGTAGGCGTCCTGCTCTTCGCGGCTGATGTGCCAGTGGCGCGCCATCAGCTCGCAGTGCTCGCCCATCGACTTCAGCGTGCGCGGTTCGGCGACGCCAGGATAGGCCGGCTTCAACTCCCCCAGCGAGATGCCGCGCAGGGCTTTCAGTTTTTCCCCGGTGCTGCGCGCGCGGCTCAATTGCAGCAGGCGCTTGCGCAGGCGCGCGCCCAGCGCCAGGGGCACGTCGCTGGTCGAGTCCGAGCCGCCCGCAATGGCGACGTCGTACTGCCCGGCATGGATGCGGTCGACGGCGGTGATGGCGGCATCCAGCGAGGTGCCGCAGGCGCGCGCCACCGTGTAACCGGGCGTGGTCTGGGCGAGCCCGGAGGCAAGCGCCGCTTCGCGCGCCAGGTTCCAGTCCTGTGGGTGCTTCATCACCGCGCCGAACACCACGTCCCCCAGTTCCTGGCGATGCAGGCCGTAGCGCTCGACCAGCGCGCCGAGCACCTTGATCGACATGCCGAGGTTGCCGACGTCCGCATAGCCGGTGTTGACCCGGCAAAACGGAATGCGGAGACCGCCGACGATACCGATGGCTGGAAGGCTGCGGGGCATGGCTGGTCACGGGGCAGTGGAACGCCACGTCATGGTAGCCGACCCCGCCCGCGCCGCGCGAATGTGCAGCATGCGCTCAGCGGCGTAAAGTCGGCTCACGCGGTTGCCGGAGGCGCACCATGGATCGACTGCTGAAGCTCGCCCCGGGCCTGGCTACGGCGGTCGGAAGCGTGTGCCCGCCCTTGCGGCTGTCGGCACGTCGGAGGCAAGCGCAGCCGCCAGGGCCTTGTATCAGGAGCAGGTGCATCGCCCGCTGACCGATGCCGAGCGCGCAATGCTGGCGAGGGTGGCGGCGCAGCAGGATGCACACGCTGCAGCCAGCGCCAACGCCGCTCCGCGTATCCGCAGCGTGATGATGCGCGGCGATCTGCGCATGCTCACCGCCGCAGACCGCGCCCTGTTCATGCCGCCGCCTGGTTACCTCCAAGTGCAGGCATCTGGGTCCGGCACCAGCCCCTGACGGGGCGCGCCACGGCAGCGGACGGGTTGGCGCCGCCGGCACCTGACCTGCGTGCGAGGCATGTTCTTTTCAGCGCGTGTGCCTGCAGTGCAATACATGAACCGCCAGCCGGACCGCCACGGCTCAAAATCTGCCGTTTCACGTTTCGCCGCTTGCCGCTCCCGTCTCGTGTCCGGCGTACAGCGGCAGCGCATGCCACAGGTGCCAAGCGCCCGGACGCTCGCGGATCCGCGTCTCGATGTGCGCGGCGTAAGCGGCGACGACCCCGGCGGCATCAAGATTCGGGGGCAGGCATTCGGCGTGCAACTGGCGCTGGCCGCTGACGGGGTCGAGGCTACAACTGAGAACCTGCACCGCAACGCCAGCCTGCGCGGCGATTTCGGCGAGCCCCAGCGGCAGCGAGGCTTCGCCGCCCAGCCACCGCACCCGTTGCGCCCGCTGGCCCAGGCTCGCAGGCAAATCGAGCATGCCGAGCACGCTGTCGCCAGCGGCCAGCGCCGCGCGCACCTTCTCACCGCCGCCGCCGCCAGAGAAAATTGCCCCGCGGCAACCGATCCGCGTCAGGCTCCAGGCCCGCCAGCGCAGGTACAGGCGACTGAGCGCGCCGCGGCCGACGTCGCTGGCGTCGGCGCGGCGTACCACGAAGTGGGCGTGGATGCCGACAGCAGCCAGCCAGCGCCAGATCCAGAAGCCCGCGCCCCAGTGGCTCGTCAGCAGCAGGCCGCCGGCGACGGCATCGCCACTCGCCGCAACATGGCGGCGCCACCAGCGCTCGCCGCGCAGCAGGGCGAGCGCGCTGTCGCAGCGGTCAACCAGCAGCAGCAGCCGGCATTGGTGGGCGAACGCCGCGGCGTCCAGCGCCGGCAGCCGACGCCGCGCCTGGGCCAAATTGGACGCGACGACATCGGCAAACAGCGAAGGGCTTCGTGCCAGGCGGCGCAACAGCGCGAAACCCCACGACCACGGCAGCAGCGCCACCACTGCCGGCACGAGGAACAGGAAGGCCGCGTCGCTGAGATTGCGCCGCAGCGCGCCGCGGCTCATGACGTGAAGTTGCGCTCGTACATGCGGTAGGCGCACTCGTGCATGCCAAGCGCGTCGTAGACCGCCTGCGCCGACGTGTTGTCGCGCTCGACGTACAGCCGCAGGCCGGCGGCGCCCGCCTCGCGCGCCGCGGCCTCGACGTCGGCATACAGCGCCCGGAAGATGCCGGTGCGCCGCGCCGCGGGCACCACGTAGACACTCTGGATCCACCAGAAATCGGCGTTGCGCCAATCGCTCCACTCGAAGGTGACCAGCAGGCTGCCGACCGCCTCGCCATC
The DNA here is from genome assembly GCA_035699085.1 of Rhodanobacteraceae bacterium. GTDB lineage: Bacteria > Pseudomonadota > Gammaproteobacteria > Xanthomonadales > Rhodanobacteraceae > DASSBG01. Next base: position 27,818 of record DASSBG010000007.1, read on the forward strand.
GCGTTCGGCGATGCGATAGAAGCCACGCCGCGGCTCGTCGAACACGCCGGCCACGCCCGCCTCCAGCCGCTCGCGCGGCAAGGCCTTCGCCTCGGTCTCGCGCGCCATTGCCGCGTTGCAGTCGGCAAGAAAGCCGGTGTCGGCGCGGCTGGCGGCGCGGATCGAGAGCCGGCCTTCCATTCAGATGGAATAGTACATGGCGAACTCCAGCGGGTGCGTGGAGGCGCGGTAGCGGGTCACTTCCTGCATCTTCAGGGCGATGTAGGCGTCGATGAAGTCGTCGTTGAAGACGTCGCCGGCCTTGAGGAACTCGCGGTCGGCATCCAGCGCCTCCAGCGACGCGTCGAGGCTGGCGCAGACTTGCGGGATGTTGCGCTCCTCTTCCGGCGGCAGGTCGTAGAGATCCTTGTCGGCCGGCGCGCCCGGATCGATCTTGTTGATGATGCCGTCGAGCCCCGCCATGAGCAGCGCGGTGAAGGTCAGGTAACCGGACTGGACCGGGTCCGGGAAGCGCAGTTCGATGCGCCGGCCGCGCGGGTTGGCGACGTGCGGAATGCGGCAGCTGGCCGAACGGTTGCGGGCCGAGTAGGCCAGCATCACCGGCGCCTCGAACCCCGGCACCAGCCGCTTGTAGCTGTTGGTGGTGGAGTTGGCGAAGGCATTGATGGCGCGCGCGTGCTTGAACACGCCGCCGATGTAATGCAGCGCGGTCTGCGACAAACCGCCGTAGAGCTCGCCGGCAAACAGGTTCTTGCCGTCGCGGCTCAGCGACTGGTGCACGTGCATGCCGCTGCCGTTGTCGCCAACCACCGGCTTGGGCATGAAGGTGGCGGTCTTGCCGTTGGCATGGGCAACGTTGCGGATGACGTATTTCATGGTCATCAGCTCGTCGGCCTTCTTCAGCAGCGTATTGAAACGCACGCCGATCTCGCTCTGGCCGCCATTGGCGACTTCATGGTGGTGAACCTCGACCTGCTGGCCCAGCGATTCCAGCACCTTGCACATGTCGGCGCGCAGGTCGTTGAGCGAGTCGACCGGCGGCACCGGCAGGTAGCCACCCTTGATGCCCGGCCGGTGGCCGCTGTTGCCGAGCTCGTACTTGTAGCGCGAGCTCCAGGAGGCCTCCTCGGAGTCGATCTCGTAGAACACGCGGCCCATGTCGTTCTGCCAGCGCACGGCATCGAAGATGAAGAACTCCGGCTCCGGCCCGAACCAGGCGGTGTCGGCGATGCCGGTCGACTGCAGCCAGGCCTCGGCACGGCGGGCGATGGAGCGCGGGTCACGGCCGTAGGCCTGCATGGTCGACGGCTCCAGCACGTCGCAGTGCATGTTGAGCTGCACGTGCTCGCTGAAGGGATCGATCTGGGCGGTATCCGGGTCCGGCAGCAGCACCATGTCCGACTCGTTGATGCCCTTCCAGCCGGCGATCGACGAACCGTCGAACATCTTGCCGTCCTCGAAGGTGGCCTCGTCGATGGCGTGCGCGGGATAGCTGAGGTGGTGCTGCTTGCCGAGCATGTCCACGAAGCGAAGGTCGACGAACTCGACCTCGCGTTCACGGATCAGGTCGAGCGCTTGCTGGGCGGCCATGGGTCGGACCCTCGGAGGTGGTGGCGAACGACGGCGTACGATACCAGCAACTGCGTGCGCCAGCGCCGGCGCGGTCCTCCTCGCGCGCGTTCCGAGGCCGCGGCCGCTCCGTCCGGGGTGCGACGCGGAGCGTGCAGCCGACTTCGTCGGCTGTTGGCGTTCGCTGCGCTCACCGCCAACCTGCGTTGCATCGGGGCTTCGATGGGCTGTGCGGGGCTTCGCTCTGCTCCCTGCTCCCTACTCTCTGCTCCCGCTCCTTGCCGGCGGCCGCCGGCCGCCCCTGCCATTCGTCAGGCTTGACGCGCCGACGCCATCTGGCAAGAATGCGTACTGACCGATCGGTCAGTGGCTGCCATGGTTTGTTCGACCGAGACCGCCCAGGAACGCATTGTTGCCGTTGCGCAGCGATTGTTCGCGCAGCACGGTTTCGACGGCGTCTCGATCAACGACATCGCGGCGGCCGCCGGCGTCAGCAAGGCCAACGTGTTCCACCACGCGGCCAGCAAGGCGGAGCTCTACGACCGCGTCTTGCAGGAGGCCTGCGCGGTGTTCACCGAGGGCTACGAACGGCTGGCGGCACTGCCGGGCGATTTCCGCCAGCGGCTGGTGGCGCTGATCGAGTGGCACGCGCGCCATCTGCGCGAGCAACCGCAGGCCGCGCGCCTGGTGTTGCGCGAGCTGACGGCGTGGAGCGAGAAGCCGGTCCAGGGGCCGGCCGACCGCTGCATCGGCGCCAACCTGCTGCGGGTGCAGCGGTTGCTGGAGGCCGACGGCATTGCCACGCGGCCGACCATCGACGCGGCTTTCGTCACGCGCGTGCTGCTGGCGGTCAGCTGGTTTCGCTTCCAGACGCAGCATCTGGAGGCGCGGGTGCAAAGTCGCCGGGTGCGGCTGCGCGACCGCGAGTTCGCCGAGCAACTGGCGGACCTGCTGCTGCACGGCATGCTGCGCGCCGATTGAGCGTTGCAGCGCGCCGCGGGCCAGGCTCGGCCCGCGTGCCGCCACCAGTTTCGCCGCAGCCCATCGGCCGCGGCCACGGGGTTGCCACCCCGGCACCGGATGTCTCCCCTCCCTCCTGCATCCGGTGCCGGGGCTGGCACATTGCCGCTTGCCGGGCGCTGCGCGCCGGGCTGCGCGGGAATGGGGAATGGGGAATCGGGAATCGGGAATCGGGCAAGCAACGGCCGAGCCGCTTCGCCCGCCCACCCTTCACCGCTCGCCGCTCATTGCTTCGCGTCCGACCGCTCGCCGCTCAGGGCGCGGCCGCTACAATCCGGCCATGATCCTGCACCGCCGAGCCCCGCATGACGCTTGATCTCGGCCTGATGCTGGCCGCCATGTTGGCGATCGGTTTCGCCGCGCAATGGCTGGCCTGGCGCGTGCGCCTGCCGGCGATCCTGTTTCTGCTGCTGGCCGGGCTGCTGCTGGGGCCGGCCACGGGCGTGCTCGACCCCAACACCATGTTCGGCGACCTGCTGTTCCCGATCGTCTCGTTGTCGGTGGCGGTGATCCTGTTCGAGGGCAGCCTCAACCTGCGCTTCGCCGACCTCGTCGGCATTGGCCACGCGGTGCGCCGACTCACGACGTACGGCGCGCTGCTGGCGCTGCTGGGCCTGGCGTTGGCGGCACACCTGATCGCTCACCTCTCCTGGCCGCTGGCCTTCCTGTTCGGCGCACTGACCTGCGTCACCGGGCCGACCGTGGTCCAGCCGCTGCTGCGCACGGTGCGGCCCAACCAGCGCATCACCACGCTGCTGCGCTGGGAAGGCATCATCATCGACCCGCTGGGCGCGCTGCTGGCGGTGCTGGTCTACGAGGCCATCGTTTCGCATGAGCAGGGCCACTCGTTGGGCGTGTTTGGGCTGACCGTCGGTTGCGGCGCGTTGATCGGCATCGCCAGCGCGCTGTTGCTGGCACTGGCACTGCGCCGCCAGTGGATCCCGGAGTTCCTGCAGAACTACGCGACGCTGGCGCTGGTGCTGGTGGCCTTTGCGCTCTCCGACGCCATCACCAACCAGTCGGGCCTGGTGGCGGTGACGGTGATGGGCATTGCTCTCGGCAACATGCGCGACGTGCACCTGGACGAGATCCTCGACTTCAAGGAGAACCTGTCGACGCTGCTGGTATCGATGCTGTTCATCCTGCTGGCGGCACGGCTGCACTGGCCGCTGCCGCCTGGCGTGCTGGGCGCGGCACTGCTGATCTTCGTGGTCGCCCAGCTGCTGGTGCGGCCGCTGTCCTCGGGGCTGGCGCTGCTGCGCAGCTCGCTGAACTGGCGCGAGCGCGCGTTGGTGGCGTGGATCGCGCCGCGCGGCATCGTCGCGGCCGCGGTCTCGGCGCTGTTCGCGCTGAAGCTGCAAAGCCTCGGCATGCCCGGCGCCGAGGCACTGGTGCCGCTGGTGTTCGTGCTGATCATCGCCACCGTGATCGTGCAGAGCGCCAGTGCGCGGATGCTGGCGCGGCTGCTGCGGGTGGCGGCGCCGGAGCCGGATGGCGTGCTGATTTTCGGCTCCGACCGCGTGGCCCGCACGCTGGCGGGCGCACTGCAGGCGCAGGACGTGCAGGTGCTGGTGGCCGACGATGACTGGAACGGCATCCGCAATGCGCGAATGGCCGGCCTGCCGACCTACTACGGCAACCCGACCTCGCAGCACGCCGACCTGCACCTCGACCACAGCGGGCTCGGCCAGCTGCTGGCGATGTCGACACGCCGGGAAATGAATTCGCTGGCCTGCATGCACTACCGCCAGGAGTTCGGCCGTGACCGCGTCTACCGCCTGCGCAACCTCGACCCCAACGCCACCGACCACGGCCGCGCCAGCCTGACCGGAACGCTGCTGTCGCCGGCCCTGTTTGACGCCGATCTCACCCATGCGCAGCTGCTGCAGCGCATCGATCGCGGCTGGCGCGTGAAATCCACCGCGCTGACCGAGGCCTTCGGCTGGCCGCAATTCCTCGAGCGCCACGGCGCCGCGCTGCTGCTGTTTGCGCGCACGGAAAAGGGCGCGCTGCGCATCGCCAGCACCCGCCGCGAACTGGAGCCGCGCAGCGGCTGGACCGTCACGGCGCTGGTGCCGCCGCAGCCGGGCCAGGACCAGGCGGCGCGGGCAGCCTGAGTTGCAGCCGGGGGCGGGCGGCATGTCCCGGAGGAGGTGCTTCGGCCGCGGGCGCCTCAGCCGACGCCGCGGTGCTTGCCCTGCCAAGGCGCGTAGAAGTCGCGCATCCGCTGCAGGTCTTCCTCGACATCCGCGGCCGGCTGCCCCAGCGGCCCAACGCCAATGCTGCGCGAGGGGTAGTCGATGTACACCGGCAACACCGGCACGCCGGCGCCGCGGGCGATGTGCCAGTAGCCGCTTTTCCAGCGCTGCACATGCTTGCGCGTGCCCTCCGGCGTGATCGCCAGCCACAGGCCCTCGCCGCGGGCGAAACGCGCCGCCAGCTGCTTGACCACGCCGCCCGGCGCAGAACGGTCGACCGGCAGGCCGCCCAGGCGACGCAGCAGCCAGCCCAGCGGCCCGGCGAATACTTCCTTCTTTGCGATGAAGGTGACGTTGGCACCCATGCCGACCTTGAACAGCAACCCCCAGATGCCATCCCACCAGGACGAGTGCGGAGCAACGATCACCACCAGCCGCGGGCAGTCCGGGAACGTGCCCGCCAGCTGCCATCCGGCCCGCCGCACCACCGCCCGGCACAGCCGGCGGAACGCGTTGTCGCGCGCGTGCGGCATGTGGGGCGGCAAGTCACCGGGTGCGGGCAGGGGTGGCACGCGGGCACTCATTCGGCGCTCCGGTCGGGCACCCGCCGCTGGCGCTTCAGCTGGCCGCGCTGCTGCTTGGCATCGAGGCGCCGCTGGCGTGCGGCACGGCTGGGCCGGGTGGCGAGCCGCGGCTTCGGCGGCGTGCGGCAGGCCAGCAGCAGTTCGGCCAGCCGCTGCCGGGCGTCCTGGCGGTTGCGCGCCTGGTCGCGAAAACGGCGCGCCTGGATCACCAGCACGCCCTCGGCGGTCAGGCGGCGGTCGCGACGCGCCAGCAGCCTTGCGCGCAAGGGCCCGGGCAACGAGGGCGAGTGGGCGACGTCGAAGCGCAGCGTCACTGCGCTTTCGGTGCGGTTGACGTGCTGGCCACCGGGACCGGCGGCACGCATGAACGTCTCGCTCAGTTCGGACTCCGGAATCGCCAGGTGCACGTCCACGCGCAGCATCGTGGCGCCTCAGTGCCGGTGCCGCGGCCAGGCCCAGGCGAAGGCCAGCAGCGCGGCGCAGGCCAGGCCGATCGACCACCAGGGTCCGTGCGCCGGCGGCACCAGCCAGACCAGCGCGGCGACGATCATGAAGCCGATGCCGAGCAGCCCGCCGGCCACCGCGCGCTGGGTGCTGCGCGCGCCCACGTTCAGCTGGGCCAGCTCGTGGGAGTCGATATGCACCCGCTGCTCGCCACGCACCGCCCTGTGCAGCAGCTCGCGCGCCATGTCGGGCACGTCGGGCGCCGCCTGCAGCCATTGCGGTATGCGCCTGCTCAGTTCCTTCAGTGCGCGGCGCGGGCTGTAACGTTCGCGCAGGATCCGCTTGAGTACCGGGTAGGCGACCTTCCAGATGTCGATCTCGGGGTCGAGCTGGCGGCCGAGGCCCTCGATGTTGAGCAGTGTCTTCTGCAGGAGGATGAGTTGCGGCTGCAGGGTCAGCTCGAACTTCCGCGCCGTCTGGAACAGTTTCATCATCACCTCGGCCAGCGAAATCTCGCTCAGCGGCCGGGTGAAGTAGGGCTCGCAGACGGTGCGCGCGGCGGCCTCCAGCTCGTCCAGCCGGGTGGTCGCCGGAATCCAGCCGGCGGCGACGTGCAGCGAGGCGATCCGCTGGTAGTCGCGCTCGAACAGCGCGATGAAGTTTTCCGCCAGCCAGTACTGGTCGGCTTCCGGCAGGCTGCCCATGATGCCGAAGTCCAGGGCGATGAAGCGCGGCTCCTCGCGCCGCGACGAGTCCACCCAGATGTTGCCCGGATGCGCGTCGGCGTGAAAGAAGTTGTCACGGAAGACCTGCTCGTAGAACAGCCGCACGCCCTTGGCCGCCAGGCGCTTGCGGTCGATGCCGAGCGCGTCCAGCGCCTCGATGTCGTCGCTGCGCACGCCACGCACCCGCTCCATGGTCAGCACCTCGGGGGTGCTGTGGCTCCAGTGGATCAGCGGCACGTACAGGTCGTTGCTGCCCTCGTAGTTGCGCCGCAGCAGGCTGGCGTTGGCCGCCTCGCGCTGCAGGTCCAGTTCGTTGACCAGTGTCTTCTCGACCTCCTCGGCCACGTCCAGCGGCCGGATCTTGTCGGCGTTCGGGTGGTAACGCTGGACCAGCCGGGCCAGCGAATAAAGCACCTTGATGTCGCGCTTGATGCGCTCGCCGACACCGGGCCGCGCCACCTTGACCACCACCTCGCGGCCATCGCGCAGCCGCGCGGGATGCACCTGGGCGATGGACGCCGACGCCAGCGGCTGCTCGGAAAACTCGGCGAACAGCTCGGCCACCGGTGCGCGCAACGCGCGCTCGATGATCGCCCGTGCCTCGGCGCCGGGGAATGGCGGCACGCGGTCCTGCAGGCTGGCCAGCTCCTCGGCCACGTCGGCCGGCAGCAGGTCGCGGCGGGTCGACAGGATCTGGCCGAACTTGACGAAAATGGGGCCGAGGTCGGTCAGCGCCAGGCGCAGCCGCTCGCCGCGCGACAGCCGCGCGATATCGGCGCGGGGCTTCGGCAACAGCGGCCGCAACAGCTTCAGCGGCCGGTACAGGTGCGCCGCGTCCAGCAGCTCGTCGAGCCGGTAGCGCAGCAGCACTGCTGCCACACGCAGCAGCCGCAGGGCCGTCATCATGCGGATGATTCCAGGCGCTTCAGCCGCGCGTCCAGGCGGTCGACGCGCTCGCGCAGCGCGTCCACCGCGTCCAGCCATTCGTCCAGCTCGTCGCGCGCCGGCGTCAGCCGCGCCTCCTCGCGCAGCCAGTCGGCGCCGTCCTCGGCCGCCTCGCGGCCGAAGCGGCGCAAGCCCTGCGCCAGCGCCTGCAAGCCGCGCGCCAGTGGCACGCCGGTGACGTCACCCAGCCGCTCGGCCAGCGCCGCCTCGATGTCGGGAGACCAGGCGGCCATCAGCCGCTGCAGGCGCTGCGCCAGCTCGGCGTCGCCCGCGATCTCGACCTTGCCGGGTGCCGCGCCACCCTGGCGGCGCTCGCCGAGAGCCATGCCAAGCAACGCCATGGGCGTGGCCGCGACGTGCAGGTCGGGCGCCTCGCGCGGCGGCCCGACGCGCAGATCGCCGCTCTCGACCCGTACTTCGAAGTGCAGCTCCGGCGCGCTGAGCCGCAGCTGCACGCGGCGGCCCTCCAGTCCGCCCAGCGCCTCGCGCAGCGCCGGATCCAGCGCGACGCCGCGGCGCAGCACGCGCTCGAGCGCGCGCCCGGCCACGGCGCGCAGCGGGTGGCGTGGCGGCGAAGGCGAAGCAGCGTCAACAGTCATGCGGCGATTGTAGAGGAACGGGGCTAAATGCCGGGGACCGGGGACGGGGAACGGGGACCGGGGACCGGGGACCCGGGAGACTGCGGGTCCCGGGACCGGACTCGGTCGGGACCCGGGACCCGGGACCCGAAAAGCGCGGGATCGGGCGACGCGGCCCCGACAGGCTCCACGCCGCGCATCGCGCGCTGGCATCAGCGCGGGCGACAGCACGTGTCGGTGGCGAGCGAGCCGGCGACTGGCAGTTGCCCAGGATGAAACGGTCCGCATTCCGCTCGAGCAAAGCGTCGTCTGCTCAGGCTTCCGACTATTTCGCGTTCACCTGATCCGCGCACATCCGCATCGCACCGCAGCTCCAGACACACCACGTGAACGTCGCGCGGCCGGACCTCATTCGATCACTGCAGCTCCAGCTCCGCGCTTTTCCCGGTCCCCGGTCCCTGGTCCCCGATCCCCAGTCCCGCCTTCAGAACTTCACCACGGAATCGGCGTGCCGTCGCTGGCGTAGAAGCCGCCGCCGTCGTCGACGCCCAGCCGCGCCGTCAGTTCCAGCAGCAGCCGTGCCGCCGTGCCCGGCTCGACGCTGGCGGTGTCGCCGCCCATCCGGGTGCGCAGCCAGCCGGGGTGCACGGCGATCACGCAGACGCCGCGCGGGCCGAGCGCCGCCGCCAGCCGCCGCACGGCCATGTTCAGTGCCACCTTGCTCATGGCGTAGCTGACGGTGCGAAAGGACGAGGTTTGCGCGATCGAGGCGATCTGCGTCGACACGCACAGCACATGCGGCTGGTGCCCTCTTTCGAGCAACGGCGCCAGCGCCTGGGTCAGCAGCAGCGGCGCACTCGCGTTGACCGCGAAACTCTCCGCAAGCGGCGCCGCGCGCACCTTGCCGAAACGCTCGCCGGAGACCAGCACGCCCGCGTTATTGACCAGCAGATCCAGCGAGCTGCGTTCCGCCGCCAACCGTGCCGCCAGTGCGTCGATCGCATCCGGCTCCGCGAGATCCAGTGCCTCGATCCGCAGCCGGCCCTGATTGCCGCTGGCCAGCGCCTGCAGCTCGGCGGCGGCCGAGGGCTGGCGGCAGCAGGCGGTGACCCGCGTGCCGGCGGCGACCAGGTGGCGGGCGAATTCCAGACCGAGCCCACGATTGGCCCCGGTGACCAGCGCGTTGCGCCACATGCACACCTCCGGCGGAAGCAGCGGTGCGGCGCGCCGCACGGCTCGCAAGATGAGCGCAAGTGTAATGCGGCGGTTGCGCGCGGCGCACACCGCGGCTACCTTCGTTCAGTCCCCTTTCCGTCCACCATTGGAGTTCGTCATGGTTCGTGCCCCGAGTCTCGTCGTCGCCGGCATGCTGGCGCTGGCGGCCGCCACTGCCCAGGCCGCGGCGCCGGCGCCGATGCCCGCGCCCGCGAGCAGCGCGGCGATTACGCTGCCGAGCATCCCCTTCACCCGCTTCACCCTGCCCAACGGCCTCACCGTGGTGGTCAGCGAGGACCACAAGGCGCCGATCGTCGCGGTGGCCGTCTGGTATCACGTCGGCTCTGCGCGTGAGCCCATGGGCAAGAGCGGCTATGCGCACCTGTTCGAGCACCTGATGTTCGAGGCCTCCCAGCACCATCCGGGAAATTACTTCCAGCCGTTCGAGAAGGTTGGCGCGATCGGCATGAATGGCACCACCGCGCGCGACCGCACCAACTATTTCGAGACGGTGCCGAGCACGGCGGTTGACCTCGCGCTGTGGATGGAGTCCGACCGCATGGGCCACCTGCTGGGCGCGCTGACCAAGGACACCGTCGACCAGCAGCGCGGCGTGGTGCAGAACGAGAAGCGCCAGGGCGAGAACCAGCCCTATGGGCGCGTGCAGGAGATCATCGAGGCCAACGCCTACCCGCTGAACCACCCCTACCACCACGACACCATCGGCTCGATGAAGGACCTCAACGCGGCCTCCATCGAAGACTTCAAGCACTGGTTCAACACCTACTACGGCGCCGCCAACGCCACCCTGGTGCTGGTCGGCGACATCACGCCGGACGAGGCGAAGGCCAAGGCGCTGAAGTACTTCGGCGACATCCCTGCGGGCCCACCGGTGCCGCAGCTGCAGCCGTGGACCTTCCCGCGCACCACCTCCACCCGCGACACCATCCACAGCGACGTGCCGCAGGTTCGCATCTACCGCGAATGGAACACCCCGCACAGTGGCACCGAAGCCGACAACCTGTTGAGCCTGGCGGCGACCGTATTGGGCGACGGCAAGACCTCGCGGCTGTACCAGCGCCTGGTCTACCAGGACAAGCTGGCCGACAACGTCTCGGTCAGCGACTACTCCGGCGAGCTGGGCTCGCAGTTCGAGCTCCAGGTGCACGTGCGCCAAGGCGTCGACCCGAAAAAGGTCGACGCGGCAATCGCCGACGAATGGGCCAAATTCCTGAAGGAAGGCCCGACCGAGGACGAGCTGCAGCGGGCAAAGACCGGATTTCGCGCCTACATGGTCCGGCGGATCGAACGGGTTGGTGGCTTCGGTGGCAAGGCCACGTTGCTGGCCGCCGGGCAGGTTTACCACGGCGACCCCGCGCAGTGGCGCAAGGACCTCGCCGCGATGATGGCGGCGACGCCCAACGAGGTGCGCGACATCGCGCGCAAGTGGCTGTCAAAAGGCGACTACACGCTGACCGTGCTGCCGCTGGCCGAGGGCGCCAAGGCCACCGACGCCGACGCCGCCGAGACCGCCGGGCTTGGGCCGGTGGACCACGCGCCGCAGCCGGTAATGCCGCCGAAGCGCGACTGGCATACCGTCAAGTCGGATGTCGACCGCAGCAAGGGCGTGCCGGAAGTTGCAAGCTATCCCGAGCTGACTTTTCCCGAGGTTCAGCACGCGACACTGGACAACGGCATCAAGGTGACACTGGCCGCGCGCCACAACGTGCCGCTGGTCGAGATGCGCCTGCAGTTCGACGCCGGCTACGCCGCCGACCAGGGCCGCAAGCTGGGCACCGCCGGCTTCACCATGGCGATGCTGGACGAAGGCACCAAGGAGATGGACTCGGTCGAGATCGCCAAGCGCAAGCAGCGCCTGGGCGCGATCATCAACAGCGGCTGCGGCCTGGACACCTGCACGGCCAGCCTCAATGCGCTGGCCGACAAGGTGGAGCCATCGTTGGCGCTGCTGGCCGACATCGTCCAGCACCCGGCGTTCCGCGACGCCGATGTGGCACGCCTGCGCCAGCAGTGGCTGGCGCGCATCAAGCAGGAGGAGGCGCGGCCGATCACGCTGGCGCTGCGCGTCGGCCCGCCGCTGATCTACGGCAAGGGCCACGCCTACGCCATCCCGTTCACCGGCTCGGGCACCACCGCCTCGATCAAGTCGCTGACCACGGCGGACATGCGCCAGTTCATGCATGACTACATCCGCCCTGACAACGTCACCATCCTGGTGGCCGGCGACACGACGCTCGACAAGCTGGTGCCACGCCTCAACGCGGCCTTCGGCCACTGGCAGGCGCCGGACTCGGCGGTGCCGGAGAAGAACATCGCCAAGGTGGACTACCCGGGCAAGGTGCGGGTCTACCTGATGGACCGGCCAGGCTCGGAGCAGTCGGTGATCCTGGCGGCGCTGGTGTCGCCGTCCACCGAGGCGCCCAACCACCTCGACATCGAGACGATGAACGGCGTATTTGGCGGCACCTTCACCTCGCGGCTCAACATGAACCTGCGCGAAGGCAAGCACTGGGCCTACGGCGCGCACAGCTTCATGCCCGACAGCGTCGGCCAGAGTCCCTTCCTGATGTACGCGCCGGTGCAGACGGACAAGACGGCGCCGTCCGTCCGCGAGATGCTGAAGGAAGCCAAGGCCATCGTCGGACCGAAGCCGCCTACCGACGCCGAGATCGAGAAGATCAAGCAGAACGACGTGCGCTCGCTGCCCGGCCAGTACCAGACCGATTCCGCGGTGCTCTCGGCGCTGGCCAACAACGCCTTGTACGACCGGCCCGACAACTACGTCGAAACGCTGAAGTCGCGCATCAACGGGCTCGACGACGAGGACATCGTTGCCGCTGCCAGGGAGGTGATCCATCCTGACCAGCTCACCTGGATCATCGTCGGTGACTTGAAGAAGATCGAGAAGCCGGTGCGGGCATTGAAGCTCGGCGAGGTCAAGGTGATCGACGCCAGCGGCAAGGTCGTGCGGTAGCGCGTCCCCGGTTGCGCCGGTTCGCCGGCGCCGCACGGTCGCACCATCCTGAGCGCGTCCCGGAGCAGTCCGGGGCGCGCTTTTTCATCGACGCCGGATCGAAAACCCGACTGCGCCGCTGCGACAAGGGGCCGATGCCTCGCCGCGCAGCCAGCCGGCGCCCGATCCCGGACCCGATCCCGGCTCAATCCTCATCCCACCAGTCCGGTGGCTCGCTGTCGTCCTCGTCCGCCGGCACCGGCCGCAGCCGCGCCGCTTCCGCCAGTTCGGCCTGACGCGCCAGGGTGGCGTAGGAAAGATCCTCGGCGGGCTCGTCGCCGGCACCCTCCTCGTCCCAGCTGTAACGCTTGCGCGGCGGCAGCGGGTCGAGCCGGCGGGTCAGCAGCGCGGCGACGGTGCCGCAGACCGCGCCGGCCAGGTGGTACTCCCAGCTCACGTGCGGGTCGTGGGGCAGAATCGAGTGCACCATCCCGCCATAGAGGAAGAACACCACCATGGAGGTGACGATGGCCAACCGCTCGCGCCGGAACAGGCCGAGCACGAAGAGGAAGAACATCAGCCCGTGGGCGATGCCGCTGGCGCCGATGTGGGTGTCGGGCCGCGCGAACAGCCACACCAGCAGGCCGGAGCCCAGCCAGATCCAGGGCAGCGCGCGCGCCGTGGCCCGCGGATAGACCCGCAGCGCCAGCACGCCCAGCACCAGCAGCGCCGGCGTGTTCGCCATCAGGTGCGGCACCCCCGCGTGCACCAGCGGCGCCGTCAGCACTCCGAGCAGGCCTGCCCACTCGCGCGGTCGCACGCCGAACATGCCGAGGTCGAAGCGGCCGGCAAGCTGCACGCCGAGGATGAACCACAGCAGCGCAATGAAGCCCAGGGTCAAGCCCACCGCGCGCGCCAGCAGCCGCCGATCGCGCGCCACGCTGGCGGCGCCGGTCGGCGTCGGGTCCAGATTGAACAGTTGCCGCATGGGGCAAAGGTGATGGCTGGCGTGGCGTTTGCAAGTTCGGGCGGGCACCAGGTACCGCAGCTTCGTTGTTCGCGGGACCCGGGACCCGGGACCCGGGACCGGGGACCCGGGACCCGCAAGGCGCGGGTTCGGCTGGCGCGGCAAGCGTCACGAGCGGCCGCGTGAGCGCTCGCATCGCGACACGGGGCTTTGCAGGGCGGGTTTCAACCCGCCATTCGAATGTGTCGCGGCACGGCGGATCGAAACCCGACCTGCGTCGCTACGCCGGCGGCGGGGCTGGGCTCCGAAGCTTCGCTGTGCACGGGACCCGGGACCGGGAACCCGGGACCCGTATGGCGCGGGTTCGGCTGGCGCGGCAGTCGTCACGAGCGGCCGCGTGAGCGCTCGCATCGCGACGCGGGGCTTTGCAGGGTGGGTTTCAACCCGCCATTCGAATGTGTCGGCGGCACGGCGGGTTGAACCCGCCCTGCGTCGCTACGCCGGCGGCGGGGCTGGGCTCCGAAGCTTCGTTGTGCACGGGACCGGGGACCCGGGACCCGCAAAGCGCGGATTCAGCTGACGCGGCAGTCGTCACGACGCGGCCGCGCGAACGCTCGCGCGACGCGGGGCATTGTAGGGCGGGTTTCAACCCGCCATTCGAATGTGTCGGCGGCATGACGGCTCGAAACCCGCCCCCGACGCTACGCCGGCGGCGGGGCTGGGCTCCGAAGCTTCGTTGTGCACGGGACCCGGGACCGGGGACCCGGGACCCGTATGGCGCGGGTTCGGCTGGCGCGGCAGTCGTCACGAGCGGCCGCGTGAGCGCTCGCATCGCGACGCCGGGGCTTTGTAGGGCGGTGCTCCGCCTGCGCGTCGCGCGGCCACGCGGCATCACCGACCCCGAATGCTCGACCCCGCGCTTTCGGGTCCCGGGTCCCGATCAATCACGTCCCGGGTCCCGATCAATCGAGTCCCGAGTCCCGAGCCCCGCCATCACCGCGCGCCCGGCTCGAACAAGGCGTCCAGATCATCGGCGTCGAAGCGCAGGCGGTCGCGGCTGCCGCCGCCTTCGAGCACGGCCGCGGCGAGCTCGGCCTTGCGCGCCTTCAGCGCCTCTATGCGCTGCTCGACCGTGTCGCTGCAGATCAGGCGGTAGACGAACACCGGCTTGTCCTGGCCGATGCGGTGGGCGCGGTCGCTGGCCTGGGCTTCGGCGGCCGGGTTCCACCAGGGGTCGTAGTGGATCACCGTGTCGGCGGCGGTGAGGTTGAGGCCGACGCCGCCGGCCTTCAGGCTGAGTAGGAACAGCGGCGCCTTGCCCTCCTGGAAGCGGCGCACCGGGGCGGCGCGGTCGCGGGTATCACCGGTCAGCATCACGTAGCGCATGCGCCGGCGGTCGAGTTCGCTGGCGATCAACTCGAGCATTTCGGTGAACTGGCTGAACACGAGGATGCGGCGGTCCTCGGCGACCAGCTCGGGCAGCATGTGCATCAGCAGCTCGAATTTGGCCGAGGCCTGCACGCCGCGCGCGGCCTGCAGCTTCACCAGTCGCGGGTCGCAGCAGACCTGGCGCAGCTTCAGCAACGCATCCAGCACCACGATGCCGCTGTGTTCGATGCCGCGTTCGGCGATCACCTCGCGCAGCTCGTCGGCCAGGCTCTGGCGCAGCTGCTCATACAGTGCGCGCTGGCGCCCGCCGAGGCTGACGTGGCGCGTGATCTCGGTCTTCGGCGGCAGCTCGCGGGCCACGTCGGATTTGCTCCTCCTGAGGATGAAAGGCGCGACGCGGCGGTTGAGGCGGGCCTGGCAGTCGGCGTCGGCATGTTTTTCGATCGGCACGCGGTAGTGGCGGCGAAATCCGCGCTCGTCGCCAAGCAGGCCCGGCACCGCAAGGTCGAGTTGCGACCACAGCTCGCCAAGGTGGTTCTCCAGCGGCGTCCCGGTCATGCACAGGCAGCGCGTGGCGCGCAGGCTGGTGGCGGCACGCCGCGCCAGGGTGCGCGGGTTCTTCACCAGCTGTGCCTCGTCCAGCACCAACAGGCTGAAGCGATGGCGCTTGAGCTGCTTGATGTCGCGCGGCAACAGGGCGTAGCTGGTGATGACGAGGTCGGCATCGCCGACCTGCCCCAGCGCAGGCCCGCGCTGCGCCCCGTGCACCACGCACTGGCGCAGGCCGGGGGCGTAGCGTTCGGCTTCGGCCTGCCAGTTCGGGATCAGGCTGGTCGGCGCCACCACCAGCGCCGGGTGCGCCAACGCGCCGGCTTCCTGCAGGGCCAGCAGGTGGGCCAGCAGCTGCACGGTCTTGCCGAGGCCCATGTCATCGGCCAGCACGCCGCCGAGCCCGGCTTCGGCCAGCGCGTTCAGCCAGCGCAGGCCCTCGTGCTGGTACCGCCGCAGCTCGCCGACAAAGCCCGCGGGTGCGGCGTCGCTGGCTCGATCGGAGGCCTCGAGCAGGCGGCTGGCCAAGCTGGTCAGGCTGGCAGGGGCATCGACCACGCCGCCGGCCGGCATCGCCTCCTCGATTTCGCCCAGCCGCCCGGCCTGCGCGCGCGGCAGGCGGATGACGCCACGGGGCCGGTCCAGGTACTCGGCCAGCGGCAGCAGCAGGGCGCGCAACTCGCGCAGCCGCAGCGGCACTCGGCGGCGGTCGTCCAGCGGCGCGTACCAGACGCCCTCGGCCGCCTCGCCGGCGGCGGCCTCCAGCTGGAACTGCCCCTCGGCCAACGCCTCGGTGATGCCGGGCAGCAGGTTGATGCGCTCGTCGCCCAGCGCGATACCCAGCTGCAGGTTGAAGTGGTCGCGCCGCTTGTCCAGCGCCGCATGGACGAACCAGCGCGGCGCCTCGTCCAGCACCTCGAAGGGGAAGCTGGGCGCGTAGTCGAAGACGAAGCCGTCCGGCTCCAGCCGCGGCCGCAGCGCCAGCCAGCGCGCCGGTGTATTGACCTCGAGCGCGCCGCTGGCGCCGGCGCCGGGGAACACCCAGGCGTCCTCGGGCAGCACCTCGGCGACATCCCAGGGCAGGCCTTCGCAGTCCACCACGGGCGTCAGCCCGACACTCTCCAGACGCTCCATCGCCGCCAGTTCCTCGGCGCGGCGGCGGCTGATTTCCACCAGCTTGCCGTTCCGCACGCGACGCACCAGCGTCTCGCCGCCACGGCTGGGAAGGCGCGCGCTGCCGTAGTCAAAAGCCAGCCGCGCAAACGCCAGCGGCGGCACACCGGCCTCCAGCCGTGGGTGGCGGGTCAGCGCGTGCAGGGTCAGGACCGACTTCGGCGCCGGCTGGCAAGCGCGCGGTGGGTCGAAGATGGTCGGGGGCGGCAGTTGCCCCGCCAGCGCCGAGCCGGGCAGCGCCGTCGCGAACGCACGCGCCTGGGCCGGCGACAGCGGCGGCTGCTGCAGCAGCTCGCAAATGCCGGCGCTGTCGCGCAGCGGTGCCAGCTCGGCGCGTTCCGGGTCGAGACTCCAGAGGCCGCCGACACGGATCGCTCGCTGGCCTCCCGGAAGCTGCACGGACAGGCGCTGGTCACCGTCCACCAGCACTTCCCACCGCCACTTCGCCGTCTCCGGCTGGCCGCGGGCCAGGCGCAGGCCGGCGACGCCGCCGAGGAAGCAGGCACCCTGGTCGAGCATGTCGGCCAGCAGGCCGTCGCCGACCGCGCCGGCAAGCTGCGCGTAGTTGCGGCCCTTGCGCTGGCTGTGGGGCAGGCCGAGCACCGCCGTGGCCAGCCGCTGTTCGCCGGCGGCAAGGCCGGCGTGCGCAAGCCGCCGCGCGTCCAGCGGGTGCGCCCGAGCGTGGCCCTGGTCGGCGCGCGACAACAGTACGGGCGCAGCCTCCAGCCGCGCCAGCCCGTGGCCTTCGGCCACCAGTTCCAGGAAGAAGCCGAGCGCGCCGTTGCCCGGCGTGCCACGGGCGGGTTGGTGTGCCGCCTCGTCGCGGGCGCCGCGGCGCAGGGCGCGGCGCCAGGCGCCGGGAAGCGGTGCCGGCGTGGCGATGCCGTCGTCTTCCGGCGTGGCGGGCGGGTCATCGCCGGTGGTGGGTCGCGATCTGGGCTGCTGCATGGCGCGCCGCGTCGCTGCCAAAAAGGCCAGCTTAGCAGGGCGCGCGAGGCGCGCGCGCCACCGCCGTAAACTTCAGGTTGAAGGAAACTCCGGCTTGCGCTCCCGGGCCATCAACGCGTGCAGCGCCTGCTCGGGCGTAAGGTCGCCATGCAGCACGGCCTGCACATGCGCGGAGATCGGGAGGTCCAGCGCATGGCGCGCGGCCAGCCGCATCACCTCGTCGGCGGTCACCACGCTTTCGACCACCTGGCCGATGTCGGCCAGCGCCTGCCTGATCGGCACGCCGCGGCCCAGTGCCATGCCGAGCCGGCGGTTGCGCGACAGGTCGCCGGTGCACGTCAGCACCAGGTCGCCGAGCCCGGACAGGCCCATCAAGGTCTCGGCGCGCGCGCCGATGGCCTCGCCGACACGCAGCATCTCGCTCATGCCGCGCGTGATCAGGCCGGCACGGGAGTTGGCGCCCAGCTCCATGCCGTCGGCCACGCCGGTGGCCACGGCCAGCACGTTCTTCATCGCGCCGCCCAGCTCGGCGCCGAGCACATCGCTGCCGGTGTAGGCCCGGAACGTCGCCGAATGCAGCGCCCCCGCCACCTGCTGGGCAAACCCGGGCTGGGTCGAATGCACCGTGATGGCGGTCGGCTGGCCGCGGGCGACTTCGCGGGCGAACGACGGCCCGGTGACCACCGCGGCCGGGGCGCCCGGCCGCATTTCGGCCACCCGCTCGTGCAGGAAACGGCCGGTGCCGGGCTCAAAACCCTTGGTCGCCCACGCCAGACCGGCGACCGCCGGCAAGACGGCGGCGACGGCCTCGAGCTGGCTGGTGAAGGCTTCACTCGGCACCGCCAGCAGCACCCAGCCGACGCCCTCGAGTGCGGCCGCGAGATCGGGCTCGAAGCACAACGCCGGGGGCAGCGGGCAGTCCGGCAGGTAGCGCCGGTTGCGGCCGCTGGCGGCCATTTCCGCCAGCATGCGGGCATTGCGCGCCCACAAGCGCGTGGGCACGCCATTGCGTGCCAGCAGGCTTGCCAGCGCGGTGCCCCAGGAGCCGGCACCGACGACCGCGACCGCGGCAGGCGCCGTCATGCGGTGGATCAGGCGTTGGCAGCCGGCTCGCTGCCGGCCTGGGCCTGCTGCTTCTGCTGCTCGGCGTACAGCGCGTCGAAGTTGATCGGCTGCAGCAGGAACGGCGGGAAGCCGCCGTTGAGCACCATGTCCGACAGCACCTGACGGGCGTAGGGGAACAGCACGTTCGGGCAGTAGGTGCCGAGCACCGCGGCCAGGTTCTGCGCGTCGAAGCCGGTGGCGCCGAAGATGCCGGCCTGATGCACTTCGGCCAGATAGGCGGTGCGGTCGTTCAGGGTGCAGGTAACGGTGAGCGTCAGCACGACCTCGTGCACGCCTTCGGCCACGTTCGCGGCCTTCTGCGCAAGATTGAGCTGGATCTGCGGCTGGCCCTGCTCCTGGAACACCTGCGGCGCATTGGGCACCTCGAACGACGCATCGCGCACATAAACCTTCTGCAGGTTGAGTTGCGGCTGCTGCGCCTGCTCGCCAGCGCTGATCGGGGCCTGGCCGTTGCCGGCCGACGTGTTCTCTGCCATGGGTGTTCTCTCTGGGGTGGATTGCGGGAGGAAAAGACGGTGATTCTCCCATACATCCGGCGATCGTGCATCCCGCAGGGGTCACCGGCAAGGCACCCGGATGGCGCCGGGGCAGCGAAATGGTTTGTCGCCGAACGCGAAACCTGCTATAAAGTGCGGCTACCTTGCCGGCCGAGACCGGTCCACCCGCCGCGCGGCGCGGGTGTCGCGGCAAGGCGCGACCACCAGTCGCCGCGTGGCGGGCTTCCCGCCGCTGGGCCGAAACTGCCCTGGCCAAGGGCGGTGTCCATCACGATATCGAGGTCATCATGGCACGTGTATGCCAAGTCACCGGAAAGGGTGTGCAGACCGGCAACAACGTCTCGCACGCCAACAACAAGACCCGCCGCCGCTGGTTGCCCAACCTGCACGAGCGCCGTTTCTGGGTCGCCAGCGAGAACCGCTGGATCAAGCTGCGCGTCTCCAACCATGCCCTGCGCACCATCGACAAGAGGGGCATCGACGCCGTGATCACCGAGCTGCGCGCGCGCGGCGAGAAAATCTGAGGACACCGCAATGGCAGGCAAACGCGACAAGATCCGCTTGATCTCTTCGGCCGGCACCGGCCACTTCTACACCACCGACAAGAACAAGAAGAACACACCGGACAAGATGGAGGTGAAGAAGTACGACCCGGTCGTGCGCAAGCACGTCATCTACAAGGAAGGCAAGATCAAGTAGGCTCGGCGGCACCGCCGCCCACGAAAAACCCGCCATCCGGCGGGTTTTTTGTTGCCTGGGCACTCGGCGGTGAGCGGTGAGCGGTGTGAGCGGCGCCCAGCAACTCCCTGCCCCCTGCCCCCTGCTGATCAGGCGTGCGCCACCCGATAGCCCTTGAGCTGACGGGCGAAGTCCTGCAGCGCGCGGATGCCGCTCTGCTCGGCCTCGCGGACCCACTGCTGCAGGCCCTTCAAGGCGGCGTCGGCGCCGCGCTGCTCCATCAGCGCTGCCAACCGCGCGCGGAAATCGCAGACCGTGCGCAAGGTGGGGCGACGGTCGACCAGGCTGCGCATGCGGGCCCGGGCTTCGGTGTCCAGCCAGCGCCCGCCGTTGGCCAGCGCTCCGCGCAGCCGGCGCGGCATGATGGCCTGCAGCCGGCCGCCACTGCTGTGCTCGGCCTCCGCCCGCAGCGTCGGGTGGATGACGCGGCGGGAAAAGTCGGTCATCACCTGGAAGCGGTGGGTCAGCACCGCCTTCAGCGTCTCCGAATCGGGCAGGCTGACATCGGGCCGCACGTCGAGGTCCGGCGCCACGCGCAGCACCTTGGCCAGCCGCAGCCTGGCGAGCCCGCGGATCGCGATCCAGCCGATGTCGACCTCGAAATGGCGCAGCGCAAACTTGGCCGAGCTGGGGAAGGCGTGGTGATTGTTGTGCAGCTCTTCGCCGCCGATCCAGATGCCCCAAGGCGTCAGGTTGGTGGCCTTGTCGCTGGTCTCGAAGTTGCGGTAGCCCCACCAGTGGCCCAGGCCATTGACGACGCCCGCGGCCCAGAACGGGATCCACAGCATCTGCACGCCCCACATGGCGACGCCGAGGGTGCCGAACAGGGCAAGGTTGATCACCAGCAGCAGCGCCGGGCCGAAATAGGGGTGGGCGCCGTAGACGTGGCGCTCCAGCCAGTCGTCGGGCGTGCCGCGGCCGTACTTGGTGAGCATAGCCTGGTCTTCGCTGGCGGTGCGGTAGAGCTCGACGCCCTGCCAGAAGACCTTGCGAATGCCGAGCACCTGCGGGCTGTGCGGATCATCCGCGGTTTCAGTGAAGGCATGGTGCTTGCGGTGGATGGCGACCCACTCCCTGGTCACCATGCCGGTGCTGAGCCAGCTCCAGAAACGGAAGAAGTGCGCCACCACCGGGTGGAAGTCGACCCCGCGGTGGGTCTGGCTGCGGTGGAGGTAGAGGGTGACGGCGAAAATCGTCAGCTGCGTCGCGACCAGCATGTACAAGGCGATGCCCAGCCAACCGGCCCCGCTGAGGCCGTGGCGGGCGAAATCGAGCAATGAAGCAATCATGGGAGTGCGTGGAGCAAGAGGCAGGCCTCATAGTGTACGCTGCCGCGACAGGCGCAACCAGCGCCGCGGCCCCACCATTCAGTTAGCCGCGTCACGAATTCGCCCGCTATGTCCGACCCGCACACCCCACTGCTGGATCTGCGCCACGTCAGCCGCCGGCGCGGCGGCCAACGGGTGATCGAGGATCTGTCGCTGCGCCTGGAGCGCGGCGAGGTGCTGGGGCTGCTGGGCATCAACGGCGCGGGCAAATCCACCACCTTGTCGATGATCGCGGGCGCCACCGTGCCGACAACGGGCGAGGTACGCATCGAGGGACTGAACCTGGCCGAGCACCCGCGCGCGGTGCGCCAGCGGGTGGGCTGGTTGCCCGAACGGGCCCCGCTGTACGACGAGCTGACCGTGACCGAGCAGATCGACGCCGCCGCCCGCCTGCGCGGACTGCCGCGCCGCACGCGCCGCGCCGCAGGCGAACGGCTGATCGAGCGGCTGCAGCTCGGCCCGCTACGGCGGCGGCTGTGCGGCCGGCTGTCGCAGGGCCAGCGCCAGCGCGTCGGGCTGGCCTGCGCATTGGTTCACGACCCGGCGCTGGTGGTGCTGGACGAACCCGCGAACGGGCTCGATCCGGTGCAGGTCGCCAACTGGCGCGCGCTGGTCGCCGAACTTGCGGCCGAACACGGCCTGATCGTCTCCAGCCACGTGCTGGCCGAGATCGTCGCCACCTGCAGCCGCGTCGCCATCCTGCACGAAGGCCGGCTGCGCCACGAGGCAAGCCTCGACGGCGACGCCGCGGCGCTGGAGCAGCGCTTTTTCTCGATCGCGACCACCGCGCAGCCGGCGGAGGCCGCGGCATGAGGCTGGCGGCGCTGGAGTGCCGACGCCTGGCGGTACGCACGTTTCCCTGGGTACTGGCGGCGCTGGCGATGGCCTGGCTGGCCTGGGCCTGGTTGCAGGGCCTGCAGGGATTCCTGCTGGTGCAGACCAGGCTGGCGGCTCAGCCCGACGCGCCGGGCTTCACCGACCTCGTGGCGGTGCCGCTGCTGACCCGGCTGGCGCTGGTGAGCTGGCTGCTGGCCCCGCTGCTGACGATGTCGATGCTGGCCGGCGAACGCCGCAACGGCAGCCTGGCGACGCTCCACGCGGCCGGCCTGACGCCAGCCCGCATCGTCCTCGGCAAGTATCTGGCGGTGATGCTGTGGCTGGCGCTGCTGCTGGCGCTGGTGCTTGCGATGCCGCTGGTGCTGGCCGGCAGCACCCAGCTCGACTGGGGCAAGCTCCTCAGCGCCAGCATCGGCGTGCTGCTGCTGATGGCGGCGTTGGCTGCGCTTGGCCTGGCCTGCTCGGCCTTCGCTTCGCACCCCGCGCTGGCGGCGGGCGCCGCATTGATCGTGCCGGTGTTGCTGTGGCTGGCCAACCGCGGCGTGCGCGCCGCCGGCGAACGCGGCGGCTGGCTCGATTACGTGGCCATGCCGACCCACCTGCAGCCGTTGCTGCGCGGACTGCTGAGCAGCCGCGACGTGGTCTATTTCCTGCTGATCGCGGCGCTGGCGCTGGCGCTGGCAACCCAGCGGCTGGCCGCCGACCGGAGCCGCAGCTGATGGGGCGGCGGCTTGGCGGCTGGATCGGCGCGCTGCTGCTGCTGGTCGGCGCCGCCTGCATCGCCTACCTGTCGACCCGGTGGACCGCTACCGTCGACCTCAGCGCCGGCGCCCGTGCCAGCATCCCGGCCCAGGTGCAGGCGCTGCTGCGCGAGCTGCCGCAGCCCATCCACATCACGTGCTACGCCAGCCCCGGCAGCGGCCTGCGGCCAACGGTCGCCGGCTTCATCGCGCGCTACCAGCGCTTCAAGCCGGATATCACCTTGACGTTCGTCGATCCGGAGGCCGACCCCGAGGCCATGCGCAAGGCCGGCATCCGCGTCGACGGCGAACTCGAGGTCCGCTACGGCTCGCGCAGCCAGCGGCTGGACCAGATATCGGACACCGTGATGGCGGACACGCTGGCGCGGCTTGCGCGTGGCGGCGAACGCCTCGTCGCCTTCGTCACCGGTGCCGGCGAGCGACGCGCCGACGGCCGCGCCAACGCCGATCTCGGCAACTTCATGGGCCAGCTCGAAGCCAGCGGCACGCGCGCCGTCCCGCTTGACTTCGCGCGCACCGCCGAGGTGCCCGAAGGCACCGGGCTGGTGGTACTGGCCAGCCCGCTGCTGCCGCTGGCGCCAGGCGCAGTCCAGGCCCTGACCCGCTACGTAGCCAACGGCGGCAACCTGCTGTGGCTGACCGAGCCCGACCCGCGCGATCTGGGGCTCGCACCACTGGCGCAGGCGCTGGGCGTGCGGCGGCTGCCGGGCACCCTGGTGGACGGCGCCAACAGCGCCATCAACCGCGGCGACCCGAGCTTCGTTGTCGTTTCGAGCTACCCGGCGGGGCCGGTCGACGCGGACTTCGCGCTGACCACGCTGTTTCCACACGCGGTCGCGCTCGCGCAGGTCAACGGCGGCGACTGGCGCGTGCAGTCGATCCTCCGCTCCAGTTCGCAAAGCTGGAACGAGACCGGCGACATCCCGCAGCCCGGCGAGGGCAGCGGCACCATCCGGCTGGACGCAGATCAGGGCGAGCTGCGCGGGCCGCTCGACTTCGGCCTCGCCCTGACCCGCCTTTCGCCCAGCCCGGCGCACAACCAGCAGCGTGTCCTCGTGGTTGGCGACGGCGACTTCCTCTCCAACAGTTTTCTGGGCAATGGCGGCAACCGCGCCCTCGGCCAACGCATGTTCAATTGGCTGCTCGGCGACGACGCGCTGATGGACCTGCCGCCGCGCGGTGCGCCGGACCGCCACCTCGCCCTGTCCCAGACCATGCTCAACATGGTCGGCCTGGGCTTCCTGGTGGCGCTACCGCTGCTGCTGCTGCTCATCGCCGCCACCGTCGCCTGGCGCCGGCGGCGGCATTGACGATGCGCCGCGCGCTGCGCCAGCGGCTGGTCCTGCTTGTCGTGGTGGCGCTGCTGGCGGCGCTGGCGATCTGGCAATGGCAGCGCCAGCACGCGCTGCACCCGGCAACGCTGCTGGCGCTGGACCCGGCCGGCATCACTCATGTCGAGGTGCAGGCGCAGGATGGCCCGCTGCGGCGTTTCGTGCGCCGCGACGGACACTGGTGGATGACGGCGCCACGCCACGGCCGCGCCAGGGACGCGCACCTTCGCCGGCTCAGCGAAATCGCCGCGGCGCGCGTGCTGCGCTGGCGGCCGCGCAGCGACTTTGACCCGGCGCGCATCGGCCTGGCGCCACCCTTCGCCACCGTCACGCTGGACGGCCAGACACTGCGCTTCGGCGCCATCGCGGCCCTGGCGCCGCAGCGTTACGTCGCCGTGGGCGAGCATGTGGCGCTGATCCCCGCACGATTCGGCGCCGACATCGCCGCCGGCGTCGACAGCGAGCTGGCGCCAGCGCCCGCCGCCAGCAGCGCAGCGCGCTGAGCCAGGCAGCCATGCCCGAGCTGCCGGAAGTCGAGACGACCCGCCGCGGGATCGCGTCACACCTCGAAGGCCAGCGGGTCGAGGCCGTGGTCATTCGCCGTGGCGACCTGCGCTGGCCGGTGCCGCGCAGCCTGCGCCAGCGCCTGCCCGGACAACAGATCGAGACGGTGCGCCGGCGCGCCAAGTACCTGCTGCTCGACACCGCCGCCGGCAGCGCGCTGCTGCACCTCGGCATGTCCGGCAGCCTGCGCGTGCTCGGCCCCGCACCACCCCCAGGCCCGCACGATCACTACGACCTGGTGCTCGACAACGGCCGCCTGCTGCGCTTCACCGACCCGCGCCGCTTCGGCTCGCTGCTGTGGCAGCCGCGCGGCAGCACCCACCCGCTGCTGGCGCACCTGGGCCCAGAACCTCTGTCAGAAGATTTCAATGGCGACACGCTGTGGCGGCGAGCCGCCGGCCGCCGCGGCGCGGTCAAGGGTTTCATCATGGACCAGGCGACGGTGGTGGGCGTCGGCAACATCTACGCCAGCGAGGCCCTGTTCGCCGCCGGCATCCATCCGGCGCGCGCCGCCGGCCGCGTATCGCGCGAACGCCATGCGCTGCTCGCCGCGGCGATCCGGCAGGTGCTGGCGCAGGCGATCACGCGCGGCGGCACCACGTTGCGCGATTTCACCGCGCCCGATGGCGCGCCCGGCTATTTCGAGCAGGAGCTGGCCGTCTACGGCCGCGAAGGCCTGCCCTGCAAGGCCTGTGGCACACCGATCCGCTCGCGAGTCATCGGCCAACGCGCCAGCTACTTCTGCCCGCGCTGCCAGCGGTGAACGCGCGGGACGCGCGTTGGCCTCATGCGTCCTGGTCGCGAGGTGACGGCACGGCCTTGGTCCTGTCAGCGTCGCCGTGGCGCCGGGCGTCCTCGGTGTCGGCGGCAAACAGGTGCTCCAGGTCGGCCAGCGCCTCGCGCGACGTCTGGATCAACGCAGCCTCGTCGTCGTAGACCAGGTACTGCTGCTTCAGCACCTCCTCGTCGTGGCGGCGGAAGCGCTCGACCCGCTCGGCCGCGACCGCACTGTCGATGCCCAGCAGCTCCAGCACCTGGCGGGTCATCTTCAGGCTGGAATGGAAGGTTTCGCGCACCGGCTCCTCAATGCCCAGATCCATCAGCCGGAATACGTGCTGGCGGTTGCGCGCGCGGGCGATGATCTTCAGGTGCGGGTACTGGCGCCGGACCAGCCGCGCGGTGCGGATGTTGGCGTCGGGGTTGTCGGTGGCCAGCACGAACACCTCGGCCGTGCCGGCCTGCGCCGCGCGCAGCATTTCCGGCCGCGCCGGGTCGCCGAAGAACAGCGACGTGGCGCTGAAGCGGCGCACGTTGTCGACCTGCTCGATCGAGGATTCCAGCGCCACGTACGGAATGCGCTGCGCACTGAGGATGCGGCCGACGATTTGGCCGACACGGCCGAAGCCCGCGATGATCACCCGTGGCGCCTCGGTCTCGATGCTGTCGAAATCGCGCTCCGGCTTGCGCGGCCGCAGGTTCAGCAGTTGCGCCAGGCCAATCACCAAAAGCGGCGTGACCGCCATCGACACCGTGATGGCCAGCACCAGCAGGTTGCGCTGCTCGCTGCTGAGCAGGTGGTTCTGCAGCGCCAGGTTCAGCAGCACGAAGGCAAATTCGCCGCCGCTGGCCAGCAGCGCCGCCAGGCGCAGCGCGTCGACGGCGTCGAGACGGCCGGCCAGGCGCCCTAGCGGCCACAGCAACGCACCCTTCACCAGCAGCAGCGCCGCGACCAGACCCAGCACCAGGGCGGGCTGGCGCAGCAACAGCGACAAATCGACCGACATCCCCACGCTGACGAAAAACAGCCCCAGCAGCAGGCCCTTGAATGGCTCGATGTTCGATTCCAGTTCGTGCCGGTACTCCGAGTCAGCCAGCAGCACGCCGGCCAGGAAGGCGCCCAGGGTGACCGATATCCCGCTCAGGTCCATCAGCCAGGTCACGCCCATCACCACCAGCAGTGCGGTGGCGGTGGAGACCTCCTGGATGCGCGCCCGAGCGACCACGCGAAACAGCGGACGCAGCAGATAACGGCCGCCCACCACCACCGCCAGAATCACGCCGACCACCCGCAGCGCGCCATCCAGCCCCGGTGCAACGGCCTGCATGCCGGCGCTGCCAAGCAGCGGCACGGCCGCGATCAGCGGAATCGCCGCCAGATCCTGGAACAGCAGGATGGCAAAAGCCTGGCGGCCGTAGGCGGAGCCCGCTTCCTTGCGCTCTGCGAGGATCTGCAGGCCGAACGCCGTCGAGGACAAGGCCAGCGCGCCGCCGACAATGATCGCCGGTCGCAGCGGCAGGCCGAACAGCAGGTGCGCGATCGCCAGGATCGCCGCGCCGCACAGCAGCACCTGCGCCACGCCGGTTCCGAACACGGCGCGCCGCATCACCCACAGGCGCGCCGGCGACAGCTCCAGGCCAATGACGAACAGCATCAGCACGACGCCGAATTCGGAGATCTGCGCAACCCGCGCGGTATCGTGGATCAGGCCCAGCGCCGATGGCCCGATTACCACGCCGACGATCAGGAACCCCAGCACCGCCCCCAGCCGCAGGCGCTTGGCCAACGGAACCACCAGCACCGTGGCCAGCAGGAAGACCACCGCCGATTGCAGCACATGATGGTTTTCCATGCGCACTCCGCCAGGTTCGCGATGGCGGGATTATTCCACGCATGGCTTTCATGAGCGGTGAGCGCTGGGCGGTGCGCATTCCGCGGGACTCGAAGAGCGGCACAGGTGCGGGCCGGCTCGAGACTGCAGGCAGGGGCCGGCAAAGCCGGGGCCTGACCCGGCCGGCACTTGACCGCGCGGGTCGCCGTCGAACGCCTTGCCCCGGGCCGCGTCACCCATGCCAGGCCCCGAAAATCCGGCCCGGCGCTACAGCGGCAACACCGGTTGCTGCAGCTCGATGCGGCTTTCGCCGGCCATCACCCGCTTGAACTCGGCCCGGCTGACGGAGACGTAGCGCTCGTTGCCGCCGATCTCGACCTGCGGCCCCTCGGTGACCGCGCGGCCGGCCTCGTCGACGCGCACCACCATGGTCGCCTTGCGGCCGGTGTGGCAGATGGTCTTGATCTCCTCCAGGTTGTCGGCCCAGGCCAGCAGGTAGCGGCTGCCCTCGAACAGCTCGCCGCGAAAATCCGTGCGCAGGCCGTAGGCCAGCACCGGCACGTCGAGCACGTCGACCACGTCGCTGAGCTGCCAGACCTGCGCGCGGCCGAGGAACTGCGCTTCGTCCACCAGCAGGCAGTCCAGCGGCCCGTGGTCGGCAATGTCGGCCTCGACCATCTGCCGCAGGTCGTCGCTGGCTGCAAAGCGAAGCGCCTTCGCCTTGAGGCCGATGCGGGAGGCGACCATGCCTTCGCCATAGCGGTTGTCCAGTGCCGGCGTCAGTATCAGCGTGCGCATGCCGCGCTCGTGGTAGTTGTAGGCGCTCTGCAGCAGCGTGGTGGTCTTGCCGGCATTCATCGCCGAATAATAGAAATAGAGTTTGGCCATTGAGGGCTGGGAATGGGGAATGGGGAATGGGGAAAGCTGCGGATCCGGGCGTCGCCGGGCGCCGGCGGCGAGGCTCGCGGCGGGGCCTGAGCCTCAGGTGAACTCGGTTTTGGCCTGGGCCAGGCGGTAGCGGCGTTCGGCGTGCCAGCAGCGCCAGTCATACAAGGCACGAACGGTATAGATCAGGCGAAAGAACTGCAGCCGCCACCAAACCCGGCGCGAATCGAAGACGTCTCCTGCCAGCATCGAGATCACGCCCTGCTCAACCTGCCAGACATTGCTTGGCCAGCGGAACAGATGCCGCATGACCGGGGAATTGAAGCGATAGATGAAGTACCCCATGCGTCGCATGCCGGCGCGCAGGCGTGTCTGCAGGCGCCGCTGAAGGCGCGCCTCGGCGGCCGGATCGGCCAGCGCCGCGACGACCAGCTCGGCGGCCTGCTCGGCGCCGGACATGGCCAGGAAGACGCCGGAGGAAAACACCGGGTCGAGGAAGGCGAAGGCATCGCCGACCAGCAGCCAGCCCGGCCCGCCAATGCGCTTCGCGCTGTAGGAATAGTTGCCGGTCACGTGCACCGTGTCGTCGATCAGCCGCGCAGCGCCCATGCGCGACCACAGCGCCGGATTCATCCGCAGCGTCTCCAGCAGAAAGTCCGCCTGCGGCCGGCCGCGACGGGTCTTCAGGTAATCCGGCCGGCAGACCGCGCCGACGCTCATCACGCCGTCGGGCAGCGGGATCATCCACATCCAGCCATGCTCGAAGTTGTAGATGCTGATGTTGCCGGCGTCGCTGCCTTCGCGCGCCGCGGCGCCGCGGAAATGACCGAAGATGGCGGCACTCTGGTGCTGCGGGTTCCGGCGCGCGATCTTCTTGCGCCGCGCCAGGAACGTGTCGCGGCCACTGGCATCGACGAGGTAGCGCGCGCGGATGCGTCGGCAGTGGCCGTCGGCGTCGCGCAGGTCGACCACGTGGTCGCGCGGGCCGCGATGCTGGAAGGCCAGCGCCTCCACGCCCTCGCGGCCGTCAACGCCGGCGGCGCGCGCGTGCTCGAACAACAAGCGATCGAAGTCGGCGCGCCAGACCTGGAACGCGTGCGGCGGGCTGGTGCCCAGCGCGCGGTCGAAGGCATAGGTGCGGTAGCCGCGGTCGTTGTCGGCCTCGAAGTCGGCGCCAGGCTTGAATACCGCCAGCGCACGCACCTGCTCCAGCACGCCAAGGCGCTCCAGCACGGGCAAGTTCATCGGCAGCAGCGACTCGCCGATGTGAAAGCGCGGGTGCCGGGCCTTCTCCAGTTGCACCACCCCCAGCCCCTGCCGCGCCAGCAACGTGGCCACGGTGCTGCCGCCCGGCCCGCCGCCGATCACCAGCACGTCGCAGGCCTCCTCGGCCATCTCGTCGAATGCAGCGCTCATGCCCGTTCCCCGCTACCGCCCGGCGCTAGGCTACCAGCATGCGGGCTTGACGCTGCAGGTAGGATGTCGCGCATGCTCAATCCGCAACAACGCCTGGCGGTCGAACATGTCGATGGCCCGCTGCTGGTGCTGGCCGGAGCCGGCTCCGGCAAGACCAGCGTGATCACCGAGAAGGTCGCGTACCTGGTGGCACGCCGGCGCATGCCGCCGGCGAAGATCGCCGCCATCACCTTCACCAACAAGGCCGCGCGCGAGATGCGCGAGCGCGTGGCGCGGCTGGTCGACGCCGAGGCGGCGCAGGGACTCACCGTCTGCACCTTCCACGCGCTGGGCCTGAAGTTCCTGCACATCGAGCACGAGCGTGCCGGCCTGCGCCGCAATTTCTCCGTGCTCGACGCCGACGACAGCGGCGCCATCGTCAAGGAGCTGGCGCCGAAGGGCGTCAAGCCGGACGCGCTGTGGCAACTGAAGTCGCTGCTGTCGCGGGCCAAGAGCGCGGGCCTGACGCCGGCCCAGGCCGCCGAGGCGGCGCGGACGCCGCGCGAGGTGGAGGCGGCAACGATCTACGGCCTGTACCAGGCGCGGCTGGAGGCCTGGAACGCGGTCGATTTCGACGACCTGATCCGCCTGCCGCTGCAGGTGCTGGAGGACGACGCCGAGGTGCGCGCCGAGTGGCGCGAGCGCCTGCGCTACCTGCTGGTTGACGAGTACCAGGACACCAACGAGGCGCAGTACCGTCTGCTGAAGGCGCTGGCCGGCGAGCGCGGCGCCTTCACCTGCGTCGGCGACGACGACCAGTCGATCTATGCCTGGCGCGGCGCCAATCCGGAGAACCTCGACCAGCTGGCCCGCGACTGGCCCAACCTCAGCGTGGTGAAGCTGGAGCAGAACTACCGCTGCGGCAAGCGCATCCTGCGCGCGGCCAATGCGCTGATCGCCAACAACCCGCACCTGCACGCCAAGACGCTGTGGAGCGAGCACCCGGAGGGGCCGCCGATCCGCGTGCTGGAGTGCCGCGACGCCGAGCACGAGGCCGAGCGCATCGCCGCCATCGCCGCGCACCTGGCGGAGAAGCACAAGGCCCGCTGGCACGACTTTGCCGTGCTCTACCGCGGCAACCACCAGGCGCGCGCACTGGAGAAGGCCATGCGCCTGGCGCGGGTGCCATACCACCTCTCGGGCGCGCTCAGCTTCCTGGACCGCGCCGAGGTCAAGGACGTGCTCGGCTACCTTCGGCTGCTGGCCAATCCCTCCGACGACGCGGCCTTCCTGCGCGTGGTCAATTGCCCCAGGCGCGAGATCGGCGCAACCACGCTGGAGAAGCTGGGCCGCTTGGCCCAGCCGCGCCAAGCCTCGATGCTGGAGGCGGCGCGCAGTGACAGCGTGCTCAAGGCGCTGTCGCCACGCCCGGCCGCGGCGCTGGCGGGCTTCGTCGAGCTGGTCGAGACGCTGCGCCGCGAGGCCGTGCATCTGCCGGCCGCCGAGCTGGTCGAGACCGTGCTGAAGCGCACCCGCTACGCCGAACACCTGGCCGCGGCCACGCCCGAGCCGACCTTGCGCGAGCGCCGCCTCGCCAACCTGCGCGAGCTGGTGGACTGGTTCCGCGCCATGGGCAGGGACGGCGCCAGCGGCGACCTGGCGGCGCAACTGGCGCTGCTCGGCCACGCCGACCGCGACGACCCGGGCAATGCGCTGCGGATGATGACCCTGCACTCGGCCAAGGGCCTGGAGTTCCGTTTCGTCTTCATCGTCGGCTGCCAGGACGGCACCTTGCCCCACGAGGGCGCGCTGGACGAGGGCCGCATCGACGAGGAGCGGCGCCTGATGTACGTCGGCATCACGCGGGCCAGGGAATTGCTGACGCTGTCGTGGGCGGCGCGCACGCGGCGCTTCGGCGAGACCCTGGCCAACCAGCCCAGCCGCTTCCTCCGGGAACTGCCCGAGGCCGACCTGCACTGGCAGGGCCGCGATCCCGAGGCCGACGCCGAGGCAACCCGCGAAACGGCGCAGTCGCACATGGCCCGCATCGCCGCCATGCTGGGCGATTGACGCGGCCCCGCGGCCTGCAGCGGCCGCTGGCGTACACTGGCGCGGATCCTCACGCCCCGGGAGCGTTCCATGAACAAGCCCCTCGCCCTCGCCGCGCTGTGCCTGTTGCTGGGTGCCTGCGCCAGCGTCCCGCCGCCGCCTGCACCGCAGCCACAACCGATCCCGGCGGCCAGCGCGGCGCCGGTGCCGATCGCCGTTGCCGTCACCCGCCACGACTACGCCTCCGACAGCCTGCTGGCGACCGCCTGGACCCAGCGTGCGGTCGAACACGACCTCGTTTACACCGAAATTTACCGAGCGGCGCAAGCGCAGCTGCTGACCGCGCTGAACACTCCGACCTGGGACGCGCTGCCGAAAGCTGCGCGCGAGGGCCCGGCCACCGGCCTGACGCCGGCAGTGGTGCTGGACATCGACGAGACCGTCCTCGACAACTCGCCCTACCAGGCGCGCCTGATCAAGAGCGGCCGCGAGTACGACGATGCCACCTGGGCCGACTGGGTCAGGCAGGCCAGCGCCGAGCCGCTGCCCGGAGCTCTGGAGTACACCCGTTTCGCGGCCGCCCACGGCATCACCGTGTTGTACGTCTCCAACCGCGTCGCCGAGCTGACTGCGCCGACCGTGGCCAACTTGCGCTCGGCCGGCTTTCCGCTGGCCGATGACAGCGTGGTCTACAGCCTCGGCATGAAGGTGCCGGGTTGCACCCAGACCGGTTCCAGCAAGGCCTGCCGCCGGCGCATGATCGCGAAGGAGTACCGCGTGCTGGAGCAGGTCGGCGACCAGGTGGGCGATTTCATCCAGCCGGCCGCCAACACCCCTGCCGGCCGCGCCGCCGCGATGAAACCCTACGCCGACTGGATCGGCGAGCGCTGGTTCGTGCTGCCCAACCCGACGTACGGCTCGTGGCAGCCGGCGCTGTTCGGCAACGACTGGTCGCTGTCGCCGGCCGAGCGCCACGCGCGCGAGGTCGAGGCGCTGCGGACGCAGTAGGTACCCGACCAAACCGCCCGGGGACAGGTGCCAGCCGGCATGCTTGCTTGCGCGACGCGCTGCGCCTACCCTGCGCCTCTGACCCCACCACTGGTGCAATCATGAACCCGAAGATTGTTTTGCGATGGATGTCCCTGGCGCTGCTGGCGACGGTCGTGGCGGCCTGCAGCAGCGGTGAGAGCAGCTCCCCGGTCAACGCCCCGGCCGATGCCAACAAGACACCCGCCGACGCCGTCAGTGCCTGGGCCGTGCTGATGAAGAAGGGTGACATCGACGGCATGTTGCGCACCTCGCTGCCGGCTGCCGATTACCAGAAGGTGCGCCAGGCCTACGCCGACAGCCAGTTCAAGACCCAGGCCGTCAGTGCCGAGGACAAGGCCAAGTTCGCCGCACAGATGAAAAAGCTGACGGCGCCCGACGCCGAGCAGAAGATCTTCGAGGAGATCAAACCGGCGCTGGAGCAGTTCAACACCAAGTACAAGGCACAGTTGCCGATGTACGTGGGCATGGGCCAGACCATGGCCGCCACCGCCATCGACAAGTCCAAGACCATGAGCGCCCAGGAGAAGCAGCAGACCAAGGACGTGCTGCAGGCGCTGGCGCAGTGGGTGCAGACCACCAACTGGGGCGACCAGGACAAGGCGAAGCAGGCCATCGCCATCGTCTGCGACACCGCCCGCAAGCTCGATATCCAGACCCTGGACCAGGCTCGCGCGCTGAGCTACGAGCAGGCCATGCAGAAGTATTCGCAGGCCTGGAACGCGCTCAAGCAGGTGGTCGCCATCTACGGCCTGGACATCGACAAGACGCTGGACTCGGTTGAGGCCAAGACCGTCTCCAGCGCCGACGGCAAGGCCACCGTCGCCTACAGCTACAGCATCTTCGACAAGCCGATGCAGGGCGAGATCGCGCTGGTCGAGCGCGACGGCCACTGGTACAACCCCAAGTTCATCCAGCAGATGGAGAAGAGCCTGGCGGAGCAGGCGGCGGCGACCGCCGCGGCGGGCTCGGCCGCTGCGCCGGCGACGGCCACGAGCGCGGCCAAGTAAGCACGGCGGAGCGTTGTGCAAGCACAACGGAAGGCGCCACAACGACCACCACGGCAGGGCCACGGCCCGTCGTGGTGGTTTTCGCTGTGCGGCCGCTTGCTGCGGCCGTGGGTGCGGATCAAGCGCGACCCGGCCGAGCCGGCCGCGCTGCTGCAGCCCGACGTGCCGATCTGCTACGTCATCGAGCGCGCCGGGTTCTCCGATGCGCTGATTCTGGCCCGCGCCTGCCGCGAGGCCGGCTTGCCCGACCCGACGCGGGCGCTGGCCGGTATCCCCCTGAAGCGGCGCATGGCCATGTTCTCGCTGGCCAGCCGCGACGGCTGGCTGTTCGGCCGAACCCGCGCGCGCGCCGGCGGTACCGCGCTGGCCAGCCTGCTGACGGCGCTCGAGGCCCAGCCGGAGCACGACGTGCAGCTGATGCCGGTGTCGATCTACGTCGGCCGCGCGCCAGCCCGCGAGTCCGGCTGGTTCAGCGTGCTGTTCGCCGAAAACTGGGTGGTGGTCGGCCGCTTCCGGCGCCTGTTGGCACTGCTGCTCAACGGCCGTGATACCGCGGTGCACTTCGCTCAGCCGATCTCGCTTCGGGCCTTGATCGACGAGTCGCCGGACGAGCTGCCGGCGCGGCGCAGGCGCAAGCTGGCGCGCGTGCTGCGCACCCATTTCCGGCGCATCCGGGCGGCGGTGATCGGCCCGGACCTGTCGCACAAGCGCACGGTGGTCGACGCGGTGCTGGACTCGGCACCGGTGCGCGAGGCGATCGCCGCCAGTGCCGCCAAGGATCGCATCAGTGCCGCCAAGGCCACCCGCAAGGCGCGCGAATTCGCGCTGGAAATCGCGGCCGATTACGCCCACCCGGTGGTGCGCTCGGCGTCCTTCATGCTGTCCGGTTTCTGGAACAAGCTTTACGACGGCATCGCCATGCACCACTTCGACAAGGCCCGCGCCGCCGCGCCCGGCCACGAAGTGATCTACGTGCCCTGCCACCGCAGCCACACCGACTACCTGCTGCTCAGCTACCAGCTGCACATGAGCGGCGTGGTGCCGCCGCACATCGCCGCCGGCATCAACCTCAACCTGCCGCTGATCGGCCCGCTGCTGCGCCGCGGCGGCGCCTTCTTCATGCGCCGCAGCTTTCGCGGCAACGCCCTGTACTCGGCGGTGTTCAAGGAGTACCTGGCACAGCTGATCGACCGCGGCGTGCCGCTGGAATATTTCATCGAGGGTGGCCGCTCGCGCACCGGCCGGCTGCTGACACCGCGTTCGGGCATGCTGTCGATGACCGTGCGCGCCTTCCTGCGGGCGCCGCGTCGGCCGGTGCTGTTCCAGCCGGTCTACATCGGCTACGAGCGGCTGATGGAGGGCAACGCCTACGTCGGCGAGCTCAGCGGCAAGCCCAAGGAGCGCGAGTCGTGGCTGGCGCTGCTTCGCGCGCGCAAGCTGCTGAAGCAGCGCTACGGCCGGGTCGCCATCAACTTCGGCCAGCCGGTGCCGCTGGAGCCGCTGCTGGATGGCCTGGCGCCGGACTGGCGCCAGCAGCCGCCGGGCGATGACAAACCCGCCTGGCTGACCGGCCTGGTCGGCACCTTGTCCGAAGCGATCGCCGTCAATATCAACCGCGCCGCCGACGTCAACCCGATCAACCTGCTGGCCCTCGCGCTGCTGGCCACGCCCAAGCACGCCATGGCCGCCAGCGACCTGCTGGCCCAGCTCGAGCTGCAGAAGGCGTTGTTCGAGGCGCTGCCCTATTCCGACCGCGTCACCATCACGGCCGCATCGCCCGCCGAGATCATCGACTACGGCGAAGCCATGGGCTGGATCCGGCGCATTCGGCACCCGCTGGGCGACGTGCTGACCTGCGACCCGGACAAGGCGGTGCTGCTGAGCTACTTCCGCAACAACGTCCTGCACCTCAACGCCACCGCCGCCTGGATTGCCTGCTGCTTCCTCAACAACGCCAGCATCTCGCGCGCCTCGGTGCTGCGCCTCGGCAGGCTGGTCTACCCGTTCGTGCGCGCCGAACTGTTCCTGCCTTGGGACGAGTCCGGCTTCAGCGCCCAGTTGCAGGCCACGCTGGACTGGTTCGTGCAGCGCGGCCTGCTTGGAAGCCGCCGCGAAGGCCGCGCCCTGCAGCGCGCGCCGGGCCAGGACCAGGCCTACCAGCTGCGGGTTATCGCGCACAGCCTGCTGCAGGCCTTCGAGCGCTACTACATCGCCATCGCGGCACTGGTGAAGAATGGCCCGCACACGCTCAGCGGCGGCGAGCTGGAGACCATCTGCACCATGACCGCGCAGCGCCTGTCGCTGCTGCTGGAGCTCAGCGCGCCGGAGTTCTTCGACAAGGCGCTGTTCCGCGGCTTCATCCAGAAGCTGCGGGAGCGCAAGGTCATATGGAGCGACGCCGACGGCAAGCTTGACTTCGACCGGACCCTGGTCGAAGTGGTACGCGACGCCCGCGTCATCCTCTCCCGCGACGTGCGCCACTCCATCCTCAAGATCATGCCCGGCAGCGCCGAGCCGTCGCCCGCCGGCCCGCCCGCCACGCCCGTCGCACCGCCCGACCCTGACGACAGCGCCGGGACCGACGGCGACGACACCGACTTGCCTTCGTAGGGCGGGTTTCAACCCGCCGACGAACCGGTACCGCCAGCGGCGGGTTGAAACCCGCGCTGCGTTATTTCCGCGGCTTGTTGCGCACGTAGATGACCTTGGGGCGCCCATCGCCAAGGCTGCGGCGTTCGACGTCGAACAAGCTGATCGCGGTCACGAGATCGCTGAGCTTGCCGTAGCCGTAGCTGCGCGAATCGAAGTTGGGGCGCTGCTTGGTGACGATCGAGCCGACGGCGCCCAGGCCGGCCCAGCCGTCGTCGTCGGACGCAGCATCGACGGCGTTGCGCAGCAGGTTCACCAGCGCCGTGTCCTGCTTCAGTTGCGCCGCCGCGCGCGGCTCCATCGGCTTCTCCTCGTCGGGCTTGGCGGCGAGGTTTTCGGTGTAGATGAACTTGTCGCAGGCAGCCACGAACGGCTCGGGCGTCTTCTTCTGGCCAAAGCCGTACACGGTCAAGCCGGACTCGCGCAGGCGTCCGGCCAGGCGGGTGAAGTCGCTGTCGCTGGAGACGATGCAGAAACCATCGAAGCGCCCGGAGTAGAGCAGATCCATGGCGTCGATGATCATCGCCGAGTCGGTGGCATTCTTGCCGGTGGTGTATCCGAACTGCTGCATCGGCTGGATCGACTGCGTCAGCAACTGGTCCTTCCAGCCCTTGAGCCGGGTGCCGGTCCAGTCGCCGTAGGCACGCTTGACGTGGGCCGTGCCGTAGGTCGCGACCTCGGCCAGCAGCCCCTCGGCCAGCGACGGCTGGGCATTGTCGGCATCGATCAGTACCGCCAGCTTGGCGCTGGGTTCGGTGGCCATGCTTCCCTCCGCGGCAGCGATGCCACGATGGTAGCGCGTCGGTCGGACAAACCCTACGCGTCGAGGTCGGGAATCAGGCGGCTCTCCAGACGCGCGATCAGGTCCTTCAGGTGCAGCTTGCGCTTTTTCAGGCGCGTCAGCTCGAGTTCGTCGACGGTGCCGCTGGCAGTCATCATGGCGATCGCGTCATCCAGCTCGCGGTGCTGCAGGCGCGCATCGGCCAGTTGCCGGACCAGCTTCTCGATCTCGTCTGCCTGCATGGGACGCGCGCTCCGCGACGCCGCTGCCACCGCTCGACAGTGTAGCGCCGGCGGCCGCTACAATGGCCGCCCGCCGCGACCCGGACCGCACGCACGATGTTCTTTCGCAACCTGACGCTGTTCCGTTTTTCCGCCGCCGCCGGCCGCGAGCTCGGCCACCTGGACGAAGCCCTTGCCAGCCACACCCTGCACCCCTGCGGGCCGCTCGAACCAGCCACGCGCGGTTTCGTCTCGCCGCTGGGCCGCGACGAGGAGGCACTGACCCGCACGCTCGACCAGCGCACGCTGTTCAGCCTGGGCGGCGAGGACAAGATCCTGCCGGCCACCGTGGTCAACGAGGAAGTGGCGGCGCGCACCCGCGCGCTGGCCGCCCGCGAGCAGCGCCGCATCGGCGGCCGCAAGCGCCGCGAGATCAAGCAGGAGGTGATCGACGAGCTGCTGCCGCGGGCTTTCAGCAAGCCCTCGCGGCTGGACGCCTACGTTGACCGCAAGCAGGGTTGGCTGGTGATCGACAGCGCCAGCCGCAAGGCCGCCGAGGGCCTGCTGACGGCGCTGCGCCAGGCGCTGGAGAGCTTTCCGGCGCTGCCGCTGGCGCCGGGCGAAACGCCGCGCGCCATCCTCACCGACTGGCTGGCCCGCGGCAAACTGCCGGACGGTCTCAGCCTCGGCGACGCCTGCGAATTGCGCGACCCGACCAGCGCCAGCGGCGCCGTGGTGCGCTGCCAGCGACAGGATCTTGCAAGCGGCGAGATTCGGGAGCATCTTCGCACCGGCAAGCAGGTGTTCCAGCTGGGCCTGGAGTTCGACGGACGATTGGGTTTCGTGCTTGGCGAGGACCTGGTCGTGCGCAAGCTGCGTTTCAACGATGTGGTCACCGAGGAACTGGGCGATGTCGCGCCGGAATCCGCGGCCGCCGAGCTGGACGCGAAGTTTGCGCTGATGTCGCTGGAACTGGAGCGCCTGCTTGGGCGTCTGAGTACGTGGTTCAAGCTGCCACGCCCTGAATCTTCCACCTGAAGTACCACCTTCGCGGAAAGCACGATGCCGCGTTCCACCGATCACTGGCTTGAGCTGCCCACCCGCGGCGGCGGCACCATCAAGGTGCTCAAGGCGATGCACCCGCGCGCACGGCGCCTGCGCCTTACCGTCACGCCTGGCGGCGCGCGGCTGTCGTATCCGTCCGGAACGCACCCGGCCCAGGTCGCTGCCTTCCTGCGCCAGCACGCCGACTGGCTGGTCACCAAGTACGCGCAGATGCACGTCGGCGGCCGTCCCCCGGCACCATTGAAGCCTGGCGTGACAACGCTGCTGCCGCTGCGCGGCGTGGCCACGCGGCTGACCTGGACGCAAGCCGAGTTTCCGCACGCGTCGCTCCGCGACGGCGAACTGTGCCTGGCACTGCCGCGGCCTTTCAGCCGCGCGCTGCCGCTGGCCCGCAACCTGCTGGCAGACTTCCTTGAAACCCAGATGCGCCGCGACATCGCGCGCTGGCTGGGCGGCTACGTGGAGCAGCTGGGCGTAGCGCCGTGTGCAGTGCGCATCCGGCCCCTGAAAAGCCTGTGGGGCAGCCTCGACGGGCGCGACCGCGTGACGCTGGACCTGGGGCTGGCATTGGCGCCGCGCGCGGCGCTCCGCTACGTGCTGGTGCACGAGCTCTGCCACCTGCGCGTGCGCGACCACTCGCCGCGCTTCTGGGCGCGCGTCGAGCGCCTGCTGCCCGACTACCAGGCGCAGCGCGACTGGCTGCGCGTGCACGGCGCCGCCGTCAAGGCCGAGATGGAGCGGCTGGTTTGACGCCGCGTCTCGCAGCGCGAGCGCACCACGAACCTGCGGTCGCTCATGCCGGTTACGCGCCTGCGGCGCCAACCAGCGCTAACCCGACCCACGGTGTCGGCGCCGAGCCGTGACCTGATGGTCGGGTCAGGCCGCAGGCCGTGACCCGACAGGCGCCGGCACGACACAAGCCCGCACCTGCGCAGGAGCATCGTCGGGTTACGCGTCTGCGGCGCTGACCCGACCTGCGGTGCTTTGGCGCCGAGCCGGCGATCGGTCGGTCGCGCCTGGCACCGTCAATTGGCGATGACGAAGCCGCTGATGATCTGGGCGACGGCGCGCGGCTTTTCCATTTGCGGCACGTGGCCGCAGCCGTTGATGACGCTGGTGTCGATGCTGCTGGCGTGGGTCAGGCCCTGGCGCAGGGCCTCCAGCGCCGAGAGGTCGATGATCTTGTCGTCGCGGCACCACAGGCCGAGCACCGGCATGCGCAACTCGCCAAGGTGCTGCTGCAGGATGGTGCGCTCGTCGGGGGAACGCAGCGCGTCCAGCGTGCGGTCGAGGAAGTCGCGGCTGTCCTGGCTGCGATCAACGAACACGTCGGCGATCCGCCCCGGCACTGCGGGCGGCTGGTCGAATGCTGCTTGCAGCAGCTGCCGGAACTCGGCGCGATCGGCCAGCACGTACGGGTTGCTGCCAGCCAGCACGGCCCGCTCGAAATCGGTCGGGCTGGATTTGAGCCCGAAGCTGTCGACCAGCACCAGGCCGGCGACATGCTCGGGATGCTCGGCCGCGTACACGCCGGCAATGGCGCCGCCCATCGAATGGCCGACCAGCACCACGTGGCCGAGACCGAGCGTCTGCACGAAGGCCTGCAGGCGCCGCGCCTGCGCCGGGATGCCGTAGTCGTCCCCGGCGTGGCGTGAGGAGTGGCCCCAGCCCGGCAGGTCCGGGATCACCAGGTGGAAATGCGGTTGCAGCCGCGCGGCCACCGGCAGCCAGGCGGTCTTGTCCATGTCGAAGCCGTGCAGCAGCACCAGCGTCGCGCCGTCGCCACCTTCGTAATAGCTCCAGCGAGTGTCGCCAATCTGCACCGTGCGCGTGGCGAGGTGGGCCGCCAGCGCCTGGCGCCAGGCATCGGCACGCAGCAGCGCGCCCGGCGCCAGCAGGTAGGTGCCGCCGCCGACCAACACCAGCAGCACCAGCAGCGCCAGTGGCACCCGCAGCAGCCGCAGCACCAGCCGCGGCGTTGAACGCTTGGGCGGCGTCGGGCTCATGCACCGCACCGCGGCGAAGGCGGCCGGCGCGTCAAGGTGGTGGCGTGGGCTGGCATGGCGTGTCCGTGCAGCAGGAGTCGCCACAGTATGCGGTGGCGTGCCGTTGGCCGCCAGCCGATGTCGCCGGTGGCACGAATCGCTGCCGCTTTGCGTCTGTCGGGTATCCAAACCCCGGAGATTGGCGATGAAGCTCCTGAAACTTGCCCTGATGCTGCTGCTGTGCGGCGGGCCGGCCATGGCCGCCGAAGGCGTGCTGCAGATCAACCAGACCTGCGCCGCCGTCGGCTGCTTCGACGGTGACCTTCCCGGCTTCCCGGTCACCATCACGCACGCGGGCAGCTACCGGCTCACCAGCAATCTTGACCTGAGCGACTACGGCTCACCCGGCTACGCGTTGGGCATTCAGGTCAACGGCACGGACATCACCATTGACCTGAATGGCTTCAGCATCCAGGGCGGCATCACGTGTACCGGTACGCCCGTCACCAGCTGCTCGGATGCCGCCGAGGGCGGCGCCGGCATCAAGACGTCGTCGGCGAGCTACGGGGTTGCCATCCGCAACGGCCACGTCAATGGCTTTTCCGACGGCGTCTACTGCTACCGCGACTGCACGATCGAAAACATTGAAGCCAGCGGCAACGCGAGCAATGGCATCTCCATCCAGAACACCTTCGGCCTGATCCGCAACAGCAGCGCGCGCGGCAATGGGGATTACGGTTTTCTCGTCACCGGCACGATCATCGACAGCGTCGCCGAGGGCAATGGTACCTACGGCATCTTCATGCAACCCGGGGGCATCGCGCGAGGCAACACGTCCAGGCGCAACGGCGGCAATGGTTTCCGCTGCTATTCCTGTCTGCTGCACAACAACATCAGCTACGGCAACGGCGGTTACGGTGTCGAGATGGGTAGTCGCGCAGCCTGGGGCGGCAACCTGGTCAGCGACAACGATGCGGGTGCCATCACTGGCAGCGGCCTGTCACTGACGCCGAATCGCTGCGACACCACGACCTGCCCCTGAGGACATTGCCATGTTCTCTCGCTCGGTCTCCATTCGACTCGCGCTGTGGCTGGGTTCTGCGCTGCTCTGCGCCGGCGCGCGGGCGCAGCCACCACCTGGGCTGGACTACTCGCTGGATATTCCGGCCCAGCTTGGCGAACTGACTCTTGCACCCGCCGACGCGCTGCACGACGACTTTGCGCTGCCGGAGCAACTGCGCCGGGTGGTGCCGTCTGGCCTTCGCTCGTTGCAGGGGCCGAACCTGATCGCGCTGGCGACGGCAGTGAACGGCGCAGGATCCGAGCAGCGATGGTTCGCGTTCGATGTCTGGGTGCAGCTGCCGTCCGGCGCCCGCGTGCGGCCGGGGCAGCCATTCCGCTGCCTCGATGACGCCTGCGACAACAGCGACCTGTTCGCACTGCCACGGCT
Organism: Rhodanobacteraceae bacterium; assembly: GCA_035699085.1. Lineage (GTDB taxonomy): Bacteria > Pseudomonadota > Gammaproteobacteria > Xanthomonadales > Rhodanobacteraceae > DASSBG01. The sequence continues at coordinate 69,423 of DASSBG010000007.1, forward strand.
GCCGCAGGGGACGGTGCTGGATGCCTTCGCGATCGACCCGGCCACCGGCGACGCGCTGTTCTCGCTCGACAGCGACGCGGCGATCGACGGCATGGTGTTTCGGCCAAGTGACGTCGTTCGCTACGCCGGCGACACCTACAGCCTGGCCCTCGGTGGCGCAGCGCTGCCGGCGGCGGGCCTCGATGCCATCGACCTGCTGGACGACGGCCGCTGGCTCCTCGGCTTCGACACGGACGGCATGGTCGCGGGCACGGCCTTTGCCGATGACGACGTGCTCGCCTACGACCCGGCAGACGCTACGTGGTCGCTGTTTTACGCGCCGCGCGCGCGCAGCGCGGCGATCGCCGCCGCCCATGTGGACGCGCTGGCGGTCGCGCGCGACCTGTCCGACCGCATCTTCGCCAACGGCTTCCAGTAAACCACCGTCCCGCGCACCGCTCGGCCGGCAGGCGCGGGACGCCGGCTCAGGTGCTTGAACTGGCTGCGGGCTCTGCCTCGGCCTTTCGCTCGCCCTTGGCGGCGTGCGCGAACAGGCGCTCGACGGCGTGCTGGGTCAGCGGGTGGTAGCCGGCCTTCGCCTTGGCGTACACCGTCTTCGCGTAGGCCAAGCCCTCGGGCGTCTGCGCGAAGGCGGCGTACAACGGCATGGTCAGGTACAGCCGGCCGATGCGCGTCATGTGTTCGGCGGCCGCCGGCCACACGGCCTTGTCGCCGCCGGCGATGGCGCGGCGATACCAGCGCATGCCGATCTCGGCATTGGGCGTCCCCGTGAGGTGCCAGGCCGCGTCCAGCGCCTTCAGGCGATCGAGCGGCGTCTTCTTCGGCAGGCGGTCGAGGAAGTACATCCATTCCTGGGTATTCCAGCTCCTGGCGTCCAGCTTCGCCGCGGCCAGCTTGCCGGCCAGGAAGGCGCTGCGCTCCTTGTCGATGGCGTCGAAACGCGGCGAATCGGGGATTGGCGCGTCCTTGGGGATGCCGGTGCCGTAAACCCATGTCTTCACCTCGCCCCAGCTCATCTTGCCCGGATACTTCTCGATCAGGTTGGGCTTGAGGAAGGCCAGCATCTGCTCGGTGGTGATGCTGTGCCAGGCGAAGTGGTTGAAGTAGCTCTTGAGGTAGGCGTCGAAATGCGCGCGGCCGAAGCGCTGCTCCAGCGTGCGCATGAACCAGGAACCCTTGTCGTAGGCGACGGCCGACAGCTCGTCGTCGGCGTTGGTCTTGCGCGGCTGCGGCGCCAGCCGCTGGCTGTTTTCCGACATGCCGTCGATGCTGCCCTGCAGCTCGTGGATCGCCAGCAGGATTTCCTCGTTGGCCTGCCGCTGGCCGTACAGCGCCTCGGTGATGCGGCCCTGGACGTAGGTGGTGATGCCCTCGTTGAGCCAGATGTCGCGCCACGACGCGGCGGTGACCAGGTTGCCCGACCACGAGTGCGCCAGCTCGTGCGCGACCAGCGAAACCAGCGACTTGTCGCCGACGATGGCAGTCGGCGTGGCGAAGGTCATGTTGGGGTTTTCCATGCCGCCGTACGGGAACGACGGCGGCAGCACCAGGATGTCGTAGCGGCCCCAGCGGTAGGGACCGTACAGCGATTCCGCCGCGTCGATCATCTTTTCGGTGTCTTCGAACTCGTGCGCGGCCTTCTTAACCACCGACGGCTCGGCATAGACGGCGCTGCGCGGTCCGGTTTCGCGCACGTCGATGTCGCCGGCGGCAATCGCCATCAGGTAGGACGGGATCGGGTGCGGCTGGTCGAAGCGGAAGTCGCCGTCGAGCGGATGCCTGGCGTCGTTGATCGCGCTCATCACCACGCGCACGCCCTTGGGTGCGGTGATGTGGGCGTCGTAGGTGAAGCGGATGGCGGGCGAATCCTGCAGCGGGATCCAGGAGCGCGCGTGCACCGACTCCGACTGCGAGAACATGAAGGCGTGCGTCTTGTCCGCGGTCTGCGCCGGGTCCAGCCACTGCAGGCCGCTGGCCTTGGGCGAGGTGGCGTAATCGATCCGCACCCTGGCCGGCTGCTTCGGCGCGGCGATGGTCAGCTTGCTGCCAAGCTGCGGGTCGCGCGGCGCCAGCGTGTACTTCAGTGCGTGCGTGGCGCCGTCGGTGCCGACCGCCTTGATGCCGGCGATATCGAGATCGCGGGTGTCCAGCACCAGCTGCTTCGCCTGCGGATCCTTCCAGTCCAGCGTCAGCGTCGCGTCGCCGCGCAGTTGCTTGTGCTTGAAGTCGACGGCCAGCTCCAGGTCGAGATGGCGGACCGTGACCTTGTCCGGCTGCGCGTACGAATGGGGCTCGGCGGCCTGCGCGGCCAGCGGCGCCAGCGCCAGCACGGCGGCCAGCGTGACGAGTTTGGGGATGGACATGGCAACGGGCTCCGGCACAAAACCGGCAGTATGCCAGCCTATCCCGCCAACCGTCAGCCGCGCCGACGCGGCACAGCTCGACCTACGCGTCGTGCTCCTGGTGGCGCATCTTGTAGATGATGATGCCGAGGCCGGCGAGGGCACATGCCAGTCCCAGCGCCAAGGCCGTGATGCCACCGGCGCGGATCGGGGCATAGGAGCCGCCAGCCAGCAGCAGCGTTGCGCCCAGCACGGGCAGTACGACCCGCGCCTTCTGCTCGCCGCCATCGCTGCGCACGGCGGTGGACAGTACGCAGGCAGCAAAAATCAGCACCAGCACAACAAGCAAGTCGAGCATCATGGGTTCCTTCCTTGGCGGTATGTCAAAAAAGTGTCAGGCGAAGCGCAGGGCGGCGGTGAGGTCGCCAGGCGCGACGCCGCTGGCGGCGCGCATGGCCTGTTCGCGCACGGCGAGGCCAGGGAGCCTGGTGAGGCCGAAGCGGCGGGTGAGGAAGCGGGCAATGGAGCCGGTGTCGTAGACGCTGTGGTCGACATGGCCGGTGTGCGCGTGGGGCGAGATCAGCAGCGCCGGGATGCGCGTGCCGGGACCCCAGCGGTCGGCCTTCGGCGGCGCGACGTGGTCCCACCAGCCGCCGTTCTCGTCGACCGTGACGACAACCAGCATCTGCGGCCACTGCGGGCTTGAGCGCAGCGCATCGATGACGCGCGCAATGTGGCGGTCGCCGGCGTCGACGTCAGAGTAGCCGGCGTGCATGTTGAGGTTGCCCTGCGCCTTGTAAAAGGCCACCGGCGGCAGGCGGCCGGCCTCGATGTCGGCGATGAAGCGATTGCTGGCCGCGGTCTCGCCCACGCCGCCGTCGCGCAGGTGCGCGCGACCAGCGCTGCCCGGCGCGTAGCGTGCGAAGTAGTTGAACGGCTGGTGGTGCGGCTGGAAGTTGGGGCTCTCGGGAAACAGCGCGCTGAGGCTGTGGTCGCCGCGCCCGTCGAGCGCCAACGCCCAGCCACCGGCATACCATGCCCAGTCGACGCCGCCGGCGCTGAGCATGTCGCCGATGGTCATGTGTGCCTGCGGTGGCAGCGTGAGTGGATCGCTCGTCTTCGCGTACTGCGGCCGCGCCGGGTCGCGGCTGAAGGCCGGCGCGTAGGCCGGGCCCATGGTGTTGACCGCCCAGCCATCGGGGCTCAGCGTGGCATGCGATGCAAAGTTTGGCGGTCCCTGCATCGCGCTGGCGGGCGAGTCGCCGGCGAGCTTGAGGCGGGTGCCCGCAGGGTCGTCGCCCTCGACCACCGCGATGCGGCCGCGCGCCGGGCTGCTGCGAAAGTCCGGGTAGAACGGTGGCTGCGCGGCGATCAGGTATTGGTGGTTGAGAAACGAGCCACCAAAGGCGCCCATGAAGAAGTTGTCGCACAAAGTGTACTCGCGCGCCAGCGACCACAACCTGAGGTTGACGGCGCCGTCGCCGTAGTGGCCCATCACCAGTGCGCCGGAGTTGCCAAAGGCGACGAAGCCGTCGTTGCGGCCGCCGTTGATCTGCATCTGGTTGGCGTAGAAGCGATGCCAGAGGTCACGGGTCACCAGGCCGGTCGGCAGCGGCTCGCCGGCCGGCGTGCGCAGCGCCCACGGCCTGTTCGCCAATCCGGTGATGGCGTCCTCGCCGATCCGGTAGCGGCGGTGTTGCACCACCTGTTCGTGCGGCACCAGCCCGTGCCAGACCGGCGGCAGCGTCGCAAGCACGCGGCCATCCCGGTCACGCTGCAGGGCGCGCTCGGGCGGCAGCGCCGCCAGCGGCTGCGCCAGGCCGGGAAAGTTGCCGAACAGGTTGTTGAAGCTGCGGTTCTCGGCGTAGATCACCACCACCGTCTGGATGTGCCGGCGCAGCAGTGCATCGAGATTTCTGCCGGATGCCACATGCACCGCTGGCGCGGCACCGCCCGCCAGCGTCGTGCAGCCGCCCAGCGCCAGCGCCGCACCGCCGATCGCCAGTCCTTCCAGCAGGCGCCGGCGTGTCGGATCCGCCGGCGAGTCGGACGCCTCGGGTCGCGTGCTGCGCCCCGAACCCGGGTCGGCATCACCGCTGTCGGCGTCGCGTGTGTCGGCCATTGCTGGGCTCCCCGCTCGGCAGTCTGGTGCCGAGTATCGCGCACCCCCACCTGCCGCCGCCAGCAACACGCCGCATCACGGCCCCACAGACGTCAAAGCTTGTAGCCGCGATGGATGGCGACAATGCCGGCATTGAGGTTGCGGACCTGCACATGCGACAGGCCGGCGCGTTCCATCATCGCCTTGAGGGTTTGCTGGTCCGGGTGCTTGCGGATGGATTCCGCAAGGTAGCGGTAGCTGGCGGCGTCGCCGGCCACCACCTGGCCCAGCCGCGGCAGCACCTGGAAGGAATGGAAGTCGTACAGCGGCTTGATCCACTGCTGGGTCGGCGCCGAAAACTCCAGCACCAGCGCACGGCCGCCCGGTAGCAGCACGCGCGCCATCTCGGCCAGCGCGGCGTCCTTGTCGGTGACGTTGCGCAGGCCGAAGGCCATGGTGACGGCGTCGAAGCTGGCGTCGGCGAACGGCAGGGCTTCGGCGTTCATCTGCGCCCAGGCCAGGCCGGACACCAGCCCGCGATCGATCAGCCGGTCGCGGCCGATGCCCAGCATGGCGGCGTTGATGTCGCCGACCACGATCTGGCCGCGCGCGCCAACCACCGGCTTCAGCAGCGCCGCGATGTCGCCGGTACCGCCGGCCAGATCCAGCACACGGTCGCCGGCGCGAATGCCGCTGGTGGCGACGAACTGGCGCTTCCACAGCCGGTGCAGGCCGAACGACATCAGGTCGTTCATGCGGTCGTAGTTGCGCGCCACCGAGGTGAACACCTCGCCGACCAGCTTGCGCTTGTCGGCGACCGGCACCTCGCGGTAACCGAAGTGGGTGGTTTGGGTGGTGCGGTCCTGTTCGCTCATGGGCCCGATGGTAGCGCGTTGGGGATGAAGCGGGGGACCGGGATTCGCGGGACCCGGGACCCGGGAACCCGCAACAGCGGCGGCGCGGCGAGAATCCGTCATGGGCCGTGGCGCCATTCGGTGCAGGAAGGAAACCAAGACGAGCCGCTACGCCGACACTTCATCGCTCCTCGCACGATGCGCGGCCGGCTCTTGCCCGGAGCGAGACCGTTGGCCCAGCGTTTCTACGGGTCCCGGGTCCCGGATCCCGCACGCCAATCCCGAGTCCCGCGTCCCGGCTCAGTTCACCCAGCGGCCCGCGCGGCGCCGCGGCGGCTTGCGGAAGGTGCTGGCCGAGGCGCTGCCGTCGGCCGTGCGCTCGCGCTCGGTCGGCGGCCGCACGCGCCAGTACTGCGCCAGCGTCGCCACCGCCGTCGGCAGCTGGCCGACGCAGGTCTCGTAATCGTCCGGCGACAGGTGTTCGAACTCGGCGTCGCTGGAGAACACGCCCTCTTCCAGCGCAAGCGCCATGATCGGGCCGAGCATCTGCATCAGGTCCGGGTCTTCCAGCAGGCGCGTTTCCCACATGCCGGCGCGCAGGTCGATGCCGCGGCTGAAGCCTTCGCACCAGCCGCCCGCCGACAGCACCGGGCCATCGGCCTCGGGCGCAGCCTCGATCTCGCCAAGGATCGGCTCGTAATCGTCGACGCCAATCTCGGCCGGCACCGAATCGTTCAGCCGCGCCAGCAGGTCGAGGATGGTCTCACCCTCGGCCGCGTTGGCGAAGGGCTGGTGCAGCACCTCCGCCAGCCACTCGTCCGGCAGCGCCGGCTCGGGGCCGACCGCCAGCGCCGTCAGCAGGCCATGCACGCCGTCGAGCAGCAGGCCGTCGTTGCTTGCGTGCTCGCGCAGGAAAATGTCGAGCTGCTCCAGCTCGGCGTCGTCGAGGGGCGGTGGCGGCGTGATGTGGTCGAGGCTCATGCGGCGGGCTGCAACTCCAGCAGAACGGGGGTGTGGTCGGACGGCCGCTCCCAATCGCGCGGCTCGGCATCGATGGTGGCGCCAACGGCGGCCGATTTCAACGCGTCGCTTATCAGGATCAGGTCGATGCGCAGGCCCAGATTGCGGCGGAAGGCACCCTGGCGGTAGTCCCACCAGCTGAAGTGGCCACGGTCGGCGGTGAACAGGCGGAAGCTGTCGGTGAGGCCGAGGTCGAGAATCGCATTCAGCGCCGCGCGCTCCGGCGGCGAGCACAGGATGCGGTCATGCCAGGCCACCGGATCGTGCACGTCGCGGTCGTCGGGCGCGATGTTGAAGTCGCCCAGCACCACAAGCTTCGGGTGGCGTTTCAGCTCGGCTTCGAGGAAATCGCGCACCGCGGCCAGCCAGCGCAGCTTGTACTCGTATTTTTCGTGGCCGACGGTCTTGCCGTTGACCACGTAGAGGTCGACGATGCGCAGGTCACCGACGGTCGCCGCCAGGATCCGCCGTTGCGGGTCGTCCAGGCCGGCGATGTCGGTGACCACGTCGCGAGCTTCCTCCCGGCTGAGGATGGCTACGCCGTTGTAGGTCTTCTGTCCCGAGTACACGGCCTGGTAGCCGGCCGCCGCCAGCTCGTCGCGCGGGAAGGCCTCGTCGGTGACCTTGGTCTCCTGCAGCGCGACGATGTCGGGCTCGGCCTGTGCCAGCCATTGCTGCAGGTGCGGCAGGCGCACCTTCAGCGAATTGACGTTCCAGGAAGCGATTTTCATGGCCGCATTGTACGGCCTGTCGCTGTGGTGCCAGCCGGCGGTTCGGCGAACAGCTGTGCGCGGTCGGCATCGTCGAGCAGGCGCCAGGCGCCGGGCTCAAGGCCATCCAGCTGCAGGCCACCGATGGCCACGCGGTGCAGCGATTCGACGTGGTTGCCGACCGCCGCGAACATGCGCCGCACCTGGTGGTAGCGGCCCTCGTGCAGCACCAGGCGTGCGCGGCGCGGCCCCAGCACCTGCAACTGCGCCGGCGCCAGCGGCGTCTCGTCCGACTTCAGCGTGAGGCTGCCACTGGCGAACAGCGCGGCCTCGTCGCCACGCAGGTCCTGCGCCAGCACCGCCTCGTAGAGCTTGGGCACGTGGGACCGTGGCGCCGTCAGGCGGTGCAGCAGCGCACCGTCGTCGGTCAGCAGCAGCAGGCCGGAGGTGTCGCGGTCCAGCCGGCCGACACTGGCGACCGGCGGCCGGCGGCGGGCGAAGCGCGGCGGCAGCAGGTCGTGGACCAGCGGCCCGGGGCCGGCATGCGAGCAGGTCACGCCGCCGGGTTTGTGCAGCATCAGCAGCATGCCTTGCGGCGGGTCCAGCGGCTGGCCGTCGAACCGGATGCGCGAGTGCGCGATGTCGCTGTCGGGGTGCAGCGGCACGCCCTGGTCGTCGTGCACTCGGCCGGCGCGCAGCGCCTGCGCCATCTCGCGGCGGCTGCCGTAGCCGAGATTGGCGAGCAGGCGCAGCAGTTTCACGCGCGAGCGCCGCGGGCGGCGAAGACCTTGTAGCCGTCCGCCGCCGCCAGCTCGCTCAGCTCGGCGAAGTGCGTGCGGAGCGTGACCTCGTACGGCAGGTGGCGGTTGGCAACCATGTAGAACGTGCCCGGCGGCTGCAGCGCGCGCGCCGCAGCGGTGATGAACGCCTGGCCGAGTTGCGGCGCATCGGCGCGGCCCTGGTGGAAGGGCGGGTTGCTGACGATGGCGTCGTAGCGGCGCGGCAGGCCCTCGGTCACGTCGTGCCAGAGGATCTCGACCGTGACGTCTGCCCCGTGCGTCGCACGCGCCCGCTGCAGGTTGCGCCGTGCCGGCTCCAGTGCACGCGCCTGCGCCTCGTACAGGTCGATGGCCGTGACCTGCGGGCAACGTACCAGTACCTGCGCCGACAGGTAGCCGTAGCCGGCGCCGAGGTCGGCGACGCGGCCGGCCAGTGTCGGTGGCAGCTGCGCGGCCAGCAGCGCAGAAGCGCGGTCGACACGGTCCCAAGCGAACAGGCCGGGACGGCTGAGCCAGGCGCCGCCCTCGATCGGCTGCACCGCGTCGCGCGCCAGCCATGCCTCGAGCAGCGCTTCGTCGATCATGGCCGCGTCCGGCGAAACGCGGAAGACGCGGCACTTGTGCTTGGCGAGGTGGCGAGGCGGCCCGGCAAGGTGTGCAAGGTCGCCCTGCAGGGCGGAGGCGCCGCCGGTGTTGGCGACGCTGGCGACCAGCGTGCCGCCAGGCGCGAGGTGACGCAGCCCGCGCGCCAGCAGCGCACGGGCCTCGTCGCGCTGGCGCGGCGGCAGCACGCAGACCACCTCGAAGCGTTCGCCCTCGCGCGGCTGGCGCAGCTCCGCCCCCAGCCGCTCCAGCGCCTGCGCCTGCGGTCTGGCATCCTGCGTGCAGACCCACGACGGCCGCCAGTGCGCGCGCAGCGCCGGGCCGTCGCGGGCGCCGAGGAACAGCAGGCGGCCATCCGCCGGCCAGGCCACGTCGCCTTGTTCGAACGGCAGCCACAGCGCCGCCAACGGCGCGTCGGGCAGGTTCATCCCGCCAGTCCGTAGCTTTTCAGCAGCGCCTCGGGCTGCGGCTCGCGGCCGCGGAAGGCGATGAAGCTCTCCAGCGCCGGCCGGCTGGCGCCGACGGACAGCACCTCGCGGCGGAAGCGTTCGCCGGTGGCGCGGTCGAGCACGCCCGCGGCTTCGAAGGCGGCGTAAGCGTCGGCCGACAGCACCTCGGCCCACAGGTAGCTGTAGTAGCCGGCCGCGTAGCCACCGGCGAAAACGTGGCCGAAGCTGTGGGCGAAGCGCTGCCAGGCCGGCGGGTGCAGCACGGCGACCTGTTTGCGCACCTGCTCCAGCGTCTCCATCACCCGCGCGCCGCGCGCCGGGTCGTAGTCCAGGTGCAGGCGGAAGTCGAACAGCGCGAACTCCAGCTGGCGCACCAGGAACAGGCCGGCGTGGAAGCAGCGCGTGGCCAGCAGCCGCTCGAACAGCGCCTGCGGCAGCGGCTCGCCGGTCTGGTAGTGGCGCGCGAACAGGTCCAGCGTTTCGCGCGTCCAGCAGAAATTCTCCATGAATTGGCTGGGCAGCTCGACCGCGTCCCATTCGACGCCGTCGATGCCGCCGATCGAGGGCAGGTCGATGGCCGTCAACAGGTGGTGCAGGCCGTGGCCGCACTCGTGGAACAGGGTGAGGACGTCGTCGTGGGTCAGCAACGCCGGCTTGCCGGCGGCGGGCGGCGCGAAGTTGCAGGTGAGGAAGGCCACCGGCAGCTGCAGGCGGCCGTCGTCGTTGAAGCGCGCGCGGCAGACGTCCATCCAGGCGCCGCCACGCTTGCCGTTGCGCGCGTACAGGTCGAGGTAGACGCCGGCGATCACGCGGCCGCCATCGTCGCGCACGTCGAAGTAGCGCACGTCGTGGTGCCAGGTGTCGACGTCGTCGCGGGCGCTGAACTCGATGCCGTAGAGGCGGCCGGCGACGCCGAACAGGCCCTGCAGAACCGCCGGCAGCGGGAACCACGGGCGCAGCTGCTCCTGGTCGAGCGCGTAGCGTTGCTGGCGCAGCTTCTCCGAGGCGAACGCGACGTCCCAGGCCTCCAGCGTGTCCAGGCCCAGCGTTTCGCGGGCGAAGCTGCGCAACTCGGCCAGTTCGCGCTGCGCCACCGGTCGCGCGCGCTGCGCCAGATCCTCAAGGAATTCCAGCACCTGCCGCGGCGTGGCGGCCATCTTGGTCGCCAGCGATTCCTCCGCGGCGTTGGCGAAGCCGAGCAACCGCGCGGCCTCGTGGCGCAGCGCCATGATGCGCTCGATGCGCTCGCTGTTGTCGAAGCGCCCGGCCTGCGGCCCCTGGTCGGAGGCGCGCGTCTGGTAGGCCCAATAGACGCGCTCGCGCAGGTCGCGATTGTCGGCGTAGGTGAGCACCGCGTGCACGCTGGGTTGCTTCAGCGTCACCAGGTAGCCATCCAGATCACGTTCGGCCGCCGCCTGCCGCAGCATGGCCAGGTCGGATTCGCGCACGCCGGCGAGGTCACTCTCGTCGGTGACGTGCTGCTGCCAGGCTTCGGTGGCGTCGAGCACTGCATTGGCGAAGCCGGTCCCCAGCCGCGACAGCTCCACGCCGATTTCGCGGAAACGTCTGCGCTGCGGTTCCTCCAGCGCCACGCCGGCGAGGCGGAAGTCGCGCAGCGCGTGCTCGACCAGCGCGCGCTGCGGGCGCGGCAGGGCGGCAAAGCCGGGCGCGTCGGCCACCGCCTGCACCGCCGCCTGCAGCGCGCGGTTCTGGCCCAGCTCGATGGCGTGGTCGGTGAGCTTCTCCTCGGCCGGCTCGTAGGCCGCGCGCAGCTCCGGGCTGTCGGCGACCGCGTGCAGGTGGCCGACCGGCGCCCAGGCCCGCGCCAGGCGCTGCTCGCAACGCTCCTGCGCCAGCATCACGTGCTCGAAGTCGCGCGGCGCATCGGCCGCGGTCACCGTGTCGATGGCAGCGCGGTAGTCGGCGAGGATGGCGTCTATGGCCGGGCCGATGTGCGCGGGCCGGATGGCGGAGAAAACCGGCAGCGCATCGTCGGCCAGCAGGGGGTTGTTCGCGGACATGTCGCTTTGGCCTGTCGGCGGCGGTACAAGCCTGTCAGCGTGGCGCCGCGGACGCGCAAATTCAACCGCCGCGGCTTACCATGGCCCATGGCCGTGGACATTGCCGAACTGCTGCGCCGCAATGCCGCCTTGCGCCATCTGGAGGACGGGGAGCTGGCGGCGGTGGCGGCGCGGATGCGCGAGCAGACCGTCCCCGGCGGGCAAACGCTGTTCGCGCCGGGCGAGGCGGCCGACACGCTCTACATCCTCAAGTCCGGTGCGCTGGGGTTGTTCCGCCCGCCGCACGCCGGCGGTCAGCCGCGCCTGGCCGGCATCATCAGCAGCGGCGAAATGGTCGGCGCGCTCGGCCTGCTGACCCGTGAGCGGCGGCTGTACCGGGTCGGCGCGCTGCGCGATTCGGTGGTGCTCAGCCTGTCGCGTGCGGCCTTCGTCGCCCTGGCAAGGCGCCATCCCAACGCGATGCTGGCGGCGGTGCAGATTGCGCTGGAGCGGCTATTGCCGGGCGACGAGGAGGACGCGAAGTGGCAGCCGCGCAGCTTCGCCCTGTTGCCCTTCGACGGCGGGCTGCCGGCACGTGCAACCGCCGAGCGCCTGCGTGCGGCACTGGCGCCCTTCGGCGATTGCCTGGTGATCGACAGCGATCTCGGCCGCGGCCACGCGCCCGGCTGGTACGCGGAGCGCGAAGCCGCCGTGCATTTCGTCCTCTATGTCGACGACGGCGACGACCCGGCCTGGCGCGACCTCTGCCGCCGCCAGGCCGACGCGCTTTTGCTGCTGGCCGATGCCCGCGAGGCGTCCGTGCCCTGGCCGGACCGCGATCAGCTCGACGCGCACGCGGCGATGGAGCGCCCCCGGCACCTGCTGCTGCTGCAACCGGCCGACGCGATCATCGCCGGTGCCGCGCGGCGCTGGCGGGCCTCGCTGGAGTGCCGCGTGCAGCACCACCACCTGCGCGACGACGGCGACGTGGCACGGTTGGCGCGCCTGCTGGCCCGCCGCAGTCACGGGCTGGTGCTGTCCGGCGGCGGCGCCCGCGGCTTTGCCGCCATTGGCGTGATCCGCGCGCTGCGCCAGGCGGGGGTGGAATTCGACGCCGTCGGCGGCACCAGCATCGGCGCCATCGTCGGCGCCGGCGTCGCCTGCGCCTGGGACGACGCACGCATCTACGCCGCCAACCGGCACGCCTTCGTCGACAACAACCCGCTGGCCGACTGGACCCTGCCACTGGTCGCCTTCAGCCGCGGCGGCCGCACCTGCGAACTGCTGCGCGAGGCCTTCGGCGAGCGCGACATCGAGGACCTGCCGCTGCCCTTCTTCTGCGTCTCCGCCAACCTCACCAAGGGGACGGCGCAGGTGCATCGTGAGGGCCCGCTGTGGTTGTGGCTGCGTGCCAGCAGCGCGGTGCCCGGCGTGCTGCCACCGGTGCTGCATGACGGCGACGTGTTCGTCGACGGCGCGGTCATCAACAACCTGCCGACCGACATCATGGCCGATGACTCGCTGGCCGAGATCACCGCCTGCGACATCGACGCCGACGAGGTGCTGGAGGCAAGGATCGAAGGCCACGCGCTGCCCAACGTCTGGCGCCAATGGCAGCAGCGTGCACTGCGCCCGGACCTGCTGTCGATCCTGTGGCGCGCCGGCATGGTCAACGCCGAGGGCGCCACCGAACACCGGCGCGCGCTGGCGGACCGTTGCCTGGCGCCGCGTCTCGGGGGCATCGGCATGCTGGAATGGGGCGCCTACGACCACGCGGTCGACACCGGCTACCGCTTTGCCTGCGAGGTGCTGGGGCTGACCCCGCGCACCTGACGCGTCGCTAGAATGGATTGCCTGACGGCAAGGCGAGGATGCGGCGATGGCGGTGCGAGATTTTGCAGGCAGGCAGCCGGTGATGGGCGCGCGCGTCTACGTGGACCCCGCGGCCAGCGTGATCGGCGATGTCGAGCTGGGCGAGGACGTCTCGGTCTGGCCGGGCGCCAGCATCCGCGGCGACGTCCATCGCATCCGCGTGGGCGCGCGCAGCAACGTGCAGGACGGCAGCGTGCTGCATGTCACCCACGAGAGCCGCTACGGCCCCGGCTTCGCGTGCACGGTCGGCGCCGATGTCACCATCGGCCACGCCGCCGTGATCCACGCCTGCACCATCGAGGATGCCTGCCTGATCGGCATGCACGCGACGCTGCTCGACGGCGCGATCGTGCGCCGCCACGGCTTCGTCGGCGCCGGTGCGCTGCTGCCGCCGGGCAAGGTGGTCGGCGAGGGCGAACTCTGGCTGGGCAACCCCGCGCGCCGCGTGCGCGTACTGAGCGACGCCGAGATCGAGGCGCTGCATTACTCGGCGGCGCACTACGTCGAGCTGAAGGATCGCTATCTCGCGGGCGAGACGAGTCGCTGAGCGGCGGAGCGGCGGAGCGGCGGAGCGGTGAGTGGTGAGTGGTGAGTGGTGAGTGGTGAGTGGTGAGTGGTGAGTGGTGAGTGGTGAGTGGTGAGTGGTGAGTGGTGAGTGGTGAGTGGTGAGTGGTGAGTGGTGAGTGGTGAGTGGTGAGC
>DASSBG010000008.1:0-129831 GCA_035699085.1 Rhodanobacteraceae bacterium
GTTGAGTTCCGAGTTGGCCTTTTCTTCCGCCTCTTTCGGCATGCCGGCCTTCTTGATGCGGTCTTCGAGATCCTCGATCTCGTTCGGCGTGTCTTCCAGTTCGCCCAGTTCCTTCTGGATCGCCTTCATCTGTTCGTTGAGGTAGTACTCGCGCTGGCTCTTCTCCATCTGCGACTTGACCCGGCCGCGGATGCGCTTCTCCATCTGCTGCACGTCGATCTCGCCGTCGACGAAGCCGACCAGCATCTCCAGCCGCGCGGCGGTGTCGATCGCCTCCAGCAACCGTTGCTTGTCGGCAAGGCGCACGCCCAGGTGGGCGGCGATGGTATCGGCCAGCCGCGTGGGCTCCTCGATCCCCGACAGGGTCTGCAGCAGCTCCGGCGGCAGCTTGCGATTGCTCTTCACGTACTGCTCGAACAGGGTCATCAGCGAGCGCGCCACCGCCTCGATCTCGCGGGGTTCGCGAGAATCGGTCGACTCGATGACCTGGGCATGGCCGGTCAGGGTGCCGTCGTGTTCGACTATGCGGTCCACGCGCACGCGGTCGACGCCCTCGACCAGCACCTTGATGGTGCCATCGGGCAGCTTCAGCAGCTGCAATACCGTCGCCAGGGTGCCGATGCCGTAAAGGTCCTCGGGGCCCGGATCGTCGGTTTCCGCGGACTTCTGCGCCACCAGCGCGATGCGCTTGTCGGCTTCCATCGCCATTTCCAGCGCCCGGATCGACTTGTCGCGACCGACGAACAGCGGGATCACCATGTGCGGGAACACCACCACGTCGCGCAACGGCAACACCGGCAGGGCTGTGGTTTCAGGACGGTCGGTCATGGGGAACTCCGGGGATGGGGGCGGCCTTGCAGGCATCCATGACCGCCGGACGAACGATACCGGCCGGGCGATCAAGGCGGCGCAACGCCGATGTCCGGTTATGGGGCTGGCGTGAAACGGATGCAAGCGCCCGTTTGCCATCCTGGCTGGATGGCGGCGTATTAGCGCTTTGGAATCAGGTACTTGCGCCGCAACCCTTGGCTGCGGCGGGCCGGCGAGTATGGGCTATTCGCCGCTGGCAGCGGCCTTGGGGACGGCTGGCGGGGTCTGGTAGATCAGGTAGGGATCGGACCTGTGCTCGATCACCGACTCGTCCACCACCACCTTGCTGACGTTCTCCAGCGACGGCAGGTCGTACATCGTGTCCAGCAGCACCGATTCGACGATGGTGCGCAGGCCGCGGGCGCCGGTCTTGCGCTTGAGCGCCTTGCGCGCGATCGCGGCCAGGGCGTCGGGGCGGAACTCCAGCTCCACGCCTTCCATGTCGAACAGCTTCCTGAACTGCTTGCTGATCGCATTGCGCGGCTCGGTCAGGATCTTGACCAGCGCTTCCTCGTCGAGCTCCTCGAGGGTGGCGACCACCGGCAGGCGGCCGACGAACTCGGGGATCAGGCCGAACTTGATCAGGTCCTCGGGCTCGACCTCGGCCAGCACCTTGCCGACCTCGACCTTGCGCTCGGAGCTCTTGAGCTTGGCGCCGAAGCCGATGCCGCTGGCGTCGGTGCTGCGCTGCTGGATGATCTTGTCCAGGCCCGCGAACGCGCCGCCGACGATGAACAGGATGTTGCGGGTATCGACCTGCAGGAACTCCTGCTGCGGATGCTTGCGCCCGCCCTGCGGCGGCACGCTGGCCACGGTGCCCTCGATCAGCTTGAGCAGCGCCTGCTGCACGCCTTCGCCGGACACGTCGCGGGTGATCGACGGGTTTTCGCTCTTGCGCGAGATCTTGTCGATCTCGTCGATGTAGACAATGCCGGACTGCGCCTTCTCGACGTCGTAGTCGCACTTCTGCAGAAGCTTCTGGATGATGTTCTCGACATCCTCGCCGACATAGCCGGCTTCCGTCAGCGTGGTGGCGTCGGCGATGGTGAACGGCACGTTGAGCATGCGCGCCAGCGTCTCCGCGAGCAGCGTCTTGCCCGAGCCGGTGGGGCCGATCAGCAGGATGTTGGACTTGGCCAGTTCGACGTCGTCGTTCTTCTGCCGCGACTCCTGGCGCTTGTAATGGTTGTAGACCGCCACCGCCAGCGCCTTCTTGGCGCGCTGCTGCCCGATCACGTACTGGTCGAGCGTTTCCATGATCTCGCGCGGCTTGGGCAGCTGCGGACGACCGGAGGCGGCCTTCTCTTCCAGCTCCTCGCGGATGATGTCATTGCACAGTTCGACGCACTCGTCGCAGATGAATACCGACGGGCCGGCGATCAGCTTGCGCACCTCGTGCTGGCTCTTGCCGCAGAAAGAGCAATACAGGATCTTGCCGCTGTCGGCAGAACGGCCGGGGCGGTCTTCGCTCATGCTCGGTCTCGGGTGTTCATGGTCGGGGCGAGAATAGCACAGCAGCGCGCCCCCGCAAGCCGGGATCTGCCGGTTTCGTGACGCCGGTGCCGCTTCGAAAAGCCGTGCAAAATCAGGACGATTTGACGGTCCCGTCCTGGCGCCTGTCCAGCACCGAATCGATCATGCCGTAGGCCTTGGCCTCCTCGGCACTCATGAAGCGATCGCGCTCCATGTCGTGGGCGATGTCATCAACGGACCGCCCCGTGTGCTCAGCGTAGATCTCGTTGAGCCGCTTGCGCACGTAGAGGATTTCCTTGGCCTGGATCTCGATGTCCGTTGCCTGGCCCTGGGCGCCGCCGGAGGGCTGGTGAATCATCACCCGAGCGTTGGGCAGCGCGTACCGCTTGCCCTTGGCGCCGGCCATCAGCAGCAGCGAGCCGGCACTGGCTGCCTGCCCGGTGCACATGGTGCTGACGTCGGGCTTGACGAACTGCATCGTGTCGTACATCGCCAGCGCGGCGCTCACCGAGCCGCCGGGGCTGTTGATGTACAGGTTGATGTCCTTGTCCGGGTTGTCCGACTCCAGGAACAGCATCTGCGCAACGATGAGGTTGGCGACATGGTCGTCAATCGGGCCGACCAGGAAGATCACCCGCTCCTTCAGCAGGCGCGAGTAGATGTCGAACGAACGCTCGCCTCGCGAGGTCTGCTCGATCACCATCGGCACCAGGTTGAGGTTGTTGATGGTGCTGGAATCGTGGCTCATGCTGCTCTCCGGTGGCGCGGGCGATGGATCGGTGGTCAACCGGCCTGACGGTCTGGGTGGATTGCCTGGTCGAACGTCAGCACCAGGTCCTCGGCGTCCGCGTTCTCCACCACCCACTCGGCAACCTGGTCCTCGAGGACGCGGTTGCGCAGGCCACTCATCAGTTGGGGGTCGGTGCGGTAGAGTTCAATCACCTGCTCCGGCTCCTCGTAGGTCGAAGCCACCGTCGCCAGCGCCTCGGCCACGCGCTTCTCGTCCACCTGCAACTGGTTGCTGCGCGCCAGTTCGCCGAAACTGAGCCCGGCAATGACCCGCTCCCGGGCGGCCGACTGCACCTGTGCCAGGCGCTCATCGGACAACGGCGCGTCGGGCGGCAGGCGCAGCATGGCGCGCGCCTCGTTGGCGACCATCACCTTCGGCACATCCAGCCCGGCCTGCGCAGCGGCCAGCTTGGCAGCCACTTCGGCCTTCAGCCGCGCCATCAGCGCCCCCTGCAACTCGCGCTCCAGGTTGGCGCGCACTTCCTTGCGAAAAGTCTCGACGTCGCCGCCGGCGATACCGAACGCCTTGACGAAGGCCTCGTCCACGGCCGGCAGCTTCGGCTCCTGGACCCGCGTCAGGGTGCCTTGCAGCGTTGCCCGCTTGCCACCCAGGGCGGCAACGCGGAAGCCCTCCGGAAAGCTGGCCTCCACCGTGAACTCTTCATGCGGCGCATGGCCGACGAGCGCCTTCTCGACCTCCGCCTGGAACTGGCCGCTGCCGAGGATCACGCCCGCCCGCTCCAGGCCCTCCCCGGGCACGCGCCCGTCGTCGGTCCGGGCGCTGAATTCGAACAGCACCATGTCGCCGTCGCGGGCACCACGATCAACTGCTTCGAAGCTGCGCCGCTGCTGGCGCAGGGTCTCGATCATGGTATCGACGTCGCTCTCGGCGACCTCGGCGACCGGTCGGCGGATCGTCAGCTTTTCGACATCCACGACCGGCACCTCCGGCATCACCTCGAAGGTGGCGGTATAGGCGATCTGGTCGCCCTCCGCCTGGCCGCTGGTGTCGATGGCAGGCGGCGCCGCCGGGCGCAGCTTCTCTTGGGTGACGGCCTCGCGGAAGCTTGTGCCGATCAGGTCCGACAGCGCCTCGCCGCGCACCTGCGCGCCAAACCGCTTCTCGATCACCGCGCGCGGCACCTTGCCCGGGCGGAAGCCTTTCAGGCGCACCTCGCGCGTCATCCGCGCCAGGCGTTCGCCCACCTGCTGCTCCAGGCGATCCGCGGGAATGGTCACCGTGAGCTTGCGCTCCAGGGTGCCAACGTTCTCTACCGAAACTTGCATGAGCTCTCCTGAAACCGCCCCTCGCGGGCGTTGCGGCGGCCCACAGACCGCCGGACGAAACCCTGGTGAATGCCAGCGCGTGGTGCGAAAGGGGGGACTCGAACCCCCACGGGGTTAACCGCCAGGACCTAAACCTGGTGCGTCTACCAGTTCCGCCACTTTCGCATGGTCGCGCCACGGCACGCGCGGACCACACGACGCACCAGCCGGCGGCGATCCCGGCATGAACGACGGCTCCCGCACGCAAGTGGACCATTTTACGTTTGTGCGGCACCGGGATACAAGCGGCGCCTGCCCGCGGCGGGAATGGGCAATGGAGAATCGGGAATGGGAACAGCGTCGCGCGGCGTCGCGGTTTGGCTGGCGAAGCTGGCGCCGGCGGAGCCGCGAAGATTCCCTTGCGGCGCGGCGGGCGCAAAAAACGACGGCCCGCATCGCTGCGGGCCGTCGTCTGGAGTGGTGGGCCGTCGGAGACTCGAACTCCGAACCAATTGATTAAGAGTCAAATCTAGTAAGCTGGAAAATCAGTAGGATACGGTGTGTTTTTTGTAGGGGAAAAGGGCTCGTAAGTGCCTGTTTCGTCGTTTTGATGGGGGTTATTTGTAGGGGATTTTTGGGGGGTCCAGGGATGCCGGAGGGCGGCATCGGCGCGCTGCTGCGCGCGGTCGGCCAGCGGAGCGCACACGCTGGTGGTGAAGCGGATTGCGGGTGTGTCAGTCGGCCAGGCCCATCACGTCGACGCCGAGACCGCAGCAGTTGTCGAACCGGTTGGCAATCTCGACCGCTTCCCGCGCGCTGGCACCGCGAGCCATCGCGCCGATCGCATATTCCCGGCCGGTGCCGAACGCGGTAAACGGGTCCAGCACGCGCTGCGGGAGGTGACTTTTTTCGAACACGCGCACGCCGGTGCGATCCAAGACGACCAGGACAGCATCGCTGGTTCCTGCGGGTGGAAACAGTCTCTTTTGCGCACCCGATTCATACCAGTCGAGCAGCTCGGCGCCGCGGCAGGTGTTCCCCGTGAAGGCGCCGACGGCGCCGTCCCGCATGCGGTGCAGCTTCACGGTCAACCGGCGCAGGCCCACGTCCGTGCTCTGCTTGTCGGCTGCGAGGACCTTGCCGTCCCAGGCAATGCACGTCACGGCTTCGCCCCATCGCGGATCCACGCCGCGAGCGCGGCGGCCGCGGTGCGCGCGACGTGGTACCAGTGGGCGTCGGCGGCGCCGGCGGCGTGCAGCGCGTCGGCGGCCTCGGCCGGGGTCAGCTTGGCGGGTAGGGCCGGCAGCGTCGGCGGCAGGCTGTCGACGGCGCCGAGCGCGGCGGTGGGCGGCTGGCGCGGGGCCGGGCAGATGGCCGGGGTCTGCACGATGCGCGCGGGTGGCGCGGTGGCGCAGCCGGCCAGCAGCAGCGCGAAAAGGATGATTGCAGGTCGGACGTGCATCAGCGCGCCTCGTTGAATGTGCGGATCCAGTCGGGCGACAGCGTGCAGCTGCCGGCCGGGGCCGGGACGTCGACCAGGGCGGCGTACTGGTCGCCCAGCGCGCGCAGGGCGGCGGCGGTCTCGCTGTCGCGCTGCTGGTCCTGCGCGCGTCGCGTGGCGTCGGCGGCCTGCTGGCGGTCCCACTCGGCGCGCCAGTCCTTCACGGCCGCGGCGTTGTCCTTGGCCACCGCCAGTGCATGGTCGCGCTGGGCCTTCACGACGTCCAGATGCGCCGCGGCCAGGTCGGTCTGCGCATCATGCAGCCGCCACGTCTGCACGCCGGTGCCGGCTAAGCCAAGCAGGATCGCGATGACAAGGGCTTGAATCACGCGCCGGCACCGTCCGTGTCGTCAGGCTTCGGCAGCGGCTTGTGCGCTGCGGCCCAGGTGATGGCCCTCTTGGTCCAGCGGACCACGGCGGTCACGGCGGTGCGGAACATCGTCGGGCGCCACGCCGCCAGCAGGGCAATCAGGACGAACTCAACGAAGGTTTGAGCGAAGAAACCGACCATGGGGCGTTACCTCTTTCGGGGAACCAGCGGGACGTCCGTGAGGGTCCATATCCAGTCGAGCGCCCGGATCAGCGCGCGGCGGCCAAGAGCGAACGCAAAGACTGCGGTGAGCACGTTGAGCACCGGAACGAAGGTCAGCACGGCGCGGCCGAGCAGCGTGCCGATCGTCAGCTCGGGGGCGTAGAGGCGGTGCGTGCGCTCGGCCGCGGCGCGAGCGGCCACGTCGCGCTGGTAGTCGCGCCCGGTGCGAACTGCGAAGCCCAAGGCGCACACGACCAGCGGCAGGTAGTACAGCCAGAGCACGAGCAAGACCCAGTCGTTCACTCTGGCGTGGCTACCTTGGTGAAGTCGACGTAGAACTCGTCGCCGATGGCGAACTTGCCGATCAGCTCGGGATTGCAGATCGTGATTTGCAGCACGGCGTTGGGCGTCCACCGCGCGAACGTGTTGTTCTCGTCGGTGCCGTCATCTGGATAGTGGCTCGCCGCCACCGCGAGGAAGGTCAGGTTCTGCGACTCTTGACCTTCAGCCAGCGGATCAGCGTGGCTCACCCTCAGTTTTGCTCGCATCATTGTCTTGTCCTCTCAGTTGGTTTATTCAAAGCCGTTTGTGAAGATGCCATCGCCGCTGACGTTGTCCGGGCTGGTGACGTTGACCACCAGCACGTAGGCGCCGTCGATCCAGCTGTAGCTGATGGCCGTTCCCTGCCGCGGCGAAAGGCAGGCGTCGAAAGTCTTGGTCCCCTGGGTGTAGCTGTGGAGGGTCACCAGCACGGGGTTGCACACCGGCTCGGCAGCGAAGGCTGCGCGCATCGCCAGCCCCACCAGCAGGGCGAGCGCCAGCAGCGAGCCGACCCGGCACCACGCGATCAGCGCGCGATCGCGACGCTCGGCGGGGCTCAACGGTTCGGGCATGGTCAGCGGGCGGCCGCAGCCGCGCAGTCGAAGCCGCCGGGGTAGTCGGCGGCGGTGTAGTTGGGTAGCAGGCGCAGCAGGATGCGATCGACGTACGTGCGGTTCTGGCGCACGTTGGCGGGGGCACGGCGGCGGTCCGGGGTGTCGGCGACGCTGCCCCACCACTCGTCCGCCAGGCACACGCGGCAGTGGGCGACGTCGACCGGCTTCGCACGGCACACGGCCTGGTCGCGGGCTCGCCAGCCTGCGCCGCCGTTGTAGCCGCTCAGGCCGAAGGCCCAGTCGTCACACTCGGTGCGGCCCTGCACGGCGGCCGTCAGCTCGTGCATGTAGCGCACCTGCGCGGCGATGGCCCACTTCCAGTTGCCCGGGTCGGCCGGGCCCAGCGCCTTCGGGTAGCGGAGCGCAAGGTCGCGCGCGGTCGCCGGCATGAACTGCGTCAGGCCGATAGCGCCGACGCCGGAGCGCGCATCCGGCCGGCAGGCGGACTCGGCCTGCACCTGCGCCGCGAGCACCGCCACCGGCGCGTTGGGGCCGAACACCTCGAAGGCTTGGCGCTCCAGCGTGCGCTGGTACATGCGGCAGGCTTCGGGCACGCCGCCGGCGGCCGCCAGGTTGAACACGCCGGCGATCGCCGCGGCCAGCGACAGGCCGAGGGCGGCGCCGGTGACAATCGCGATCAGCCAGGCCGCCCAGGCGGGCGGTGTGCGCGCGCGCGTCGTCATGTCAGACGCTCACGCAGGCGGCGAAAGCGAAGCCTGCCAGCAGCACCGCGCGGGCCAGGTGCTGGATCGCCGCCGCGGTCGGCGTGCCGGCGCCGCTGGGGTCGATCTTGCACACGTCCCGGCTCACCCGGTAGCCGCCCCACACGCTCGCGGCAATGGTGGCCAGCGCGCCGAGCTTGCGCACGCTGTACTGGCTCAGGCCCAGCCAGGGGCCGAGGTTGTCGAAGCCCCACAGCACCAGGGCGGCCGCCAGCAGCCAGAGGATGCCGCGGTGAAAGTTGCGCCACGCGATGTTCATCACTTGAATAGCCCCTGCAACATGCCGCCGAGGTTGTGCAGCGTGTAGCCCAGCGCCAGCGCCAGCCCCAGCAGTACGCCGCGGCCCATGCGGAAGCGGCCCTCCACTTCCTGGAGGCGTCGTTCCAGCCCGTCAATCTGCAGGCTGGTGGCGGTCAGCTGCTTGGTGAGCTGCTGGACGGACTCAATGAGCCTGCCGTACTGCACCGGGTTCATTTGTTCATCCATCGCTGGCCTCGTCGGCGGTAGGAAAGAAGTGGCGGGTCACCGTCGCAGGAGTCGTGCACCCGGCCCCGACACGTATGCACGGCTTGTCGGGGGTCCCGGCCAGGCCTCCAAACAGGACCCGTCCGGTTGGTCACATCGTGTAGTTGTCAGTGACCGTGCAATCGAGCGTGAGCGTGTCGGTGCCGTCGTCCACGACGCAGCGCAGGGTCATCGAATAATTGGCGGTGTCGAAGCGCGCCCGGTTCGCGGTGATGGCGCAGCTGCTGCCGCTCGGGCTCAGCGTGAAGTGCGCGGTGTCTCCGCTGAGCTTTGTGAACGTGTAGGTCTTTGCACTGTTTCCGCCGCTGACATCGGCGACCGCCGTGCCGATGTTCGTGTTGCCGGCGAATACCGCTGAGCCGCTGACATCATCCATGCTGCCGGTCATCGCGGTGTAGGGCACATCCTCGACCGTCAGCGTGGCCTGCGCCGTGCGCGTAATGCTGTGGCCGCTGGCGTCACTGACAACGCATGTGATCGTCGCGGTGTGCGTGCCAACATCGAGCGTGTAGGCGCTCACGTCGCCGGTCGAATCCTGCGCGTTGTCGCTGGACACCTGCCACGTCGTGTCGTCGTTGCCGCTGATGCTCCAGGCGAACGACCGGGGCGCGTCGCCACCTGCGATGTCGGCCGTGCTGATGCCGACCTCCTGCATCACGTTCGCCGGGATGCCGAGCTGGTAGCTGCCGTTCACCGCACTGATGCTGCCGCTCATGGGTACATAGGATGCCGTGCGGGTGGCGGTCGCGGTGCTGTGCAGCGTGATGCTGCTGGTCCCGTCGCTGACGACGCAGGTCACTTGCCCTGTATACGTGCCGACCGGCTCACTGGCCTGCGTGACCGTCGCCGTTGACCCGCTGCCGCTGATGGCGAACCCGGCGCCGCTGATGCTCCATATGTAGCTCTTGCTGCTGCCGCCGCCGCTGACGCTGGCGGTAACAGTGCCGACCGTGAACGCGCCGGTGCCGACAGTGCTGCCGCTCACATCGGTCAGCGACCCCGACATTGGCAGGTACGAGGCGTCCGTCGTGTAGATGATGTTGAGATCCTTTGTCACCGACATACCGCCGTCCGTCACGGTCACGCGCACAGTGCCGGTCCTGGTCTGGTTGTAGCCGGTGAGGTAGTTACTGCGGATCGAGCGCGCCCAGCCGCTATCGCCACCTGACGTGAACGGAGCTGTGGAGCCCACCGGGAAGAAAAACGGGCTGCCCGAGATGACCTCAATCGTGCAGGTGGCCGCCGCGCTGGCTCCTGTTTGCACCGCGATTGCGGAGCCTGACATGCCGTAGTACGGCTTGTCGGTCACAAGCACATTGCCATCGGCGTCGGGGTAGTGCGGGGTCGAGCTGGAGCCGCCTCGGAAGAACGAGCGCGAAAGGTCGATCGACAGCGCGGAAAACAACAGCCGGTTGACGCCGCCCTGGCCGTACCACAGTCGCTTGCACGTCCGCCGCGTGCCGCCGTCCTGATAGTGCAGCGCCTTCAGCGTGCGACGGGTGCCTCCCTGCTGGTAGAAGCCGGGCATCAGGCGTACTCGAAATACAGCTCGCCATCGGCGAGGGTGCCGGGAGCGGCCGACGAGACGGAGAACTTGTTGATGGCGGCGCCGCCGGGCAGCAGCAAGCCGCCATTGGCACGCAGCTGCGTGCCAATGCTGACGATGCCATTCGACAGAGAGATAGAGAACGGTCGCAGGCCGTTCCAGCTGCCGTTGACATCGCCCACGTTCGTCAGCAGCAGGTAGAAGGTCGCAGAGTCCTTCCGGGCGATGACTCCATAAGAGCCCGGCCCGAACGTCATGCGGAAGGCATTCGCCGAAGATGATGCGACCTCCCCCGTGAATGCTGCGCCGCTCAGATTGGCTTTTGCGGCCAGCGCGGCCGACATATCGGCTGCGAAATTGGCATCGTCCGCCAGCGCGTCCGCGAGCTCTTGCAGCGTGTTGAGCTGCCCCGGCGCCGCGCCGACCACCGCATCGATAGCGGCGGTGATGGCGGCGGTTACGAACGCCGAGGTCGCGAGCCGCGTGGTGTTGTCGCCGGGCAGCGGCGACGGCGCGCTCACCGGCCCGGCGAAGTCAGCTCCTTGTTGGAACTGCAGTGGCTTGCTGGCCACCTGCGCTACGCTCCGATGACGGTGACGCGGTAGGCGCCATTGGCGGGCGCGGTCACGAAGTCAACCGTGACCGTGGTGGTGGAGGTGGCCGTGACGGCCGCGACTTCGATCTGGTGCGTGGCGGTGTCGCGCATCTGCACGATCACGTCGCGGGTGCCGAGGTTGTGGACGACAGCAAAGCTGGTGGTACTGCCGTCGCCGATGGTGGCGCTGTAGATGCGCGGCACCGTGGCGTCAACCGCCACGCCGCCGGCACCGACGTCGATGCCGCCGCCGCTGGCCGGCTTGACGCTGAAGGTGTTGCCGCTGAGGTTCAGGCCATTGCCGTTTGTGTAGCTCTGGCCGGCGGCGAACTGCACCCAGTTCTGGTCGCTGGTGCCCACCACCACCGGGTCGGCGGTCTGCAGGTACCACTGGCTGGCGGCGTTGGCGGTGCCGCCCTGCACGAACACCAGCGCGCCGCTGCTGAGCGTGCCCTGGTCGGCGTCGGCCGCCCGGCTCCACGCCCCGGCGGCAACAATCCAGATGCCGTTCTCCGTGGCGTCGGTCTGGTTCTTGGCAAGCACGCGGTCGCCGACGGCGCAGGCGACGCTGTCGATGGTCTGCGCACCGGACAGGGTGAGGTCGCCGGTGCTGGCGGCGACGACGGAGTCTTTCGGGTCCAGGCCAGCCGCGGCGGTCTGCACCTGCGCGTCAACGTACGACTTGGGCGCGGCGTCGGCATCGCTGGTTGGCGTGGCGACGTTGGTGAGCCGCTGGCTGTTGATGTTCAGCGCGGACGTGGGGGCGGCGAACTGGTCCAGCCGGTACGTCTGCACCACCGCCGCCAGGTCGCTGATGGTGCTGGCGGGCTGGGTGCCGGTGTGGTTGGCGCGCGCCAGCGGGTTCGTTGCCAGCGCGGCAATCGGGATGTTGGTCGCCTTGCGCGCGTCGAGCGGCACCCACTCGCTGCCGTTGTAGTAGCGGCCCGTGACCAGCGCGGTGTCGAAGTAGACGCGGCCGACAGCGGAGGTGGGCGCGGTCGCCAGGCTTTGGAGCGCGGCGTTGCGCAGCTCCTGCCCATTGAGGTTGATCGGAACAAGAAACTTCTGTTCAACGGCCATCGTCGGGGCGCCTCGTCAGTTCAGGTAAGCCGTGCCGGCGAACGGCGCGGCGAAGTCGATGCGCAGGGCTTTGGTCGACAGGTGCGTCACCACGCCCACCACGCTGGTACCGGCCGAATCGACCACGTCGACCGCCGGGTGCTTGCCGAGGTTGTGCGTCACCAGCCACGACGCGCTGGGCGTGCTCTGCGTAAACTCGAAGTTGGTGTCGCCGCTCTGGCCAGGCGGCCCCTGCACGCCCATCTGGCCCACTTCCACCACGCGCTGCTCGCCGGTGGTGACGGTGGCGCGCGCGGTCGGGGTCTTTACCGTGGTGCCGCGCGCACCGCCTTGAATCTTGGCGACGGTGTCGCGGTCCAGCGTCACCACGGTGGTGCCGCCGCCGCGCACCACCACCGGGCGCGTGCCGCCTTGAATCGTGACGGTGGTCATGCGGTGGTGCGCGCCGGCAGGAAGGTGCAGCGCCCCTCAACCGCAGGGATCGCGTAGCCGGTGGTCTTGTTGACCAGGATGATGCTCCAGTACAGCCGCGTCTTCGCGTTGTTGGGCGACACCACCCACAGGTCCTCAAGCCGCACCTGCTGGATGATGTTGCCGTTGGTGGGCGTGGGGATGCTGAAAGCCTCCACCACCGTCCAGCTGGGCGCTTCGGCGAAGTAGCCGGCCGTGGTCAGTTGCAGCACCGGCGGAGGCAGCACCGCGTTCGTGCGCTTGGGCGCGCGGTCGGGGCGCAGCTGCGCGATCGCGTCGTAGCCGGTGAGGTCCAGCGGCGTGCCGTCCTCGTCCGCCAGCGTGATGGATTCCTCCCACGTCAGCCCGAGTTGGACGACGGGGGAATAGGTGCCGAACTGGCGGGCCATGCGCGCGCTCCTAGAACATCACCGCGTGGCGCACGCGGGTTGGCGTGGCGCCCCAAAGCGCGATTTCGCGCAGGGTTGGGCGCTCGCCGAAGGCTTCGGCGAACAGGTTGAGGTGCCGCCCGGCGGCGGCCAGGTCCTGCGCCTCGGCGTCCTTCTTCTGGTAGGCCTCGTAGCAGATCCAGTGCACCAGGTCCTCGGCGTTGGGCAGTGCCAGCACCGGCTCGTCGGTTTCGCCCACCAGCTGCTCGTCTTCGCTGGGCATCCGCCACACGCGAAGCCGCAGCGTGTCGTCGGCCGCGGGCGTGGGGAACAGCCGCAGCAGGTTCTGGCGCAGGCCCACCACGCAGGCCCAGGGCGTGCCCTGCTCGTTGCGCTCGGCCCAGCCCGGCTCCAGCCGGTCGAGGCTGGCGGCGTCCAGCAGGCGCAGGCCGTGGCAGCGGCCGCCAGCCAGCGCGGCCGCCTGCACGGCGAGAATCACCGGGTCGATCGCCACGCTGGCCTCGCCGGCGGTCACCGCCACCTGGCACAGCTCGGCGTTGCCCTCGGCGTCGTCCTTCAGCGTGCGCGTGCGGATGCAAACCTCGCGCACGGCATTGTTGGCCCAGCGGTCCAGCTCCTCGTCACTCCAGAGCGTGGGCTCAACGGTGTCGTCCAGCCGGGCCCGGGCCGCGGCGCGAAGCTCGCCGAGGTTCATGTCACTCGGTCAAGCCGGACTGTGCTGCGCCTTCCAGCGCGCCGTTGAGCAGGTCCAGCACGTTCTTGCGCTGCTTGCCGCCCTCGGCCGCCTCCATTTCCACGGCCACGCGCAGCACGGCCAGGCTGGAGACATTGCCGATGGCCTTGCCGATGACACTGGCGTTGCCCTCCAGCAGCCCGGCGGCCTCGGCCTCGAGCGGTCCACGCTCCGGCGCCTCGGTATCGCCCTCGCCAGTGCCGGCGGCGTCGCCAGCGGCGCCCTCACCGGCGGGCGGGGTATCGACCGGCGCGGCCGGCACCGGCTCGCGCTTCAGCGCGGATACGCCGTACTGCGCGAAGTGGCGGTTGGCCAGCAGGCACTTCACCGCGCGGGCGTCGTGCACGTCGGCCACGTAGGTCCCGTCACCCTGGCGGGTGAAGCTGTATTGGGTGCCGTGCACCGTGACGTGACGCACGTCGGCGTGGCGCGGTTTGATCAGGGAAACGATTTTCATGGGATTCCTCGCGACTCAGTGGTCCACCGCTGGTTGACCACTGAACGAAAGCACCGGCCACCCGAAGGTGGCCGGTGCTCAAAAGCGGGCGTCGTGCCCGCGGCCCTGTGCAGGTCAAACTCAGCCGTCGATGTCAGCGTTGTAGGCGCGGAACACCAAGTTGGCGACGATGGCGCCGCTCACGTTGGCGGTGGCCGCCGGGGCGGTCAGCGTCAACAGCAGTGGCACGTCCTCATCGGGGCTGCCGACCGTCACGTCCAGCAGCTCGCCCGCTCCCAGCGCCACCGCGGCGCCGCCGTCCTGCGCGCCCTTCAACACATCGGCGTCGTCGGCGGTGCCGAGCGTGTAGGTCGCGGTCGCCGCTCCGTTGGAGTCCAGTTGGGGGATGCTGACAGTGGACAGGTGCGGGACCAACACGTGTCCGGCCGGCACCACCGCGAACGACAGCACGTCGCCGTTGGCCAGTGCGGCCGGGCCGTAGTCCGCGGCCAGGTTGAAGGTCTGCTTGTCGATGTAAAGCGCGCCGGAGGCGGCAGCGGTAATCGCCGCCCGCAGCGCGGGATTGCTGTACTTGCTCATGGGGTTCTACCTCAGGCAGATAACGCACACGGGGAAGCAGCCGCGGCGCCGAAGCGCCGCGGCTGCCATTGGGCTGGGTGGCTTACGCCTCGGGGTCCTTGGCGTAGGTCACGAGGTTGTAGCTGCCGAAGTCGGCACCCTTGAAGCGGCTCTTCTTGATGCCAAGAATCGTGCCGCTGGTGATGACCACCTGGTTGCCGCGGTCCTCGGTCTCCTCGTTCCAGTCGAAGCGCAGGCCCGAGCCCGGGGAGCCGAAGGCCATCAGCATGGCCTGGCGACCCATGAACTTGGCGATCGCGGCCGGCTGCGCCGAATCCGCACCGGCATCGTTGCGACGGATGCACACTTCGTGGCTGTGCAGCACCACGTTGTTGTACATGCCCAGCGCGCCGGTGAAGATCGGGTTGTCCGTGCCGCGGCCGTTGGCCGCCTTCTGGATGTCCAGCCACTGCCCGGTGCTGGTGTTGGTGCGGACGTCGAACTCCTGGAACGGGTGCATCACGCACACGTACCGGTCCTCGCCGTTGATCCGCATCGGGCGCATGCGAATCTTGCCGTCGCTGCCACCACCGCTGGTCTTGGCGCGGGTCACCGCGCGGTCGATCAGTTTGAGGTTGAACTGGTCATCGTTGCTGACGGCATCGAACGCCGTGGCGTCGCCACCAAACAGCACGTGCGCGGCGTCCGGGGCCTCCAGCGCATTGCCGGCGAAGCCGGCGTAGTCGGCATCCTCGATGAAGTCCTCGTTGATACCGCGCTGGCCGGCGAGGTAGATCATCGTCGCCTCGTCGCTCCAGCGGGCCCACCACTCGCCCATCTTGCTGCGGGCGATGGCACGCAGATCATGCAGCGTGCGCTTGCGGGTCATGCGACCGCCGGCGTTCACGCCGCAGCGGACCTGGTCGATGCTCACCTTGTCGGTGAACGGTGCCAGCGACTCTTCCTTGCCGCGCAGGGTGGCGTCGCCGTAGGTCGGCTTCTGCTTGAGCTGGCCGAACAGGGTGACGGTGATGGTGTCGCCGGCCTCGTTGTCGAGCTCGGTCAGCACCTGGATGGGCGTGCGCGCATCCTTGGACTTGGACATAAAGCGCGAGCCGAAGTAGCTCTCGCGGGCCATGTCGGTGAAAAGGACGGCCGACCACCGCTTGACGGCAATCGGGTGGTTCAGGCCAACAATGGTCTGGGACATGAGTGCACCTCGTGGTTCGGGGAGGGGTGGGCACTCATGCGCCGCTGGGTTTGACGCCGGCACTCATGCGCCGGCGGGTTGGTTCGTTACGGGCGGCGCAGCACCGGTTTGGGTGCAGCCGCCAGGTCGCCTGCGCGCCGCTGGGCATGCAGGCGGGGTCGTTCGGCCGGCGTGGCGCCGGCCTTCAGGGTGGCGATGTTCTGGTCGGAGTCGATGCGCAGCCGTGCGCGCGCCCCGGTCTTGCTTTCAAGGCGCACCGTGGTGCCGGTGCCGATGCGCACCGCGTCCCCCGGCTCCAGCTCCAGCATCAGCGCCATGCGTCAGGTTCCGCGGGTGGTTGCGCCCGGCGCCTCGGAGAGGAACTCCTCCAGCTTCCCGGCCGGCAGGCGCGCGATGGCGTCTTCGAGCTCGTCGATGCCCAGCTCGTCCAGCTGCGCATAACTCGATTTGCCTGGGTCCAGGCCACCGGCCGCCGGCGCCGTGCGCAGGCTGGGCGGCACCGCCGCGGCGTTGGGCTTGCGCGCGGCGACCGCCGCGGCCAGCTTCTGCTTGGCGTCGGCCTCGGCGTCCGGGTCGGCCACCGGCGGGGTGTAGTTGTAGGCGGCAAACGCGGCCTTGCCGGCCTCCTCCAGCAGCGCTGCCGGCGCCAGGCCGGGCGTCTGCTTGTCCACCAGCGCAATCGCCTCCTGCATGGCCTTGGCCCGCAGCGGGTTGGCCATGAAGTCGGCGTGGTCCTTCTCCCAGGCCAGCGCGGCGGCGTTGAAGTCGTCTGCGGCGGCGGTGGCCACGCGCTTTTGCTCGGCCTCCCACAGCTTCACGTCGACGGTGTAGGCGCTTTCCTCGCGTGCCAGCTCGCGGGTCTTCTCCTGGAACTGCTTGTCGTCCAGGTCGCCGGCCTCGTACTGCTCCTGCAGCTTGGTCGCTTCGGCGTCGAAGTCCTTGGGCGGCTCGGGGCGCGGCTCCGCGGACTGCGCCGCGGGGGCGGGCGCAGGCGCCGGAGCAGGAGCCGGGGCTGGCGCGGGTGCCGGCGGCTCGGCGGCGGCCGCGGCACCCTTGCCGGCGTCTTCGTCGCCACCTTCGCCCGCGCCTTCACCCTTGCCGGCGGCTTCGCCAGCACCTGCGGCATCGGTCGCGCCGGCGCCGTCCTTACCCGCACCGTCGTCCTCACCGTCGCCGTCGCCGTGCTCGTTCAGCTCGGCCGCCAGGCGGGCCTCCTCGTCGGTGGCTTCGCCGCCGTCGATCGGCAGATCGTCCTGGCTCACGTCGTTGCCGTTACCGTTGCCCTCGGCAGCGGCGCTTGTCTGCTTACCCATGTGGTTGCCTCACGGTTGGTTGGGCGGTTGGTCGCCCTGGTAAAGTCGGTCGGCCGCCGGCGCCAGCGGCAGTGCGGCAGCCAAGAGCCCTGCGGTGTCCAGCGCGTCACGCTTGCCGCCCACCGCAATCTGCTTGGCCTTGGCGGCGTTCACGTCGGCCGCGGTGTCGTCCTTGCGGACCTTGGCCATGCGCTCGGCCTCGTCGAGCTGTTCGGTGCGCTGCTTGGCGGCCGCCGCTTGCTGGCGCGCGGCGATGACCTCCGGCGTGTCCTCGCTGCCGGGTGCGGTCTGCCCGTTCAGCGCGCGCAGGCGCTTGGCCAGCTCGGCCTTGTTCGGGATGTCGGTGAGGTCGACGGCAATGTCCAGCAGCTGCAGCCCGGCCTCCGGCGGCATGCGCCCGATCATTTCGAACAGCTGCTCGGCCATCGCCATGCGGACCGTCTCGCGGTAGTCGGCCTGGTCGACCTCGAAGTCGGCCTCGCTGGCGGTGATGTCGTTGTGGAACACCACCTCGCCGGTGGCCGGGTCGATGTGCGGCTGGTTGATCGCGATCCACTGCAGCGCACCGTCCGGCCCGACCACCCGCACCACCTTGGGCAGGGTCAGGAACTGCTCGCAGTTGCTGAGCGTCTTCTGCCCGCTCTCCTTGATGGCGCGGCGGTAGTTGTCGAACAACGCGGCGGTGTTGACGCTGCCCTGCTGCTGCTTGGCGAGAATGGCCCGGCCGCTCTGGTCGCCACGGCTGGTGCCGGTGTTCTCGCGGGTCACCCCGCTGGCTTCGTAGATGTTGGCCTTGGCCTCGGCCAGCATGTTCATTTCGCCGGCCGCGACGCCGGTGTGCGTCTCGACCTGGAAGTCCTCCATGTGGCCCGGCTTCAGGCGAATCTCGCCATCGGGGCGCTTGGCTTCCTCCAGATTGCGGTCCTCCCAGCCCTCCTCGCACGCATCCGAGGTGAACTTCACCCGGTTGGTCGAGAGGTCGAACAGGATCTTGGAGCGCCGCTTGTTGTACTCATCGGCGGCATCGCGGGTCGGGCGCACCGTGCCGTAGGGCATGCCGTCGCGGTGGCGGCGGTAGCCCCAGCTCGGCGTGAAGGGGTAGCGGTTGTGCTTGTACGGGCTGCGCATCACCTTCAGCAGCGAACCCGGCGTCCACAGCGCCACCCATATTTCCTCGCTGACGGAGTCGACCAGGCTGACGGTGCCGGACTCCACGGCGGCCACCTTGTCCGGGTCGGCCGGGTCGAAGCGCTCGCCATCCCAGCCTTCGTCGCCCAGCATCAGCTTCACGCCGACGGCCTTCTTGAACCACGTTTCCAGCAGCAGCACCCGCGGCCGGTGGCCGCGGCAGGCCTGGGCGCCGTAGATGGACAGCGTGCCAGCCGCGTTCACCGTCATGGCCGGCCGGTCGTAGAACATCTGCGGCACGTTGGCCTCAAGCTCCAGCAGCTCGGCCACCGGGTCCAGCGTGCTGGTGGTGCGCGCCTTGAGCACGTCGGCACGGTCCGGGAACATCGCCACGGCGTAGTCGGCGTCGGTCCACTTGGCGCGCGTCAGGTAGCGGCAGTCCTTCAGCGTGTCGTCGGTGCTGTAGGGGTCCCACCACATCGCCTTCCAGTTCTGGTAGCGATGCGTGACCGGCTCCTCGAAGCGGTCGTTGTTGTAGCACTCCTCGGTCCAGCCCACGCCCACCTTCACCACGTCCTCGAAGGCGCGGCTGCGCTCGAAGCCGGAGCCGTTCACGTCGGCCACGTACTTCAGCAGTTCCTTCTTCACGTGCGCCGGCTGGACGTCCTCCTCCTTGCGCGGCTTCACGTCCCAGTCGATGCGGGTGCGGCGCTCGGTGCCGATGATCCAGTCGCACACCTGCTTGATCAGCGGAAACGCCAGCGGTGCCTGGCCGCGCTCTTCCAGCACGCGCGCATCGTCGGTGCGCCACGGCTCGTTGTCGTAGTAGTCGGCATCGAGCAACTGCTGGTAGCGGTTGTCGGCGTGCGCGTCGCGGGCCTCGGCCCAAAACTGCTCCAGCTGCGCCAGCAGCGCGCGGCCGGACTCCCGGTCCAGCGGGTGCTCGCTGATGTCCGAGGACGGCCCGCCGCCCAGCCCGCCGAGGTCATCGCGCAGGCGCTGGGAGGTGATTTCGATCAGCTCGGGCATGGTTCAGTGCACCGTGCGCTTGCCGCCAACCTCGGTGAAAAACTCCAGCCCTTCCTGCGCGCAGCTTTCGAGGAACGCGTCCAGGCTGCGGTCCTTGAACAGCGCCGGGTCCGGCGGGGCGTTCTTGAGATCCTCGAGGTAGTCGTAGATCGCATCCAGCAGGCGGAAGCAGTCCTGCTTGGTCACATGCGCGAACACCTGCCGGGCCAGCGGCGGAATCAGCTCCTGCATCGCGTCGCGCTCGGCGTAGGCCCACAGGTCGCCCATCGGCACGAACACGCCGGCGCGCGGCCGGTTCACATGGTAGAGAAACAGCGCCGCCTCGTGCTTGCGCCCGGTCTGGAAGTCGCCGTAGTGCAGCTCAACCGCCAGGTCGCCCTTGCGGCCCACGTGCTTGTGCCGCTGTGTCTGCGCGCCCTTGGCAAAGCGCTGCGGTACCAGCAGCCCGCTCATGCCTCGGCCGCCCTGCGCGCGAGCGCCATCTGCACCCACGGGTCCGCCTCGCCGTACAGCGCCGCGCGGATCGCCACCAGCAGGATCGTGAATTGCGGCAGTCGGCTCATGCAGTCTTCCATCCGCCGCGACGGTCGCGCCGGCGGCTGTTGGTGGTGGCGTCGTTCACGCCGTTGAGCGGGAAGCCCTGGGCAAACTGCCGGAAGGCGTCCGCGCCGTTGCTTGCCCAGTTGTGCAGCGGGTAGTCGTGCCAGGTGCTGCTGGTCTCGTTCCACTTCTTCTGGTACGACGCCAGCGCCGGCAGCCCGCCGCGCCCTTCGCCCGGCTTGGTCTCGCCGCAGCGCGTGCGGTCGAAGCGGCAGCGGCTGAACACCTGGCGCACCATGTCGATGCCGTCGCCGATGTGCTCGATGCGCGGCACCAGCACGGTCGGCTTGACGCCGAGGTTTTCCAGCACCTGCAGCCGGGTGAGGTTGCCCTGCCCGGCCCATTCGGTGTTCACGCCGTCATGCGGCAGGTAGTGCTTGCCGTAGCGGTAGCCGCGCTTGACCAGCTCGTGCGCGTAGTGCGCGGCCTGCTCGCCGGAGTTTTCGTAGTAGTCGATGAAGTGGTGCCACGGCCCCACCTGCTGGTGAAACCAGATGGCGGTGGTGTCGTTGTAGCCGATGTCCCAAAACGTGTTGACCGGCACGCCGGGTATGACCGGCAGGTTGCATACCCTGCCTTCGCGCTCGGCCCGGACCAGCTCCTTGCCGTAGTAGGCGCCCTCGATGATCGCCTCGAAGGCCTCGTGGGGCGTGGACGGATGCTCGCGCTTCATCGCGTCGCCCTGCTCCTCGGACTTCTTGGCGTACCAGGCGCGCTGCGGCTCGCTCAGCTCGATCGGCGGCACCTCCTGCTCCGGGTCGCCCGCCGCCAGCTTCTCGAAGTAATCCTCCAGCTCCGGCGGGATCGGCACGCCGTCCGGGTCCAGTTGGTTGGTCGGATCCTCGTGCCACGGAAAAAAGTGGAACGCGTAATCCATCAGCGTCAGCTTGGCGACGCCGGCCAGCACCAGCCGCAGCAGCTTCATGGCCCGGGTCGCCATGGCGTAGTAGTCGCCGTGCCGGCCGTGCGCCGTGCTCTCGATGGTCACGAACATGCCGGGCGCCAGGGTGTTCAGCGCGCCGGTCTTCACCTCGTTGGCCCGCAGCGGCGTGAACGCGCACATCGGGCCGTATTCGGATATCCACAGAAACTGCAGCGTGCCGCCGCGGTGGCTCAGGCTGACGGAAAGGCGGCTGCCATTGCCCAGCTCGATCTCGCCGTTCATGTCGCGCCGCCGAAGCGGCACCGCCGCCTTCAACCATTCGGGCAGGCGGTCGTAGGCGAACAGCACCTTGTTGCGGAAGACCTGTTCGGCCACCTCCTTCTGGTGCAGCACGATGCCGCAGGCGGTATTGCTGCGGAACAGCGCCGTGTCCAGCGCCAGCAGCGCGCCCAGCGTGGTCATGCCGTGCTGGCGGCTCTTCAGCACCAGGTTGCGGTTGTGCAACTTGGCGAGGAAGCGCCGCTGGGTGTGGTTGGGCTTGAAGCGGACGGTGTTGCCGTCCTTGTCCTCGATCCAGTACAGGTGGCTGAGGCGCCACTCGCGGCTGCGCAGGTTGCGCTTGAGCTGCTCGCGGGCGGCGGCCTCGGCCGGGGTGTCAGTTGACAGTGTAGTCATGCGCCGGCAGCCCGGTGTCGGCGCCGTCGATCTCCTGCAGCACGTCGGCGATGGTCTGGTGGGTATGGTCCACCTTGCCCTTCACGTTCACCTGCTTGGGGAACATGCCGATCTGCTGGCCGATCTTCACCAGTGGCCCCACCTTGTCCACCAGCTTGATCTTGGCCGTGCGCCCCGTGACGTTGCCCTCGGCGTCGCGCAGCTCGTTCAACTCGATGCCGGCAATGGCGGCCGTGCAGCGGCGCGGCCACTCCTCCACCGGCTTGAAGCTGCCGTCCTCGTTGCGCACGTCGGCGAGGTTGAAAAACGCGAGGTCCGCCAGCGCGCGCAGCACGTCGTCGTGCTCCAGCTGCATGCGCTCCTTCAGGTCCTCGCGGCGCTGGGCCAGGTAGGCCTGCACCTGCGGGCGCTTGAGCATCCGCAGGCCGGCGTTGTAGGCCGTCTTGCCACGCGCGTCGTAGCCGGCCGCCGTGTAGGCCGCGCCGGCGTTGAAGTGCAGCCGGTAGTGCTCGCAAAACGCGACTTCGCGCTCGTTGATCGGGCGCGGCTCAGCCTTTGCCCTCGGCGGCCGCGCCGCCTTCTTTGCCGGCGCCTTGGGTTTGGGCTTCGCTTTCGTCATCGTCGATCGTTGTCAACCAGACCTGCACGGGCACGGTGTGGACGGCTTCGCCGCGCTTGCGCAGCTCGTCGGCGAGGTAGCCCGCCTGGCGCGCGTCGGCGCAGAGGTAGGCTTGCGGCACGTCGCGCGCGCCATCGGCCACCACGGCCACAGCGCGGCGCGGGCTGCCGTCCAAATCAAGGTGCATCGGTGCCGGTACTCCGAATAGGTGCGCCGCCGGAACGCGAGGGACTCGCGCTGGCCGCCCGGCGGCGCGGCGGGGCGTCTCCGTGCACCCGGGGAAGATGCAGAGGGAGTTCGGCGCCCGCCCGCGAAGCATGGCCACTTTCGCGTTCCGGGCGCAAACACGCGTGCGCGCGCGGCGCGTGCGCGCTGCGCGCGCGCTAAAACTCGCCCACGTCCTGCTTCACCTTGGCCGCGATGCGCCTGGGCAGGGCAATGCCGCCCTCGGCGCGGGCGCTGTAGCTGGCCCGGCCGCGCAGGCTGCGGCGCAGGGAGGCGGCGTTGACCGGGGCCGTCGGGTAGTGGCGGTTGAACTCCGCGATCTTGCGCAGCACGGTGCTGCGCGCCTCGGCATCGTCGGCGTGTATCGCCATCGCAAACGCGTTCATCAGCGAGCGACGGCGGTCCTGCACCTGCTGGCTGTAGTTCATCAGCGCGCTGTTCTGCCGCCACTGCTCGGCCAGCCGCGTTGGCTGGAAGCCCAGCGCCTGCAGGATGTCCTCGGCCGCGCTGGGGTCCTGGATGATTGGATCGCCGCGCAGCGTGTTGGCGCCCTCGTGGGCGTAGCGCATCGCCTTCATGCCGTTCTTGACCGCCGTCGGCAGCATCCTCTCCACGCCGCGCCACAGGTGGCCCTTGCTGACGTCGTCGGTGCCCACGTAGAGGTTCTTGACCAAGCCGCCCAGCGGCCCGGCGAAGGTTTCGAGCGTGTGGTAGTAGGCGTCGCGGCCTTCCAGCTGGCGGTCGGCAGCGCGGAACCACAGATTGCTCAGACTGACGCGGCTGGACACGTTGGCGCCTAGCAGGTTGGTCGGGCCGTCGGCGATGATGCGCCCGGCCTCGACGCCGAAATGCTCGGCCAGCCACTCGCGGAACTCGGTTATGAAGTCCCAGGGCTCGTCGTCGTCGCCGAAGGCGAGGTGCGCAGCGTTGGCCACCAGCGCCAGGCCGTTGATGAAGGGCAGGCCCACCACGCCAGCCAGCAGTGCCGTCATACCCATGATGCCGGTGAAGGTGCGCCGCGCCACCTTGCGCACCTCGGGCGACTCACCCTTGAACGCCAGGTAGAGGTTGCGGTACATCACCCACGACATGCCCAGCGAATAGGCTTTGAACTGCAGCGCGACCTTGGCCACGGAGCCCTGCATGTAGCGGGCGCGGTTTGCGCGGCTGTAATCCAGCTGCGTCCCGTTGATGGTGTCGCTGGCGTACTGCACCGCTTGGTCGAAGCTCATGCCGTCGGCGCGGCCCAGGCGGAACGCGGCGATGCCGGCGGCCTCGCGGTTGATGATCTCGGCCTTGTGGAACATCCACGAAATGCCGCCCATCACCCGGTTCCACGTGGGGTTGGCGGCCAACTGGTCGCCTTCGGCCAGCGCGGCCAGGGTGTGGGCCTGCGTGCGGTCGATGTCGCCGCGGGTTTCCAGCACGCGCAGCGCGCGGCGCTCCTCGGGGTTGGTCAGCGTCTTCTCGATGTGGCCACCGCTGCGCATGGCGGCGCCGGTGGTGGCGGCAAGCACCCGGCCG
This sequence comes from Rhodanobacteraceae bacterium, assembly GCA_035699085.1. Classification (GTDB taxonomy): domain Bacteria; phylum Pseudomonadota; class Gammaproteobacteria; order Xanthomonadales; family Rhodanobacteraceae; genus DASSBG01. The sequence goes on from DASSBG010000008.1 coordinate 23,649, forward strand.
GCCCGAGACCAGCCGTGCTTGCCACCGAGCACCGGCAGCGTCACCTGCGCGCCCTGCGTCAGGTTCACCAGTGCACTCGCCGGGCTCATGCCGAGGAACCAGATGAAGCCGATGCTGGTCAGACGGTTTGCGAGCTGCGAGTCGGTCGGCGACATGATCCACTGGTGCCGCTTGTCGATCTCGTGCAGCAGGGTGTCGGCGCGCAGGGCATCGTCGCCGGCCAGCTCGCCGAACGAGCCCATGCCCTGGCGCGCGTCGTCGATGCGGGCACGCATGGACTCCACCGTCGCCTCCATGTGGTGGCCGTAGCGCAGGCGCGCCAGCTGGTGCGCGCCGTGGAAGCTGTTTTTCGCGAACGCGCGCAGCTGGTCTGCCTCGTAGCCGGGCACCTTCTTGCGGTGAATGAAGTGCTTGCGCATGCTCATTTCGGGCAGCGTGCGCAGGAACAACTGGTACACCTCGTCCTGCGTCTTTTCGCTGACGCCGGCCTTGCGCAGCGCCGTCAGCACTTCGCCCACGAAGGTCCCCGGCGGCGCCTTCTTGGCGCTCATGTTGGTGTCACGGCGGCCCGAGACCACACGCAGGCCGGCCGCTTCGGCCGCGTCCACCGCACGCTTGAGGTCGGCGGCGTGCTCGAACATGCGGAAGCCCTGGCCGCCGTCCTTGTCGGTGACGCTCATCCAATACTCGCCGTTGCGGTCCAGCGGGAAGTACACGCCCTGCGCCCGGTTGGCCTCGAACTGCATGCGGATATGCGCCTGCAGCGCCACCACGCGATTCTCCGGCAGACCGCCGAGCAGGGCCACGCGCTCCAGCAGCGCGTCCTCGACCTGGTTTTGGTACTCGGCGTACCAGTCGCGCGCGTCACGGTAGAGCTGCTGGGCCTCGGGCGACAGCGCGGCAAAGCGCCGGGCCAGCTTGGCGTGCTCGCTCTTGCGGGTCGCCTCGCGCTTGGGCAGCGCGCGCAGCATCCTGATCTCCTCCATCCACGCGGCTTTGTCCTCGCCAGGGTTGGAGCGGATCAGCACGCCCAGGGCCTTGATGCGGTCCTTGGCGGTCTTCTTGTCCCACTCGACGTATTCGCCGTGGTCGAGGATCTTGGTGCGGCTGTAGCCCTCGGCCGGGTCGACGCCGGCAATGGTTGCGTCGTTCATCAGCTTGCTCAGCCGCTTGGCCTCCACCGTCTGGTGGCCCATCACGCCCTGCCAGCCCTTGTAGGCGAGCTTCTGCCAGCGCTGGCTCAGCGCCACGCTGCCGGCCTTCCACACATCGTCCGGGTGGTCCTTGGCATCGGCCGCGCCGGCAATGATGGCGTTGCGGTCGGCATCCATCTGTTGGAACAGGTTGCCGTAGCCGCGCGCCAGGTCGGCGATGATCGGCAAGCCCTGCATCAGCTCCAGCAGGTGGCGCAGCTGCAGCGCGCCCAGCAGCGCCGGCTTCACGTCGTGGTACTTGCCGCCCATCCAGTCCTTGGCCCGCTGCCAGGCGCCGGCGTCGGGCGCGCCCATCACCTGCTCAATGCGGTCGATGTTCTCGGCCGGCAGACTGAAGTTGCCCTTGCCCGAATCCGGCGCAGGATCCTCCAACTCTGCGGCGGGGGTTACGCCCTCTTGCGCGCGGCGCTGAATGCCTTTTGCGCGAAGTCGCTCAGCGCGCGCCCGTTCTGCCGTAGCTGCGCGATTTCGGAGTTCGTCAGCCGTTCGGAAGCCAATGAGGTAGCGCGCTTCGTCGGCTGTGAGCGCGGCTGGCTCAACGTGGAACTGGTTTCGGATTTCATCGCCATACCTCCGTTCCAGTTGGCGCAGCAGGCCGCGTGGGGCTTTCATTGTACCTGCGCGGCTGGCGTTTACCAATACGGCGGAGCCCACCACCTCGCCGCCGCCGGCGAGGATGTAATCGGCCAAGTCGGCCAGCGTGCCACCCATCGTTGAAACATCATCGACGATAACGTAGCGCGCGCCCGGCGCTACCTCTCCATCGAATGTAGAGCGGGCGAGGAGCCGTTGCATGGCATCTGCGCCGGTGTGGTAGGCGCGGTTGGTCTGCACGATCGACGTGTCCGGCGTGCCACCGGTATGGACGGCCAGGTACGCCGCCAGCGTGCGGGGGATAGCGTTGGGGCCGGCAACCTCCTCGGCATGCGGCGCGACATAAATTACGTTCGGGCCCCAGCCTGCCGCTTGTTGAAGCAATGGCTGCGCCACCCGTTCCACCAGCCGCACGGCCGCCGCCGCATCGCCCGCCTTGGCGGCGGCGTACTCCGGCAGGGCCTTCAGTGGTTTGTCGTTGCGCCACAGCGCAGCCGGCGTTGCCGCGGTGGCGGGCAGTGCTTCCGTCCTGGCCCGTGCCTCGTGCGCAAAGTAGATGTTGGGGTTGTCCGGGTCGAAGCTGCCGCGGTTGGCGACGCTCTTGATCTGCCGGTTGTCGAAGGCGACCCACTGCCCAATGTCGGCCAGGTGGATGCCGTCGTAGCCCTCGGCCTGCAGGCGCTTGCGCAAGGCGCGGGCCTCGTCATGGCTGTCGATCGCCAGCAGCTCGTCGACCGTCAGGGTCTTGGGCTGCTGGATCGCCAGGTACACCGGCATCACGTTTTCATCGGCAGGCACGCCGTGGGCCGCCTTCTCGGCATAGCGCTGGGCCTTGGCGCGGTCCTCGGCGAAGAAGTGCCCGAGCGGCGCCGTCATGTGGCCGGTGCTGCTGGCGAGCTTTGCGTCGTCGAAGATTGGGAAGTCCTCGGCGGTGCCGTGGTAGACCACGCGCGGCGCACCGTTTGCATCCACCACCTTGGAGCGTTTGAACCAGCCGGTGAAGGCAGCGGTATTGAGGCGCGGCGCATGGTCGAACATCGCCGCCTGCACGCGCGCGACGCGGGCGCGGTACGTCTCGGGTTCACGCGCGGGCGCGCGCAGGTAGGCGTCGGAGCGGGCCAGCAGCTGGCGCAGCTCGGCCGGCGACAGCGAGAGCTTCGGCATCAGCTTGCGCACCCAGCGGCGCAGGGCCGTCACGGCACGGTCGATCCAGCTGTTGCTGATACCCTTCTCAGAGAGCACCGCCAGCGTTTCCTTGGCGAAGGTCTCGGGGTCGGTCTGCTCGCCGTAGCGAGCTTCCACCTCGGCAAGCACCTGCTGGATACGGCTGAGCCCGGCATTGGCCTGTCGGCCGGCGACAACATTGGCCGCCTGCGCCTCGCGCACCCGCGCCCGCATTGCCGCCACGGACGCGCTCACATTGCCCCAGGCACCCGGCCCCAGCTCGTCATCGATGATGCGCTCCACGCCGTAATGGCCCACCGCCTCGTGGGTCAGCGTCTTCAGCACCGCGCGCGGGCTATGCAGGTTGGGCGCAATCAGGTAGACGGTGCGGCCGTCGTAGTAGCCCAGCGCGCGCTGGTAGCGTGGATCCCGCTTGGCGGTGGCGGGCAGCAGCTCTGCGCTGTGCAGCACCCGCACCCGAGGCTGGGCCGGGCCCCAGCCCGCCGTGGCCGCGCGCGCGATCTCGTTGACCTTCGCCAGGTGCGCCACGTCCGCCGCGCTGGCGCGCGCCGGTGCCTCGGCGGCGCGGAACAGCGGGGCGTCCTCCGGCAGGTTGAACAGCGCGACGTTGCCGCCCTCGGTTTCGCGGGTCTCAATCGTGCTGAACAGCGCGTCGAACGCTTCGGCCACCGGGCCCAATTCGTCCGGGCGCAGGTACGGATAGCGTTCAGCGGCCCGGCGGAATTCCTCCGGCGTCACCACGTTGGCCAGGTAGTCGTTGCGGATGCCAAGGTCGGCGCTCTTGGCAATCACGTAATTCTCGAACGAGCGCGCCGCACGCTCCACGATCCGCGACCAGTAGCCATCAACCTTGCCCTTGTCGATCGCGATGGCGCGCTTGGCCATCGGCGAGGCGTCGAGCGTATTCACCAGCGCGGCAAAGGCCTTCTCGACTTCAGGGCGCACGCCCTTCGGGTGGTCGGGATCGCGCACCCACTCGCTTTCCTCGTATCGCGTTGAGTGTGGGTTCGCCTTCCGCGCCGCCGCCAGTTGCGCTGCTGAAAGGTGTTGCCCGGTTCGCTTGCTGACGTACACCGGCTCCGGCAGATAGGTCACGAATGCCTGGCGGTTGTAAGCAGCCTGGTTCCCGGTGAACTGCGGCGCTCCGCGCGAGCGGGCGAAGTAGTTGTCCAGCGCATGGAAAAACTCGTGGGCCAGCGACCCGGCGCCGCGCGTCTTGGTGAGGTTGATGACAAGCCGGTCAGGCTCGTAGTGTGCGGACGCCCAGCCGTGGCCACGCGCGCCCAACGCCAGCCCCAGCGTGCCATTCAGAGAAAGCGCGCGCGGCGGCACGCCGATGACGGCCGCGAGGTCCATGAGGGCGTCATAGCTCTGGTTGAGCATGCCCTGCCGCTCGCGGGCATTCTTGCCCTGCTTGACCCAGTTCCCGAACTCCGTCCCGCGGAAACCGAACGTGTCCTGGAACTGCTCGGGCGTCACGTCCGCACCGTCGCGATAGTCCGGGCCCTGGCGTGCGCCATTGCCCTTGCGGCGCATGTCGCCCTTGGTGACGTTGTCGCGCTCCTTCACCGCCTCCCATGCGTTGACCAGCGCCTCGTGGTGGTTGCGCTGATATGCCCTCGCCTCATCGACTGTGGCGAACGTCTTGAGGCGCCGGTATTCACGGTCGCCTTTCTTGTTGATGAAGAAGCGGTGGCCGCGGTCGTCCGGCTTGGCAGCGCGCCGGATCTCGAACGCGAGCTTTTGCCCCTTGGCCGACTTGGCCAGCAGAGGCTTGATCCAGGTGGCCAGGTTGCGCACCGCCACCGCCATGTCGCGCGTGCCGGCCGCGGCATTGTCCGTCCAGCGGCCGTCCACCTTCACGCGAATCGACGGCGTGGCGGTCGTTGTGCCGTCCCTTTCGTAGCGGAAAGCGTCCGGCCACCAATGCACTTCGCCAATGCGGCCCCACTGGTCGCGGTCGATCTGCTGCAGCAACTCGACCTTCGCCGCGAAGCCTCGCAGCGCCGGCACTGCCGCCAGCTTTTCGCGCGTCAGCGTGCCGTCAATCGCAGCCCGCGCCAATTCGCGGACCGCCTTGACCTTATCCACCCAGCGGGCCAAACGATGTTGGCGCCGCGGCTTCGCCGGCACCTCCGCGCGCGCCGCGGTCGCGACCGCGGCCGCGAATGGGTCGGTGATGGCCTCCACCTCGCTCAGCGGCCAGATCTCGCTCAGCGGTTTTGAGGCGATATCGCCTTCCGACAACTCGGCCGACAGGGTTGGCGCCTGGTCCTTGCGCGCACCACCCAGCTTCTCGCCGAAGTCCTGGATGGGGGCCGGCGTAGTAGACTGTGCATCAAGGTCGGCGGAGCGGCGAGCTGTGTCACCCGCTTCCTTCGTGCTGGCAGTGTCCGTCCTCGTGCCAGCACCGGCCTTGCCCTTCGTCGGCGTCTCGGCCAGCGTTGGTGGACCCAGCACCTTCGTGACTTCCTTCGGGCTGGGCGCCGTGGCGTGGCGATGCACCTCGTCCGTGGGATTGCCGGCGCTGTCCACACTGCGGGTCTCGACCGTCCAACCCTCGCCAGCGCCCTCGCCGGTGGCCGGATGGAACGCCACCACCTGCTGCGGGCCACGGTAACCCGGCACCACGCGGCCCGGCTGGAAGTAGGCGGCCAGCGTCTCGGGCGCGCCGGGGACATAGGCCAGCTTGCCTTTGTGCGTGTGCACGCGCGCGCCATTCGGCGCCAGGCCGTTGCGGCGGGTGCGCGGCTTTGACGCTGGAGTCGTGGGCGTGGCCTCGTTCTTCGCCTCGCGTGCAACCTGCTCCTGCGCCTCGGCGCGCGGCGCCAGGTCAGAGGCCAGCGCGGCGGTCGTGTCCGCTTTGGCGTCACCTCGCGCGGTCGCGTCCTTCGCCAGTGCCGGCACCTCCCTCACGCCCTCGCGGCCGGCCCGGTGGCCTTCGGTCCACATGATCGGCTCGAAGCCGTCTTTCGCCGGACCCGTCACAACCGCCTGGTCACCCGCCACGGTTACGGTGGGAAGCTCATCCTTGGCGGCATGGGTTTCCATGTACTGCACGAGGTTGCGGCGCTCCGCGATGGCGTCAGCACGGGCGGCTGGCGCCATGTCCTCGTTCTTGATGGCCTCGCGCATCAGCGCTTGGGCCGCGCGGACGCGGGCAGTGCCGTTGCGCGAGTAGGCGCGCGCGCCGGTGGGGCCTTTGGCCGACGCCTTGCCCAGCGCTTTCTCGATGGCTGGCCGGTCGGTGGCATCGAAGCGCAGCGCGCCATTCTGCACGCGGCCCTTCTTCTTGAACCCGGCGGCCGCCAGCTTGCCGCGAATGGCCTCGCGGTTGCCGTGCACCAGCAGGCCCTTGGTGCCCAGCGCCTCGATGCGGGGCGCTTCCGGTGCGGTCGCGCGGGTGGTTTGACGTCCAGACGTCGGAGCCGCTTCCGGGGCCGCTGCGGTTCGCTTCGCCGCCATGTTGCGTGCGGCGGCCAGCACGTCATCGCCGAGCCGCTTGCCTTCTTTAGCACCGTTCGCCGGCAACGCGTCGAAGGCGGCCTCGGCATCGGCCAGGGTGCCGCCGCCAAACGTGCGCAGGAGCAGCGAGCCGGTTTTGCGGTTGACCTGCCTCGGGATGCCCCATTCCTTGCGGGTCTTGTTCTCGTGGGGCTGCGGCGCGAGGTCTTCGGTGTCCAGCGCCAAGCGGTAGGCCGGGGCTTCATCGGCTTTCGCAGGCACCGGTGCGGTCGCGGTATCATCAGCTGATGGAGCCGCTTCCTCTGCCGCCGCCGCTGCCGGAGTTTCCGACACCGCCGAACCTTGCGCTTCCGTGGGTGCTGTCGGCTGAGGAGCTGGCGCAGGCTCTTCACCAGCGATGGGCTTCGGAGCTGGAGGCGTGGGAGTGGCGGCTGGCGGACTTTGGCCTGCAGATGGAGCAGTGGGCTCAGGAGTCTGAGCAGTGGGTTCGGCAGATACAGCGGGCAGCGTCGCCTGCTCCGGCGCCCGCGGCTCCTCCGAACTGCTGCTAGGGCGCTCGGCCTGCTGTCCTGCCTGGATGCGCTGCGAAGCCAGCGCCGTCGCTTGGCGGCGCGCGGCGCGCAGATCCTTGGCCGGCACGCCCCACTGTTCGGCCAGCGCCTTCTCGTCGAAGCGCATGCTGCCGTGGGGCTGCTCGAACTTGCGCTGCACGTAGTCGGCCAGCGCCTGCACCAGCTCGGGGCGCTTCGGCTGGCGGGTGGCCTGGCCGCTGGCCGGGTCGATCCACGGCGGCGTCAGTGCGTCGGGCCGGTTCTCGGCTTGGGGGGCAGCAGCAGCCGGGGCCGGTGCAGCTTCGGCGGCGGTGGCTGGCTGGCCAGCTGCACCGTTCGCATGATCGTCCACAGCTTCAGCCGCGCCAGCTGGCCTGACAGGTGCCACAGCCCCACCAGCAGCCGCTCCTGATTGTTCATCGGCCGCCTCGCCTTGCCCGGGTGGAATAGGGATCGTGTGCAGCCGCTCCGGCTCGCCAAAGGCGACCGGCTCCTCGGCGCTGGCGCGGGTGGCGGGCGTGATGCCGGCCTCGCGCTCGGACTTGGCGGCCTTGGCCAGCGCGCGCAGGTGGGTGTGGTCCACGCCCCACGCATCGGCCAGCAGCTTGGAGGGGTTGGCCTGCTGCTGGGTGATTTGCCCCGCGTCAACCGCGTCCTGCAGCTGGTGAAACTTGTCCAGCACTTCGCTATCGGTGGGCGCGCGCGCCTCGCCAGTCTCGCGGTTGATCCACGGCACGGCGGCCAGCGCGGCGGTGTCGGGTTCGGCGCTGGCAACGGGTTGAACCGGGGTGGCCTCCGCGGCGGCATCGCTGGCCCGTTCGATGGGGCCTTTCGGCTTGGCTGGCTGCTGCTGCGCCTGCTGCGCCTGCTGCGCGGCCGTGGCCTTCGCCGCGGTGTCGTCGTCGATGGTGTTGGCCGCGTCGCTGAGACTGCCCGGCTGTGCCGCAGGGTTGCGCACCCGGTGGATACCGGCCGGCGCATCGAACACGCCACCGCCGAGTGCACCGGCGGCCCCGGACTCGAGGTAATCGGACCAGGCCGCATCGTTGTTGAGTGGCGCACCGCCGCCGAGGCGCTCCAGGAAGCTCTGCACCATTTCAGTGCCGCCTTCGCGCGACGCACCGCCCAGGGCTTGCGTCACCACCCGGCGCAGCAGCTTGGCCTGCTTCGATCCAGCGCCGAAGTAGTGCGCCAGGTTGACGGCCTCGGTCGCGGTGTCGATCAGGCCCGCCGCCGTGCCGGCAGCGATCGCGCCGGCCGCTTGCCCGGTGGTGATGTCCTCGGGCTTGGTGCCGCCCTGCAGCCGGTCCTGCACGGCGCTGCCGATTTCCTGCACGGTGTTGGGGATGGTGGCGCCAGTGAAGGCCCCCAGCCGCTTTGCTTCGCCCACAGCCGCCTTGTGGATGATCTTCTTCGCGCCCTGCTCGGCGATATCCTTGGCGACGCCCTTGGCCGCCTGCTCGGCCAGGTACTTCTCGGCCTGCTCGCGTGCCAGCGCCATCGCGCCCTTCTCGCCAACGGCACCAGCGATGCCGCCGAGGATGCTGCCAGCCGCGGTACCTGCGACAGGCACCTCGGAGCCGGCCACGCCGCCCGCAAGCGCGCCGACGGCGCCGGCAATGCCGGACTGGATCGCCTGGCCGCTGAGGTTGCCCAGCGTGTTGCCGGCCCAGTTGCGGAAAGGCGCCTTGCCGTGGATCACGTCGCCGAGGCTCGGCCCCTGGAACGGCTCGGCCTCGGCCTTGCCTTCGCGGTAGAGCTTGGCGGCGCCCTGCGTCAGGCCTTCGGAGCCGATCAGTTGGCCGGCCGCGATGCCGGCCCCGCCGAGGAGCTCCTTGTCCTGCGGGATGGTCGTTTTCAGGCCACGGCTGAAGGCCTCGGTAAAGTCCGGGCGCGTCAGCTTGGCGGTGGGCTGTGCCTGCGCCGCGGGTGCGGCGGTGCCGCCCGGCGGATCCCACACGATGTTGCTGCCGTCAGGGCTCATAGCGGAAAGACTTGTCCGTTGATCTGCACGATGCGCTGGCCGGTGGCCTTGTCGGTGCCCAGGCGCGCGCCGGGGATGGATCGCGCGGCGGTTTCCTTGAAGCCTGCGATCTGCTCGGGGGTCAGCGGGTCGGTGGACAGGCTCTGCGCGTTCTCGATCAGCTTGGCCGTCGTCTTGCCCATCTGGTCGAGGATCGCCTGCGTCCGCTTGGGCGTGCCGCCTTGGATCGGCGTGCCGTCCTCGCCGACCACCGGCGTGGCCTTGCCGCCGCGCACGGACACCAAGCCGCCGCCACGCGTCGGCACCAGCGATTCCGGCCGGCGCAGCTTCGCCACGGTGGCGGCGCCGGCGTTGGCGGCGTTCTGCTGCGCCAGCGCCCCGCTGGCCTGCGTGCTGGCGACTTGCTGCGCGCCGGTATTGGCCAGCCCCTGGCGGCGCAGCGTGGCTGCATTGTTCTCGCCCGCCAGCGCTTCGGCGCCCTGCCCGGCGTTGACGGCATTGACGCCGCGGGTCAGCTCGGCCAGTTGGCCTGCAGCTGCGGCGCGCTCGGCCGGGTCGCCGGTCGCAATGTCGGTGCGCAGGTTGCTGGCCGCGGTGCCCAGCGGGCTGCGCCAGTCGCCGCTGGCCACGTCGGCCAGGCGCGCCTGCTGCTGCATCTGCGGGCTCATCGCGAAGCCACCGCCGGTGTCCGGCCGCGTCAGCCGGGCCCGCGCCGCGGCCACGCCCTGCGCCTGCGTGGAACCGCCATCCGCGGTGGTCTCGCTCAGCAGCGGGGCGCCAGTGAACGCCTTGTCCGACACCACGTTGACGTTGCCGCCGAGGTTGCCACTCTGCGCCTGCTCGCGGGTCATGGTCGCCGGGATGCCGCCGCTGCCGTCGCTGTAGACGTGCTCGCCGTGGCTGCCGATGCGGTAGAGCTTGCCAGGCACGTTCGGGGCGTTCGGGCCTTGGGTCGGCTCGGTGCTGGTAATGGTGAGCGGGTGCAGCACCGGCTTGCGGGGTGCCGCTTGGGCGCCGGGACTGGCCGCCGCGACGGCCGCGCCGGCAGCTTCGGTCCCTGCCGCGCTTGCCGGCATCGTTTTTGCGCCGCTCGGCGAAGCTGCGGCCGAGGCTGCTGGATTCGTCAGCTGCGACGCGCCCACCAGGCCGCGCAGAAAATTTCCGCCCGTGTTGACCGCAGTCGCATAGGGGCGCGTGAGGGTGCTGCCCACGGCGTTGGATAGACCACCGGCTGCGCTCGCGGCCTGGCCGACGGCCTGATGCAGCTTCTGGCCCGCCTCGTAGGCGGTTGGGGTCGTCAGATACGGCACCGGACCGCTGCGCATGGCGCGCGCAGCCGGGTCGTTGCCGGCCGGCCGGAAGCCCGGCCCCTTGAGCTGCGGCGTCACCGTGGCCGCGGGAAGCGCCTGCGGCTTCTTCTTGCGCGGATCAACGACGCCGAATGCAACAGCGGAAGGTAGTGCCATGGTCGTTCTCCCTGCCGGCGGGCCGGCTGGTGGGGGTCAATCGCAGGAGTAGCTGTGCGAGTAGCTCTCGCTCATGCCGTAGCCGGCGTGCGAGCTGAAGTTCACCGCGCTCATGCTGGCGGCCGACAGCGACGCCGCGGTCTTCGCGACGGTCTGCATCTTGGCCAGCGCGAGCTGCGCGAGCTCCACGTTCTGCTGGATGCCGAGGCGCAGGTTCTCGATGGCGATCTGGCTCTGCGCGCGGGCCTTCTCGACGCCCAGCGTCACGGCCCGCAGGTTGGCGTCGCTCGCGGCGACCTCGACTTGCGCCTCCGCGCTGTACTTGGCCACGGCGGCGCGGAACACGTCGTTGTTGACGCCGAGCCGGGTGCGCTCGAGTTCCAGCTCGCCGAGGATCTTGCGCACCTGCGCTTCCCACACCTGCACGCGGCCTTGCACGGTGGCCAGCTCGGTCGCCTGGTTGCGGCTCTGCTGCTGCGACTGCTCGCTCCAGATGCTGATGCGGTTGCCAAAGCCACGGCTGAGCGTGTCGTACACCTGGGCCCGGGTCACATTGCTGCCCAGCTGGGTGCGGTAGGCATCCCACTCCTTGCCCCACGCATCCACCTCGGCGGCGTAGGCCTTGACCTGCTCCTCCTCCACCTGCACCAGCGCGCGGTTGGTGTCGGCGACGGCGTTAATCGCAGCGACCTGGCTCTTGTAAATGTCGACGCGCGCCAGCACGCCCTCGATGCGGGCCTTGAACAGGGCCACGCGGTCCTGGTTGATCTGCCCCTTGATGGCCTCGGCTTGCAGCTGCTCGCGGTAGGCCTGCAGCTCCACCAGTTGGGCCTGCAGTTCCTCGCGCCACACGGCGGCGGCCGTCTTGTAGGCGTCCAGCTCCAACTGCGCCAGCGCGACGCGGTTGCGGAAGGTCTCATTGCGCAGTTGGGCCACGGCCTTGGCGGCGTCCAGCGAGAGCGCCATGTACTCGTGCCAGCCCTGCATCAGCGCGGACTCGAGTGCCACGCCCTGGCTCACGGCGAAGCGCAGGTTCTCGATCGCGATCTGCTGGTCTTCGATCGCGATGTCGCGGCTGAGCCCACCCCGCCGCGCAGCCGCCTGCTGGCGCACCTCGGCGACGCGGCGGTTGAGTATCCCGCTCGGCTCGGTCCAGCCCTTGCTCGCGTATTCCTCGGTCGCTTGCTGCACCGCGCGAAACTCGTCGGCGTCCTGCGCATCGAAGGCGCGATCACGCAGCGCCTGCGCGATCGCCAGCGGCAGGCCCGTGCCGCCATCCAGCATCATCGACACCCGATCCTTGGTTTTGTCGAGCAGCGCATCGGTGAATTGCTGCGGCGTGAAGCTCCAGTCCTCCACCGGCACGGTGATGCCGCTCACGTCCGGCGCCGGCGTGTCGAACGGCGTGACCGTGAGGTCGGCCGGCGGCTCGGGCAGGTCCAGCTCCAGCAGGGTCGGCACCTCGGGCAGCAGGCTTTCGACGTCGGGGGCGTCCGCGGTCGGTAGCGGCTGCAGGTCCACCTTGCCGTCCGGTGCCACGGCCGTCAGGGCACCCGGTGGCGTGTAGGTGCGCGGCAGGAAGTCGCCGACGTCGAGGTCTTTCAGCGGATCGCTGGGCGGGTCGGCGAACTCAACGTCGTGGATCCCGCTCTGGTCGGGCGAGCCGGGCAGCGCTACGGGGCCCTGAAACGCGAAGTATTCGGGCCTCGCGGTGACGCGGTCGGGCTCCTTGAAGCCTGTGATGGCTTCCACGTTGCCGAGGTTGAAGCTGACCTCGGCCGCAATCGCCTTGGGGGTGAAGCCGGCAATCTGCGCCAGCGCGGCCTGCGCCTCGGTGAAAGTCACGGTGGCGAAGGTCGAATACTTGTCGTACGCCGTCTGCACCTGCCCAACGGCCAGCGGCGTGCCGGTGAGAATCCCGCAATCGCTCATGTGGTGATCCTCCGTTCCAGGGCGAGCGGTGCCCACTCGATGTGGTCAAGCTCGAAGTCGGCGCCGTCGACGTTGGCCAGCTCGAAGCCCCAGTAGACGGACTTCAGGCCGCGGCCGATCTTGATGCGGTTCTCGCGCACCGCCTGGGCCGGCCGGGTGGTCATCTGGTACCAGTGCTCGTCCTTGCTGCCGCTGGGCGAGGTCACCACCACCTTCAGCAGCAAGGTGCCGGTGCTGGAGTAGCCGAGGTACAGCGTCGGCATGCGCTTGAGCACGCCGCTGCCGAAGTCGGTGAGCCCGGCGCGCACGTGCGCTTCGATCGGCGTGCCGGCGTCGTCGTCGCCGCCCAGCGGATACAGGCCGCTGTCGGTCGCGCCGTAGTACGTGCCGCCGATGCAGGCAAACGAGTTGAAGGGGTAGTTGCGGTAGCTGGTGAATGCGCGGCTTGGCGCATGCAGCACCCACGCCAGGTACTGCCCATCTGGCAGGTCCACGGTGACCGCAAAATCCAGCCCGTCGGCGATCAGCGCCACCAGGTCCGCCGTGCTGGCCACGCCATCGGACAGCACCAGCGAGTCGTCCACCAGCGCGGCGATGTGCGCGCTGGCCACGCCCTCGTCCGCGAGGCTGAGCGCATCCAGCCAGCCGGCCAGCGCCTCCAGCCCGGCCGCGGCCGCATCGCCGAGGCCCAGCGTTTCGGCAACGCTGACGGGAATCACATTGCGCCACGCAGCATCGAGCAGCAGCGCGTCCGCCACCGCGCCGGCCGCTTCCAGCCGCGTCGATTCCGGCCCGGCCACCAGCGCCAACGCGTCGACCATGCCCACCAGCTGCGAGCGCCACTCGGCCGCCGAGTCGCCGAGCGTCAGGGTGTCGGCCGTCAGCACGTCCAGCGCGATGCGCTGCACGGTGGCGAGGTCCAGCGTGTCGGCGGCCGCTTCCAGCGCCTCGATCAGCGTCGCGTGGCCGCCACCAAGCGGCAGCGTGTCGGCGGACCTGGCCCCGAAACTCACGCTGAAGCCGTCGCCCAGCACCAGGCCATCATGCGGCGCTTCCAGCATCTCGTCCGAGCCGAGCGCCCACGCGATCGCTTGCTGTTGCAGCAGCACCCAGCTGGTCGGCACGAGCGCCGCCGCCCGCAGTCGCGGTGCCGGCCGGCGCATCCTCGCCACTGCACCCCCGGGCCCGGCCACCACACGCCGTGAAGGTGCGGTCAACCGCCCCGTGCCGCCCGCATGCGATGTGCCGCGCGCGACGAGATAGCGCGGCGGGCCGATCAGCAGCGCGGCAGCCAGTTCGGGCACCACGCCAAAGCCGGCGGCCGCCACGCGCGGTGGCGGCCGATGCAGCCGCGCGGCGCCGCCACTGCCCAGCCCGCCACTGGCCACAAGCCGCGGCACTGGGGCGGCGATGCGCGCCGAGCCGGCCACCGGCGTGGCGGTGCCACTGGCCTCCACCGTGGCCGGCGCGTGGCGCAGGATGGCCTTGGCCCCGCCCGTGTCGCTGGCAACTAGCAGCGGCGGTGTCGCGCGCAGCGACGCCGAGCCTCCATAGCTCGCCAGGGGCTCGAAGCGGACGGTCATGGCTTAGGCGCAGTAGTCGTAGAACAGGCAGAAGTGGTAATCGTGGCCTGTCGCCAGGCGCCGCAGCTTTGCCAGGTACAGATGACCATTGGCTGCGTCGAAGCCGAACATGGCTGCCAGCACTGCAATCAGGCCGGCGTCTGCCACGGTCCACAGCGCGCCGTCTGGTGTCAGGGTGGTGCGCGACCAGGATGTGGCATCGTCATACAATCCGCCGGCGCTCACCAGCTCGCTGCAGGAATAGGCACCAGCCGCGTCGTCACAGGCGGCCCGCGTGATTCCGCCAATCTCGGCGGCGGTGGCGATGGTCAAACCGCCGGTGTAGCCAACATGCAGGCATATCACCGTGCCGTTGTCCGGCGTCCACGCCGACGCTTCGAGAATCTCGAAGACGTCTGCCTCATCGGCGAGGCCTTCAACGGCACCGTTGGCATCGAGCAGCGTCAAGGCACCCATCCCCGTTGTGACGTTGACATAGTCCACCAGGCCGCGTGCCTGCAGCCCTGACGCCAGCGACGGCGGGTCCGTGGGGGATGAATTGACGCGGGACCCAAGGCCAAACCACAACCACCCTGGCGGCGGCGAGGGCGGCGGCGGCGTGCACTGTTCCGAGCAGCCGACAAGATCGGTCCAGAAACAACTCACGTCGTCACCGTGGCAGTCAGTGTGGCCGATGTGCTGGTGGGTCCGCCGTCGGGGTCGTACATCCAGTCGACCACGCTGGCATACCAGGTGCCGGCGGCGGGATTGTTCAGCGTGAGGGTGAGCGCGTCCGGGCCATTGCCACGCTCGTTTCCGCTGAGCGTGGAGATGTCGAGGTAGTTGGCGCTGCCGTAGGCGATGCCGCCGACGGGTGGGCTGCCCAGGTTGGCCACGAGACCGACCGCGCTGAACAGGCCGTCTTCAGGAATGCCCTCTGGTCTCGGGACGGCAGGCGGATTAGCCAGCACGAACGTCAAGGAAGTCGCGCCCGCGCCGACCACCGCTTTGAATGTCGGCTGGTCCTCCCACTGCGCTGCGTCATAGCTCGCGGCATCGGCGAACGGCCCGAGCGTGAAAGGTTCGGAGGTTTCGCCGAGCGCCAGCGTCACGATGCTCGGCACGGTCGGGGTGTCGTCAGTCACGCCCGGGATGCTGTCGCCACTGGAGTACAGGCAGGCGTTGAGGAACTGCGCGCCCGTGCTCGGCACAGTCGAGGCGTGGTGCTCGGCGCCGTTGAACAGGTAGCTCACGCGTGTACCGACCCGGCGCACCTCCAGCACGTCGCCGCCGCCTGCATCGTCAGGCGCATAGGTGAGTGCGCTGCCCACCCGCTGGCCTCGCTCCATCGGCTGCGCGCGGCAAACTCCGGCCTGGCTGTAGTGATACCAGCCGTGCGTGACCAGCGCGGGGTTGATCGGCTGCGCCCGCCCGCCGGCGACTGGGCGCAGGCCAATCACCACGCCCACCACGGCCGGCAGCGTCCAGGTCGCGTGCAGGTTTCCATCCAGCTCCGTGATGCTGTTGGCGCCCGAGGTCCAGCCCAGCACCACGTTGTGGTCCAGATGGCCCGGTGTGGGCGGCTTGAACGGCTGGTGGGCGCAGTCAACGCAGCCGCCCGCGACCTTTTTGCAGCGTGGGTCAGTCATCGTCAGCCGTCGCAGAAGTAGGCCAGCACGGAGTAGGTGCCGTCGGGGTAGAAGGTGTAGTCGAAACAGGTCTCCCGCGCCGGCGGTGGCTCATGTGGCGTGTAGTCCGGCGGATCGCGCGGGCTCGGCGGGCAGTCGTGCGACGCGTGTTTTTCGGGCTGGCCAGGATCGCCCGGGACCACCACGTCATCCACCAGCTTGCGCAGCGTGCCCACGGGCCTGACCTCAGTTGAGGATCTGGAAGACGTCGATCGCCTGCGTGTTGCCTGCGACCAGGGCGGCGCTCGTCAGCTGCAGCCCGTAGCTGGCATCCTCGCCCACCGTGTCCTGCACCCGGTAGTCGGCGGCGCCGGCGGCGGCGCTTCCGGTGTCGGCGCCCACGCACAGGCGCAGGAATGTCGCCGTGCCGCTGGCGGCCACCACGCCCGCCCACGTCTCGGCAGCCGTCTTGGTCAGCACGCCATTGCTCGATGCCGCCTCGAAGGTGAGCGCGTCGGTGTGCGCCGCACCGGCGCCAATAGTTGCCAGCAGCGTGCTCCCGGCGTCGATCGCCTCGTCCGCACTGGCTGGCACGGGGCCGGAATAGAGGTAAATCTTCGCCGCCGAGGACTCGAGCGCAGCCTTCAAGGAGCCGGTGACGTTGACGTAATTCTGCAAGGCGATGGAAAACTTGGCGCTCATGGTCAGGTACCTGGGTAGGGAAGAAGGACGTAGGTGAAGCTGTCGATCGGCACCGCCTGGCCGAGGCCGAGGTCGGCGGCGGTGAGGATCAGGTCGGCGCCGCTGCCGGCCACGCCCACGCTGCCGTCGATGCGCGCGGCGCTGAGGCTGGCGTCGTCTGCGGACTCCACCGCCTCGGGCGCGAGCAGGCGGAACCAGCCCGCGGTGCCTGGCTCGACCGTGCGCAGCGTCCACGGCTCCGCGCTGGGGGCGTTGACCGTGTAGATCCCGGCTTGGCGAAAGTGCAGGCCAAAGCCGGTGTCGTCGCCGTGCCACGGCCAGCCGCCGAGCGTGACGGTGCCGAGTAGCAGCCCGCCGGCCTCGGTGTCGGCGTTCGCCGGCTGGGCGCCCGAGTAGACGCGCATCACGCCGCCGCCGAGGATGTCCTCGACGCTCTCGCGGCCGAGCAGTCGTGTGCGGAAGCCGGTGGATGCCTTGCAGCTCATAGCGCTCTCGCGTAGAGGAATCTCGGGTTTTCGCCGGCGGTGCCCGCCAACGTGTTCAACTCGGCGCTGTCGCCGAGGTCGGACCAGGTGAGGCCGCCGCGCGGTTCGAACACCAGCGTGTCGCCGATGTGGAAGTCACCCAGCGATGGATGGCACAGCTCGGAGCCGTCGCGGTCCCGGCACTCGCTGCAGCTGGAGCCAGAGGCGTAGGCCGCGTTCTCGTGGGGCTGGTAGTTGACTGAGAACAGCGTGTGCCCTGCCCGGTCGACCGCCCAGCTGGTGGCCACCGCGGCATCGGGCAGCGCCTCAAGGATCGGCGCCAGGAAGCCCGACAGCGCACAAAACTGCGTCGGCGGCACCGCGCTGAAGCCGTCAGGGTTGGGGAACAGCTGCGAAGCCTGGCGCTCGCCATCGCAGTGCAGCGCCACCCGCACGCACGGCGTGTCGGTGCCGCGCCAGTCGAAGCTCCACCAATCCGTCACGTCGCCCACCAGCAGGGTGGCGTCCTCGGCATCGCGCGCGGCGGCATAGACCGCCGGCACCGCGACCTGCACAAAGGCCTGGCGCGCGCCGTTGATGATGCTGAAGCGGCCGGTGTAGGCCTCACCATCTCGGCCAGCCGCCGCGGGCTGGTCGATCCAGCCCGTGAAGGTGCCGGTGTCGAGCGTGGCGGCGTAGTCACCCCACAGCACGCCGCTTGGCCCGAGACCGGACAGGTCGACGTCGAAACTCTGCGTCGCGGAAAACTGGTTCCAAAACCGCGACTGCAGGCCCGGGTAGAGCACTGGCTGCTTCGCGACGATCAGCTCATGTCCGCTGGCCGCGTAATCCACTGCCAGCGGCTCGGCGGCGGTGAACCAGTACGCATCCTCGTCGGCCAGCAGGTCGGCCAGCGACGGGTAGAGCGCGGCAGCTGCACCGGCCGGCGCTTGCACCGGCTCGGCGGTCGGGCAGGCGCCCTGCCAGCTCGCTGTCGCGCTGGCGATCAGCACCTCGTGCGCGACATCCAGCGTCCACAGGGTCGGCTGGAGCGCGTAGAGCTGCGCCACGCCATGCCAGGCACCGGTGAGCGTCGCCAGGTCCGGCGGCGCCGGCGGATTGAAGGTGTCGTCGAACGGCACCACCCACCGCAGGTAATCGGCCAGCGTGCCGGTGTCGCGCAGGCACGCTGCTTGCGTGCCGTCCGGCGCGAACACCCACTGGCTGGCGTACTTCAGCGCGTCACGGGCACTGCCGTCGGTTGAGCCGACGTCGATCCTGTCGCCACCGCGCCAGCTCCACGGGTTGTCAATCTGCACCCACGGCCAGGGATCCTCGACCGCCTCGCGATCCCACACCCCGCGAATGAGCGCCTCGGGCGCCAGCGCCAGGCCGTCGCGCGCCGGAATGTTGATCCACCAAAACCGCACGTAGGCGCTCTGGCCCCATGCGAGGTCAAGGTCCGCGTTGTCGGCGTATGACCAGCTGATAATCATCAGCCGGTGCATGAAGTCGTGCACCCTGTAGACGCCGGCCGCCAGCACGATCTCGCCGTTGGGCGCGATCGCGATGATGCGGCCGCGGCTGTAGACGAACGGCGAGCGCTGGTGCACGTGCCCGCCAACGCCGCCGCAGAGGTTGCGCGAGCGGCCGGCCTGGTGCGTGGCCGGATCATCGCTGAAAGGGGTCTGGAACACCTCGAAGGGCACGGTGTCCAGGCCCAGCGTGCCGTCGGTGGCCGCCTGCAGCAACTCGGCCTGGCGAATCCGCACACCCCAGCTCTCGAAGCCGGTGTTGAGCACGCCGGGCCCGTCCCAGCTGACCACCGGCACCGCCGGATCGTCGCTGACGAACTGACGCGTGCCGCAGTACAACCAGGCGTCGTGGCCGAGGAACTGCTGCTTCGCCATGTTGACGCGCACGCCAATCTGCGTGCTCGCCGCGCTGCCGGCCGGCCCGGCGCCGGCATCCCACGCCACCTGCTCGATGTTGGCCTTGTGCTCGGCGCTGCCCATCCACGAATCGAAGGCGGCTTGTGCGCTCACCTGCACGCCGCCATCGACCCGCACAATGTCGGACCCGTTGGCGTCGTGGCCGATGACCTCGAAACTCACGGCCCCGGCCATCGCGTTCTCAAACCAGTTCTGGCTGCGGCTGTTCCAGTCGTCGCCCAGGTACAGCGAGCGGAGGCGCGCGCCGTCGTGGTCGATCACGTCCTCGGACGTGCGCCAGTGCTCCGGCCAGCGCTCGAACATATGGCCCATGACCTGCGAGCTGAAGCTGATTTCCGCGCCCACCTGCGCCGAGTCGAACAGCCCGCGCACCGGCGGCGTCACGCGCTCCCGGCCGATGCTGGCCCGGTGCTCGTTGGTGAGCTGGAAGATGCCGCGCTTGGCCTGCGTGATAGCGGGCCGCTGCGTCGGCGTTGCGCCCGGGCTCTGATTGGTGAAGTCCGCGAACTCGATGCGGTAGCCCTGCCAGTCACCCTGCTGCGGCGCGGTGAACGCCGCGTCCAGCATTGGCCCGAACTCCAGGTCGTACAGCAGCGGCACCGCGAGGCTCTGCTCGCCGTCGTCCGGGTAGCCGGCCTGCGGCGCCTGGCTCAGCAGCACCTGTCCCAGCGCACCACCAACACTCCAGCGCGCGACGTCGAGCCCTGGCTTGAGGTTCTGCCTCTCCAGCAGCACCAGCGTGTCATCATCCGTGCTGCTGCCGTCCTCCTTGCGCTGCACCTGCACCGGCAGGCCCCAGCCCGCCGGCGCGGTGTCGCTCGCGGGGTAGACCACGAAGCCCTCGGGGATCCACAACTGCGGCGTCAGCGGCTGCGGCGCCCCGGTGGTCGTGGTCCGCATCTCAACGAGCGGCGTCACGCCGTCAAAGCTGGTGCGAATCTCCACCAGCCCGTAATCCTTCACGAGCACGCCCTGGTCCAGCTCCTGCAGCTGTAGCTGGCCCATCAAGTAACCCAGCTGCTTGCGGGCGAGCGGAATCCACTGTTCCGCGTCGACCGCGCCGCTGGTGCGCAGCCGGCACCAGTCGGTCCAGCGCTCGGCCACGGCTCAGGTGCTGGTGCCGGTAATCTGGTACGTGGCGTGCAGCACGTCGCCGACGCGCAGTGCCGAGCGAGCGGCATCGTCCTTCGCCGCGGCCACCAGCACGCCGGTGGTCGCCGACTTTGCGGATGCCGTCAGCAGCGCCCAGCCCCAGATGGTTGAGTCCGCCTTGTTGATGGTGAAGTCGGCCGGGCTGGCGGTGTTGCCGATCGCCGAACTTGCCGCAGCCGCCGGCGTCCACTCGACGCGGGTGGTCTCGTCGTAGTCGGTGAACTCGGTCTGCGTCGCCGTGAAGTTGGCCGCGGTCAGCGTCGCGCCATCAGGTGCGACGTTGCCGCTGAACGGGGCGATGTAGAAGCCGGTTGGCGCCGTCTGCTGGCGGAAGAACGCGTCCAGCAGCGCGTTGATGCCTTGCGCCACCACGGTGTTCTGCAGCAGCCGCAACGGCTCGACATTAAGCGCGTCGCTGAAGGCGCCGCCGATGCACATGCCGGCCGAAGCCAGCAGAATGCGCCCGTCGTCGGTGCGCTCGTAACGCCCGGAGCGCAGGGCACGGCCCAGGTCGCGCTGCAGGCTCGCAGGTACAGTCGAATCGAACATGGTCATGCCCTCGTGGGTGGAATCAGACAGCGCCCCAGCGCCCGTCCGGGCAGCTCGCCCGGGCCATGCGTGTCTTGCTCTGCAGCGGACAGCCGCACTTGCCGCAGTAGGCAACGGGCCCGCGGGTCTTGCGGTGCGGGCACTGCGCGCAGATGGCCAGCCGCGCATTGATCGTGTCGCCCGGTGCCAGCACGGCGGCCACCGCCCGGCGCAGCGGGCCCGGTGCCGGCGGCGGGGTGGCCACCTGGCGCTCGGCGATCTTCGCCCGGGCCGTGCGCCGCGCACGCCGCGCCAGCACCAGGTCACGCCGCCAGCGCGGCAACTGCGCCAGTTGCTCGTCCGTCAGCTCGCTCATGCGCCGTCGTGCCTCGTAATCGTGGACGTCGCGCTGTCCGCGAACGCGAGCCCGCGCGCTGACGTGCCCGCCAGCGTGGTCACGATCCGCCGGCTGCCATCCTCGGCGCGGTACATCGACGCCCCACGCTTTGCGCTTGGCGCCACGGCTTGATGCTCGCGCAACGGCTGCACGATGCCGCCCGGTAGCCCGACCACGGCCGCGCCGTTGTCCGCGAGCCAGTACGCCACTTGCGCGCTGGTCTCAAGCCCGAGCGCGGAACCCGGTACACAGATCGCGGTGCCCGGCACCGCGCCATGCGGGTAACTGACCGCCGGTGTCATGCGCTCGGGCGGTCCCGCGAGGAAATAGGTCCGCTGGCCGGCGGCGAGGTACATGCCAGCACCGTCTGTGCCACCGCCCACCGCCTCCAGCAGCGACGGCTGCCCGGTCACATGCAGCCGGTTGCGCGGCGGCTCCGTCAGCCCGTAGCGCAGCGCCTCGGACCACACCAGCCAGCCATCATCGCCCAAGCACCACAGCCGGCCCGCATGCACTCGCACGAGTCGGCCGGCTGGCATCGATGCCAGGCCCTGGGTGTCCAGCGGTCGCCCGCGTTGCCCCGCGCCCAGCTGCGTCTCGGTCACGCCCACCAGCAGGGAGCGCGCGCGATGCAGCACGTCGCCACCTGGCGCCGACACGTACACGCGGATCTCGGTGACGCCTGAGTCGGCCGGCGGCTGCGGCACGCCCGACAGCGCAATGCCGCCGCCATCCGGCACGTCAATCCATGCCGGCGTCGGGGCGCCGCTCTCCTCACCGGAGCCCAGGGCATAGGTGATGCTGACGTGGTAGCGCCCGGCAGCGAGCGCGCCAGCATCCGCCAGTGCCAGCGCGGGCAGGCCCGCAGGTGTCGGGCAGCCCCACGGCGCGTCCTCGCCCGCCGCGGTGACCAGCCCGCGGTCGGTGCCGTTGCTCCAGTACACGCGATCGCCGACCAGCGCATAGCTCACCGGCTCACCTGGTGCGGCCAGGTCGCGCAGCACCTCGGGGTGCGCCGGATCGCGCAGCAGGCACAGCGTGCCGGCCCGCACAATCAGACCCCACGGCGCATCAGCGGGTGCCCACAGCGAATGCACGCCGCTGCTCGACCACAGCGCCTCGGCGTAGCCCTTGCGCCGCCTCGGCTTGCCGGGCCCGACCAGGTCGACGTTCTCGGCCTCGCGCAGGGCCAGTACAACGCCCTGGTCGTCCGCGACCAGCGCGGTCTCGGGGCTCAGGTTGTCGACGCCGGCCGGCCAGCCAGCGTGTCGGATCGGCTTCGCCACCTCTACGTCCCGACAGTCGTCAGCCCAGCCAGCGCTGCAGGCTGAAGCTCACCGTCAGCGGCGGCGGCACGGGCGAGAACTGCGCGCGGCCGTTGCCGTTGATCGTGACGGTCGCCGCGATCCTGTCGTCAATCAGGGTCAGCGTAACGTAGCCGACCTGGCGAACGTCCAGTTTTCCCGGCGTGCCGAGCGTGCCGAGTGTGACCAGCAGGGGCAGCTTGCCGTTTGCATCCGGCTGGCCCTGAATCGACAGCCAGACTGGGTGGCCCGGGAACCAGTTGGGCACGGCGCCGCAGTAGAACTCGCTCATGTGCCGGCCGGCGGCGTCAATCTGAATCTGGAAGCCTTGGCCCGACTGGCTCGGGTCATACCACAAGCCATTCTGCTCACCACTCAGCATCGCCATTTCCTCGCTTTGTTCGCATTTGACATACCGGGGACCACCCGGCCGCGCATGCGCAGCACAAACGCAAACGGGCACCGGCTGCCTTGGTGGCACCCGATGCCCGCACCGTGAATCTGTCACCCCGTGACACGTCCGGGCGCGCTTTTCACGCCCTCGGATCAGATAGAACACGATCGGCGCGACCGGCATGGCCTGCCCCGCCTCCTCTTCGCTCTCCCGCGCCGTCAGCACCCCCAGCAGCACCGCAATGATGCCGCTGGCGACGCCAACCCACATTCCAGCGTTCACAGTTTCATCGTTGCCTCCGCGTGCGCCAAAGCCGAAAGCCATTACCCCGCTCGCCCGCGAAGCATGGCCACTTTCGCGTTCCGGGCGCAAACATGCGCGCGCGCGCGCCGCGCACGCGCTGCGCGCGCAGCTTTTGGGGCTTGACTCACGTCTTCGCCTGCGCTAGAGTTGGCCTACGTCGCACCACGCGACACGCGCCCGCCGGCGTCTACAGGCGGAGGAGAACACCCATGACTACTCACACTACACATGCTGACGCCGCCCGTATTGGCGCGGCCATCGCGCGCCATCTGCGCACGCCCAAGTGGGGCTGGCGCTACGCTGATGTCGATAGCATCACGGATGCTGTAGACCGGCGCGCGATCGCGCGCCTGCAATCCGACGCCGGCAAGGCGCGACGCTGGCTGCGCGAAGCGAGCGCGCATCTTGGCATCCGGCTGCCGTCGGGCAACGGGATCAACGACCAGTGGCAGAGGCAGGCAATCCTGTCACCCGACGGCACGTTCGGCATCGCCGACATCGCGGTCGGCTGCATCGCATGGACCGACGTGGTCGCGCCGTCCTATGTGCGCCGCTTCGCGCCTACGCGATCCGACTGCAGCTTCGCGCCCAACATCGCCGGCGGGTCCGGCAGCATGGCGGCGGGGTGCGCCCAGGTCACGCTCACCCTGTCAGACAGGGAGAGCGCTCACATCGGCCGTATCCCAAGGCCCTCCGTCACGCGCATCGTGTGCGGCTACCGTACCTGTTACGGCCACTGCGGCACGCTGGTGGACGGTACATGCGTCACCACCGCATCGTACCTGCCCGCGATTTCCGCTGGCGCGGAAGTCACCATGACCACCGAGCCACAGTGGGAGGAGGTCGACATGGGGATAGGCGTGCAGCGCGCGATGTGGGAGTCATTCCTCGTGCGCCAGGGCTGGGGCAGCAAGATGCCGGACAACGTCCGCTCCGCCCGCCTGGCAGGCGGCAACAACAGCGTCGATGGCGAGACCCTCCAATACGTGTCCGTCTACGGCACGCGAGACGAGCGCGCCGCCGCGGCAGCGTATATCCGCGAGCAGTGGGCCGCCCACATCCTCGCCGAGGCGCAGCGCGCGGCGGCGCAAGCAGCACACGATCTGCTGCTGCGCAACAGTCACGCCGGGATCGACATCCGCCCCAGCTTCGACGAGCGCGCCGGCGACCGTTTGCAGGTGGGCGCCAATCATCAGTATCTGCGGGCGTGGGACGTGCTGGATGCGATCCGTCATGACCGGTGACTACCTAACCCACGTCACCCTTACGACCGGCGACAGCCGCCGGTCGTACCGCAGCGAATGTGACGATGGTGTCATTGCGCAGCTTGGGCCGGTGGTCCTGGCCTGTGAGGCCACCGGCACTGCCGAGTTTCCCTCGCCGACGGGTGTGATGCGCCTGGACCGCATCACCGACACCGAGCGGCCGAGCCGGCACGTCGCAATTTGGGCGATCCGCGAGCCGCAGGGGCCAGCATTGGTGACGCTGGCGCTGGCCATGACGGCGCGTGCTGGCGCTGGCGTGTGGCGCGCGCTGCACGAGCGACACGACGAGCCTGTCCCGCTGGCAACAGGTCCGGCCGAGGCGCCCGCGGCGCCTTGGCTGGGCGTCATCGTCCATGTGCCCGCAATCGTGCCAGCGCCCCATCCAGCGCTGTCATGGCTCGGCGATGCCGAGCGGTGCATTGCTTGGGCGTGGATCGAGGGATGGCTCGAGGGTGTGTACGAGGAGAGGCCGTGAACATCCACGACTTGATCGGCAGCATCCCCGAGGACAGCTGCGACGAAGCGCTGGAAGCCATCGAGAGCATCGTCGTCTATCCTGCGACTCAATCCGCTCGGATACGCGCGCACCTCGCGGCCGAGTTTCGTCTGATGGCCACGCTGAAAGGTGGCATCGTTA
Source organism: Rhodanobacteraceae bacterium (assembly GCA_035699085.1). Classification (GTDB taxonomy): domain Bacteria; phylum Pseudomonadota; class Gammaproteobacteria; order Xanthomonadales; family Rhodanobacteraceae; genus DASSBG01. The sequence goes on from DASSBG010000008.1 coordinate 48,328, forward strand.
CCGTCGCAGCGCTCGGCGAGGGATGCGCGCCAAAAAGCGGCGCCGCGGCGCAATTCCCGTCACTCGTGAAGGCAATGATCTACGAAGTGGACCAAGCAATTTCGGTCGGCCGCTTCACGCCCCAAGCTGTGAAGCCCAACATCATCTTTGACCCGCCACCGCCCCCGTCGCACATGGATATCCCGCACTGGGACGGCGACAAGTGGGTCGACCTTGAGTGGTGACCAGGGCGTACACTGCCATCGCGAGCTGCTCAGCGCACCTCGATGGCCGTAGGCAGTTCAGTCTGGATGCCGGCCAAGATCGACCTGGTATCCATCAGCAGCACGCGGTCACTCAAGCGCGCGTCACTCAAGCGCGCGTCGGCGATGGCGCAGTCCAGTGCGTCAATGTTGCGCTGGAGGTCTTCCTTGAGAATCACGTCCGGGTTGCCTCGGGCGTTTTTAAGCTCAATGATCACTCTCACGATCCAATCCTCGCGTGGTGTTGTCAGCGCAGCGTGCGCAGGTCGTTGAGCGCGGCGCCGGCGCAGGTGTAGGCCCACGACTCGAACGCCGCGCCGGCGTAGCGGTACAGCCGGCTGTAATCCGCGCGGCGCATGCCGGTGGCCTTGCGCGCGTTGCGCCGGTGAGGCCACACCAGGTCGCGCAGCACGTCGTGCATCACGATGCGAAGCCTGTGACGGCGTGAGCCTTCGACCAGCGCGGCGTCGCGCGGGTCCGCCTCCAGCCCGGCCAGCAGCCGCGGGAACGCCAGCCGCTGGATCGCCGGCCACTCCCGCAGGCTCTGCGTGGCGATCGCCAGCGCCAGGTACTCGCCCAGGGCGTCATTGGTGCGGCCCAGCGCGTGGGCGATGTCGTCAGTAGTCAGTGCCGGTGCGCCACCGCTGCCGGCTGCTGGCGTCACAAATGCACTGCGCCCCGCCAGGCGGGCCAAGACTTCGAGCGCATCACGTGGGCCGCCGGCGTAGGCTTGCGGCGTGGGAGTCGTTGCGGGCATATAGGTCACCTCACCGTGTCGTCAAACTCGAAGTGCTGGTCCACGCACGCGGGAAAGGCGCGCGGCGGATCCAGCCCGCATGCAGCGCGCCGGCCACCGCCAAACGCCGCGGCCCGGTGCTGGCAGTAGTGGCAGCCGCCAGCGGCGCGCACTTTATCCACCACCTCATGGCAGTTGCGCATGGCGGTGTAGCGCTCCGGGCGGGTCAGCGGCTCAGTCACCTGCCCTGCTCCGGCAGCCCCACGTACCACAGCCACAGATCCCACGCTTCGTCTTCCCCGTGGCACACCGCGGCGTGGTATCCGAGCAGCAGGCTCTCGTCGATGAAGGCCTGCTGCTCCGGTGACACGCGGCCCTTGGCACCGGGCGCGGGTGGCCTCTTCAGCTCGATCCACAGCCCGTGGTAGCAGAGTCGCGGCAGCGCGCAGCAGATGTCCGGCACGCCGGCCGTCACGCCTTCGGCTTTCAGCCGTCCCGCCTCGGCCTTGCTACGGCCACCACCGTTGGGCACGGCGAAGGTGCGGCGTGCCGCACGTGCGTAGCCCGGCGGATCGTTGAGCGCCAGCGTGCGGACGCGGTTGAAGAACACCACCTGCGCGTTGTGCTCCTCGTCCTTGCGCTTGCGGCTCGGCCGGCGCGCGGCGCCCGAGCTGGTCGATCGCGCCTGTGCTGGCAGCCGCCGGGCCAGCCCGGCCGGCATGTCCTCCACGCTGCGGTAGCGCAGGCCGCCGCTCACTTGCCGGTCCCGGCCATGCGGGCCGTGGCCCGGTCCTGCAGGGTTTCCAGCTCACGTACGAAGCGCCCGACGGCGCCTAGGACTTCGCCCGTCAGCCAGGTCAGCTGCTCCAGTTCGGTCGCGGCATCGGCCGGTGCTGCGCGGCATCGGCCCTTGGTGCTGGCCGTCGTGGCCGAGCGCAGCAGCTCAGAGGCGCCAGGAACGGGCGGCGGCGGAATCTCGCAGGACCGGTCAAAGCCTGCGACCGGCGCCCACAACGGCGTCGTTCGCCGGTTCTGTTCGTCGACGCCGCGGCCGCGTTCCTCCACGTGGCCAGCCTTGCGCAGGTTGGTGAGGCGCGCGGCGACGTTGCGCCGGTTGCCGAGGTCCGTCAGTTGCTCACTGACCCAACCGTGGTCCAGTGCGCCGGCGACCGCGGCGTCCAGCAGCTCGTCGCTGGCGAGGGGCTTGCCTGCGCGGCGCAGCGTCGCTACCAGCAAATCGTTGAGGTGCGCAGTCATGGGCAGGTTCCTTCGGTGAGTTCTTCGAGTTCATGGGGGTGCGGCATGCTGTAGGGCAGCCGGCGAGCGAGGCATTCGGGGCCGCCGGCGACTGGCACCCACGGCGTGGTTGTGGTCGCGGACACCTGCAGCAGCAGCGAGCCGGGGCTCACTGCGACCACGGGCAGCTCGTCCTCGAGCCCGAGCGCGAAGATGATCGAGTCGCCGGGCTGGATGCTTGCGATTTCAGCGGGGGTCACGGCTGCACACCCACGGCGGCGTAGACCCACGCCCCGCTACTGACCACCCGGTAGACGCGACGCAGCTCGCCATCCTCGGCCAACTCCTGCAGCAGCCGCTGGGCCGTCTCGAAGTGCACGCCCAGTTCCTCCGCCACCTCGCGCGAGGTCCGTGGCTCGCCATCGGCCAGCAGCGTCAGGATGCGATCGCGCACCTTCGGCGGGCGCTCAGTCGTCTTCGGCATCGTCGGCCTCCTCAGGCATCGTGAGCGGGGCCGGTTCCGGCTCCGGGTCGGGCGCAAAGTCCGGCGTGGTGCCCAGCACGTCGGCAATCTCGCTGAAGGCGCTAGCCACGGTCTCGGGCTTGGCCGGGTTCGCCGGTGGTGGGGTGGGTGCGCTCAGGGCCGGCGACAGGGGCGGCAGCGGCGTGCCGCGCAGCACCGCCTCGGCGGCGAGCTCGTAGGCTTCGCGCAGCATGCGGTCCGCCAGCTCGGCGCTGGCCTGGCGCAGGCGGTAGCTGTCGGCGTGCTGCCACATCAGCCGGCTGAAGCGCGCGGCGCGCGGCGGTGCGTTGGTCGGATCACGCAGCGCAGCCTTGGCGGCGGCGATGCTCGGGATACCGAGGCAGCGCGCGCGAAACTCAGGCAGCGTGGGCGGCCAGGTGTCCGGGCTGGCCAGCGTGGCGCGCAGGCCGAAGCCCAACTGCCGCGGCGTTATGCCGGCGAGGCCGTGGGCCCATACCCGCGCGGTGAGGGTCAGGGTGCCATCGTCGTTGTCGGGCGCCGCGCCAAAGCCACTGGCCCAGCGGTGCCCGAACTGGCCGTTCATGCGCAGCCACAGGTCGCGCAGCAGGCGCTCGCTCAGCGGTTCGGGTGTCGTGGTCGGCTCAGGCATCGTCGGCCTCCGGGACGGCGAAGGGGATGCCCTCTGCGCCGGGCTCGAGGCTGGCGGCGTAGCGTCGGGCGCTGCGCTCGGCGCGTTCGTGGGCGGTCTCTCGGCGAGCAGAGCCACCGGGCGGAATCGGTGCAACATGGGCAAGGCTCCCCGTGGTGGGTGGCGCGGTGGCGGCATCCTCGGCACGCCCGCGCAGCGTGGCGATCACGTAGGCCAGCTTCGGCCGGCGGCCCTGGCGGCGGGCGGTCAGTTCCTCGGCCGTCGCCAGCAGCTGCTCGGCGGTGGCGCCGTCCTCGACGACCTGCACCAGGTCCGGTCTCGCGGTGCTGGCGTCGTCGATGCCCTGCTTGCGCAGCTCGACCACAGTCTCCAGCACCCGCTGGTGCAGCGGCACCGGCTCCGGGTCCTCGTGCGCGGGCGGGCGCTCGGGTGCGCTCGCGCCCTCGCCTGCGCGCTCACGCGCGGGGGAGGTGAGCGCAGGTTCCCTAAGGGTTACTGATGGTTCCCAGTCCCGCTTTTGGGACCATTGGCAGGGAAAAACGGGACTATTAGGCAGGAAAAACGGGACAGTTCCGTTTTCGGAACTATTCCGTTTTTGGGACTGTTCGGGCCTTGAATCGTCCCTCTTTTGGGACTGTTTCGAGGGGTCGGAATCGTCCCGCTTTCGGGACTGTTGGGCTTTGAATTCGTCCCGTTTTTGGGACTGTTCCGGCGCGTCCGCATCGAACAATCCGGCGTAGCGAATCAGGCGGTAAACGATCACTCGCCCCGTCCGCCCCACACGCTTGCCGGTGTCCTCGATCAGGCCCCATTCGATCAGCTTGGCGAGGTTGGCCAGCACCGTCTTGCGGTCCTGACCAGTAGCCGATGCCAGGTAGCCCACGCTCGGGAAGGCATGCCCGGTCTCGTCGTTCGCCTGGTTCGCCAGCACCACCAGCACGAACTTCGCGCTCGATGCCGGCACCGGCACGCGCAGCGCCCAAGTGATGGCCTCAACGCTCATCGTCTACCTCCTCGCCAAGCCCGGCCTCCCGGGCGGCGTCTGTCAGTTCCTCAAGCGCGCGGCGGCGTGCCGACTCGCGCAGTGGTTCGCGTGGCGGTGCAGGCGCCTTGGGCGCGCGTGGCAGCCGCTGGCGGATGTAGTGCGCCAGGTCACCGTGCGCCTCAAAGTCCAGCGCGTCAGCGCCGTGCGTGCCGTCGCGGTCGTAGGTCACGCCGTGCATGCGGTACCTCCCAGCGGCAGGCCGGGTTTCGCCGTCTCAAGGCGCGCGTCGGCGATCTCTGCGTATTCCGGGTTCAGCTCAATGCCGATGTACTGCCGCCCCAATTCCTCAGCCACGAGTGCCGTGGTGCCTGCGCCGGAGAAAGGATCAAGCACGACACCCCCCCCCGGCGATCCAGCCAGAATGCAAGGCTCAACCAGCGCTGGCGGGAACGTCGCGAAGTGCGCTTCCTTGAACGGCTGCGTCGCGACCGTCCAGACGCTGCGCTTGTTGCGCGTCCCGCTGTCGCCGGTCCATTCGTTGCCCGATTTTGTGCGCGACTGCTCGCGCGCGTCGGCGCCGTACTTGTCCCCGCCGAATCGTGGCCCGACCGCCTTCATCGGGCCGTTGCTTTTGCCGGGCACGCGGACACTCCCGGCCTGATTCGCAAGGTTGGGTTGCGACAGCCGCGCGATACTGGCGGCCGCGATCGGTTCCGCGATGGCTTCCGCGTCGAAGTAGTAGCGCGGCGACTTGCTCAACAGGAACATGTACTCATGCGCTTTGGCGCACCGGTCGCGCACGCTCTCGGGCATCGGGTTGGTCTTTGACCAGATGATGTCCTGACGCAGATACCAGCCGTCAGCGCGCAAGGCGAAGGCGAGCATCCACGGAATGCCGAGCATGTCTTTGCTCTTGAGGCCCTCGTGAGCGATGTCGGACCTGGGGATTGGTTCATCGTCGCGGCGCCGGCTTGCGGTCTGCGCGCGCCGGCTCTCGCGCTGGTTGTGCCTCGACCCCTCGAGCCCGCATTTGTCCCCTTGGCCACCACGCCGCGCGCCGCAGTAGCTGTCGCCGATGTTGAGCCACAGCGTGCCGTCATTGCGCAGCAAGCGACGCACCTCGCGGAATATCTCCACGCAGTGCGCGATGAAGGCCCACGGGTCGGGCTCAAGCCCAAGACAGCACTCCATCGCAGGGATCGCCAGCGGTGGAAAGGCCGGGAAGATGGTCGCCTCGGTTGCCGGCCAGCTGGTGGGGCGCACGTCGTAGTCGCGCAGCCCGTAGTACGGTGGCGAGGTCACGCAGCACTGCACGCTCTCGGCGGGCATGCCGCGCATCACCTCCAGACAGTCGCCGACGTGGATCTGGCCGCTCATGCCGCCACCTCCAGCACGCGGAACTCCACCACCCACACCCACGGATTGACCTCCCAGCCGTGGCCCTTCTTCGCGAGCGCGGCATCCCACTGCTCGCGGAACGCTGTCTTGCGGCGGCCGCAAGTCACGCTTCCGTCCGCCTCAACCGGCGGCAGGCACCCTTCAGCACGTGCGTCGTCCTCGGTGATGGTCTGCAGGCGCTCTACGCGCAGGTCGGTGATTTCGAGCGTGATGCGGCTCAGCCAGCGAGGCATGCACGGCAGGGGCCGGGGCGTGGAAACCGGGCCGTGGTAGATATGGCCAGCCTGCCGGTTGCCCTCAACGCGGCGTGTCGCGTCGTCGGCCGCGTAGCGGACCACTGGCGAGTGCAGGTCTTGCCAGTCGCGCTCGTGCGGCTCGCAGGGCTCGAAGCGGTCGACGGACCATGCCTCGCGAACCCACAGCCGGTCACCGCGCGTGCCATAGGGACACCGTGCGCGGAAGGCCGCGGGTGCGTCCAGATGCTCGTGGATGCCCCACACGCCCTTGTACACGCCGAGAAAGTAGCTGTCCGGGCCGGTTGGGGCGCCGCGCACCACGCGGCGGGTTTGGGTCATGCGGCAATCGAGAATCGCGCGAACCTGCGGGCCGGAGAACATGATGGGGCGCTCGCGGATCGTCATGACGGCACCTCCGCTGGCGGCCTTGGAATGTGCATCCAGTGGGTCGGCTGGCGATTGGGTGGCGATTCCTCCCAGCCATTGCCCCCCAGGAAGTACCCTCGGGCGTGGCGGTCTGGATTGTTGAAACGGTTGATCTTCAGGTCCACGCCACGAAAGCACGTCAGCACGCGCGAGCCGTCCTTCGGTGCTGTCTCGATTGGTTGCCAGGTAGAGAAGGCATCAAGGGCGGCTTGCGCGATGTGCCACGGGGTCCAGTACCCGTCGTGACACCGGGCGGCCGGATGATCTATGCCATTGGGGAAGCCCCACCGTTCCAGTGGCTGACCGTGCGCCGGCGACGTGCCGAGTGGCGGGCGCGGCGGCAGCCCCGGTGCTGCTTTGCGCATCTCGCGAACGTGCTGCAGAGCGGCCTCGCCCACCGCCTCACCCTGCTGCGCGATGGCGGCCTTCAGGCTTGCGGCGTACTTGTCGACTTGGCCGCCCCAATATCCTGCGGCTGATATGTCCGCGGACTTCTGCGCAACACCAAGGCAGCGAGCCGACTCGATAAGCGATTGCAGCATGGCCGGACTTGCGGTGTCCGCCCGCCCAATCTGTCGGCGCAGGGTGGCGGCGTAGGCGCGGAGCATGGCGCTCGCCGTAGCCATGCCGGGGCGTCTCGGGCTCGAATCGAGCGCCTCCGCCATCGCCTCCACCTGCTCTGCCGTGTACTGGCTCATGACGTCTGCTCCAGCGCGCGGCGGGCTCGGGCGCCGGCATCGTCAGCCGCCGGGGAGCGCGACCAGTGCCGGCCGCGTATCGTCACGCGGCGCCAGTGGCCGCGGTCGCTGTACCAGAGCAGGGCTTGGCGGGCGGCTTCGGCGCGCTGGCGAAACAGCGCCTCAGCGGCACGGGCGGTGGCGCTGTCCCATGCGCGCGACGCCAGGCCACCCACGGTGCCCAGCAAGGCAAACAGCGCCACTGCCCATAGCAGCGTGCCCATGTCAAAACCCTCCCGGCGCCTGGCCGGCGTCGTCGTCGCTCTCGACCAGCGCGAAGCGTGGTGTCTCGCCGCCCATACGTGAGGGGCGCGCCGGTGCCGGGTCGTGGAAGCGCGCCAGCTCGGCGCTGGCTTCGGCGACGGCGGCGGCGGCGTGCTCCGTAGCTTCCGCCAGGCGCTCCATCAGGCGCTGCTGCTGTTCCTCGCTCGGGCGGATGCGCAGCTCGCAGCCCAGGTCCTCGGCCATCGCTCGCAGCAGCTCGTAGCGGTGGAAGCGCTTCATCAGCGCCCACACCTCGCCGATCTTGAAGAACTCCGACTTGCGCGGATTCAGGCACCCGTTCCAGCGCGCGAGCGCGGCGTCCCATGTGAGCTTTTCGCGGTTCCAGAAACCCTCCGCGAACAGAAACTCGATCATGTCCCGGCGCACCGAGGCGTCCACGTCCAGCGTCGCCCGCAGGGCGGCCAGCCCGCGCTCGGTCCAATCGCTATTCAGCCATCTGCCCATGTGACTCTCCCCGAATGGAGGGCGGCACCCGCGGGGCGGTCGGGGTCCGTGCCAGACCCGTCCCGACACCGCGGAGGCTGCCCGTGAACTTGGCGGCCGTCACAGCGCGGCCTCGGCCAGAAACATCAGGTAGACGCTGCCGATAACACCCAGCAGGCCCAACGTCGTTTTCCAGAGCAGGGGCCGGGCGCGCAGCCAGGCGATGAGGCGCGCGGCGCGGGATGGGCGCGTTGCAAAGCGACCGGCCGAGAAGTCCACCGCCGTCATGCTGGCTGCGGCCAGCTCGAATCGCCGAATCACCTGCGCGGCCAGTGAATCGTCCAGCGCCGCCTCTCGGATTGCGCGATCGCGCTCAGCTTGCCGATGCAGCGCGCGGGCCTCTGACAGCGAGCGGGCCAGCAGCACGAGCGCAGCGCCTGCGATGGCGCCTATGAAACCGGCCACGCCGGCAAGGATCGCGCTCATCCCCACCGCAGCACCTCCACGGCCCGAATGGCGCTGCGCGGTATCGTCATTTCCCCGCTGCGCTGCGCCGGCGCTTCCTCGGTCCAGTGCCCAGCCACCACCACCGCGGTGCCTGTGACCCGCACCAGTCGCCCTGCCGAGTGGCAGCGCAGCGGTTCGGCCGCCGGCTCGTCGGTGTGCCAGCCCGCGAACTGGTGGGAGTCTTCCCACGTCACCAGCACCAGCTCGCCGGTCAGGGCCCACAGGTCGGGCGCGTGTGCTTTGACGGGGCGGCGCGTCACTTCGCCCTCCGCGTCTGCTGTTTTTGAGGATTGCGAAGGGGTGCGCGCGTCGCGGAGGCTTCAGCCTCGAGCGCGGCCAGGGCGCCCGTCAGCTTGGTGATGGTGCTGTATTCGGGCCGCTTGCCGCGTTTGGCATTGGCGAACTTGGATATCCACGAGGTCGACAGCCCGCTCAGTTCGGCGATGCGGGGAAAGCGGCCCTTCTGGCGTAGGAGGCGGGTGCGTGCTTCAGCAACTGGACAGGTGCGGTTCATCGGCCGAAAGTAGAGCACAATTCAGCTCACGTTGTAAACACGACTGTGCGCACCTCCCTGCGTATCGTGAGCTAATGCACAACGATGCGACGCTCGCCATTCGCGATAACGTCCGGCGGTTGATGAACGACAGGGGGATGTCGCAGCGCGCACTGGCGAAGGCAGCGGGGGTTTCCCAAAGCTCGGTCGGCTACTTGCTCCGGTACCGTGACATCAACGATCGGCATCCCACCACGTCAACGATCGAAGCGATCGCGGGCGCCTTTGGCGTGCAGACCTGGCAACTGTTGATCCCCGAAATGCCCCTGGAACTCCTCACCTCACCCCGCATGGCCGCGCTGCTGCTGAACTACAAGGACGCCGCACCCGAGGGCCGTGCCAATTTGGAGCGCATCGCTGAAAGCGAGAAACGCTACGCGTTGAGCCCACCCGAGGAAGGCGAGCGGAAAAAGGCGAGCTGACCTCTAGGCAACGAAGGAGGCGCACATGAAACGGGTGGCAGTGTTGGCAGGCCTGCTGGTGCTGGCGGCTGGCGCGCAGGCTGGCGATATCTACAAGTGCAAGGGCCCGAACGGGCCGGTGTTCCAGGGCCGGCCCTGCGCGGCCGGGGCAACGCAGGCGCACCAGCACTACCACGACGAGCCCAGCAACCGACCCGTTGTGCACCGGCCAAGCTACCGCTACCACAGCAGCCGGCCGGCGGTGGTGGTGCAGCGTAGCGCGCCGGTTGTCCGCTCCGCGCCCCGGCGCGCGGCGTCGACCGCCGCCCATCGCTGCACCGCCGGCAACAAGACCTGGGTGCAGACCGGCCCCTGCCCTACGGACTACAGCGTGAAGGTGCATTCGCACCTCGACGGCTGGGCCCACACCGCCTACGGGGATCTGCCGGTCAGCGGCGAGTCCTACCGCAAGGAGGCGCGGCCGGTTCGCGACAACGCCATGAGCAAGCAGGCGCTGTGCACCGCGCTGTCCAACCACGCCGCAATGGGCCAGGACAGCGACAACGGGCCGGACGATGCCTACGAGCGCAACAAGCTGCGCGACCAGATGAACTGCGGCTACTGAGGTGCGCGCCGGCTACCACGCGGTGGCGATGTTCTTGGCCATCCGTATTTCGTCGCCGATCCTCGCGCGGTAGTCCTCGTCGGCCAGGTCGCCGGCCTCGTACCGCGCCCACAGCAGCGTGAACGCGTCGTTCTGGCTGGCGCCTGCCCCAAGCTCACGGTCAATGACCGCGGCAATGGCGCTGTCGTATTCGGCGTCGTCAAACTCGCCCGCGCCGTACCGGTCACTGAGCCGCTCGAGTTCTGCCTGAATCCGCAGCTCGTCGGCGGTGGGCTCCACAAGCATCAGATAGGGCGTCTCCTTCGGTCCCGGATCGGCTGGCGGATCGGTGGCCGCCAGCATCGGCGCCACCTCATCGGCCAGCGATAGCAACCGCGGCGTGTCGCCCAGCCGGTAGCGCTCCATCGCCTGCCAGAACGCGTGGGCCGCGGATCCGTAGTTGCCGAGCAGCTGACTGGCGCTGCGCACGGCCAGCATCCGAACATCCGTCATCGCCCGCGCATGCCTCGACACCAGTTGCTTCAGCACGCTTGACTGCTTCACGTACTCCTGGTGCTGCCAGCTCACGTAGCACGCCGCGGCCACCACGGCCGGCACGCCGGCCTCGAAGCCCGCAATCGCGGTATCCGCCGCATCGGCGCCCTTGGGCCGCATCGCCGCAAGGCATGCAGCCATCCGCTCGGGATAGATCGACTCGCTGGCGGCCGCGCTGTAAGCGGCCGCTATCTGTTCCGTCACCTCAATCGAATACGCGACGAAGTCCTGCGGCTGCGTGTTCACAATGGCCCCCTTCCGACGGCTGCTGGCGATCCTCAGCCTAGGCGCGTCGGTGAACACAATTGTACTTGACAGTCCGTAAAATGGCCTTTATTGTGTTCAGCAACGAGTCACCGGGGAGCACGCATGGACACCACCGAACCCGCAGCCGCCGCGCCGAGCGCTCGCGCCACGCAGGCCGACTGGCAGCCCATCACCGCCACCCAGCCGCCGCTGCTGGTGGACGTGCTGGTCACCGCCGAGCTGCTGGGCGTACCGGCCACCTTCACCGCCTACCGTCGCCGCACGCCCGAGGGCGCCGATGAGTGGTGCGTGACCGGTGCCGGCGACGAGACCCTGACCGGCGTCTATGCCTGGGCACCCGAACCGACGCCCGCGCCGCTGTCCATGCGCGCGCCGGCCACGAGTGAGGCGCTGCCGGTTGGTGCGCGCGGCGAATCGCTGGTGGTTCAGGTATGAAGGGCTCCGCAGCCGATCCAATCGACACCAGGCTTTACGAGGCCTTCGCGGCAGCCATGGACGTGCTGCAGCGCTTCCATGCGGGCGCGCTGACGACTGCGGAGCAAACCGACTTGATTGGCCGCATCCGTGGCATGCCGTGGTACTCCGGCGCGCACATGCACGCCGCGATCAAGGAGGTTTTGCTGCGTGACGCGCTGATGCGCTGGGCGCCACTGCACCACGCGCTGCATGAGGCGCTGCAGACCATCGCCGACGACAGCTTCATGGTGCCTGTCCGCACGCCGAAGGATCCTGCCTGATGGCCACCGTCTACCCCAAGACCCTGTTCACCCTGCGCCGCGCCGTGCGCATGGCCGGCGCCACGGCTGACCCTGCCCGTTGCGCGGAAGCCGAGCGCTCGGCGCTGTGCTGGGTGCGGCTTGGCCACCGCGGCGCCTACAGCCGGGCGCTGCACGTCCTGCGGCACGGCACGCGAGACATGCGCTGATGCGCCTGCGCCTCGCCCTGTTTCGGACCCCACCGGCGGCGCGCGCGGCGCCTCCCTCCCCCTGTGGGCGCCAGCGCCCGCCGGTGGCGTCCGACCCATCACGGGAGACCTCCATGCACACGCAGCTTCCCTATGCCGGCACGGCCTGCAAGTGCGGCGCCATGCCCAAGCTCTACCGCGACGCCCGCAACCAGCGCGTCGAGTATTTCCTCGAGTGCGCGCCCTGCGCGGTGCGCAGCCCCTCCCGCAAGACGCGCGTGGGCGCCGCCCGCGCATGGGAGCGCGGCGAAGCCGTGCCCATCCCCCACACCACCGCCGCATCCGCGGCCTGACACCCGGAGAGTTTCACCATGTCCCAACAAGCACCGCAAGAGAACATCGACCTGCTCGGCGAGCTCGACGTCGGCATGTTCGCGAGGAAGTTCGCACGCGCGATGGCCGACGTTGCCCTTGGCGTTATCACCACCGGCAAGAAAGGCAAGGTCCAGCTGACGTTCGACCTGGCCCAAGTGGCCCACGGCCATCAGGTCAACATCAAGCACCAACTGAAGTTCGCGAAGCCCACTGAGAACGGCCAGGCGACCGAGGACAACACCACCGAGACCGCCGTGTACGTGGGCTTCGGCGGCAAGCTCACGCTGCTGCCGGATTCCCAGGACGACATGTTCAAGCGGCGCGAGGCGGCCAAGGCCGCAGCGCGCGACGGCGCCGACACCGCCGAGTAATCACAGGGCCGCTTCCGCCGGCGCACTGGAGTGCGCCGATGCGACACGGTGACTGCGAAGCGGATAGCGCCACCGCGTTTTGCCCCTCCCACTTCCAAAGGACCCCTCATGGACTCCAGCGCCATCCAGCTTATTCAAGACACCGCCATCGAGGCGGCCAAAGCCAACCGCCTCGACACCGACACACCCGCCTTCATCACGCCCGACGGCCGCGTGGTGCCGCTGGAGTTCCTGCAGGGCGGCCGTTCCCGCTTCCGCGGGCGCTTCCAGACCAGCGCCATCGAAGACTTTGTCGCCTACGTCAGAGCCAACCAGCCCGACTCCCTCGCGACGCTGCCCGCTTTCGTCGACATCGACGCCATGGCGGCGCTGGCCTACTTCAACCTCGGGAGCGCCGCCTCGCCCGGCCACGCTGACTGGACCGCCCAGCTCACGCTCAAGGCCAGCGCGCCCTTTGCCGCCCTGAAGGCGGTCGACGGCAAGCAGCTCAGCCAGAAGCAGCTGGGCGAGTTCCTGGAGGACTGGGCCGAACACATCCAGCCCCACGACGCCGACGGCGAATACATCACCGTCAAGGACGCGGTTCAGCGGGTGCGCAAGGTCAAGGTCAAGGCCACCGCCGAAGCCACCCACGCGGTCGGCAACTATGCCAACAGCCGTAGCGCCATGGAGGACGTGGAGGCCAGCAGCAGCGCCGGCCAAGCCCTGCCCGAGAGCTTCGACTTCTCGTGCGTGCCCTACCAGGGCCTCACCACCCACCTTGCGACGCTGCGCCCCTCCCTGCTCACCAGCGGCGAAGGCGACAACGCCAAGCCCGTGTTCGTGCTGCGCTGGGCCCAGCGTGAGGCGGTGATCGAAGCCATCGCCGAAAACTTCAAGGCGGTGCTGGCCTCGCGGCTGGAAGGCGGCGCCACGCTCACCCTCGGGACCTTCACGCCGTGAGCCCGGTCGCATCTCTACATACCAGGATTCGCGACGAGTTCGAGGCGCTGGTGAATCAGGCCGATGCGTGGATCGCGGTATTCGATACGCTGGAGGAAGTCTCGCCGGGCTTTCATCTAGGCCAGCCGCCGCGGCACGCCGCGGTGCGCACGATTCGGCGCTTGGCGAGCGACCGGAACAACTATCTGAATCAGCTCAGCGCCCTCGGTGCCAGAACCGAAAAGGCCGAAGCCGCGGGCGAGGAATTGGGCGAGGTGAAGGCGCCCGCGGCGGAAGTCATGACCACCTCCCCGCACTGCGTCGGCTACACACGCCCCGCGCCATCCGCCGGCACCATCCGCGGCTACCGCGACCTGACCAAGGCCGAAGTCGACCTCATCAACGAGGTCAAGGCCGAAGGCGAGCGGATCGGCAAGTTGCTGGACAAGGTCGAGTCACTGGGCACCGACCGCATCATCGCCATGACCGGTGCCAGCGATAGCGAGACGCCCTTCCACCAGGCGCCGGAGTGGGTCGCCACCGGGCGCACCCACCTGCAGCAGGGCCTCATGGCCCTCACCCGTGCAGTCGCCTGCCCGGAGGGCTTCGCCTGATGACTGACGGCCAGCGCGGCTTCGGTTTTCGCCCGGCGCCGGTGTCGCGCCTACGTCCGGGCGAAATCGTGGTGGACCTGTTCGCGGGCGGGGGCGGTGCCAGCGAGGCATTGCGCCAGGCGCTGGGCCGCGACCCGGATATCGCGATCAACCACGACGCGCTGGCCGTCGGCATGCACGCCGCCAACCACCCGGTCACGCGGCATCTGTGCGAGGACGTGTGGGCTGCCGACCCGCGCAAGGAATGCGCCGGCCGTCGTGTCGGCTGGCTGCACGCCTCGCCGGATTGCACGCACTTCAGCCAGGCCAAGGGCGGCCAGCCAAGGTCGCGCGCGACGCGCTCACTCAGTTGGGTTGCGCTGCGTTGGGCCGGTACGGTGGCACCGCGCATCCTCAGCCTTGAGAACGTCGCACAGATTCAGAAATGGGGGCCTCTGGTCGCCAAGCGCGACAAAGCCACGGGCCGCGTGCTGAAGCTCGACGGCACGGTGGCCGCGCCCGGCGAGCGCGTGCCGATTGGCGAACAGTTCCTGATTCCAGACAAGCGGCACGCAGGGCGCACTTGGCGGCACTTCATCGCCGCATTGCGCGCGCTCGGCTACGCAGTGGAATGGCGCAAGCTGCGCGCCTGCGACTACGGCGCCGGCACCAGCCGCGAGCGTCTGTTTCTTGTCGCGCGCCGCGACGGCGAGCCGATCCAGTGGCCGGAACCGACACACGGCCCCGACTGCGCGCAGCCCTACGTGACCGCGGCCGACTGCATCGACTGGTCCATCCCGTGCCCGAGCATCTTCACCCGCAAGAAGCCGCTGGCAGATGCCACCTGCCGACGCATCGCGCGCGGCATCAAGCGCTACGTGCTTGGCGCCGCCGAGCCCTTCATCGTGCAGTGCGCCAACGCCAACTCCAACGGCGTGGCGGCAAGCAGCGTGCCGCTCGGCACCGTCACTGGCTGGCCGCGCGGCGGCGCCCATGCGGTGGTAGCTCCGACGCTGGTTCAATCCGGCTACGGGGAGCGCGAGGGGCAGGCTCCGCGCGCGCAAGATCTGCAGCAGCCGCTCGGAACGGTGGTCGCTGGTGGCGTGAAGCACGCGCTCGCGGCTGCGCACCTGGTCAAGTTTCGAGGCCAGAGCGACGGCGCTCCTGTCAGCGATCCGCTGCCCACCATCACCAGCGGAGCCGGCGCCGCCCGGCCGGCCGGCGCACCGCACGCGATGGGCGTGCTGACCGCGATTCTGGCCGGCGTGGGTGGGCGTGCGGGCGACACTGAGCCGCGCCCGGTGAACCAGCCTGGCTACACAATTACCGCCAAAGCGGACGCCGCCGTAGTCACCGCCCACATGGCCAAGCTTCGCGGCACCAGCAACGCAGCGGACGTTGCCGATCCACTGGCAACCGTCAGCGCAGGCGGCAAGCATCACGCAATCGTCGAATGCACGCTGAGCCCGGAGCACGAAGCCGGCGCGCTGCAGGTCGCCGCGTTCCTGACCACGTACTACGGCAACGGCGATGCGGTGAGCCTGCGCGACCCGCTGGACACCGTGACCACCCGCGACCGCCTGGCGCTGGTGACTGTCTCACTGCAGGGCACGCCGTACGTCATCGTCGACATCGGCCTGCGCATGCTCAAGCCGCCGGAGTTGTACCGCGCGCAAGGCTTCCCCGCCGACTACATCATCGACCGCACCGCCGACGGCCGGAAGCTGAGCATCAGCGCCAGCGTGCGGATGGTAGGCAACAGCGTGAGCCCGCCGCCACTGTGTGCGATCGCGCGGGCCAACCTTGACCGCGTGCCGGCCGCGCAGCAGGCGGCGGCATGAAGCGCGGCGGCCCGCTCACCCGCACCACGCCCTTGCGCGCGGCGAAGCCCCTGCGTGCGGCGAAGCCGGTGCGTAGCTCAACGCTTGGCCACAGCCGGCCCAAGTCCACACCCGCCCGCAAGGCCGCGAAGGGCATGCCCTGCACCCTGCGCTTTCCTGGCTGCTACCCGGGGCCGGACAACGAGCAAGTGCAGCTCTGCCACCTGCGCATGTTCCGCGGTGGTGGCACCGGCCTGAAGCCCCACGACAGCGAAGCGGTGTTCGGCTGCACGCACTGCCACGACCTACTCGACTCCCGGGCGTACCCGCCCGCGTGGCTCTCGGTCGCCTACAAATGGGAGCGCATCGCGCGGGCGCTGGTTGAGACGTTGCGGCTACAGCGCGAGGCCGGGGTCCTGATCTACAAGGGAGAAGCGTCGTGACTGAGACCGCCTCTGTGGCCGACAAGCTCGCCGACGCCCTGCGCGGCTGGCTGGCGCTGGACAAAACCTTCAATTCGCCGGATCGAATCGTTCAAGCCATAGCTGACGAGGGCGGCTACGCGGCGCCGATGGCCCGGGCCGTGCTGGCAGCGGGCGAGGCGCTCAAAGCCTACGACCTGGCTAAGCCCGGCGCTGAAAAGGAGCGCCAAACGATCGCCCTGGCCTTCGGTCTGGCCGACTCGGCAGCACGCGCCGATATCGAGTGCGCCACGCGTCTTGGCGTCAAAGTGGGTGGCGTGGGGTGGCTCAGCGTCGCCGCTTCCGACCTGGACCCGGAGGACGTCGAGACCGTGCAGACCGCGCTGGCCTACCTCGACCTGCGCTGTCGCGCGCTGCCCTACGAATACCTCCGCGAGGGCGACCGGGTCCGCTTTCAAGCATGGCCACGCGGCCAACTCGCCACCACCAAGGAACCTGCATGAGCATGAAGCGAGTCTCAATGCTAAGTGCCGCCGCTTTTGCCTTCTCTCTGCTCGGCGGCCTCGGGCCGGACATCAGGCTGCCGGCGCCCAACCGATACCCGCGGCCGCCGCGGCCGACCCGCCGGAGCGGGATCCGCTGCACCTGCATGCAACGAGCGAAAGGCGCTGACGCCAAGCGGAAGCGCAAGCGCGCCATTGCCCGAGCGTCGCGTCGGCGAAACCGGAAGTAGCGGCCACCACCAGGAGAACCGCGTCATGAAGTCCCGCAAGAAACCTGTTGTTGTTGAAGCGTTCCAGATGACGAAGGAACGCCGCACGAGCAATGCCGGCTGGCCGAAGTGGCTGCACGAGGCCTGGAACGCTGGCGTCGTTCATCCAGCCTATCCCAACTCAGATGGCAATGGCCGGCTGAAGGTGCGAACGCTTGAGGGCGACCTTTTGGTGGATTGGGATGACTGGATCATCAAGGGCGTAAAGGGTGAGTTTTACCCCTGCAAGCCCGACATCTTCGCCGCCACGTACGAGGCGGTGGAAGAAGGCGAACCGCAGGCCACCGACGCGGCGCCGCCTCTCAAGGTCTTCGAGTACAACGGCGAGCTGTACGCCGCCAGGGATCTGGCTCACGCCCGCGAGGTCATCGCCGAATACACCACCGATGATGCGCGCGAGCTGAGCGAGGCGGAACTGGACGCACCCCAGCCCGAGTTCGACGAAGACGAGCGCGAGACAGGCGGCACCACCACCGTGCGCCAGATGCTGGCCGAGCACGGCGACGAGCCCGGCTGGCTGGCCGGCCCCAATGGCTAAGACCGCCGCACCAACGTGCCGCCTCTGCGGCAAGCCGCTTCGCCGGGTCGGCGGCTATCTGCAGCGCGTCAACGAGAAAGGCGTGCCCGGCATCTTCGAGTGCCGCCCGTCCTGCGACGCCGATCTGCCGCCAGACACCCGGCTGCTGCTGGCGTTGGACGACGATCTGACTGAAGGAGTGACCCCATGCTGACATCCCTGTTCGGCGGCCGGCATCTACGCGAGCGGCTGCGCCTGGCGGAGGCCCGATTGGACGCGCAGCACGACGTAATTCGTGATCTCCAGCTGCGCCTCAAAGTTCAGGAGGCGGCTACAAGGGATATGGGCCGGTGGGTTGGCACGCGTAACGCCTCACCACCCGACGCGCGGAGCGGCGTGGCGCAGCCCTTTCTGGACATCAACCCAACCGTCAGTGACCGCCTGACCGCCATCGAGAAGCACCTGGGTGGGTACGTCGAGTACCAACGCGGGTCGATGGCGACTTGGGCGTTCAAGCTCGTGCCGAGGGCGCCAGCTGCCAAGCGCAGGAGCCGGGCCAAGTGAGCGCGGAAGCGGCCGAACTGCGGCGCGCCTACCAGCGCGGCTACAACGCCGGCAAGCGGCGGCTGGACAAGGAGATGCGGGCCGAGCGCGAGCAGGCGCAGGCGCGCGCGCTGTGGGATAACGCCGTGCTGGCCTCCACGCCCTATTTTCTGGCGTGCCAGGGCTGGACCATCGGAGAGAAGAGGGTCAGTACCACCGATGACCGGGCAAACCTTGCCTGCAGCTACGCCAACGCCGTCCTCAAGTACGCGCGGCGGTGGGCGCCGTGAGCAACCGCCAAGCCCGTATCGCCCGCAAGGCCAAGGCCCGTCGGGACCGCATGCTGGCGATCGCACGCGCCCTGCCGGCGCCAGAAGGCTTCGAGTTTCATGCCGGGCTCAGCGGCGTCGGGTCGAGCGAGGTCGACCCCTGTCTGATGCTGGCCGCGACGCGGCTGGCGGATGGAAAGCGCTACGGCGTCCAATTCACATTCGAGTACGGGCGAAAGGTCCGTCGGCCGGACGCCGTACCAGCACAGATGGCGGCGAAGCTCCTCAGCGCGTTCCGCTTGGGTGACTCGCCATGACCAGCGAGCACGTCGTCTACTGCCTGCCGCTCCTGAGCCGCCTCCGGCTGGCCGCGTGGATGGCTTGGCGCGCGGCGTGGCGTGCGGGCCGGCGCTGCTGGCAAATCACGGCCGAAGAGCGCTACCAGCCCGGCGACCGCATCATCGTGCACCTCAAGTTCATCGTCGACCTCGGTTCCAAGGCTTGCCGAGGGTTGTAGTGGCCGGCATCCTGTCCACCGAGGATCTGAAGCGGGCCACCGGCTACCAGCGCTCGGCCGACGTCGAGCGCTGCCTGAAGGCCGCCGGGATCCGCTACTTCCCGGGGAAAGAAGGGCCGTGGACAACAAGCGACCTGGTCAACGCGGCGGGCGGGCTCGCCCTGGCCAGCAACGACGACAGCTACACGGCGGATATCCTGTGAGCCGCGGCCGGGCGCGGCAGTACGACCCCACCATTCCCGCGCACATCGACCAGCGTGCCCTGCCGAAGGGCGCCTACTGGCACCGCCGCGATCGCTTCTGGTACACGCTGCTGGGCCCAGCCCGCAAGTTCCACCGCCTCGGCAACGCCAGCGCCACCGTCGCCCAGCTGCACCAGCAACTCGACGAGCTGGCCAACGGCCCGCGCGGCACCATCGAGTGGCTGCACGCGCAGTTCGAGGACAGTGCCAAGTGGAAAACCCTCGCCGAGGCAACACGCGACGACTACGCGGCCTGCCTGCGCACGCTCAAAGCCACCCGCACCCGCCACGGCCCCTTTGCCAGCCTGCAGGTCGACCGGCTCACCCGGCCGGTGCTGCAGCGGCTGGTGGACCGCATCGGCGAGGACCGGCCGGCAATGGCAAACCACGTCGCCCGCTACCTCGGCCGCCTCATCAAGTGGGGCATGCAGCGTGGCCGCTGCGCCGAGCGCACCAATCCGGCCCACGGCCTGGAGTTGGCCAAGGAGCTGGGCGAGTGCAAGGTGCCAAGCGTGCTCACCATGAACGCTGTGCTGGCCTTCGCGCGCGAGCGTGGCGCCCTGAAGGCGCATTCCCGAGGCAGCGTGGCCCCGTACCTGTGGATCGTGATCGTGCTGGCCTACCGGCTGCGGCTGCGCGGCATCGAGGTGCTTACCCTCACCGACGCCGCCGAGGCGGCCGCCGGCGTACGCACCAACCGGCGCAAGGGCAGCCGCGACAACGTCACCCGCTGGGCCGATGCCGTCGAGGATGCCTGGCTGGCCGCGTGGGAGCTGCGCGACGCCATCTGGACGCGCACCGGCCAGCCGGTGCCGCTGAAGGCCGAAGACCGCCTGCTGCTGGTCAACGAGAAGGGCCTGCCGATCCAGCGCAGCTCGCTCGACAGCGCCTGGCGCCGGCTGATGGAATCAGCGATCGCCGCAGGCGTCATCGCCGCGGACGAGTGGTTCACGCCGCACGGATTGAAGCATCGCGGCATCACCGACACCAAGGGCGCCAAGCAGCCGGCCAGCGGCCACGTCGACCCGCGCATGCTGCTCACGTACGACCACGAAGTGCCCGAAGTCGACGCCGCCGGCGACTAGATTTGAGCCGCGCATTTGTAAACAGCTTTGTAAACGCGCCAAAGAAAAAGGCACCTGCGTTGCCGCAAGTGCCTGATTCAGTTGGTGGGCCGTCGGAGACTCGAACTCCGAACCAATTGATTAAGAGTCAACTGCTCTACCAATTGAGCTAACGGCCCGTTGACTGGGGTGGGTGATGGGATTCGAACCCACGACAACCGGAATCACAATCCGGGACTCTAACCAGCTGAGCTACACCCACCATCTGCGGAAACCAGGGAACAAACGACCGGCAGTCACGCAGGCCCGGGCGCTCGTCTGTTCGCTGTCCTCCGTACCTCGTCCTTGCATGGCTCTCCGTGTTGGCGCGCCTGACAGGAGTCGAACCTGCAACCGTCGGCTTAGAAGGCCGGTGCTCTATCCAGTTGAGCTACAGGCGCAGCAAGCCTCGTCGCAACCGGCATCACGCCCGGGTCGCGTTGGTCGGGGCAGAGGGATTCGAACCCCCGACATCCTGCTCCCAAAGCAGGTGCGCTACCAGACTGCGCCATACCCCGGAAACACGCTTGGCCAAGGCAGCCACACAGTGCAGCCAAGGCATGGTACGAAGCGGACCTCGCCCCGTCAATCTGATAAACCAGCGGCAACGCGGTCGTGCCTGGCCCGCGTTGCCGCCATGTTGGCGCGCCCGGAGAGATTCGAACTCCCGACCACCAAGTTCGTAGCCTGGTACTCTATCCAGCTGAGCTACGGGCGCTTGAAACGATGCGTCGGCGACCCCGGCTCCTGCCTCCGCCAACCGCTCGCCCTGCTCCATGCAAGGCGACGCCGACCGGAGCAACCACTGCGGCGCACCGCTCGGCGAAGCAGGAAATTATCGGTGAGGCCGGACGGCGCGTCAAGCGCTTGATTGCAGCATCGGGGAGCGCGGGCGCCAAGGCGGACTCGGGACCGGAGACGCGTGACCCGACACATGCGCAGATCGGGCGACGGTAGATTCACGGCTGGCACCGCCGCGAGGCTTCGCACCTGGTCGCCACCCTGCGCGGGCGCTGGCGCGCCCTTGTTGGGGTTCGCTGCGCTCAGCGCCAACCCGCCTCCCGGCGCTTGCCTGCCGCATGACCGTCATGGCGCCTTGGCCGATGTCTCAGGACCATTGTCGGTTCAGATTTCGTCTACACCTCTCGCACCACCAGACACGAAAAACGCCCCGTGCGGGGCGTTTTGGTGTCTGGCGGAGAGAGAGGGATTCGAACCCTCGATAAGGCTAAAACCCTATACTCCCTTAGCAGGGGAGCCCCTTCAGCCACTCGGGCATCTCTCCGGATTGCTTTCGGCCCGGCGCTGGGCCAGCCGGGCGCTGAAGGATACTGGCCCGCGACGCCAGCGTAAACCCCTACTCGCTTTCGCCGGCCGGGTGCGGCGCACGCGGCGCGGCGCCGGCGGCTTCCGCCTCATGTTCCTTCTGGATGCGCTGGTAGATCTCTTCGCGGTGCACCGCCACCTCCTTGGGCGCGCTGATGCCGATGCGAACCTGGTTGCCCTTGACGCCGAGCACCGTCACCGTGACATCGTCACCGATCATCAGCGTCTCGCCGACCCTGCGGGTCAAAATCAACATGTCGATTCTCCTGGTCGCATCCACGGCTGTCCCGCACGCGCGACGTGATGTCCATACCCAAATGCAATCGGCGCGTTTCGTCGACAAGGCTTGGCCGTCGTGCCGCGCACGCGACCGGGTCCAGGGGCGCGAGGGCAGACCGACGGCGACAGTCCAGATCGGCAGCAACGATGCCGAAACGACTTGCTCGAATAATGCGATGTGGTGGGGATACTAATGAAGGGCCTGCCGACGCGCAACGCTTACCATTGGCCTATCAGACCCCCCAGGGGGCGCATGATTCCCGCCCCATTCACCGACAGGTCCCGCGATTCAGCCCCGCTGCAATGCTCCGGCAAGCCACTTGGGCAGTTCGGCCAGCGCCGCGGCCAGCGCCGGTGAATCCTCGCCACCGCCCTGGGCCATATCGGCCCGGCCACCGCCCTTGCCGTTGATCCGCGCCGCCACGTGGGCGACCACCTCGCCCGCCTTGATGCGCGCCAGCGCCGCGCCATGCACGCCGGCCACCAGCGAGGCCTTGCCCTCGCGCGCGCCCGCCAACAGCACCACGCAGTCGCCAAGCTGCTGTTTCAGCCGGTCAACGCTGTCGCGCAGCGCCTTGACCTCGACGCCTTCCAACCGCGCCGCCACCAGTTTCAGCCCACCGACATCGAGCGCGGCGTCGGCGAGGTTGGCAGTCGCGTTGCCGGCGGCTTTGCTGCGCAGCGATTCCAGCTCGCGCTGCAGGCGGCGTTGCTGGTCGAGCAACTGGCGCAGCTTGTCCACGGCATCGTCGCCACCGCTTGAAAGCAGGCGGGAAAGCTCGTCAAGGCGCTGCTCCCGTGCCTCGACATGGAGCAACGCGCCGGCGCCGGTCACCGCCTCGATGCGCCGCACGCCGGAGGCGACACCCGACTCGCTCACGATCTTGAACAGGCCGATGTCACCCGTGCGGTCGACGTGGGTGCCGCCGCACAATTCGGTCGAGAACTCGCCCATCCTCAGGACCCGCACCTGGTCGCCGTATTTCTCGCCGAACAACGCCATGGCGCCGCTGGCGATGGCCTCGTCGTAGGGCATCAGGCGCACTTCGGCGGGGACATTGCGTCGCACTTCGGCGTTGACCAGAGATTCGACCTCGGCCAGTTCGGCCGCCGTCACCGGCTGGTGGTGGGCGAAGTCGAAGCGCAGCCGCTCCGGCGCGACCAGCGATCCCTTCTGCACCACATGCGCCCCCAGCACCTTGCGCAGGGCCGCATGCAAAAGGTGTGTGCCCGAGTGGTTGAGGACGATGGCCTGGCGGCGCCCGCCGTCGACCTGCGCGGCCAGTGCCTCGCCAATCCGCAACGGGGCCGTGCCCTGCCATCGGCCGACATGACCAAAGAACGTCCCGCCCAGCTTGAGGGTGTCGTCGACCGCGAAGCTGCCGGCTGCCCCGGTCAGGCTGCCGCTGTCACCGACCTGGCCGCCGGATTCGGCGTAGAACGGCGTGCGGTCGAGGATCACGACGCCCTGCTCACCATCCGCCAGCTGCTGCAGCCGCCGGCCGTCCCGCACCAGCCCAAGCACGCGGCAGCCGTCGCCGCTGAGGGCGTCATAGCCGAGAAACACCGTCGCCGGCAACTGGCTGGCCAGCTCGGCCGGCATCTGGCCTTTCGCCTCGAAGCGGCTGGCAGCGCGGGCGCGTTCACGCTGCGCGCCCATGGCCTGCTCGAAGCCGGCCATGTCGACCTCGAGCCCGCGTTCGCGGGCGATGTCGGCCGTCAGGTCAACCGGAAAGCCGTAGGTATCGTAGAGGCGGAACGCGTCGTCGCCAGCGATGGTCTTGCCGGCCCCGGCAGCGACCTCGTCGAAGACCCGCATGCCGTGCTCCAGCGTCTCGCCGAAACGGCGCTCCTCGGCGCGCAGGGTCTCCTCGGCGAACGCCTGCTTCGCTGCCAGCTCAGGGTAGGCCTCGCCCATCTCGGCAACCAGCGGCGCAACCATCCTCCAGAAGAAGTCGCCGCGCACGCCGAGCATCCATCCGTGGCGCAGGGCGCGGCGGATGATCCGGCGCAGCACGTAGCCGCGACCCTCGTTCGACGGCAACACGCCGTCGACCACCAGGAAGGCGCAGGCGCGGATGTGATCGGCAATGACGCGCAGCGACTGGTTGGCGAGGTCGGCGGTACCGGTGGCCTCGCCAGCGGCCTTGATCAGGCGCACGAACAGATCGATCTCGTAATTGGAATGCACGCCCTGCAGTACCGCCGCCAGGCGCTCGAGGCCCATGCCGGTGTCCACGCATGGGGCCGGCAGCGGGTGCAGCGTGCCGTCCGGCGCGCGGTCAAACTGCATGAATACGAGGTTCCATATCTCGATGTAGCGGTCGCCATCCTCGTCGGCCGAGCCGGGCGGGCCGCCGGCGACATCGGCACCGTGGTCGTAGAAAATCTCGCTGCAGGGGCCGCAGGGGCCGGTGTCGGCCATCTGCCAGAAGTTGTCGCTGGCGAACGGCGCGCCCTTGTTGTCGCCGATGCGCACGATTCGTTCGGCCGGCACGCCGATCTCGTCCTTCCACATTGCGAAGGCCTCGTCGTCGGTCTGGTAGACCGTCACCCACAGGCGCTCGGCCGGCAGCTTGAACACCTCGGTCAACAGCTCCCACGACCAGGTGATGGCCTCGCGTTTGAAGTAGTCGCCGAACGACCAGTTGCCCAGCATCTCGAAAAAGGTGTGGTGGCGGGCGGTGTAGCCGACCTGGTCGAGGTCGTTGTGCTTGCCGCCGGCGCGCAGGCAGCGCTGCACGTCCACCGCGCGCACGTAGCCGGGCTTTTCGCTGCCCAAGAACACGTTCTTGAACTGCACCATGCCCGAATTGGTAAACATCAGCGTCGGGTCGTTGGCGGGCACCAGCGGTGCCGAGGGCACCACGTTGTGCCCCCGCGTCTGGAAAAATTCGATGAAGCGCGCGCGAATCTCTGCTGTTTTCATGCAGTTGGAGAAGCTTCTTGAAGGGCTGTGGACGCGCGCTTTCGCGGCACCGCCACGACGCCGCTCAGTCCGCGGCGTCGCCGGCGTCGCCTGTATCGGCGCGCGTCAAGCTGCGTACTGTGGCGGCGTCGAAGCCGCGGCGCAAGAGGAATTGCGCGCGGCGGGCGCGCTCCTTGATGTCCGCGGCACCGCGATCGCCGTAGCGCTTGCGCAATTGGGCAGCGGCCGACGCCGGCCAGTCAACGTCGACGTCGTTGATCAGTTCGCCGGCAACCGCGTCAACGATGCCGTGGGTCTTCAGCTCGGCACGGATGCGGGCCGGGCCGTAGCCCTGGCTGGCGCGGCTGCGCACCAACATCTCCCCGAAGCGGCGGTCGTCCTGGTAATCCTGCTCACCCAGCCTGGCCAGCGCCAGGGATGACTCCTCTTCGTCGTAGCCGGCCTGCTGCAAGCGCGTACCCAGCTCGCGACGCGAATGTTCGCGCCGCGCAAGCATCGCCAGCGCCTTGTCGTATGCGGCACGACGCGGTGCCTCGGCCGCCTTGCGTTTGCCACGGCTCATGCTGACCGCTTCAGATGCATGCGCACCCGGCCGACATCATGCGGCGCTCACGCCTCGGCGGCGACCGCATCCTCGGCCGCGGCCGTGGCGTCGGCGGCCGGCTTGCCGGCCGGCACCAGCAGGCGCTCGCGCAGCTGCTGGTCGATCTCGTCGGCGATGGCCGGGTTGTCCTTGAGGAACTGGCGGACGTTCTCCTTGCCCTGGCCGATGCGGTCGCCCTTGTAGCTGTACCAGGCGCCGGCCTTGTCGATCAGCTTCTCGGCCACGCCCAACTCGATGATCTCGCCCTCGCGCGAGGTGCCCTCGCCGTAGAGGATCTCGAACTCGGTCTTGCGGAACGGCGGCGCCACCTTGTTCTTGACCACCTTGACCCGGGTCTCGTTGCCGATGACCTCGTCGCCGCGCTTGACCGAGCCGATGCGGCGGATGTCTAGGCGCACCGAGGCGTAGAACTTCAGCGCGTTGCCGCCGGTGGTGGTCTCGGGGCTGCCGAACATCACGCCGATCTTCATGCGGATCTGGTTGATGAAGATCACCAGGCAGCCGGAGCGCTTGATGTTGCCGGTCAGCTTGCGCAGCGCCTGGCTCATCAGGCGCGCGTGCAGGCCGACGTGCGAGTCGCCCATCTCGCCCTCGATCTCGGCCTTCGGCGTCAGCGCCGCGACCGAGTCGACCACCACGATGTCGACGGCGTTGGAGCGCACCAGCATGTCGGCGATCTCCAGCGCCTGCTCGCCGGTGTCGGGCTGCGACACCAGCAGGTCGTCGACGTTGACGCCGAGCTTTTCGGCATAACTCGGGTCAAGTGCATGCTCGGCATCGACGAAGGCAGCGGTGCCGCCCTGCTTCTGGCAGGCGGCGATCACCTGCAGCGTCAGCGTGGTCTTGCCGGACGATTCCGGGCCGTAGATCTCGACCACGCGGCCCTTGGGCAGGCCACCGACGCCAAGCGCGATGTCGAGCCCGAGCGAGCCGGTGGAGATGGTCTCGACGGCGGCGGCGGTGTGGTCGCCCATGCGCATCACGGCGCCCTTGCCAAACTGTTTCTCGATCTGGCTGAGCGCGGAAGTGAGCGCGCGGCGCTTGTTCTCGTCCATCGTGGTGTCCTCGGGCTATGACGAAGGTCGGCTCACTATGGAACCCGTGCGTCTCACGCACTGCGACCGTGGCGGCCATTATCCCACAGGGTCCGCGCGCCGGCAGCGGCGATTGCCGCCTCAGTCTGTAAGGATTTTCCGAATGCCGTGCAGCGCGTAGGCGACGGTCTGGCGGCGTACGGCCTCGCGATCGCCGTCGAAGTGGCACAACTCGCACTGCGCGTAGCCGCCGCGCTGCTTCCAGGCAATCCAGACGGTGCCCACGGGTTTGTCGGGCGTCCCGCCGCCAGGCCCGGCGATGCCGGTCACGGCCACCGCGATCGAGCCGCCAAAGCGGGCCAGCGCGCCTGCCACCATCTCGGACGCGGTTTCATGGCTGACGGCACCGTAGGCCTCCAGCGTATGCGCCTGCACCCCCAGCCACGCTTCCTTGGCCTCGTAGGCATAGGCAACCGCGCCGCCGACGAACCACTCCGAACAGCCGGGAATGTCGGTCAAAACCTTGCCGATCCAGCCGCCGGTACACGACTCGGCCAAAGCCAGCATCTGCTTGCGCTGCTGCAGGATCTCGGCCACCTCGAGTGCGATCGCCCGCAGGTGTCCGTCGCTGATCGTGATGCCTGGGTTCATGCGCCGCGCCGCAGTGGAGACGCCGCCAAGCCTAGCATTGTGTGGCCCTGCGGGGAGCGTCGGGCGGCAGGCGTGGAGACGCCGCACCGGCCGGGGCGCGTCGCGGATCATGCTGCCGACTTCGTCGGCTGTTGGGGTTCGCTTCGCTCACCGCCAACCTGCGATGCATCGTGGCTCCGGCAGACTGCGCTCTCCCTGCTCCCGCTTCCTGCGCCTCAGCCGGCGGGGATCATGAGGACGCTGCCGGCGCGCAGGTCGTCGATGTCGCTGAGGCTGTTGGCTTCGCGCAGGCTGCGCATGCTGACGCCGTAGTCGCGGGCAATGGCGGACAGCGTCTCACCGCGGGCGACGACGTGCTTGTCGCCACGCGCACGCGCACGGGCGGCAAACCAGGTGCCGGGCGGCGGCGCGCTCTCGAAGTAGCTCTTGACGCCATGCAGGATCGCCTTGGCCAGCGCCTGCTGGTGGCGCGGGTCCTCCAGCTTGCGCTCTTCCCGCGGGTTGGAGATGAAGGCCGTCTCGACCAGGATCGACGGCACGTCCGGCGAGCGCAGGACCACGAAGTTGGCGTGCTCGACGTGGCCGCGATGGGTTGGCCCGATCTGCGCCAGCGCATGCAGCACATTGCGCGCCACGCGCTCGGAAATCTGCATGGTGGCACCCTGCGACAGGTCGAGCAGCACTGCGGCGAGGGTGTCGGGCTTGTCGTCCAGGGACACGCCGCCGACCAGGTCGGCCCGGTTCTCGCGGTCGGCCAGCCAGCGCGCGGCCTCGCTGGTCTTTCCGCGCGGCGACAAGACCCACACCGACGAGCCCTTGGCGTCGCTTGAGGTGTAGGAGTCGGCGTGTACCGAAATGAACAGGTCGGCGTTGTGCTCGCGGGCGATCTGGTAGCGTTTCTTCAGGCGGATGAAGCGGTCATCGTCGCGGGTCAGGACGGCCTTCATTCCAGGCTGCTTGTCGATAACCTTTGCGAGCTTGCGCGCCACCGCCAGGGTAATTGTTTTTTCGTAGGTACCGTCGGGGCCGATGGAGCCCGGATCCTTGCCGCCGTGGCCAGCGTCGATCGCCACCACCACGGGTCGCGCGCGTGCTGCGAGGCTGGGCGCTGCGTCGGCGTGGCCGGCGGGATACAGGTCCACGGTCAGCCGGTAGCCGTCGCGGCCCAGCGATTTGAGGAAGCTGCGTGAGCGCACCGCCGAACGCATGTCCAGCACAACGCGCAGGCCATGATGGGCGCGCCGCCCGCTGCGCACATCGATGATTCCGCCGGCGCCGGCGGGCAGGTCGAGGCCCGAGGCCAGACTGCTGTCCTCGAAATCCAGCACCACGCGATCGGGGTTCTGCAACTGGAACAGCGTGTATTCCGTCCTGGCGGACAGGTGGAACACCGCCGCCGTGTGGTCGCCGCGGTCGAGCAACTGCAGGCGCTGCACCTGTGCGGAAGCGGCCGGGCGAGCCCAGAGCAAGGCCACGGCCGCCAGCAGCAGCAGCGCCATCGCTGCAGGCCACTGCTGGCGACGGCCCGCAGCCGTCAAGCGCACGTCCTGGAGGTTGGTCTTCATGGCAGCGCCCGCATGCCCTCGCTGTTGCCGGCCAAGCCGTCCTTCGGGCGATTCCTCGCCCCACATGGGCTGGATTGAAACGCAAAGACGCCGTGAATGCAAGGATTTTTTCCTTGCAAATTCCGTGGCCTGCGAGCGGTTTGGTCGATACCACCTTACGAAGGGCGGCTAAGTAGCCGATTTGCCGTCGGTCTGGCCGCCCAGTCCGGCCACTATCGATTGCCCACGCGCGCTGGTGGCGACAAGGCGCGCCGAGCGGCCGGTGCCGGCATGCGCCAATTCCAGCCGAAGGTCAGCGGCAGGCAAGGCACCGGCACCGCGCTCGGGCCACTCGACCAGAACCAGCGCCGCCGGATCGGCCAGCGCGTCCAGGCCCAGCCACTCCAGCTCGCCGGGGTCGGCGATGCGGTACAGATCCAGGTGCCAGGCGACCAGTTCACCGGCGCGGTAAGACTCGATCAGGCTGTAGGTGGGGCTCTTGACCCGCTCGCCGACCCCAAGCGCGCGCAGCAAGGCGCGCGCAAAGGTGGTCTTGCCTGCGCCCAGTTCGCCGCGCAGTTCAACCACGCCGCCGCCGCCGAGCAACGGCGCGCAACGCCGGGCGAAGCGTGCCAGCGCCGGTTCGTCCGGCAGCTCCAGCTCGAGCGCGCCACCCGTCAAGGCCGGATTCCGTTCAGCAGGCAGCGCAGCGGCTCCAGCAGGTCGCTGGCCAACAGGCCGCGCTGGCCCGTGCGCGCGGCGACGTCGCCCGCGCGGGCGTGCAGCCCGACGCCCAGACAGGCGGCATCCCACGGCTCCAGCCGCTGCGCCATCAGCGCGGCAATCACCCCGGTCAGCAGGTCCCCCATGCCGCCGCTGGCCATGCCGGGGTTGCCCCAGGGGCAGACGGCGACCCGACCGTCGGGCGCGGCGACAAGGCTGCCGCTACCCTTGAGTACCGCAACGACACCGAAGCGCGAGGCCAGTTCGCGCACGGCGGAGAAGCGATCCGCCTGCACCGCGCCGGTGCTGCAGCCGAGCAGGCGCGCCGCCTCTCCGGGATGCGGTGTCAGCACGGCCGCCCGCGGCAGCGTGCGCGGGTGCGCGGCCAGCAGGTTCAGCCCGTCGGCGTCGACGACGATGGGCTTGCCGGCAGCAAGCGCGGCCCGCCACAGTGTCCTTCCCCAGTCGCCCTGTCCAAGGCCCGGCCCCAGCGCCAGCACGCTGCTGCGTTCAAGCAGCGGCTGCAACTCCGCCTCGCCCGCAACCTCATGGATCATCAGCTCGGGGCGCCCGGCGGCGAGCACGGCGCCGTCGGCGCAGGTCGCGGCGCTGACCAGGCCGGCGCCGCAGCGCAGCGCCGCTTCGGTGCACAGGCGCAACGCGCCACTCATGCCGCGGTCGCCGCCGATGGCAAGCACGTGACCATAGAGGCCCTTGTGGCTGTCGGCGCCGCGCGGTGGCAGCGCCGCCACCTGCAGCAGCTCCGCGTCGGCGCGCTGCGCGTCATACGCCGCTGCCGGCACCTGCAAGGTATGCAGGCTGGTTTCGCCGCAGCACTGGGTTCCCAGGCCGGTGAACAGGCCACGCTTCCAGGCGACAAAGCAGGCGGTGGCAGCAGCGCAAACGGCCGGTCCCGTGCAGGCGCCGCGGTCGGCATCGAGGCCCGAGGGCACATCCAGTGACAGCACCGGCACCGCGCCGGCATTGAGGCGCTCGACCAGCACCGCCGGCAGCCCCTCCAGCGGCCGGCTGAGACCCGAGCCGAACAGCGCGTCCACGTACACGTCAGCCGCGGGCAGGCTGGCGTCGCGCGCGGCCGCGACCAATTCGCCGCCACCGTCGAGGAAGCCGCGACGCGCCGCCACCGCGTCGCCGCGGCTCTCGCCGGGCAAGGCCACGACCCGGGCATCAAGCCCCTGCGAGCGCGCCTGCGTGGCCAGCAGGAAGCCGTCGCCGCCGTTGTTGCCGAGCCCGCAAAGCACGACGATGCGCCGCGCCGCCGGCCAACGCTGGCGCAGCACCGCCAGCGCACCGGCCGACGCGCGCAGCATGAGTGTCGCGCCCGGGATCCCGGCGTTGCTGATCGCCCAGGCGTCGATGGCGCGGGTCTGCGCGACGGTGTAGAGCGCGGTGGCGGGCGTGGGCATGCGCGGCAGTTTAGCGGAGCGGCGCAGCGGGATCGCTGCTGCCGGAACCGCGCAGCGGACACAGGATACGAATGCCCGGGCGATTACAATGGCACGATGAATGCGCAGGTGGACCGCAGCGGAGTCGACTTCGAGGCGCTGGCGGCGGATATCCGCCGCTGGGCGCACGAGTTCGGCTTTGCCGACGTCGGCATCAGCGCGGCCGAGACCGGCGAGGACGAGCAGCACCTGCAGCGCTGGCTGGACAAGGGCCACCACGGCACCATGGAGTACATGCAGCGCCACGGCACGCGGCGCAGCCGGCCGGCCGAACTGCATCCCGGCACATGCCGCATCATCTCCGTGCGCATGGACTACGCGCCGGCCGGGCTTGCCGATGCCGACGCGGTGCTGGCCGATGGCGAGCGGGGCTACGTGTCGCGCTACGCGCTCGGCCGCGATTACCACAAGCTGATGCGCCAGCGCCTGCAGAAGCTGGCCGACCGCATCGGCGGGCGTGTGGGCGACTTCGGCTACCGTGCCTTCGTCGACTCGGCGCCGGTGCTGGAGAAGGCGCTGGCGCGCAACGCCGGGCTGGGCTGGATCGGCAAGCACACACTGCTTATCAACAGCAAGAGTGGCTCGTATTTCTTCCTCGGCGAGCTGTTCACCGACCTGCCGCTGCCGGTCGACCCGCCGGCCAGCGCGCACTGCGGCAGCTGCACGCGCTGCATCGATGTATGTCCGACGCAGGCAATCGTCGGCCCGTACCAGCTCGATGCGCGCCGCTGCATCTCGTACCTGACCATCGAGCTCAAGGGGTCGATCCCGGAGGAACTGCGCGCGCCGATGGGCAACCGCATCTTCGGCTGCGACGAATGCCAACTGGCCTGCCCCTGGAACAAGTTCGCGCAGCAAGCCGAGGAACCCGACTTTGCGCCCCGGCACAGCCTCGACGGCACCCGGCTGGTGGAGCTGTTCGGCTGGAGCGAGGACGAGTTCCTGCGCAAGACCGAAGGCATGGCGATCCGCCGCACCGGCTACGAGGGCTGGCTGCGCAACATCGCCGTGGCGCTGGGCAACGCGCCACCCTCGCCCGCCGTGCGCGACGCGCTGAAAGCGCGTGCCGACCATCCCTCCGCCATCGTGCGCGAGCACGTCGCATGGGCCTTGCGCGCGCAGCTGCGCGGGAAGCGGGAATGGAGAATGGAGGATCGCAAATAGCGGACCCCGTGCCGCTCGTTCGGTCCCTGCTCCCTGGCGCGGGCGCGGGCGCGGGCGCGACGCGAATCGTGCTGCCGACTGCTCGGCTGTTGGGGTTCGCTTCGCCCACCGCCAACCTGCGATGCACCGCGGCTCCGGCAGGCTGCGCCTTTCCCTGCTCCGTGTTCCCTGCTTCCTCACACCTCCAGGTTGTCGATCAACCGGGTGCTGCCAAGGCGGGCGGCGATGAGGGCGACGCGTGGCGCGGCATCGGTCGGCAGCGACAAGTCCCGGGCATTGCGGACCACGGCGTACTCGCAGGCGAGGCCGGCATCTTCAAGTTGCGAACATGCAGCCGCCTCGACCTCGCCGTACGGCGCGCCCGCGACCAGCGATTCGCGCATCCGCCCGAGCGTGGCGTGGATGACGCTGGCGCGCGCACGCTGGTCCGCGTCGAGGTAACGATTGCGCGAGCTCATGGCCAGGCCATCCGGCTCGCGCACGATGGGCGCAGTGAGCAACTCGATCGGCCAGGCCAGGTCGCGAACCATGCGCTGCAGCACCAGGAACTGCTGGTAGTCCTTGCGCCCGAACACGGCCACGTCGGGCTGCACCAGGTTGAACAGCCGCGCGACCACCGTGGCGACGCCGTCAAAATGACCGGGCCGCTGCGCGCCTTCCAGCACCTCGCTCAGCCCCGGCACGTGTACGCGCACCGCCGCGTCCAGCCCCAACGGATACATGGTCTCCACCGCCGGCGCGAACAGCAGGTCGCAACCGTGCCGCGCCAGTCCCGCGCGGTCCTCCGCCAGGGTGCGTGGATAGCGCGAGAAATCCTCTCCGGGTCCGAATTGCGTCGGGTTGACGAAGACGCTGACGACCACCCGCGCGGCGTGGTTGCGGGCCAGATCCAGCAAGCTGAAGTGGCCAGCGTGGAGGTTGCCCATGGTGGGCACCAGCGCCACGCGTTCGCCGCGCGCACGCCAGCCACCCAGCGCGGCACGCAGCGCCGCCGCGTCCGCGACGCCGGGCACCTCCACGCTCACGTCGAGTGCTCGTCGCCCGGGAACTCACCGGCGCGGACGGCCTCGGCGTAGGCTGCAAGGGCCGCGCCGATGTCGCCGTGGCCGGCGAGGAAATCCTTGCTGAACTTCGGCCGCCGGCCCGGCGTGATGCCGAGCATGTCGTAAAGCACCAGCACCTGGCCGTCGCAGTGTGGCCCGGCACCGATGCCGACCACGGGGATCGGCAAGGCCTCGGTAATGCGCGCCGCCAACGCCGCCGGCACGGCCTCAAGCACCAGCAGGTCGGCACCGGCTGCGGCGAGTGCCTGCGCCTCGTGCTGCAATGCCTCGGCGGCGTCGTGTTGCTTGCCCTGCGTGCGGTAGCCACCGAGCTTGTGCACCGACTGCGGCGTCAGGCCGAGATGCCCGCACACGGGCACGTCACGCTCGCTCAGTGCCTGGACGACCTCGGCTGTCCAGCCACCGCCCTCGAGCTTGACCATTGCCGCGCCGCCACGCGCCATCAAGGCCGCCGCGGCATCAAGGGCATGCGGTACGTCCCGATAGCTCATGAACGGCAGATCCGCGATCAACAGCGTGTTGCCAAGGCCACGGGCCACGGCGGCGCTGTGGTAGACCATCTGCTCGACATCCACCGGCAAGGTGCTGGCATGGCCTTGCACGACCATGCCCAGCGAATCGCCGACCAGCACCACGTCGATCCCGGCCGCCTCGATCCGCGCGGCGAAACTGTAGTCGTAGCAGGTCAGCGCAACGATCCGCTGCCCTGCAGCCTTCATTGCCTGCAGGCCCGGCACCGTCATCGGCTTGCGCGACATCGGGGCCTTGGCGTCGGTGGTCGGCATGCGCGCTCCTCAGGCTACCCGCCGGCAGGCGTCGGCGCCGGTGCGCGCCAGCAGCTCGCGGACGCGCCCGAGACCGGGCACTTCGAGCTCCGGCGCGATCTCGGCCAACGGCAGCAACACGAACGGCCGCTGACCAAGGCGCGGGTGCGGCAACTGCAGCGACCCGTCGTCGATCTGCCGCTGGTCGTACAGCAGCAGGTCCAGGTCAAGCGTGCGCGGTCCCCAGCGCAGGCCGCTGCGCTCGCGGCCCTGGGCCTTCTCGATGGCTTGCAGGTCCTGCAGCAGGTCCAGCGGCTTGCGCACCGTCTCCAGTTCGGCGACGGCGTTGATGAAGTCCGGCTGCTCGACAAAACCCCAGGGAGGGGTCAGGTAGAGGCCCGAGCGACGGACCAGCGACGTGCCCGGCAGCGCGTCCAGCGCCACGAACGCCCGCTCAACCTGCATTCGCGGCTGCTCCATGTTGCTGCCAAGCGCGACGTAGGCAGTACTCATTCACCCTCACCCGCCGGCCGCTCGCCCGCGTGCCTGGCGCGGCCGCCGCGCCGTCCGCGACGGCGCCGGCGCTTGCGCGGTGGCGAGATGGCCTGCTCCGCCTGCGGACTCTCGGGCATCGCCTGCAAGCGCTCGGCCAGTTCGTCGTGTGGCAGCTCTTGCGCCTCGGTCCACCATTGCCCCAGCTCGGCCACCTCCGGCGATTCGGCGGCGCGCAGCAACAGGAAATCGTAGGCGGCGCGGAACCGCGGATGCGCCAGCAGGCGCAACGTGCCTTTGCGGCTGCGGTCAACGACACGCCGCTGCAGCGCCCAGATTTCCTCCATCGTGTAGACGAAACGGCGCGGGATCGACACCCGCGCCGCTTGTTCGGCAACGGTCCGCGCGGCAGCGCGCTCCCAAGCCGACGGCTCGTCCTCACCGGCCGCAACCAGCTCCGCCGCGGCATGCCGCACCTCAC
Organism: Rhodanobacteraceae bacterium; assembly: GCA_035699085.1. GTDB lineage: Bacteria > Pseudomonadota > Gammaproteobacteria > Xanthomonadales > Rhodanobacteraceae > DASSBG01. The sequence goes on from DASSBG010000008.1 coordinate 82,942, forward strand.
CCCACAACAGCACCGCAAAAAGGAACGCCGGCGTCACGCTCTTGCCTTCGGCGACCCGCCGATCGGTGCTGATCAGGCCGCCGTCGACCAGCGCCTCCAGCGCGTCATCATCGCGCGCCAGCGCACGCGCCGTCACCGGGAACAAATGCTGCAGCAGGCCGTGGTAACGCAACACACGCATGCTGGCCAGCCCGTGGCCCGACAGGAACATCTTCAGGGATTCGTCGAACAGCCGCGCCGGCGCCGCCTCGGCAAGCAGCGGCCCGAGGTGGGCAAACGGTGCGGCGGTCTCGTCGGCGATCCGGAAGTCGAGCTTCGCCGCCAGCCGCGCCGCGCGCAGCATGCGCACCGGGTCCTCGCGATAGCGCTGTTCGGGATCCCCGATGAGGCGCAGCACGCGGTCATGCAGGTCCTCGACGCCACCTGCGTAGTCGCGCACGCTGAAGTCGCTGATGTCGTAGTACAGCGCATTGACGCGGAAGTCGCGTCGCAACGCGTCTTCCTCGATGCTGCCCCAGACGTTGTCGCGCAAAATCCGGCCATCGACGATGTGACGGTCGACGGCGCCGTCGTCGTCCGCCCCTGCGCCGGTGCCGCGAAAGGTGGCGACTTCGATGATCTCGCGGCCGAAGACCACGTGCGCCAGCCGGAAACGTCGACCGATCAGCCGGCAGTTGCGGAACAACCGCTTGACCTCCTCGGGCGTGGCATCGGTGGCAACGTCGTAATCCTTCGGCGCGATTCCGAGCAGCAGGTCGCGAACCGCTCCGCCGACCAGGCACGCGGTATGGCCCGCCTCATTCAAGCGATACAGCACCTTCAGTGCCGGGCCGCTGATGTGCTTGCGGGAAATGGCGTGCTCGTCGCGCGAGTAAATGCGCAACTGTGGCGTGGGCTCGCGATCCTGGCTGTGATTCAAACGTGGATTCCTTGGGGTTTTGCAGGCGGCCGCTGGTGGCGCTGCAAGCCTGCATCGGCGCGGCCGCGGCGCGCGGGCGTTGCCCGGCGAGCCAATTTGGCTATACTAGCGCGCCGCGTTTCAGCACGCTCCCTTCGTCTAGCGGTCCAGGACACCGCCCTCTCAAGGCGGTAACACGAGTTCGAGTCTCGTAGGGAGCGCCATTTACCACTGCCGCAGGCGCCTCGCGCCGCTGGTCCGGCAGCGCCGCGGCATCCAGGGCCGCGAAAGACTGCCCGGTGTCGCAGCCGCCGTGGCCGTCAGCCGTTGTCGCTGTCGGCGGCTGAATCGTTGACCACCGTCGAGTGCGCATCCAGCAGCCGATGCAGCCTGGCGACCGCCAGCGCGTCACCATCGATGGCCACCGTGCTGTTGCCGTTGGCGGCTGGCAGGATGCTGATGTCGGCGTAGTGCAAGCCGCTGGTGTCGGGCTCGGCGTGGAACAGCCGATGCCAGAACGAGCTCGGCGGCGGCTGCACCTCGTCTTGCGTCAGCTTGAGCCGGTACAGGTGCTGCGCCGCATCGCGCGTGACGATGGCGCCAACCTTGGCCGCCTCCAGCACGGCGCCCACCTGCTGGTAGGCCGCGTCCACTCCGCTGGCCAGCACGATGCTGCGATCGCTGGCCGGTGGCCGCGTCGAGCGCGGTGGCGGCAAGTCGCTGTCACCGATCTTCGGCACCACCATCTCCGAACTCACGCCAGGCTTGTCCAGCCCCGCAGGAATCGTCAGCGGCGGTACCGCCCTGGCCTGTTCCCACTCGGGCGTGCTGGCACAGCCGCCGAGCAGCAGCACCGCCAACGCGGCGGCCATCATCTTGGTCATGGTTTCATGGTTCCGTGGTTGACGCGGCCAGCTCCCGCACCGCGTTCGTCAGCCGGTCGCGTGCGGCGCCCGGTTCCAGTTCGTACAATGGCGCCCGCAAACGGGCACCGCATAATTCCAGCGCCGCCAGCGCGGCCTTCACCGGGATCGGATTCGGCGCGCACTCCAGCGCTTCCATCAGTGGCCGCCAGGCCGCGAAAGCCTCCGCCACCCCCTGCCTGTCGCCGCCGCGTGCCGCATCGCACATGGCGCGGAAACGCCGCGGCACCAGGTTCGCCAACACCGAGACGACGCCATCGGCCCCGCCCAGCATTGCCTCGCCGGCGCTGCCGTCGTCGCCCGACAAATAGACAAAGTCATCGCCCGCGAGCTCCGCCAGCGCCAGCATCCGCGCCGGCTCGCCGACGGCTTCCTTGATGCCGATGATCTGCTCGTGGTCGCGCAAGGAGGCCACGGTCTGCGGCTGCATGTCACAAGCGCAGCGGCTGGGCACATTGTAGAGGATGATCGGCACGTCGGCCCGGTCGGCCACCTCGAGAAAGTGCCGGCGCAAACCATCCTGCGTCGGCCGTACATAATAAGGCGTGACCACCAGCGCCGCGTCGGCGCCAATGCTGGCGGCGCGCCGCGTCTGCGCCACGGTCTCGCTGGTGGCCGCCGCGCCGGTGCCGGCTATCACCGGCACCGCACCGTCGACCACCGTCAGCGCACAGGTCAGCAGGCGGTCAAACTCGACCTCGCCGAGCATGTGCGCCTCGCCGGTCGAGCCAGCCACCACCACGCCCTCGGTGCCACCATCGAGCTGGTACTTGAGCAGCCGCTCAAACGCCGGCAAATCCAGCGCGCCGTCGTCGTCGAACGGCGTCGCCAGCGCGCAGATGCTGCCTGAGATATGCAAACCGGTGGCCAACCCGCAGTGTCTGAAGCGGCCATGTTACTTGCGGCTTCGCGCCATCGGCAAGTAAGCTGGCCGCCACGGCGCCGGCCGCTTGCGGCGGCAGTCAGGGCATCGACGGAAGGAATCCCTTGAACTCCAATCCCACACGACCGGGCAGCGACAACCAACTGCTGATCCACACCCTGACCCCAAGCCTGCGTTCACCCCTGCTGTCGATGGTCCGGCGTATTGCCGACTGCGGCTGCAGCTTGGTGGACGTGCGCGTCGCCACGCTCGGTGCCGACGCCTCGGTGGCGCTGCTGGCCCAGGGCCCGTGGGATGCGATAGCCAAGCTTGAGTCGGCGCTGGGCAAGTTCGCCCGCGACGGCGACCTGCACCTGTCCTGGTACCGCACCGCGCCCCGCGGTCCGCAGGGCCATTTGCTGCCCTACATGGTCGAGGTGATCGCCGCCGACAAGCCCGGCATCCTCGTGGAGGTGATCGACTTTTTCAGCCGCCGCGGCATCAGCGTCGAGCAGCTGTCGTCGATGCGTTACCATGCGATGCAGACCGGTGCCGAGATGTTCTCCGCGCAGATCACCATCGGCATTCCCGCCGACAGCCACATCGCTTCGCTGCGCGACGATTTCATGGAGCTGTGTGATGGCCTCAACCTCGATGCCATCATGGACCCGATGAAGTTCTGACCAACGCGAGGCGCACAGGCGATGATCGATACCGGCAGCAAAGTACCCGATTTGAGTGGCACCACCGGCGGTGAAGCGTTGTCGCTGGCCGACCTGCGCGGCCACTGGGTGGTCGTCTATTTCTACCCCAAGGACAACACGCCCGGCTGCACCATCGAGGCGAAGGATTTCCGTGACCTGCAGCCGGAGTTCGAGCGCCGCAACGCACGCATCCTCGGCGTGTCGCGTGACTCCGCAAAGTCGCATTGCAACTTCAGCGACAAGTACCAACTGCCTTTTCCCCTGGTGGTCGATGCCGATGAAGCTTGGTGCAAGGCCTTCGACGTGCTGCACGAGAAGTCCATGTTCGGCAAGAAGTACATGGGGGTTGTGCGCAGCACCTTCCTGATCGACCCCAAGGGCATCGTGCGTGAAGCATGGCGTGGCGTGAAGGTGCGCGGCCACGCGCAAGCCGTGCTGGACGCCATTGGCGACTGACCGCCGCCGCGACGGCCGTGTGCGGCCTCCCGTGCGCGGCCGGCGCGCTTCCCCGAGCAACCCCATGAACGAGCCCACCGCATGACACGAAGTGCCGCGCGCAAGCGCATCTACGCCCTCGACACCAACGTCCTCCTGCATGACCCGGCTTCGCTGTTCCGTTTCGAGGAGCATGATGTCTTCATCCCGATGACCGTGCTGGAGGAGCTGGACGAAAAGAAGATCGGTGGCTCCGAAGTGGCGCGCAACGCGCGCCAGGCCAGCCGCTTCCTCAGCGGCCTGATCGAGCGCGGCAATGGCAACGGCATCACCGACGGCCTGCCGCTGACCACGCCCGAGGGCCTCAAGCTGTCGCGCAGCGGCGAGCAGGGCCGGCTGTACTTCCAGCACCTGTCCGGCAACGGCAACGGCAAGGCGGACAACCGCATCCTCGCGGCCGTGGTCGACCTGCGCGACCAGCACCCGGACGCAGCCGTGATCCTGGTGACCAAGGACATCAACCTGCGGATCAAGGCCACCATCCAGGGCTTGACCGCGGAGGACTACGAGAACGATCGCGCACTGGATGATTTCGCCCTGCTGTTTCCGGGCTCCGCGCAGCTGGACGCGGATTTCTGGGAGCAACATCCCGAAGTGCGCTCATGGTCGGACCACGGCCGCACCTATTACGAGGTAAAGCCGCTCGAGGGCAACGGCTGGTACCCCAACGAATGCCTGTGGATGCCGGCCGAAAACGGCGTTGAATTGAGGGTGCTGGATGTCGACGAGGACAAGGCGAGGCTGGTGCTGCTCGATGACCACACCCACGCCAGCCGCAGCGTCTGGGGCATCTCGGCGCGCAACCGCGAACAGAACTTTGCCCTCAACGTGCTGATGGACCCGGACGTCGACTTCGTCACCCTCCTCGGAAATGCGGGCACCGGCAAGACGCTGCTGGCGCTGGCCGCGGGCCTGGCCCAGGTGATGGACCAGCAGCGCTACCGCGAGATCATCATGACCCGCGCCACGGTGCCGGTCGGAGACGACATCGGCTTCCTGCCGGGCACCGAGGAGGAGAAAATGACGCCCTGGATGGGCGCGCTCACCGACAACCTCGAAGTCCTGGCCGACCCTGGCGAAAGCGGCGCATGGGCACGGCAGGCGACCAATGACCTGCTGACTTCGCGAATCAAGATCCGTTCGCTGAACTTCATGCGCGGGCGCACCTTCCTCAGCCGCTACGTGATCATCGACGAGGCCCAGAACCTCACGCCGAAGCAGATGAAGACGCTGATCACCCGCGCCGGCCCTGGCTGCAAGATGATTTGCCTGGGCAACGTCGAGCAGATCGACTCGCCCTACCTGACCGAAACCACCTCGGGCTTGACCTATGCGGTCGACCGCTTCAAGCAGTGGAAACACTCGGCCCACATCACCCTGCGCCGCGGCGAACGCTCGCGGCTCGCCGACTTCGCCGCGGAGGCCCTGTGACGACAGCCAGCAACCAGACCCGCCACAAGCACCGTGGCGCGCATGCGCGCCCGGTGGTGTTGGCCATCGCCGGCTCCGACTCCGGCGGCGGCGCCGGCATCCAGGCCGACCTCAAGGCGATCGCCGCCTGCGGCGCGCACGGCACCACCGCGATCACCGCGGTCACCTCGCAAAACACCCGCGGCGTGACGGCCGTGCACATGGTGCCGCTGGAACACATCCGCAGCCAGATCGCGGCCGTGTTCGACGACTACGAGGTCGCGGCGGTGAAGATCGGCATGCTGGGCAACCGCGAGACGGCGGAACTGGTAGCCGAGGAGATGGCCGCGCGCAAGCCGCGCCAGCTGGTGCTCGACCCGGTGATGATCGCCACCACCGGCGCGCGCTTGCTGGATGAGAAGGCGATGGACATCATGATCCGGCGGCTGATCCCGCTGGCGGACGCGGTGACGCCCAACCTGCCCGAGGCGGAGGCACTGTTGGGCATGCGCATCAGCAAACCGGCCGACGCCGCCACCGCCGGCGCGCGCCTGCGCGAGATGGGTGCGCGCACGGTGCTGCTGACCGGTGGCCATGGCCAGGGGCGGGAAATCGTCGACCATTTCTTTGACGAGGATGGCGAGCTCGGCCTGCGCCACTCGCGCCTGCGGGTGACCGGACACGGCACGGGTTGCGCGCTGGCCTCGGCGCTGGCCGCGGGCCTGGCGACAGGCCTGGAGCCGCGGGTGGCCGCACGGCGGGCCATGATGTACGTCCACCAGGGCCTGGATTCCGGCTACCAGCCGGGCGCGTCCGACCTCACCGTGCTGGGGTAGCGACGGCCGGAACAGGGGATCGGGATTGGGAGGCGCTGGCGCGGCCGCGGGTCGGCGTCGCTAGAAGCTCATGGTCCAGAGCATCTCGAACTCGAGCTGGCGGCTGCCATCGCCGCGCGCCATGCGGGCGCTGCCCGGCAAACCGAGTACGAACTCTGCTGGCGCGTAGTTGGCCATGAAGTGCCATTGCGCATGGCTGCCGACATCCACGCTGTAAGATGCCGCCACCGCGTAATCCGCGGCGCTCTCGCTGAGCACGTTGTCCAGCAGCGCCGACGTCGCGTGCGGCTGCTCGCCGGTGCTGTAGCGCAGGCTCCAGCGGCTGCTGTTGTCGATCTCGTGCATCAGCGTTGCGCTGTAGATGTCCAGGTCACGCCAGCGGAACTCGGGGCTGTTGCCGCTGCCCAGCACCGCCAGCAGGCGTCGCGGCAAGGATGCCGAGACGAACGGCTCGGTGCTGCTGTACATCACGCGGTCGACGCCCGCGCGCCACTGGGTGCTGGGGCTCATGGCCCAGCCCAGGCCGACATGCGCCTGCGCCGGGATGTCCAGATCGCCCGGTTTGCCGTAAATGCCGCGGTACTTCTGGAACGCATCCATGCGAATGCGTGAGCGGTAACTCGCGTACCAGCTCAGCCGCGGCGCAAAACGGTCGCTTGCGCGCACTTCAAGGCCCGCGCCGTGCGAGGTTTCCGTGAGCGCCGCGATGCCGGAGTGCGGCATGCTGACGGTGAAGTTGTAGCCATCGAGCAGCGGCGCGGCAAAGCGCTGGTGGGCCAGTACCACCGATGCGCCAACGTGGCCCGCGGCGCCAAAGTGGCCAACGATGCCCGGCTTGGTCACGCTCCCGCTGAAGGGGGTGCCGCCGACCATGTCCAGCAGTGGCGTGGCCGATGGCCGGTCGCCATGGGCATGGGTGAAGCTGATGGCGTCGCCACGTACATCCAGGCGCAAGGCGAATGGCGAGTCGGCAGCCGCCCGCGTGTCTACATGGAATGAGGGCGGGCGCTCAAGCGCACCGTCGAGCACGGTCGGCGGCGCGGCGTGCGCCACGGGCTGTGCCCAATCGAAATCCGGAGTAATGCGGTTCAGCGCGTAGGCGCGCCAACGGGCCATGAGGTCGCTGGAATGCGGCGCAGCCGAAGCTGCCAGCGGCACTCCGAGAAACGCCCCCACCAAAAAGGAAAGGGGGAGCGCCCGTGACCGGAACGCTCCCTCAAATGTGCGCGAGACCGCTTTTGCTCGTCGCATAGCCCTGTGCAGCTTTCCGTAGGAGTGGCAAGTTGCGAGCGCATTATCCCGCCCGCGCCACGACGTGTCAAGCATGCAACAGTGGCGTGGCAAAAAACCATCGACTGCTTCGCATGAAGCCGATCCCGCCGGGTTGCCGCGCGCGCCGCCGCCGGTGCCGGATCCCGCTGCAATCACCAGGATTTCAGTCACTTGCGGCGCGCAGCAGGCGCAGCGGCCGGGTACCGCGCGTGCGCCGCCGACTGCCATCAAGCGGCTATCGCGGTGTTGCTTGCACGCAACGGCAGATGAACGGCCTCCAGCGGCGGGCGGCGACCTGCAAACGCAGGCGGTGAGGCCGGTCGGCATCAATGCCGGTTTCTTGATCCAGTCCCTTGACACCTCACTGACCCTAACTGACACTGAACCCAGTCTATCCCCGCGGAATCCCACATGAAACTTCTCCCTGCCCTGCTTGCCGCCATGGTGGCGACGGGTGCGGCCGGCGCGCACGCGCAGGCCATCGATGCCAGCCGGCCGGCCGTGAAACTTGGGCCTGCGAATGCAGGCAACGCGCCCGTGCCAGTCATCAGCGCCGGGCGCTCCGGCCTCTTGAAGCCGGTGGCCAAGTTCGCGCCCAACTGGACCCGCGTCACGGCCAGCCGCCGGCCAGACGGCACGCTGCAGGCGCGCTGCGACGTCGTGCACAGCCCAATGGTGACTGCCGCGCAGCAGCGCGACACGCGCACCGTCACGCCGGCGAGGAAGTGAGACAGACCATGCGCAAGCTTTGCCTTTCCCTGCTTCTCCTCCTGGCCGCCGGCTGGGCCCATGCCGACAGTACGGAGATCACCATCCCGGCCTTTGCCTTCAAGGACGTGGCGGTCACCGTGCCCGAGGGCACGCGCCTGCTGACAGTTACCGCCACGGTCGATGGCGGCCATGCCGGCAAGCTCGACATGTACGCGTCGGATACGGAATTCACCACCGGCATTGCGAATGCCTCCTACTATTCCCGGAATTCGGACGGCACGGCACGGCTGAGCATCGCCGACTGGAGTCATCCCGCGCTGCACGCCGGTACCTGGCATTTCGCACTGAGCAACCACCTGGCGACCACGGCGACGGTGACCTTCACCACTGCCGTGGCCACCTCCAGCCGCCCCAATACGGTGTTCGAGATCAACTTCGACGAGCCATCGCAGACCCTGAAGGACGTGATGGGCTGGACAAAGACGTCGGACTGCGATGTAGGGCCCTGGAACGACGCAACGCCGCTCGACAGCGACCATGACGGCACCAACGACACCACCCTCGGAGCATTCCGCAAGAGCCTGCTGATCGACGCCACCGAAAAGCTGGCGCCGCAGGTGCACAGCGCGGTGCCGATCACCGTCCAGGCCTGCTGGACCAAGTACGGCGATGCCGACGATGCCGACAGCTGGACGCTGGCGGCCGCCGGCCCGACCTACAGCTTCGCCGAAACGCCCGGCTTGCCCAACCAGGAGGTCTGGTACTCGACGCCAGCGGCGGTGCGGCTCGCGGGCACCAAGATGTGCAAGTTCGATCCCTCCGAAATCAGCTGCGAGATCCCCGACATCGTCGTTCGCTACAACAGCGACAAGGTCGCGGAGCACAACTATGACGATGTACACGACGAGCGGCTGATCGTCTCGGTCACCGTGCACGAGTTGACCCACGGCCTCGGCTTCCTCAGCGGCGTCGACACCAGCCCCACCTATGACGACGATGACGACGCCAGCACGGACGAAGTGGACAATCCCGACTTCGGCAGTTTTGGCGACCGCAACGACATCTTCACCCTCAACGTCGGCTACACCCGGGGCGACGACGTCACGACCTTCGCCGACCTCGACCTGGCCGACGCCCAGGCCGCTCTCGAGTCGGGCACCCACCTGGTCTGGAACGATGCACGGCTGGCAATGAATCCTGTCAACCAGCTGCGCGGCAACAGCTATCCGGACGACCTGGTGCCGCTGTACGCGCCATCCGACGCCGAGCCCGGCTCCACGCTGTCGCACTTCGACGACGATTCGAACCCCGGCCAGCTGATGGACCACTTCATCCAGCCGAACTATCCGACGACGGTCGGCCTGGCCGAGCCGGTGCTGGAAAAGGTGGGCTGGTCCATCGACACGAAGGAGGCGCCGATCAAGGGCACCTGGAACGATCCGAAGCACAGCGGTCACGGCATCGACCTTGAACCGTTCGCCCGGGACCCGGCCGGCGACATCTACGCGGTCGAGTTCTACACCTTCGACGACAGCGGCAAGAGCACGTTCTTCCTCTCCAGCGGGCGCTTGCGCGACGGCCATTACGAGAGCCGGGACACCGCCGGCGAGCCGGCGCCGTTGCAACGGCCGATGTATGACCCGGCGACCCACGGTTCCCGCCCCGACCCGGGCTACACCGGCAGCCTGAGCATCGACTTCACGGGCTACGCCGCCGCCGACCCGGCGTGCGCAGGTCATACCGGCGAGCATCTCGCGCTCATGCGCTGGACCATCAACGACCTCACCCGGACCTGGTGCATCCAGCCGATCCTCGCGCCGGAGGCGCACCCGGAGGCGGCCCACGACCTCAATGGCCTGTGGAACCATGGAGAGGGCGACAGCGGCTGGGGCTTCAGCGTGATCAACTGGACCACCGGCGACAGCACCACGCTGAGCGCGCTGTTCTACTACTACGACAAGGACAACAAGTCGCGCTGGGTGCAGGCGGAGCCGAATGCCTACGGCCCCGGCACCACCTTCAACCTCTACCAGCTGACCGGTTACTGCCGCGCCTGCGGCGAGCAGCCGATCCCGGCCGAGCAGGTTGGCACGCTGATGCTGGACCTCAATGCGCCAGACGGTACACTGACCGGGAACACGTTGTCCATCGACATCGACAACGGCACCTTCAAGCGCACCGACGTGCCAGTCCAAATGCTCTCGCGGCCGCCGGGCGACTGAGGCAACGCCCGCGAACTGGCGCGGTCAACCCAAACCCTCCCCGGTTCGCCGGGGAGGGTTTTTCATGCGCCCTGATCTCCCCGCGCCACGCGCGCCACCCCGGCGCCCGGGACCTGCGCCTCTCGCCGGCACCGCCACTGTCAGCCGCGTCTCACGTTCTCGCGTCGCCGCCCCAACGCTCACCTCACCCGCTGAACCCAGCGCCAACCACATGGCCGGCCCGCGGCCTCGCGCGCTTGTCTCGCACGCGTCGACACGCGAAAATGAATGTTCCCGCGCGCCGCGCAAACGCGCCGCTCGCCTCGATCGAATGCGGAGATTCCCTTGAGCGACCTGGTGCTGTGGTTTGATTCGCTGCGCATGAGCGACATTGCGCAAGTCGGCGGCAAGAACGCCTCCCTCGGAGAGATGATCGGCAATTTGGCGGAGCTCGGCGTCTCCGTCCCCAACGGCTTCGCCACCACCGCCGACGCCTACCAGACCTGGCTTGAGAAAAGCGGCGTCGCCACACGCATCGCCGAGCGGCTGAAGACGCTCGACGTCGAGGACGTCGACGCGCTGGCCGGTGCCGGCAAGGAAATCCGCGGCTGGATTGTCGAAACACCACTGCCCGGCGAGCTGGAACAGGCGATCCGCGATGCCTACGCCAAGCTCTGCGGGGAGGCCGGCGGTGGCGAGATCGCCGTCGCCGTACGCTCATCGGCCACCGCCGAGGATTTGCCTGACGCCAGCTTCGCCGGCCAACAGGAGACCTTCCTCAATGTCGTCGGCACTGACGAGGTGCTGCAGAAGATCCGCGAAGTCTTCGCCTCGCTGTACAACGACCGCGCCATCACCTACCGCGTGCACCATGGCTTCCGCCACGACGACGTGTTCCTGTCCGCAGGCGTGCAGCTGATGGTGCGCTCGGACATCGGGGCTTCCGGCGTGTTGTTCACGCTTGACACCGAATCCGGCTTCCGCGACGTGGTCTTCGTCACCGGCAGCTACGGCCTCGGCGAGATGGTCGTGCAGGGGGCCGTCAACCCGGACGAGTTCTATGTCTTCAAGCCGAGCCTGCGCAAGGACAAGCCGGCCATCGTCTCGCGCCAGCTGGGTAGCAAGGAACAGCGCATGGTGTACTCGGAGAACGACGGCGAGAGCGTGCGCGTCGAGGCGACCCCAGCGGAACTGCAGCAGCGCTTCTGCATCAGCGACGAGGACGTGCAGGCGCTGGCGCGCCAGGCGCTGACCATCGAGGAGCATTACAAGCGCCCGATGGACATCGAGTGGGCCAAGGACGGCGAGAGCGGCAAGATCTACATCGTCCAGGCGCGCCCGGAAACGGTGAAATCACGCGCCCATGCCACGCAACGCGAACGGTTCCATCTCAGTGAAACCGGTGAGGTCCTGGCCTCGGGCCGCGCCATCGGCCAGAAGATCGGCTGCGGCAAGGCACGCATCGTGCGCTCGCTCGAGCACATGAACCAGTTCAAGGAGGGCGACGTCCTGGTGGCCGACATGACCGACCCGGACTGGGAGCCGATCATGAAGCGCGCCGCCGCCATCGTCACCAACCGTGGCGGCCGCACCTGCCACGCCGCCATCATCGCCCGCGAGCTGGGCGTGCCGGCGGTGGTCGGCACCGGCAACGCGTTGGACCTCATTCCCGACGGCGACGAGGTCACGGTGTCCTGCGCCGAGGGCGATACCGGCAACATCTACGCCGGCACGCTGGCCTTCGAGCACGTCACCACCGATCTTGGCGACATGCCCGAGGCGCCGCTGAAGATCATGATGAACGTCGCCAACCCCGAGCGCGCCTTCGACTTCGGCCAATTGCCGAACGCCGGCATCGGCCTGGCGCGGCTGGAGATGATCATCGCCAGCCACATCGGCGTGCACCCGAAGGCGCTGCTCGAATACGACAGCCAGGACGCCGAGCTCAAGGCGAAGATCGACGCGCGCATCGCCGGCTACGCCGGCCCGGTGGAGTTCTACGTCGACCGGCTGGCCGAAGGCATCGCGACCATCGCGGCCTCGGTCTACCCGAAAACCACCATCGTGCGGCTGTCGGACTTCAAGTCCAACGAGTACGCCAACCTGCTCGGCGGCACCGCCTACGAGCCGGACGAGGAAAACCCCATGATCGGCTTCCGCGGCGCCAGCCGCTACGTCGACGACAGCTTCGCCGCCGCCTTCGCGCTGGAATGCAAGGCGGTGAAGAAGGTGCGCGAGAGCATGGGCCTGGACAACGTCTGGGTGATGATCCCGTTCGTGCGCACGCTGGACGAGGGCCGCAAGGTGGTCGAGGTGCTGGAACGCAACGGCCTCAAGCAGGGCGTGGCACACGAGGGTGGCGAACCGCTGAAGATCATCATGATGTGCGAGGTGCCGTCGAACGCGCTGCTGGCCGAGGAGTTCCTGGAGATCTTCGACGGCTTCTCGATCGGTTCCAACGACCTCACCCAGTTGACGCTGGGCCTGGATCGCGACTCCAGCATCGTCGCCAGCCTGTTCGACGAGCGCAACGCGGCGGTCAAGAAGCTGCTGGCCATGGCAATCGAGGCCGCCCGCGCCAAGGGCAAGTACGTCGGCATCTGCGGCCAGGGCCCCAGCGACCACGCCGACCTCGCCGAATGGCTGATGGACCAGGGCATCGAATCGATGTCGCTCAACCCCGACACCGTCGTCGACACCTGGCTGCGCCTGGCGAAAAAGAAGGCGTCCTGACTACCGCCCGTGGCGGTGCCTGCCTGCCGAAGCGTCGCGCCCCGCTACCAGGGTAGCGGCTGGCCGTTGGCGTGCCAGAAGCTGCCACTGTCGTCCAGGCCGAGACTGTCGAGACGGTCGACGAGGCCGGCTGCCGCCTGCGCCGGGGTGACATCGCCGTGGCCACCGACCATGTCGGTGGCGACGTAACCGGGGTGCAGCAGGAACACCGCGATCCCGCGCGGATGCAGGTCGACCGCCAGCGACTTGCCGATGGCGTTCACCGCGGCCTTGGAAGCGCGGTAACCGTAGGAGCCGCCGGAGCCGTTGTCGGCAACCGAGCCCATGCGGCTGGTGATGATGCCGATTTTCGCGCCGTCGGCGAGGTTTGCCAGCAGCGCCTGCACCACGCGCAGCGGGCCCAGCGCGTTGACCTCGAACTGGCGGCGCATGCTGTCGAAGCCGGCGGCGTCGATCGATCCCAGCGACTGGCGGTCGAGGACGCCGGCGTTGAGCACCAGCAGGTCGAGGCGCGCCTCGCCCAGCCGCGCGGCCAACCCGGCCAGCGCCGCTGCGTCGGTGACGTCGACGCCGGACTCGATGCGTGCGCCGGTCGCCTCCAGTTCCTTGCTGGCGTGGCGGCAGGCGCCGATGACGTGGTCGCCGCGGCCAGCGAAATGCTGCGCCAGTGCAAGACCGATGCCGCGGTTGGCGCCTGTGATCAGGACAGTGCTCATGGGGTTCTCCTGTTGGACGTTGGGCTGCGCTCGCAGGTGGCGTCGGGCGTGCGATGTCGGACTGGGTACCCGCGGCGCCAACGCGACCTGCGACGAGGACGATCAAGACGCCGCAGCGCATGCATGATGGTGTTTACAGGCTTTCGCCGAACAGCTTCAGCAGCGCGTCCCAGTGGCGCTCCGCCGCCTCTGGGCTGTACACCGGCATGTCGGGCACGGCGAATCCGTGCCGGGCGTGTTCGTAGGTCACGACCTCATGGGTCACCCCCGCCTCCGTCAATGCGTCCTCAAGCTGCTGTTTCTCTGCATCGGTGAAGTGTGCGTCCTCGATGGCTCCCGCGACGTACACGCGGCCGGTGATGCCGTCGACAAAACGATGCGGGCTGTCGGGCGAATCGGTAGCGAGGCTGCCACCATGGAACGAGGCCACCGCGGCGAAGCGCTCCGGCAAGGCGCCGGCGGCAGTCAGTGCGCAATTTCCGCCCATGCAATAGCCGGTGGCGCCAAAGCGCTTGCCAGCCACGTCGGCGCGATCGGCAAGCGTGTCGGTGAAGGCGGTGGCGTCGGCAATCTTGCGCTCACGGGTCAGGCTGCCCACCAGCTGCTTCAGCCGTTCGCGCGCATCGGGGGCGGAGAACACCTCGGACGGGTCCATCGGTGCGTAGCTGCCCTCGCGGTAGTACAGGTCGGGCAGCAGCACCAGGTAGCCGGCATCGGCCAGGCGCTGGCCCATCTCCCACATCGAGGGCCGGATACCGAGCCCGTCCATGAAAAAAAGCACCCCGGGCCATGGCCCGCGCGACTCCGTGGGCGTAAACACCGAAGCCGGGCACCGGCCGTCGCGCGTCTCGATGATGATGGCCTCGCGCGTCATGGCATCGCTCCAATGCGAAGGAATCCGCCCATGATAGCGCCGGCGCCCGTGGCGTCCCGGCCGCGGGCTGAAGCTGTGGCTGTCGGGACAACGGTTCCGTCGTCCGGATGCTCCCGTGGCCGCCACTCTGGAACTCACGCTGATGCGCGCGTCGATGTCGGATCCGCCGCCTGCGGCGGCTTGACCCGACCTACCGTATCGATTGATCCGCTGGCACAACCTGCGGCAACGCAAAGCGTGGCCGCGTGTAGTGCCAGGCTATCGCCGTCGCAAGCGTCATCAGCACGGCCGACAGCAGGAACGAGGCGCCCGGCATCAGCAGCGGCGTGTCGGGCGCGATGGCCGAGGCGAATACCTGCGCAAACAGGTAGGGCCCGAAGATGCCGGCGAAGCTGCCGAGGCTGGTGACCGCACCCTGCAACCGGCCCTGCTCGCTCGGCGCCACGCGGTGGGTCATGATCGACTGCACCGGTGGCTCGGCCAGGCTCCAGAGCGCCATCAGCGGCACGCCCAGCAGAAATACCCAGCCGGCTGAGGCCAGGCCCATCACCACGAACGAGGCGATGCCGCAGCTCATGCCGATGATCAGCAGCGGCCGCTCGCCCAGCAGCCGCGCCAGCCGGCCGGTGAGCAGGCCCTGCACCAGGCCATCGCTGGCGCCGACCAGCATCAGCACCAGGCCCACCGTCTGCGGCCCCCAGCCATAGCGGTAATCGGCATAGAGCACGAACACCGCCTGCAGTACGTAGTGCGCGAGGTATACCAGGAACATCACCACGCCAAGCCCGGACAGGCCGCGATGCCGGCGCAGCAACTTCAGTGCAGCCAGCGGGTGCGCGCTGTGCGGCTCGAAGCGCGGCGTTCGCCGCGCCTTCGGCAGCGACTCCGGCAGGATGAAAAAGCCGTAGCAGACATTGCACAGCGCCATGCCGCCGGCGACCCAGAACGGCAGGCGCAGGTCGATGCCACCGAGGAAGCCGCCGAGCGCAGGCCCGATGACGAAGCCGACGCCGAAGGCGCTGCCGAGCAGCCCGTAAGCGGCTGCCCGCTTTTCGCGCGGCGTGATGTCGGCGATGTAGGCGTTGGCGGTGGTGAAGCTGGCCGCGGTCATGCCGAGCAGCACGCGACCGACGAACAGCAGCCACAGCGTCGGCGCCATGGCCTGGACGAAGAAATCCAGCGCCAGGCCGAAGTTGGACACCAGGATCACCGGGCGTCGCCCGAAGCGGTCGGACAGCGCGCCCTGCACCGGCGAAAAGCCGAACTGGACGGCAGCAAATACGCTGCCGAAGATGCCGACCCACCAGGCGGCGTCGCTGATGTCGCCGCCGACCAGCTGGTCGATCAGGTGCGGCAGTACCGGGATCGCGAGGCCGAAGGCCATGGTGTCGAGCAGCACCGTGACGTAGATGAACACGAGCGCCGCGCGGCTGCGCGGCGGCGCGGGCGTGGTGGCAGGCGTGGCCATGGCCGGCGCACGATAGCCGACGCAGGCCGACCGCCAGCCAACTGCGGCGCCGGGACGGAACTCGGGTCCCGGGACCCGGGACCCGGAAAGATCGGGACCAGCGGCGCGGGTGTCACGCCAGACGGCCGCCCGGGCGTGCCACGGGATGTCGGGCGGGTGTCAACCCGCCGAACCACCGGCTCCGAACTCTCGCGAACATGTGGAGCGGAACGGTGCGCGCGGATTCAACCGTGCTGCGGGTCGTGCAGCAGCGCCTGGAACCGCGGATTCTTGCGCAGCGGATCCCACACCGGCGAGAGCCGCAGGCTGGTCGTCGAAATGAACTGCGGGCCTCCTGACTGTGCCCTCAGCTTTTCAAGCGTATCCAGAGCGGCCTCGGGTTGGCCGAGATAAACCTGTGCGCGAGCCAGGTAAGACTGCATGAGCAATTGATCGGCCCGGGTGGCCCTTGAAGCGAGCGCCTGCGCCTTGCCCATCGATTGCATCGACGCATCGGCACGTCCCAGCATCGCCTCCAGCGTGCCGAGCAGACCGTAGAACTGGACTTGGCCGTTGTTGTCGGGCGCCTTCGCCTGCAGCCACTTCACCGCCTCGAGCAGGAACGGCCGAGCCTTGGCCGGTGACCCGGCCGCATATTCGACAAGGCCACGCAGGAACGGCTTGAATATCTGGAACACGCCGGCTTCGCCGGTCTGCACATTCGAAGCAATGCGCCGGGCGGCAGCGAAGTCACGCTTCATGAGCAGCAAGGACACGTGCTCCATGATCACGGGGGGCGTGACCGGCACGTCAGCCGGCATCGACTCCAGCACCTCGAGGCCCGCATCCGGCGTCCCCTTCTCGCGCACCTCCAGGTGGCTCAGCCGTGCGTACGCGGTGGAATTGCGCGGGTTGATCACCAGAGCGTGGCGGAACTGCTTGCGCGCGCCCGCGTAGTCGCCCAAGTCGAGGCGCACGTTGCCGAGATACATCGAAAGTCGGCTGTTGTGCGGGTCGATCTCGGCCGCCTGCGACAGGAGCTTGCCGCATGCGACCAGATGCCCCTTGTCGCATTCGATGTAGCCCAATGCGGCGATCGCGTCGGCATAGTTGGGACGCAGTTGCAGCGCGCGCTGCAACTCCGCACGGGCCGCGACGTAGTCATGCGCCCGCCAGCGATAAACGTATGACATCGTCAGGTGCGCTTCCGGCAGGTCAGGCGCAAGGTCCAGTGCATGGCGTGCGTTGGCCTCGGCGTCGGCCAGGTTGCCTTCGCTGATGTCCGTGCCATGAAAGTACTGGGTGATCTGCGCGTCAGCGAGCCCTGCCCAAGCCAGTGCAAAGTCCGGGTCCAGTTTCACCGCCTCGCGGAAGGCTGCCAGTGCCTTGGAGTCCAGCACCACGAAATTGCCCGTCTCGAGTGCCTGGTTTTCGTAGTGCTCGGCGCGCAGGTAGGCGTCGTAGGCCTGCGGGTTGCGTGTCGGGATCGCGGCGACCGCCTCGGCCTCGGCCGGGCTCAGCTCGGCGCGCAAGGCGTCGGCGACCTTCTGCGCCACTTCGCCTTCGACCCCGAATACGTCGTCGAGCGTGCGCGTGTACGCCTTGGCCCAGATGTGGCTGTTGCTGGCCGCGTCGATCAACTGCACATTGATCAGCACCTGCTTGCCGACCTTCTGCACGCTGCCTTCCAGAATCGTCGCAACGCCGAGCTGCCGGGCGATGGACTTCAGGTCGTCCGGGTGCGCGCTGTAGCGTGCGGTCGAGGTGCGCGAGATCACCTTGAGCGCCCCCACGTCCGCCAGGCGCGTCAGGATCATGTCCTGGATGCCGCTGGCAAAGTAGCCGTTGTCCTTGTCCGAAGACAAGTTCTCGAACGGCAGCACCGCCACCGACTTTGCCGGCGCGGCCGCCGCGGCGGTCAACAGCACGCCGGGTGGCGCAAACTGCCGCCAGGCGAGCACGCCCACGGCTGCCACCAGCACCACCAGGAGCACCGCGTTCAGCAGCCGCTTCCCACGTCCGGCCTCGGGCGGCGCCCGCCGCTCCTGCGGCAGCGCGCTGGTCCGGCGCAGCCCCTCGGGCGTGATCTCCAACGCCCAGGCAAGCGCCAGCGCGACGGGAAACGACAACGCGAGGAGAATCAGGAAGGCTTTCAGTATCCAGCCGGGGGCGCTGAATGTTGGCAGCACCAGCCCGGCGATTTGCGCCAGCAGCCACGCCACTACTGCGTAGACCACCGCCACCCGCACCACGTGGCGGCGACGCAGCTCGCTGAAAAAACTTGCGGTTGCCATGGCCCGACCCGTCCCGGGCGGAATAGTCATCCCGACTGCGTTAATACACCTTGGTGGACGCCGAATCAACGGGTTGTGCGCAGCTCGCTGCAATGGAACACCGGCGAGAACAACGCACACGTCTTGCGTCTCAGCCGCTCACCGCGCGCCGGCAGTGCATTCACGCGCGAGTGAGCGCGCGGCCGGCATGCTGGGTGTTTGCCGCGCCGCCGGCGCGTCTGGAGAAGCCATGCACGACCAGCAGGGACACGCGCACTGGCGGCGCACGCTGGCCGTGCTCTGCCTGCTGTGCGGCGCGCTGGCTTTCCAGGAGACCGGCGTGCTGCCGGTGCTGCCGACCATCCAGCGCCAGCTCGCCGGTGCCGGCACCGTGTCCAGTGCGCTGCTGGAAAGCGGCTTCCTGATGGTCGCGGCGGTGGCTGCGCCGTTGATTGGCAAGCTCGGCGATGACCGCGGCAAGCAGCGCATGCTGCTGGTCACGCTGGCGGTCTACTTCGTCGGCGCGCTGGGCGCGGCCTTGGCGCCGGATTTTCTGGTGCTGGTGATCTTCCGCTCGCTCCAAGGGGTCGGCGGCGCGCTGTTTTCACTGAGCTTCGCCATCATGCGCGACGAGGCGTCCGAGAGGCTCAGCGTCGCCATCGGCTGGCTGGTCGGCGCCTTCGGCCTCGGGGCATGCCTTGGCCTCGGCCTGTCGGGCTTGATCACCGAAGCGCTGTCGTGGCGATGGATCTTCTTTGCCGAGACACTCCTGATCGTGGCCGGTGCCGGGCTGGTGGCCTGGCTGGTACCGGCACGCCCCGGCAGCCACCGCGTGCGCATCGATTACGTCGGGCTTGCGCTGCTGGCCGGCTCGCTGATCGTGCTGATCGGCGCGCTGACGGTGATGCTGATGCTGGGCTGGCCGGTGTTCGCGCTGTTCCTGGTGGCCATTGCCCTGTTCCTGGCCTGGCTGCGCCACGAGCGCCGCGTCGAGCAGCCGCTGCTTGACACGCGGGTGCTGGCCAAGCCGCGCGTGCTGCTGGCCAACATCGGCTCGGGCCTGGCCGGCTACGTCGGCTTCGCGATTTATTTCCTGGTGCCGCGCTTCGTGCAGACGCCACTGCATCTTCCGGCGGAGGTCGCGGCGCAGGTCCACTATGGTTTCGGCGCCGAGGCGCTGGCCGTCGGCCTGTACCTGCTGCCCGTGGGCGTCGGCGTGCTCTGCGCCGGACCGAGCGGCGGCGTGATCGGGCGCCGGATCGGCGGCAAGTGGCCATTCGCCGGCGGCCTTCTGCTGATGGCGCTGGGCTCGGCGCTGCTGGCGTGCTTCCACCACCGGCAGGTCCCGTTTGCGATCTGGCTGTTCCTGATCGGCGCGGGCTTCGGCTTCTCGGTCGGCGCCGCCGGCGTCTTCATCACACAGTCCGTGAAGGCCGGCGAGACCGCGATCGCGACGGCCTTCAACAGCGTCACGCGCCTGGTCAGCGGCGGCATCGGCGCCGAGGTCGCCGCGTCCATTCTGAAGTCGCAAGGCATCGGCAACAGCAGCACGCCGCACGAGCTGGCCTTTGTCGTCGCGTTCGGCATCGGCGCCCTGCTGGCGCTGGTCGGCTGCGGCGTCGCCTTGCTGGTGCCGCCGGGCAAGGACTGATCAAGTACGTCGCAACGGCTGTCGACGTCGCGCCGCGTTGATGTCGTCCTCCCAGATTGCAGTCGGATCTCCATGTGGAACCGTGCCGAATCAGCGCTTGCGGGCGCGCTGCTTGATTGGTGCGTTCGCCGCCGGCGCCGGCTCCCAGCCGAACACGCTGCGGCCGCCGTAACGGTGCGACAGCGCGCGCTCCTCGGCGATCAGCGCCTCCACTGTCGGGCCACTGGCGCTGCCTTCCAGCCGCCGGGCCTGCGCGTCCAGCCGGCGAACGGCCGCCAGCTGCTCGTCGCGCCCCAGCTTGGCGGCGATCACGGCGCGCTTCATCACGGCGATGGTCTGGTCGTAGACGCGCGTCGGCACCGGGAACGGGTGGCGGTCCTTGCCGCCGTGCGCCAGCGCGAAGCGCGCCGGGTCGCTGAAGCGGCAGGGCGTGCCGTGCAGCACCTCGGCGACAAGCGCCAGCGCGCGCACGGTGCGGGCGCCGACGCCGGGCACCCCCAGCAGCTCGGCGAAATCGCGCGGGCCGTTGTCTGCCGCGGCGGCGAGATTGCCACGCAGGCGCCGCGCGACCACGTCACTGGCGCGCAAATCGTGGCGGTCCGGCATCACCAGGTGGGGCAGCGGTTCCGCCCGGGGCAAAAGTTCGAGCTGCGCAGGCGGCGAGGCAAGCGCAGGCGGCGGGGCAACGGCGGTGCCGACGTCCAGGCGCTGCCATTCGCGCGCGACAGCGTCCGGGCCCAGCTCGCGCAGGACGCCGAGCTGTGCCTCGCGGGAGGCGCGGGCGCGGCGGTCGGCGAGGTTGACGATGCGGCCCTGCCCCGGCCCCTCGACCGCCGCGTGCGGATCGTCGAGGAAGCTCTCCAGACCCTCGGACAGCCAGTGGTAACGTCGTGCCTGCTTTGCCCCACCGTTCATGCCCTGCTGCACCACCACCCAGTGGCCGTCGTCGCCGACGATGAAGCCATGCAGATAGAGGTCAAAGCCATCCTGTACCGCCGCACTGTCAACCTTGGCGACCATGCGGCTGGCGCGCACCAGCGCGTCCGCATCGAAACCGACACGTTCGCCGGCCGCGCGCAGTTCGTCCGGCGTGCGCCGCGAATACCGACCGCGGCCGCCGCACACATGGATGCCCAGCTCGCCCGACAGCGGTGCCAGCCCGCGCTTCAGCGCGCCGATGACGCTGGTGGTGATGCCGGACGAGTGCCAGTCCATGCCCATCACCGCGCCGAAGGACTGGAACCAGAACGGATGTGCGAGCCGCCGCAGCAACTCGTCGCGGCCATACTCCAGCACGATCGCCTGGCAGAGGACCGCGCCCAGCCGGCTCATCCGCTGCGCCAGCCACATCGGCACGCGTCCGCCGTGCAGCGGCAGGTCGGCGCGGCCCGTCCGCCTGCTCATGACTTGACTCCACGCCGGCTGCCCGGAGCAGCGCGGGTGTGCGCTGGGCGGCAGGTTCCGGCGTCATGTGCTGCTGCCATTTCCATCGGCACAGTCTGCCACGCCGCCGTCTCGTGGGTTGCGACGCAACGCCAACAAGGTTATAAGGGCGGCTGCAAGACCTTTCACACGACGTCCAGGGGGACACAACCGCATGAAAGCCTTGACCTTCGCGACCCGCGCCATGCTGGTGGCGACAGCCTTGACGTTCGCCGCCGCCGCCCAGGCCGGCCCGCCGATCACCTTCAACTTCACGTTCGAGGCACCAGCACCGAGCACCGCGAAGGCCATCGGCCAGATCACCTTCGCCGACAGAGACCTGCTGGAAAATCCCGGCGACAACGGTGTCGACCTGCCGGATCCGTCAGTGACCGCCCTGACCGTCACCGTCAGCGGCGCCAGCGCTGGCAACGGCACCTTCGGCCTTTCCGATTTTGAGGAGATCAACTTCGAGATACCCGATCCGGGACTTGATCTGGATGCACAGTTGGTCGGACAGCCGACGGTCGGCAGTGCGTGGGGTACGCCCGGCGGCTGTGGCGGATCTGTTGACGGTCCAGGCGATGCTGGCGACTTCAACATGTTCATCGAGAACAGCGCCGCCCCGGAGGGCGTGGACTGCTTCGCGCTCGGAGCTGGTGGCGGCGATGGCGAGGTGATGTTTCTCACCAGCATGATCGCCGCTGCCGCGCCACCACCGCCGGCAGCCGCCTCCGTGCCTGTTCCTGTCGACAGCCGCTGGGCGCTGCTGGCGCTGGCGCTGCTGCTCGGTCTCGGCGCCACCACCGGCCTGCGCCGCTACATCCGCTTCCGCTGAGCCGACGAGCCCGGCCGGGGCCTCGCGGAGATGTCGGGTTACGGCCTGACGGCCTAACCCGACCTACGGAACACCGGGTCACGGCTTGGCGGCAACGTCGGGTTACGGCTTGGCGGCCTGACCCGACCTGCGGAACCACGCGGCACGCTCGCAGGTCGGGTTGGCGCCGCAGGCGCGTAAGCCGGCACAGCGCGCCACGCCGATGCCATTCATGAGCAGAGTCCCAAACGAGGAGATCGGGATGTCGTAGGTTGGCCGTGAGCGCAGCGAACCCAACACGCCATGCCCGCGCTCGCGCCGTCAACAACGAGCTCGGCGTGGCCGACGGCGGTGTCAACGAACTGACCCAAGCGCGAAGCCGCTGCAGGCGGCAACCATGACATCGCGCGCGGGATGTTGGGGTTCGCCTTCGGCTCACCGCCAACCTACAAACGCGGCCGCTCGCGCAGGACACCGAGGAGGTCGGGATGTCGCAGGTTGGCGGTGCGCGCAGCGAACCCCAACACGCCATGCCCGCACTCGCGCCGCAACGAGCTCGGCGTCGCCCACGGCGGTGTCAACGAACTGACCCAAGCGCGAAGTCGCTGCAGGCGACAACCATGACATCGCGGGCAGGATGTTGGGGTTCGCCTTCGGCTCACCGCCAACCTACAAACGCGGCCGCTCGCGCAGGACACCGAGGAAGTCGGGATGTCGCAGGTTGGCGGTGAGCGCAGCGAACCCCAACACGCCATGCCCGCACTCGCCGCGAACCACGACATCGCGGGCGGGATGTTGGGGTTCGCCTTCGGCTCACCGCCAACCTGCAAAAGCGGCCGCTCGCGGGGGACACCGGGGCGGCGCAACCGTTGAACGGGGCCGCCAGGGCCCGCGCTCCTCACCAATCCCGAACCCCGAATCCCCAATCCCCGCTTTCAAGTCATCAACCCCGGTGTCGGCGGCACCACGGGCTCGTCTTCCGGCAGGTGACGGCGCCAGCGCTCGCTGCGCGCCGTGCGCCAGAAGCGCGCAAACAGCAGCACCGCGGCCATGCTCAGGCCAGCAATCAGGCCCACCCACATGCCGCGCGCGCCCAGCCCGCGCGGAAAGGCCAGCCACCAGCCGATGGGCATGCCGACGCCCCAGTAGGCGAAGGCGGTGATCAGCATCGGCACGCGGGTGTCCTTGAGGCCGCGAAGCGCGCCGTTGGAGACCGCCTGGATGCCGTCGGAAAACTGGAAGATGCCAGCCAGCACCAGCAGCTGCGCCGCCAGCGCCACCACCGCCGCATCCGGTGTGTAGAGGCCGGCGATGGCATGGGGCAGGGCCAGCATCAACGTGGAAGACACCACCTGCGTCGCCAGCGTCAGCGCGATCCCGCAGAAGCCGGCGTAGCGCACCGCGCTGGCGTCGCGCCTCCCGGCCGCGTTGCCGACGCGGATGGTGACGGCCATCGCCAGGCCCAGAGGCACCATGAAGGCCACCGCCGCCACGTTCAGCGCGATCTGATGCGCTGCGGTCGGCACCACGCCCAGCGTCGCCATCGCCAACGCCACTGCGACGAACAGGCCGCCTTCCATCAGGATCGTCACCGCCATGGGCAGGCCGATGTGCAGCAGTTCCCCGATCACCTTCGGCCGCGGCCAGTCGAAGCGATCCAGCAGGCCAAGCCCGCGGTAGTCGGGGTGCAGCAGTACGTAGACGGCAAAGCCGATGAACTCGAGCCACAGCACCGCCGCGGTGGCGATGCCGCTGCCCAACGCACCCAGCGGCGGCACGCCCAGCTTGCCGTACATCAACACATAGCCAAGCGGTGCCAGCACCACCAGCCCACCCAGGCTGAAGATCATCGACGGGCGTGTCAGCGACAACCCCTCGGACAAGCCACGCAGTGCGAAGTAGCCGACCAGCGCCGGCGCGCCCCAGCCAATGGCGCCGAGGAATCGCGCGACGTCGTGACGCAGGCTCGGCACCACGCCGATCCCGTCGAGCAGCGGCTCGGCGTGGCGCACGAACAACCACAGCACGATCCCGAGGCACAGGGCGATCCACAACGCCTGGCGCAGCACCGCACCGACTTGCTGGTGCCGGCCCGCGCCATCAAGCTGGGCCACGGTTGGCGGTACCGCCATCATCACACCGATGCCAGCCATGATTGCCAGCGACCAGATGCCGGCGCCGGTAGTCACGGCCGCCTGCACGTGCGGCCCGAGGTGCCCGGACAGCAGCGCGTCGACCACGCTGGTACCCATCGCCGCCAGTTGCGCCGCAATCAACGGCAGCGCCAGGCGTAGCGTGCTGCGCAGCTCGCGGCGGACGCGCGGGCGGTCGATGGGGCGGCTGCTGGTCGATGTGGGCATGGTTGCCTGGGACAGCTGGGCGGCGTGGTGTGGGCGGCGCGCAGCGAAGCCTAACCCAGCGGGCTCTCCCGATTGCCGATTCCCGTCCCGAACCCGCATTCGCGCTTCCCGGTCTGGCTGAGCGAAGCCGGGCGCAGCAGGCTATGATCGCGGCGGGAATCGTTGTGCGACGCCATGGCCGAGACACCGGGGGATATCCAGCACGCGCTGCAGGTGGCCGCGCCCGAGGCGGAACAGGCACGCTGTGCCAACTGCGGCACCGTGCTGGTGGGGCCCTGGTGCCACGCCTGCGGCCAACACGACCGCACTGCGCTGAAGCACTTGCCGGCCCTGCTGGACGATGGCCTGGACCTGCTGTTGAACGTGGACGGCCGTCTGTTGCGCACACTGCCGGCCCTGCTGCTGCGCCCGGGATTCCTGGCCCGCGAATATTTCGCCGGCCGGCGCACCCGCTACATTCCGCCATTCCGCCTGATGTTCTTCCTCAGCGTGTTGGCTTTCCTGGTGATCCAGCTTGACATCAACAGCAACGGCACGCGCGGCGTCGAGGTCGCAAGCTTCGCCGCCGATACGACGCCGGCACAGGTACGTGCCGACCTCAACCGCGCGCTCGCGCAGATCGACGCAGCGCGGCAGGACCCGGACCTGCCCGCGGTGGGGCGTTCGGCGCTGGAGCTTTCGGCGAATGCCCTGCGTACGCAAGCGAACCAGCGGCTGCGCGAATTGGGCGCGGCGCCGGCGGCGACCGCAGCCGCACCGCCCCTGTTGCCCGCCGACGCCCTTGTCGGTACGGCCGGCGCCGGTGAGCTGCTGCGCTCGATCGCCACGGCACCCGACCGCGCCGAACTGGCGCGGCGCACCGAGCGCGCCAACAATGCCGTCAGTGAGGCGCTCGTCAGCGACAGCCTTGCGCCGCAGGTACGCGCGCAACTGGATGACCTGCGCCATCGCATCTACCGGGCGATGGGGCAGCGCGAGGCCGAACTGTCAGCCGCCCGGTCGGCAGCCACGAGTGCCCCGGCCGCGCCAGCCGGCGCGGCCGGCGCAGCGCCCGCCATCGGCAGCACGGCCAGGCGCGGCGCCAATATCACGCTCGACATGAGCGACCTTGAGCATCTGCCGTCCGTACACGTCGGATGGCTGCCCGATTTCGCCGACCGTGCCCTCAGCCGCGCGATCGCACGGGCGCGCGACAACATCCACGCACTGCGGTCCGGCGACACCGGAACACGCCAGCGACTGGTGGCGGCCACCTTGTCGGTGCTGCCGCAGACGCTGCTGGTGCTGTTGCCCCTGTTTGCGCTGCTGCTGAAGATCGTCTACCTGTTCAAGCGGCGGCTGTACATCGAACACCTGATCGTGGCGATGTACAGCCACGCCTTCATTTTCCTGACGCTGCTGCTGTCGGCACTGCTGGTGCTGGTCGGCGAGCTGCTCCCGGACTGGAGCGGCAGCCCACTGGGATGGCTGCAGGTGCTGATCTGGTGCTGGCTGCCGCTGTACCTGCTGCTGGCGCAGAAGCGCATCTACGCACAGGGCTGGTTCTTTACCCTGCTCAAGTACGGCGTGGTCGGCGTCTGCTACACCGTGATGATGTCGATGGCGGTCGCCGCCGCAGCCCTCATCGGCCTGGCTGCCTGAGTGCGCCCGGTCTTCTGGCGTACAGCCTCAGTGCGGCGTCGAGACCCGATCGGCCACCTCCTGCTTCAGCGAGCGCGCATCGGTCGCCTGCAGGTCGGACTGCGAGACGATGCCACAGAGCATGCCGCGGGAATCCACCACCGGCACGCGGCGCACGCGCTGCGAAGCCATCAGCCGCGCGCAGTCCTCGAGCGTCGCGTCCTCGGTGACGGTCACCGGCTGCTCGGTCATGCATTCGCGCGCGGTGATTTTCGCCAGGTCGCCACCGCCGGCGACGGCGCGAACAACAATGTCGCGATCGGTTATGACCCCGACGAGCCGGGGCGAGCCGTCGACCTCGGCGATCGGAATCTCGCCGACGTCCTCATCCCGCATCATGCAGGCAATGTCGTGCAGGCTGGAGCGCGGGGTCGCGTAGCGCGGGTTTGGGGTCATCACGGAATGTATGTTCATTGCTCAACTCCTGGCAGGGCCAATCATGGTGCGGGCCGGGCCGGCGACGAAGCTTGCGCCGCGCCGGCATCGGGGCATCATGGAAGCACAGGCGGGCTGCGTCGGGCATGAATTGCCCAACCTGTGGGCGCGCGGCCGGTCAGTCGGCGTTCCCGCGCCGGCGGGAGTCACCGGGGTGCGTGACTGCGGCCGTGGGGCATGCTAGTGTAACGGTTGAATAACACACCAACTCACGGAGACGCCAATGATCCGCATGCATCGAATGCTCCCCGCCCTGCTGGCATTGGCCCTGCTGGCAGGCTGCGCCTCGCAGCAGGCCACGCGGCCCGCGCACAGCGTCAGCAAGACGCTCAAGGCCAGCCGCGCGGCGCCGCCGGGCAGCAGCGTCGCGGTGGAAAACCTGCTGGGCCACGTGCGCCTGAGCCAGGGCGGACCGCAGTTCGCCGTGACCGCGACCGTGGTCGCGGGCGGCGACAGCGAGGCTGCGGCGCGCGCGCTGGCCGACAGCGTCAGCCTCGCCCTCTCCGGCGGCAACGGTGCGCCGCTGGCGCTGCGTGTCAATTACCCCACCAACGACCACGACAGCTTCCGTTACGTGCCAGCGAGCGATGACGCGCAGGCGAATCCGCACGTGCACGTGCTGGGACTCGACATCAGCGGTGGCTCAAGCAATTCCTCCGTGACCTGGCAGGGCAAGACGGTGCATATCTACCGCGGCCAGGACCGCGGCGTTCCACTGCACGTGGATCTTGCCATTTCGCTGCCAGCCGGCGTCCACGCCACTGTCACCAATCACGTCGGCCCGATGGAGGCGCACGACCTGCATGCGGCCCTGACGCTGCACTCTTCATCCGGAGACCTCGCGCTCAGTGGCGTGACCGGCGACATCGAGACCCGCTCGGCCAGCGGTGACGTGACCGTAAGCGATCAGCACGGCGCAACCAGCGTCCACACCGCCTCCGGCGACATCAAGGCCAGCCGCATCGACGGCGATGTCCGCCTGCACACCGGCTCCGGCGACATCGACGGCCAGGTGCTGCATGGCCAGCAGCTCGACATCGAGACCGGCTCCGGCGACATCGACGTTCGCGGTGTCAGCGGCGCGCTCGACTTCAGTACCGGTTCCGGGGACGTCACCGTGGCCGATCCGGGCAACGTGCCGAG
This sequence comes from Rhodanobacteraceae bacterium, assembly GCA_035699085.1. Taxonomy (GTDB): domain Bacteria; phylum Pseudomonadota; class Gammaproteobacteria; order Xanthomonadales; family Rhodanobacteraceae; genus DASSBG01. The sequence goes on from DASSBG010000008.1 coordinate 110,805, forward strand.
CGCCAGCCTTGGCACCGGCTCGGGCGACGTGGTGCTGCACGGTGACCTGTCGAAGTTGGGCAGCTTTGACATCACCACCGGCTCCGGCGACGTCACCATCGCGACGGCCAGGCCGCCCGCGCTCCACCTCGAGATCGACAGTGGCGACATCAGCGTGCAGTGGCTCAACCTGAGCAACGTGCAGACCGGCCAGCGGCATTACAGCGCCGACGTCGCCGGCGGCAGCGGTCAGGGGCGGATCCACACCGGGAATGGCAACGTGGTGCTGAAGAAGCGCTGAGGGCCGCCCTTGACGCTGGCGTCTTGCAAACCCGGCCCCGCCTGCGAACGGCCCCTCTCCCGGCGGCTGAGGCTGCCGGGAGAGGGATGGATTCCGCGGCGCAACTCCGAGTCCCGATTCCCGCAGCGTCCCGCAACACACTCAGGCGCTGTAGCGCGGGTCGAGGCTGGTCTCGCGCGCGAGGTGGCGTCGTACCTCGGCCGGCGACGGGCCGACCTCGTCCACCGCGCTGCGCAGTTGCGCCTCGCTGACGCCGAAAGTTTCGCTCCAGTAGTCCACCTGCCAGGGCTCGTCCAGATCGACACGGGTGGCGTCGACGGACACCTGGGAGTCGGGATCGATGCTCATGCTTGGCTCCTCGCAACGGCCGGGCGTGGCCCGCGGCGCAAGCAAACTGGCACGCGGCACCGGAACCGCGACTGACCGGCGCCGTCGCAATGCCGCCCTGCGGCCTCGTGCAGCGGCGACGGACCCAGCCATGCAACGCGTGCTGTCGGCCGATTTGCGACATCGGTCGCGTTCCGCCAGCCCGGTTGCTGCTCCAATCCATGCGCACGACAGGACAGGGGTCCATGAAACCATTCCCACCACACCGCCTGGCGCGGGGTGCGCTGCTGGCGCTCGCCCTGCTGGGCGTCGCGCGGGCCGGCGAAGCCATACCCGCAGTGCCCGCGACCGCCGCCGCGGCTGCCGCCAGCCGCGCGGAAACCGACGCAGCGCTGGCACGCTGTTTTTCGCTGCAGCGCAGCCAGCCCGCCGAGGCGATGCGTGTTGCCGAGGCGTTGCTGCGGCCTGGCACGCTTGGCTTGGCCGACGAGATCAAGGCGCAAAGCTGCCTCGGCATGGCCAGCGGCATCTCCGGGGACGCCGCAGGCGCCGCGAAGGCGGCCGGGCGGATGCAGCAGTTGCTGGCCGACCACCCGATGCCGCCCGGCTTCACGATGCGGGCGCTGTCCAACGCCGGCGCCATCGAACAACTTGCCGGCCACATCCACGCGGCGCTGGAGCTGTACCGCCGCAGTTATGACGCAGCCGAAGGCGAGGACAAGGCGCGCAACGAGATCGCTGCCCTCACCAACATTGCCAGCATCCACAGTGAAGCGCTCGGCGATCCCGGCGGTGCCGAAAGTCTGTATCGCCAGGCGGTGTCGATCGCGGCCGCCATCGACGAGCCGCTCGGCCAGAACGGCATGCTGCTGCACTACAACCATGCACTCAACCTGGAGCGCCTTGGCCACGATGCGGAGGCATCCAGGGCCCTGGATGCGGTGCTGGCGCTGGCCGCGCAGGAGCACAACCAGCTGCTGCGCTGGCGGGTAGCCAGTGAGCGTGGCGCGATCGCGGCACGCGCCGGGAAGCGGGCCCAGGCTGCCGCGCTGCTGGTGCGTACCCGCCAGGCGCAGCACCAACTGGCGGATCCGTCGGGAGAGTCGACCACCTTGTCTCACCTGTCGCAGGTGCAACGTGCCGCCGGTCAGCCGCAGGCGGCACTCTCCAGCGCCCTCGAGGCGGAGCATCTGGCTTCGGCACCGGGCTTCGAACACGAGCGCTTGCGCGCGATGCAGGCCGAGGTGGCGGCACTGAAGGCGCTCGGAAACTTCGAGCGGGCCCTGGCCGTCGAGGATCGCGCGACCCGGCTGGAGACGCGGCGACTGCGCGAATTCAACCTGGAGGGCCTGGCGCGCTTGCAGGCGCGCCAACGCGAGGCGCGCGGCGAGCGCGAAATGGCCGAGCTCCGGCACCAGTCGCAGATGCAGGAGCTGAAGCTGCGGGACAGCCGGCTGCTGCGCGACGCGTCGATCATCGCGGTGGCCGTGCTGGCTGCGCTGGGCGCGCTGTTCATGCTGCTGCAGCACCGCAACAACCGGTCGCTGCGCCGCCTCAGCCGGCAGGACACGTTGACCGGGCTGATGAACCGGCGGGCGGCCATGGTGCGGATGGCCGCGGAACTCGACGAGACGCCCGGCGGCAGCGCCCGCGGCGTGGTTCTGCTCGCCGACGTCGACCATTTCAAATCGATCAATGACCGTCACGGCCACGACGCCGGAGATCGCGTGCTGACCGCGCTGTCCGAGCGCATGCGCAGCCTGTGCCGGCGCCAGGACATGCTGGCGCGCTGGGGCGGCGAGGAGTTCATGCTGGCCTGCCCGCAGCTGACGCTCGCCGAGGCGCAGGCGGTTGCCGAACGCCTGCGCAGCGTCGCCACCGCCACCCCGGTGGCGCTTGCCGGCGGCAGCCACGTCAACCTCACCCTGTCGATTGGCTTCGCTGCCTTCCCGTTCCATGGCGAGGTGCTGGCGAGAGAGAGCTGGCAAGACACGCTGCAACTCGCGGACGCCGCACTGTACGCCGCCAAGAGCAGCGGCCGCGACACCTGGGTTGGCTTGTGGGGCAGCGGCGATCGTGGCGTCCCGCTGGACGAGGTGATCGCCGCACCGGAACGCGCGGCGGCCGCCGGCGCCGTCACCATCGTGGGCCTGCGCCCCGTGCGCTGGCCTGATCGCGATGGACAGGACCAGGTGCCAGCCGAACTCGCCGGCCCGCGCGCCTGAAGGAAATGCGCGTGTGGCCGCTGCCCTCGCCTGTGCCGCTGTCGCCCGCTGCTGCCTTTGTCCGCTGCATCGGGGCTCAGGCTGAAGCCGGCCTTGGTTGCCGCCGCCGGACCTCAGGTTTCCAGGTTGGCGTCGAGCGTGATGCGCGCCTTCAGCAGCTTCGACACCGGGCAACCCGCCTTGGCCTCGTCGGCGATGCTCGCGAATGTCGCCTGGTCGATGCCCGGCACCGTCGCTCGCACCACCAGGTTCACCTGCGTGATCTCCAGCGCGTCGGGATCCAGGGTGACCTCGGCCTGCGTCTCGATGCGTTCGGGCGTACGGTCCTGCTTGCCCAGCATCAGCGACAAGGCCATCGAGAAGCAGCCGGCGTGGGCCGCTGCGATCAACTCCTCCGGATTGGTTGCGGCGCCACCCTCGAAGCGCGACTTGTACGTGTACGGCGCGTCGCGCAGCGCGCTTGACTGCGTCGACAGCGTGCCGCCGCCAGCTTTGACGTCACCGGTCCAGACGGCGGTGGCGGTTTTCTTCAAGTCCATCGGGTTCTCCGAACGTGAAACAGCGGCGCTTGGCGCCGACATGCGGTCAGCATGCAGCGGATCGCCTGAATACACCCGCGGCAAGCCGGCTGGCGCGCGTGGTATCGCCGGCTCAGATGGTACCGAGGACGTGCGGCACCGCCAGCGCAATGCTGCAGTGGACGCCGTCGCGGCCCAGTCGGTAGCTGGTGCGCGCATCGAGCTGGTAGGGCAAGCCTTCCTCGATCAGCGTGCGGCCGCTGCCACCACCCGGCTGCGGGCGCGCGGCCGCCGGCATCACCACGTCGCTCTCGATCCAGTCGACGTGCAGCCACGGCTTGCCGTCCTCCCCGGATGTCTGCAGCCGCCAGCGCACCGTCAGCCGGCCCCGCGGCTGCTTCAGTGCCCCGTATTTGACCGCGTTGGTCGCCAGTTCGTGCAGCGCCATGGCCAGCGTCTGCACCGAGGCCGAGCGCAAGGCCACGCCACGGGGCCCGTCCAGCACGATGCGCGCATCGGTCTCCAGCGCCGCATGCGCCGACAACTCCGTGCGCACCAGCTCGTCGAAGGCGATGCGGTCGCCGTCGCGCAGCCGCGACAACAGCCCTTGCACGCGGGCCAGCGCACCCAGGCGGTCACCGAACTTGTCCTGGAATTCCTGCAGGCTGCCGCTGGCGCGGAGGGTCTTGTCGGCCATCGCATGGATCACGCTAAGCAGGTTGCGCGTGCGGTGCTGCAACTCGGCCACGAGGACGCGCTGCCGATCCTGCAGGCGGCGCAGCTCGTCCACTTCGGTGCAGGTGCCGAGCCACTCCGTGGCCCTGCCGTCGATACTGCGCACCCGATGCGCGCGCGTCTGGAACCAGCGGCAGCGCTTCTCGCGGGCGTTGAAGATGCGGAATTCCGTGTCCAGCACGCCGGTGTCCTGCGCCTTGCGCCAGGCCACGCCGGTGGAGGCGCGATCATCGGGATGCAGGGCATCGAGCCAGCCAAGCCCGAGGCTGGCGTCATGCGAGAGCCCAGTGTATTCGACCCACTGGCGGCTGACCCAGGTGCACTCGCCGACGCCGGTTGCGCGCCAGACCAGCTGCGGGATGCCTTCGATCAGCGCTCGCTGGCGCCGCTCGCTCTCGCGCAACGCCTGCTCCGCCTGCTTGCGTGCGCTGATGTCCATGCAGACGCCGGCCATGCGCAACGGCCGGCCGCCGGCATCGCGCACCACCTGCCCCTTGCCTTCGATCCAGATGACGCGGCCGTCACGGCGGATCCAGCGGTGCTCGATGTCGTACGGTTCGCCCGTGGCCATCGCGTGGTCGATGCATGCCTGCAGGCGCTCGCGGTCCTCGGGGTGGATCGCCGCGAGATAGCTCTCGTAGCTGCCATCGAACTCCCCGGCGCGCAGGCCGTGCAATTCCTCCAGGCCAGCCGACCAGCTCACCACGTTGCTGTCGAGATCCCAGCTCCAGGCCCCCAGGCCGCCGCCCTTCAAGGTGACGTGAAGGCGCTCCTCGCTGCGTTGCAGCGCAGCCCGCAACTGCTCGCGTTCCAGCAGGTCGGCCAGCTGGCGCGCCAGCAGGTCGATCAGCGGCAGCATGCGTGGCGGCAGGGCATGCGGCTGCGGAAAGCAGACCTGCAGCTGGCCAAGCAGGCGGCCATCGCGGGCCAGCAGCGGTGTGCAGTGGCAGGCGCGGATGCCTTCAGCCAGCAGCACGTGGCGGTCCGCGCTGCCGCGGAGTTCCGGCGCGACCACCACGTCCTCGATGGCGACGGCGCCGCCTCGCTGCACCAGCGGCGCCCACAATGCGTTCGCAGGCGCAGCAGAAAAATGCGCGACAAAGGCGGTACCCAGCCCATGGTGCGCCAGCAGCCGCAGCGCCTCGCCGCCGTCCTCGAGGCGGAAAACCGCGCCCTTGGCAGCGCCGGTGAGCTCCACGGCCGCCGCCAACAAGTCGGCGCGCAGCGCATCGAGCCCTGCCGGGGTGTCGTCCAGCCGGCGCGCACCGAGGGCCTGGATGCGTGCAATGGCGGCCGCGTCCTCGGCCTGCCGGGCCTCCGCGTGCTTGCGGTCGGTGACATCGGTCGAGAGCACCGCAAGGAGGCGCTGCCCGATGCGGCAAACCTGCTGCTCAAGCACGCGCCCGCGCGAGGCCAGTGGCAGCTCGAAGCGGCACGGTGCCCCGCTCCGCAGCACACCGTCATAGGCCAGCAGCCAATCGCCATCTTCGGCCGGCGCCCACGCCCCCGTACGGCTGCCGGCAACGTCGCCAATGCGCAACTGGGCACGGAAGGCGCTGTTTGCCTCGACCACGGCAAACTCCAGCGGCTGGTCGCCGATCTTTTCCAGCAGGCAATAGCCCGGGGTCGTCGTCTCCGGCGGCCGATCCTGCCCAAGCGGTGCCTGTGCTGGCGGCGGCGCGACGGCAGGGTCAGCGGATGCCGGCGCGACCACGGTCGCGACATCGTCGCAGGTGCCCATGCTGCCGCCACCTCGCCCGTTGTCCGGTTTCACCACGCCCCCTGAGTGAGCGACGATTTTCGGACACGTTACCGCGATCGAGGTCCACCGCGTACCGGGTGCGTAAGCAACGGTTCAGGTTTCGCCTGCCCTGGGGCCATACAGCAGCCATGCAGCCGCTTTGGTACAGGCTGGTGAACCGCACCCAGATCGATGCCACGCCGCGGCGCGGGCCAATGCGAAGGAAGCGCATGGTCGACAGCAGTCAACAATCCACGCCGTTCGTCATCGAAGCCCGCCATGCAGCGGTCCGCTTCGCCACTGCTTGTCGACAATGGGACCCCGGCGACGCCGGCAGCAGCGGCGACCACGCCTTGGCCGGCGCCTGCTCGCCCGCCGAAGGGGATATCACGCGGCACTGATCGCGCGGGCAGACCGCGCAGAACACGGGAGCATGGACATGTTGGCAATACTCACGGGCGCAGTCCTGCTGATTCTCGGCGCGGCACTCGCCGCAGGCGGGGTCTGGCTGGCATTCCTGGGTGGAAGCTGGGCCTATGTCTTCCTCGGCCTCGGCTGGCTGGCAAGCGGCGTCCTGTTGGTCCTCCGGCGGCGCGCCGCCCTTGCGGTGTACGCCGTGCTGCTGCTGTGTACGCTGGGCTGGGCGATCTGGGAGGTGGGCCTGGACCGCTGGGCACTGGTGCCACGCTACGCGTTGTTCGGCCTTGTCGGACTGTGGCTGCTGATGCCGTGGATCAGCGGCGCGCTGCGGATCACGCGCGAGCCGCTGGAAGATCGCCGCACGCGCCGCGCCGCATGGCGCGGCCCCCGGAGTTTCCTGGCGCTGGCGGTGCTGGCGGCGCTGGTTGTCGGGCTGGTGTCGCTGATCCGGGACCCCTTCGACATCGCCGGCACGTTGCCGCGCACCGCCGCGGCACCGGCACCTGCGGGCAGCACCGCGCCAGCAGCCGACTGGACCGCCTGGGGCGGCACCGGCCTCGGCCAGCGCTGGTCGGCGCTGACGCAGATCACGCCGGCCAATGCCAGCCAGCTGCAGCGCGCCTGGGTCTTCCACACCGGCGACGAGAAGGGGCCGGGCGACCCGGTCGAGACCACTTCCGAGGACACGCCACTGAAGATCGGCGACACGCTGTATCTGTGCACCACGCACGACCAGGTCGTCGCACTGGACCCCGCCACAGGCAAGCAGCGCTGGCGCTTCGACCCCGAGGTGAAGTCCGGCCACCAGAACCAGCACCTCACCTGCCGCGGCCTCGCGTACTGGGACGGCACCAAGGCCATGGCTGGCGGGCCGGCGTTGCCGGCGACACCCGGTAGCGCATTGACGGCCTATGCCGCGAGCGCACCGGCCCCGGCCACATCCGCAGCCCTGGCCGGCGCAGCCGGCAGCGCCCTGCCCGCCTCGCCAGCCAGCACCGCCATGGCGGCGATGGCTCCCATGCCGGCCGACGCGCCCTGCGCCACCCGCATCTTCGTCGCCACCATCGACGCCCGCCTGTTCGCGCTCGACGCCGCTACCGGCACACCCTGCACCGGCTTTGCCGACCACGGCGTGATCCACCTCGACCGCGGCATGCCGAACCTCAAGCCCGGCTATTACATGCAAACCTCGCCGCCGGTGGCCACGCAGCGGCTGCTGGTGGTCGGCGGCTCGATCAACGACAACGAATCGGTGCACAACCCGTCCGGCGTGATCCGCGCCTACGACATCCGCAGCGGACGGCTGGTGTGGAACTTCGACCCGGGCAACCCGACGCAGACTGCGCCGCTGCCGGCCGGGCAGCATTACACCGCCGGTGCGCCCAACCAGTGGGCGCCCGCCAGCGTCGACGAGAAGCTGGGTCTGGTCTACGTGCCCCTGGGCAACCAGTCACCGGATCAGGTCGGCATCCACCGCAGCCCGCAGGTCGACAAATACTCCAGTTCCATCGTCGCCCTTGACCTGGATACCGGCCAGCCGCGTTGGCGGTTCCAGGCCGTGCACCACGACCTCTGGGACCGCGACATGCCGGCGCAGCCAAGCCTGCTTGATCTGACCATCCACGGCACGACAGTGCCGGCGCTGGTGGCACCGACCAAACAGGGCGAGGTGTACGTGCTCGACCGGCGCACCGGCAAACCGCTGCTGCCGGTGCACGAAGTGCCGGCGCCCGCCAGTTCCATTCCCGGCGAGCACGCTTCGCGGAGCCAGCCGATGTCGGCGCTGAGTTTCATGCCGCCGCCGCTCACCGGCAAGGACATGTGGGGCGCCACGCCGTTTGACCAGCTGGCCTGCCGCATCCAGTTCGAGTCGATGGGCTACAGCGGCCCATGGACGCCGCCGGCCACCCACCGCACGCTGACCTATCCCGGCAACTTCGGCGTCTTCAACTGGGGCGGCGTGGCCGTCGATCCGCAGCGCCAGATCATGATCGCGACGCCGATGCGGCTTGCCTACACCTTCCGCCTGGTTCCGCGGCACAAGCCGCACACCAACCTCGTCAGCAAGGGCAGCCAGGAGCACTGGAACGAGAATTACGGCGGCGATTACGCCATCGTGATCAAGCCATTCCTCTCGCCGTTCGGCCTGCCCTGCCAGCAGCCGCCCTGGGGCGCCATGGCGGGCGTGGACCTGCGCACCGGCAAACTCGCCTGGCGCCACCGCATCGGTACCACTCGCGACCGCATGCCGGACTGGCTGCCGGTTCCGTTCCAGACCGGCATGCCGGGGATCGGCGGTGTGCTGGTGACGCCCGGCGGCGTGGCCTTCTACAGCGGCACCACCGACAACTACATGCGCGCCTTCGATGTCGCCACCGGCGAGCAGCTCTGGCAGGACCGCCTGCCCTATGGCGGTCAGGCGACGCCGATGACGTATTCGGTCAACGGCCGCCAGTACGTGCTGGTCACCGACGGTGGCCACGGCTCGGTGGGCACCGACACCGGCGACGCGGTGATCGCCTGGGCCTTGCCGGCCAGCGCGGCGAGCAGCGCCGCTCCATGAGGCGCCGCAGCGGCAAGATCACGCAAGGTTCCGCCCACCCCGGCCTCGCACTGCTCGTGGCGCTGGCGCCGCTCGCCGCGGCGCACGCGGCCGCCGCACCCGCAAGCGCGGGCAGCGCAGCGCCGGTGCCGACCGTGGAGCTGCCGGGCATCGTGGTCACGGCGACGCGCCAGGCGCGGCCGGCCTTTGCCGTTCCGGCGGCCATCGACGCCGTGCAACTGGGCCGCATCCAGCGCACCACGGCGGACATCAACCCTTCGGAGTACCTGCGCCAAGTGCCCGGCGTGCTGGCCCGCGACCGCCAGAACTACGCCCAGGACGAGCAGGTCTCGATTCGCGGCTTCGGCTCGCGTGCCACCTTCGGCGTGCGCGGCGTACGCCTCTATGTCGACGGCATCCCGGCGACCATGCCGGACGGCCAGGGCCAGCTGTCCAACTTCAGCCTCGGCGCCGCCTCACGCATCGAGGTGTTGCGCGGCCCGTTTTCCGCGCTCTACGGAAACTCCTCTGGCGGAGTCATCCAGATCTTCACTGCCGACGGCACCGACCCGCCGCAATGGCGCGCGATGCTCGGCACCGGTCGTCATGGTGCGCGGCGGCTGGAGCTGGGTGCCCGCGGCATCGTCGGCAGCTACGGCTACAACGTTGACGCCTCGCGCTTTCGCACCGACGGGTTTCGCCGCCACAGCCGCGCCCGCCGCGACAATGGCAACGCCAAGCTCAAGGTCGACCTCGGTTACGCCGGCCACCTCACGCTGCTGGCCAACAGCGTCGTGGTCAAGGCACTCGACCCCAAGGGCCTGACCCGCGCCGAATACCACGCCGACCCGCGCCAGGCCGCGCCCTCGGCATTGACCTACGACACGCGCAAGAGCGTGCGCCAGAACCAGGGCGGCGCGATCTGGCAGGGAGACAGCGGCGGCGGCGGCCAGTGGCGCGTGCTTGGCTACGCCGGCCACCGGGCGATCGTGCAGTTCCTCTCGGTGCCCGTGGCAGCGCAGGCGGACCCGCTCAGCTCCGGCGGCGTGATCGACCTTGCCAGCGACTACGCCGGCGCCGACGCGCGCTGGAGCTGGCACGGCGACCTCGCCGGACGCCCGCTGGACTTCACCATCGGCGCATCCTGGGACAACCAGGACCAGCACCGCCTCGGCTATGACAATTTCGTCGGCCCGCTGCTCGGCGTGCGCGGCGCACTGCGCCGCGACGAGATCGACACCGTCAGCGACTTCGACCAGTACGCGCAGGCCTCGTGGGATTTTGCGCCCCGCTGGTCGGCCACCGCCGGCCTGCGCCACAGCGAGGTGCACTTCGATGTCGACGACCACCATGTCACCATGCGCAACCCCGACGCCAGCAGCGGCAAGGACTACTCGGCCAGCGACCCTGTCTTCGGCCTGATGTTCCGCGCCAGCGACGACTGGCACCTTTACGCCGCCTGGGGCCACGGCTTCGAGACGCCGACATTCAGCGAACTCAGCTATCGCAGCGACGGCGCCACCGGGCTCAACTTCGACCTGCGGGCGGCGCGCTCGGACAACCTCGAGGTCGGCTCCAAGTGGCGCTGGGGCGACGGCGGCAAGCTCGACATTGCGCTGTTCCGTGCACGAACCCGTGACGCACTCGCCGTCTACAGCAACGACAACGGCCGCAGCACCTACAGCAACGTCGGCCGCGCGCGCCGTCGCGGGGCCGAACTGGAGTTGCACCTGCCGCTGGCGGTGCACTGGCGGCTGCAGGCCGCCTACACCTTCCTCGACGCACGCTTCCGCAGCACCTCGTCCGAATGCGCGCGCGCCGCCGACTGCGCCATCCGGCCGGGCGCGCGCATCCCCGGCGTGCCGCGGCAGGCGCTGAATGCATCGCTGCACTGGCGCGCCGGCAACGGTTGGCACGCGGCGCTGGCGCTGTCGGCAATCGGCAACGTGGTGGTCGACGACGCCAACAGCGCAGGGGCGCCGGGCTATGCGCTGCTCGATGCCAGCCTCGGCTACATCGGGCATCTCGGCGACGCCACCGTCGCGCCGTTCCTGCGCATCGACAACCTCGCCGACCGCCGCTACATCGGCTCGGTCATCGTCAACGAGGGCAACGGCCGTTACTTCGAGCCCGGCCCAGGCCGCGCGCTCTTCGTCGGCTGCCGCATCCGCTTCGCTGCGCGCGACTAGGGAATCGAGCGCCGGGAACCGGCACAATCGGCACCGACCGGGCTTCTGCAGGCGCCTGCAGGCGCGATGGCGGTCGCCTGCACGCAGGCTCCTGCAGGCGCGGCGCAGCTTCGCGCGTCTTCCCCGGCGCCGCCGGCGCCGGGGAAGACTACGGGCGACTCGCGGTTCGCTGGTGACGGCGCGAGCACCGGCATAAACCCGCCGTCATTCCGGAGCCGCGCGCAGCGCGGAATCCGGAATCTTCTTGACGATTGCGACACAGCAGACAAGATTCCGCATCTGGCTCCGGCAGTCCGGAATGACGGCGCAGGTGGCCGGCGCCGTTGCGCGCCGCGGGAATGCAAAATTCGGATCGGAGGAGCGGCAGCGGCCGGTCCACGCGGCGCGAGCGGGCATGGCGTGTTGGGGTTCGCTGCGCTCACCACCAACCTGCCGCTCCGCCAACTTACGGTTTCGTCGCGCGCGGCGGGGCGGGTTGTCGCGGCGGCCAGGCGCCGCCGGCGCCGGGGAAGACGACGGGTGACTCGTAGCCGTCGGACGACACGCTGGAGACGCCAAAGTACCAGTTGTCGATCACCAAGTCCTTCAGCGTGAACTCGGTAACGTCGCCGACGTAGCGCTGGTGCTGCCACATCGGCGCCGCGGTTCGCCGCCAGTGGATGCGGTAGCCGGCGGTGGCCGCGGCGGCGCCGGCATCGGCCGCCGCCCAGGTCAGTCGCGTGTCGGGCGACAGCCCACCGTGGATCTCCACCTCCGCCGGCGGCGCCGGCGCCCAGGCCAGCGAGGCCAGCGCAATGGCGTTGGCGGCGGTCATCTTCGCCAGGTAATCGAAATCCACGTAGCGCAGCAGGTCGCCGTACCGGATGCCATCCTCGGTGCGCACCGCCTGGTGCTGGTGGCGCCAGTTCTCGTGCGCCTCGTTGATGCGCACGGCGGGGAACCCGTTGGCGTTGAATGCGATCTGGTCGCCGCCACGCATGTAGCGGTCCTGGCGGTACATCAGCATGAAGTTGAAGTTGGGGATGTAGCGCGCCGCCAGGGCGGTGATGTAACGCGCCACCTCGCGCGAGGGCGAGTCGACGAAGCCGCCGGTATAACGCAAGGTCGCCAGCTCACGCTCGCTCAGCGTCTGCTTGACGGCCTGCGAAAAGATGCGCGCCGTGGTGTTGTCGCTGACGCCATCACTGCCGTGGCTGTTGCCGATCATGTCGTTGTTGAGGTTGGCCTCGACATACCAGCCGTGGTCGCGCGCGTAGTCGGCGATGATGTGGCCGCCGTAAAGGCCCTGCTCCTCGCCGGAGTCGGCCGAGTAGACGATGCTGGCGGCGAACTTGTACTTCGAAAGCACGCGCGCGGTCTCGATCAGGGCGACGATGCCCGAGCCGTCGTCGTCGGCGCCCGGCGCGAAGGCGGTCGCGTCCATCACGTCGTTGACCCGCGTGTCGAGGTGCGCGGTCATCACCAGGTGGCGGTTCGGGTCGCTGCCGCCCTTCTGGATGGCGACGATGTCCATCACCTCGACACCGTCGGGCGGCGTGCGCTTGCCGGTGAAGCGCCGCGCCGGCGTGATGATGGTCAGGCAGCCGCCACAATCGCGGGAGATCTGCTCGAACTGCGCCTTGACCCAGCGCCGCGCGGCGCCGATGCCGCGGCTGTCGGAGCGGGTGTCGGAAAGCGTGTGGCGGGTGTGGAAGCCGACCAGCGCGGTGTCGAGTGCACGCAGCCTGTCGGCGCTGACCGCGGCGACGATCTCGTGCAGCACAGGGTGCGATTGCGGTGGCGGCACCGGCGGGCTGGCTGCGGCCAGCAGTGGCAGCGCGGCAGCGGTGGCAAACATCGAGGCAGTGCGGATCATTTCGTGCTCCGGTGGTGGCTGGCTCCCGTCGCGCCGGCGGCGCAAACGGCGCGGTTCAGGGCTGCTTGTAGATCACCCCGCCCTTCATCACGAAGGGCACGTGCTCGATGGCGCTGATGTCCTGCGTCGGGTCGCCGCGCACCGCGATGATGTCGGCATACAGGCCCTTGCGCAGCTGGCCGAAGGCGTCCTGCTGGCCAAGAATCTTCGCATCGACCGCAGTGGCGGCCAGCAACGCCTGGGTCGGCGTCATGCCGTCGCGCACCATCCACTCCAGCTCCTTGTAGTTGGTGCCGTGGGTGAACACGCCGACATCGCTGCCGCAGCCGATGGTGACGCCGGCCTGCATCGCCAGCTTGAACGCATGCGCGGCCTGCTTCATGTCGGCCGTTGGCGGATCGCCCGGCTTCCAGCCGTCAAAGTATTGCGCGTAGGCCGTCACCGCCTCCAGCGTCGGCAGGTAGGCGACGCCATGCTTCTTCATCAGGGCAAAGACTTCTGCGGTGCCGCCGAAACCGTGCTCGATGGTATCGACGCCGGCCATTACCGCGCGGCGCATGCCCTCGGGAGTGGTCGAATGCACCGACACCGGATGGCCCAGCGAATGCGCGGCCTCGACCGCAGTCTGCAGCTCCTCCTCGGTGAAGGTGGGTACCGAGGCGTGGTTCTTGCCGCAGTGGTAGTCGGCGTACACCTTGATCCAGTCCGCGCCATGACCGACCTGGGTGCGCACGGCCTTGAGCATCTCGGCGCGGCCGCTGACCGGGATGCCGCCCTGCGGCAGGTCGAGATCATCGCGGAAGCCGTACGGGCCGGGTCCGTAGCAATCGGTGGCGACGGTGGCGCGGGTGGCAACGAACAGCCTCGGGCCGGGGATCAGGCCGTTGTTGATCGCCCGCTGCACCGAGACATCGGCAAAACCGGCACCTTCGGTTCCCAGGTCGCGCAAGGCGGTGAAACCGGCCATCAGCGTCGCCTTGACGTGCTTGACGGCTTCGATGGTGCGATAAGGCACCGTCTCCTTCAGCACCTGGTCGTTCCACAGCGTCTCGTTGTAGGGGTGCAAAAAGATGTGCGAATGCGCGTCGATCAGCCCCGGCATCAGCGTGGTGCCGGGCAGTTCGATACGCCGGGCGCCGGCAGGCACAGACAGCGTCGCCGCCGGGCCGACCGCGGCAATCCGCTCACCCTGCACCAACACCGCCCAGCCGTCATGGACGTGCCCGTCGCGCGCATCGAACACGCGCGCCGGTTGCAGCAGGTAGGCGGAGTCGCTCGCCTTGGGCGGCGCATCGGCCGCGACCAAAGCGCCACGCGCCGGGAGTGCCGCGGCCAGCGTGACGAGCGATATTGCCACGGACGCGATGGAATGGATCACCCAGCCTTGCATGCGCATCACGATTGCCCCTTCGGGTATATCGCCAAAGACTATACAGCCGCCGCCAGGCCCACAACCGCACGCCTGACACCCGACACGATGCCGACTCCGCGCTAGCATAGGCCGCTTCACCAGTCGGAATGACCTGGAATGGTTCGTCCATCCGCTGCACGTGCTCCCTGGCCCACGGCCACCTTGCTGTTCTGGGGCGTCGTCGCCCTGCTGCTGGTCGTCCCGGTGCAGATGGGCCTGGCTTATCTCCACGCCGGCGGGTTCATCTGGCGCGGGCTGCTCGCCAGCCTGGGACTGGTCGGGCTGCTGGTGGCGCTGTCGGCGCTGGCGCCGCGTGCCCGCCTCGCCTGGGGCACGGTCGTCGGCATCCTGGTGATTGCGCTGTTTTTCCTGCGCATGCTGTTCTTCGGTCTGACGCGCTTTTCCGGGCGCGCCTTCGATGCCGGCTTCTTCCTCAGCCTGCAGGGCGAGTCGGTCGACGTGGCCTGGAACCAGTACTTCTATCTGTTTGCGCTGTTCGGCCTTGGGGCGCTGGTCCTGCTCGCGGGCTTCATTTTCGCCGCCCGCTGGCTGCGCACGCCGCGACCGCTGGCGGCCGGCATCCTTGCCTTGCTGTCGCTGGCAGCGATTGCCGCCGGCTACCGCACCACGCCAGTATGGCAGCTCGCCAGCGCGGTGCAGCACTGGTACGCGCCCAAGGTGCTGACGCTGCCGCCGTCGCGCCTGGCGATGTGGAAGCAAAGCCCGCTGATCAACATCAACCTTGTGCCGAAGCAGGCGCTGCACGCGACCGCCGCGTCGCCGCCGAAAAACCTGATCCTGCTCTACATCGAATCCGGCGGCGTGGCGATGGCGCCGGCGCGGCAATACCCGGGCCTGATGCGGAACATGCAGCGCCTGATCGCCGAGCACGGCTACGTGCCGCACATCCACGCCAGCAGCTACGTGACCATCGAAGGCCTGGTCAACACCCAGTGCGGCACGCTGTTCCCGTTCGCGCAGGGCAGCGACTCGATGGCCGGCTTCGACCACATGCTCGACGAGATGCCCTGCCTCGGCGACGTGCTGGCCGCCGCCGGCTACCGCCAGAGCTACCTCGGCGGTTCGGGCAAGAGCTTCGCCGGCAAGGGCCGCTTCCTGGAGCTGCACGGCTACGACAAGGTGATGGGCATCCGCGACTGGGCAAAGCAGGGCCTGTACCAGCGGCCGGACACCTGGGGCCTGAGCGACGCGGACCTGTTCAAGCAGTCCTTCGCCGAGCTGAAACGGCTGAAGGCCAGCGGCCACCCGTGGAACCTCACCCTGCTGACCATCGGCAGCCACCTGCCCGGCTTCTTCTACAAGGAGTGCACGCCGTACGGCGACGGCAGCAAGCGTTTCCTCAACGCCGTGCACTGCAGCGACGAGTTGATCGGCCGCTGGGTGGCCAAGCTGAAGGCCGACGGCTGGCTGGACAACGCCATCCTCGTCATCACCGGCGACCACCAGATTTTCCCCAACCCGCTGATGAAGCAGCTGTTCGGCGACGAGGCGGTGGCCGACCACCGGCTGCCGTTCGTGGTGATCGGCCACGACCTGCCGCAGCCGAAGCAGCACGACGGCGCAGGCTTCGACATCGCGCCCACGCTGCTCGACCTGCTCGGCGTGCGCAGCAACGCGCGCTTCGCGCTGGGCCGCTCGCTGCTGCGCGACGACCGCAGCCTGCCCTACTATCCCTCGCGCTACATCGACATTCTCGGCGAGCAGCGCTACGGCGCCGGCGACGACTTCCACTGCGACCCGGGCAACACCACGCGCATCCCCGGCGCGCAGCCGCCGTCGCGCTGCGAACGCGCCGAGCTCGACACCATCCTGGAGGGCCAGGCCGCCGCCTACTCCGCACCGCCGCCGCAGATGCGCTGCAATGCGGCTGAGCCGCTGCTGGTGCGGGTGCCGACGGCCGCGGGTGCACCGCTGGAAGTACGCCTCACCGGCAGCGAGCAGGCCGGCCGGTTCACCTGGAGCGAACGTCACGTCACGCCTGAAAAGCCGGGCCTGTACCTGCTGACGCTGGATGCGCAAGGCAAGCTGCTCGACCGCCAGTACGCGCCTCCGGACGCCATCGCCAAGACCTTTGCCGAGCAGCCCGAATTCGCGGGCGCGGCGCTGCTGCTTGTATGGCGCCCCGGCGATGGCAAGCCGCCGGTCGCGCTGCCGGGTTGGGTGCGCGCGCTCGGTGCCGGCGACGGCGGCGGTGCCTGGCTGTTCGCACTGCCCGGCACCGCCGCGCCCGCCCTCGTCGAGCATGTGCCGCGAGGACAGACTCTGTCGCTGCCGCCGCAGCGCTGCCGGGACCTGTTGGCTGGTCCCTGACCCGCGGCGGCAGCGCGGCAGCTTCATCCCGCTGAAGCGGCCTGCGACGCTCACTTGCGGCGCGCCGCGTCGCGGGACCACAATCGGCGCAGCCGCGCCGGCGTACGCCACGCCGGCACGCTCGACAGGAGATGTTGCCAATGGCGCAGGAACCGCAGTCGGACCAGCTGCACGTGCTGCAGCAAATGCTGGAGCAGTCGGTGCAGCGAACCACGATGTCGGCGGAGCGCTCGCGCATGTCGGCCGAGCGGTCCGAGATGTCGTCCGAGCGCACTTACCTCAACGCCGAGCGCACGCTGTCGGTGTGGGTGCGCACGGCGCTGTCGCTGATGATCTTCGGCATCGCCATCGCCCGCTTCGAACTGCTGCTGATGGAGGCGCCGAGCAAAGGCGTGCATGTTGGGGCCTACGCCGACGCCATCTCGACCTGGACCGGCTTCGCCCTGATCGCCTTCGGCACCGTGATGTCACTGGCCACCGGACTGCGCTTCCTGGCCTATGCCGTGCGCTACCGGCGCAACCACGCCCTGCCCTCCCGCCACGCGCCCTACCTCGCCACGAGCTTCGCCCTGCTCGTCGTGCTGTTCGGCGTCGCCCTGCTCGCCATGCTCGCCGGCTTCGCGCGCTAGGACCTGCCGCGACCACCGTCCGCACCTTCGCGAAACGGGTTGCCGGCAGTCGTTCACTGGCGATCTAACCTGCGGCGCCTGGCAGCCAGCGGGCAACCATGTGCGCGGTCGAGCGGTCGAGGGTTGCTATCGCAGGGCGCGCGGCGCTTGGGCTTGTCCTCCACCGCGTACGCCGCCGGAGTCTGTCTGGAAGTCTTTTCAGTCGGCGCGGCGCGTAATCGCGACTTCGGGTGCGGCGCTGAGCGGCGCGGCGACCTCTTCCAGCGGGCGGCGCTCGGCGGCGACGCCGAGCCACAGTTCGACGCCGGCGGCGGCCAGCATCAGCACGGCGGCGAACAGGTAGCCGACGCAGACGGCGGCGCGCGAGCCGGTGCCGATCAGCGCGCCGAACAGCCATGGGGCCAGCAGGCCGCCGACGGCGGTGCCGACGGCGTAGAACAGGGCGATGGACAGCGCGCGGATCTCCAACGGGAACACTTCGCTCACTGTGAGGTAGGCGGCGCTGGCGGCGGCCGAGGCAAAGAAGAAGATCACCGTCCACGCTGCGGTTTGCGCCGTCGCCGACAGCAGGCCCTCGGCAAACAGCGCGCCGGTGGCGGCCAGCAGCAGCGCCGAGATCGCGTAGGTCGCGGCGATCATCGGTTTGCGACCGAAGCGGTCAAACCACGGGCCGAGCAGCAACGGGCCGAGGAAGTTGCCCAGCGCGAATGGCAGCAGGTAGAGGCCGATCAGGCTCGGCTTGATGCCGTAGAAGTTGGTCAGCACCAGCGCGTAGGTGAAGAAGATCGCGTTGTACATGAAGGCCTGGGCGATCATCAGCGCCAGGCCCAGCGCGCTGCGCCGGCGGTAGGCGACGAGCAAGGTGCGGGCGACGATGGCGAGGCCGAAGTGGCGGCGTGGATGCAGCGTCAGTCGTGGCAGCGGTCCCTCGCCGAAGCAGGCGCCGCTGCGCCGCTCGATCTGCGCCATGGCCGCCTCGGCACGCTCGGCGTAGCCGTGGGTCAGCAGCCAGCGCGGGCTCTCCGGCAGCACGCGCCGCAGGACGATTACCAGCAGGCCGATCAGCGCGCCGAGGCCGAAGCCGACGCGCCAGCCGATATCGACCGGCAGCAGCGCCGGATCGAGCAGCACCAGCGTCGCGGCCGAGCCCATCGCCGCGCCGATCCAGTAGCTGCCGTTGATGCCCAGATCGATGCGCCCGCGCAGGCGCGCCGGGATCAGCTCGTCGATGACCGAGTTGATCGCGCCGTATTCGCCGCCGATGCCGGCGCCAGTGAAGAAGCGGAAAGCCGCGAAGCTCCAGAAGTCCCAGGCGAAAGCGCTGAGCGCGACGCCGACCAGGTAGACGCCGACGGTGATGGTGAACAGTCGTTTGCGGCCGAAGCGGTCGGTCAGGTAGCCGAAGCCGAGCGCGCCGAGCACCGCGCCGCCAAGATAGGCCGAGCCGAGCAGGCCAATGGCGGTGCTGTCGAGGCCGAGCGTCTGCGGCTCCTGCAGCACGCCGCTGATGGTGCCGATGAAGGTCACCTCGAGGCCATCGAGGATCCAGGTGATGCCCAGCGCCGCGATCACCAGCCAGTGGAAGCGGCTCCACGGCAGGCGGTCAAGCCGCGCCGGGATGTCGCTGGTGATCGGCGCCAGCGGGTCGGCTGCCGCGCTCATGGCGACAGGGTAGCAGCCGGGATTCCGGAATCGGCAGCCGGGATTCGGGATTCGGGATTCGGGATTCGGGATTCGGGATTCGGGATTCGGGATTCGGGATTCGGGATTCGGGATTCGGGATTCGGGATTCGGGATTCGGGATTCGGGATTCGGGATTCGGGA
>DASSBG010000009.1:0-4899 GCA_035699085.1 Rhodanobacteraceae bacterium
GCGGAGCTCATTGCCCGGCGTCCTTGTCCATGGCCTCCAGCGCCTTCGCACCCTGCTGCTCCAGCCGCGCGATCAGTGACTCGATGCCTTCCTTGCGGATCTCGGCGTCCACCTGGTTGCGGTAGTTGGTGACGTAGGAAATGCCCTCGATGATCACGTCATAGGCCTTCCAGTCGCCTTGTCGCGTCTTGCGGAACGCGTAGTCGACCGAGATGGTCTTGCCGTCCTGCAACACCACCTGGGTGCGCACGATGGTGCGCTTGTCGTTGAGGTCGCCCTTGAACGGCAGCACCTTGACGTTGCCGCGGGTGTAGTTGAGAAGGCCCTCGGCGTAGCGGTGGGTGATCGAGTTGTAGAACGCCTTCGCGAACCGCTCGCGCTGCGCCGGCGAGGCCTCGCGGGCGTGCCGGCCCAGCACCAGGATGGAGGCGTAGTCGATGTCGAAGTGCGGCAGGAACACCGAGTCGATGATGCGGATCAGCTTGTCGCGGTCGTGCTCGAGCTCGGCCCGATGGCCTTCGAGCTTGTCGGCCAACTGGTCGGCAATCTGCTGCACCACCTGTTGCGGGCTGGCGGTGGTGGCGGTGTCGGTGGCCGGCGCGGCGCGCGCAGCCGGGGGCGCAGCGAGGGCCGCAGCGGTCAGGATCAGGGAAGCGAGCAGGGCACGCAGCATGGTGTTCTCCGCGGAGGGGTCGTCGCTCGGACCGCGGCGACGGACGGTGGTTCAGTTGCCGGAACTGTTCTTGTCGTCCTTCTTGTCCTTCGGCGAGCCCTGCACCAGGAACTTGCCGATCAGGTCCTCAAGCCGCATGGCCGACTGGGTCAGGATCATCTGGTCGCCATCCTTCAGCATCACCGGTGAGCCGCCGGGTTCGAGGCCAACGTACTGATCGCCGAGCAAACCGCTGGTGAATATCGCCGCCGCGGAGTCATCGGGGATCTGGTCGAAACGGGTGTCGATGGCCAGCGTCACCTTCGCCCGCAAGGTCTGCGGGTCCAGCTCGATCGAGTTCACCGACCCGACCCGCACGCCGGCGACCTTGACCGGCGCGCGCGGCTTCAGCTGGCCGATGTTGGAGAACCTGGCGATCACGTCGTAGGTGTCGCCCTGGCGGTAGTTGGCCAGCGACGTGGTCTGGGTGGCGAGGTAGGCGAGCGCGGCGAAGCCCAGCACGATGAACAGGCCGGCGCCCACGGCGTAGGAACGTCTGCTGTCGTTTCTCATGGCATATCCACTGGCATCGGCTTCCCGGCAGTCACATCAGGAACGCGGTCATGACGAAATCCAGCGCCAGTACGGCGATGGACGAGAACACCACCGTGCGGGTGGTGGCATAGGCCACGCCTTCGCTGTTCGGCGGCGCGTTGAAGCCTTGGTAGACGGCGATCAGCGTGGCGACGGCGCCGAAGGCCAGGCCCTTCCAGACGCCGTCGATGACATCGGTCCAGACATTGACGCTGGCGCTCATGTTGCCCCAGAAGGTGCCGTTGTCGATGCCCAGCCAGCTGACGCCGACCAGGTGCCCGCCGAAGATCCCCAGCATGTTGAAGACGCACACCAGCAGCGGCATGGCGATCAGCCCCGCCAGGAACCGTGGCGCGACCACGTAGGCGATCGGGTCGACCGCCATCATCTCCATGGCGTCGATCTGGTCGGTGGCGCGCATCAGTCCGATCTCGGCGGTGATCGAGGTGCCGGCCCGGCCGGCGAACAGCAGCGCCGTGACCACCGGGCCGAGCTCGCGGAACAGGCTCAGCGCCACCACCGTGCCCAGCGCCGCGGTGCCGCCGAAGATCGACAGCACGTAGTACAGCTGCAGCGCCAGCACCATGCCGACGAACAGGCCACAGACCATGACGATGATCAGGCTCATGGCACCGACGAACCAGACCTGGCGCACGATCTCGCGCAGGTGGCGCAAGCTGCGCGGCAGCGCGGCCAGCACGCTGAGGCCGAACAGGCCGCAGGCGCCCACCTCGGCGAAGGCACCCGCGATCAGGCTGCGCCGCGCGTTCATGCGGACACCCCGGCGAGACCGAGGGCCTCGGCGTAATCACCCGCCGGGTAGTGGAACGGCACCGGGCCGTCCAGCTCGCCGCCGAAGAACTGCCGCGTCCACGGCGACTGGTCATCTGCCAACCCTGCCGGCGCGCCATCGGCCACCACGGTGCCGTCGGCAATCAGGCAGACATGGTCGGCCACCTGGCGCACTGCAGCCAGCTCGTGGGCAACCAGCACCGAGGTGATGCCGAGGGTGTGGTTGAGCGTGCGGATCAGGTCCAGCACCTGGGTCAGCGCGATCGGGTCGAGGCCGACGAAGGGCTCGTCGTAGAGGATCAACATCGGGTCGAAGACGATCGCCCGCGCCAGCGCCACCCGCCGCGCCATCCCGCCGGAGAGCTCGCTCGGCATCAGCCGTGCCGCGCCGCGCAACCCCACCGCCTGCAGCTTGGTCAGCACCAGGTTGCGCACCAGCGGCTCGGGCAGGTGGGCGTGCTGGCGCAGCGGAAAGGCGACATTCTCGAACACGTCGAAGTCGGTGAGCAGCGCCGAGTTCTGGAACAGATAGCCGATGCGTTCGCGCAGGCGAAACAGCTGGTCGCGGCCCAGCGCATCGATGTCGTGGCCATTGACGCTGATCGTGCCCGCATCAGCGCGCAACTGCCCCGTAATGTGCTTCAGCAGCGTGGTCTTGCCGGTGCCGCTGGGGCCCATGATGGCGGTCACGCGGCCGCGCGGGATGTCGAGGTCCAGGCCGTCGAACACGCGCTTGCCGCCAAGCGTGGTGGTCAGGCCACGCACGCGTACCAGCGGATCGGTCGGCCTGGAATCGATACTGCTCATCAGGCCGCCACGATAGCCGAGCGGTGGCAGGTCGCCAAGCAGGCGCCGTGATGGCCGGCGGGCGCGCACTCCCGGCGGCAGGCAGCCGCGCTCAGGGCGGCGACTCCCTGGCGTTGTCCGGCGTCGTTGATGGCGGCGCCGAATCGTGCAGCAACGCCGCGATCAGCGCCTCGTGCCGGGCATGCTGCAGGGGCGCGCGCAGGCGCAGCGCGCGGACGATCGCGCAAAGGTCGTCAATCGCGTCCTCCAGCCGGTCGTTGACCACGATGTAGTCGAATTCGGTGGCGTGGGCGATGTCGACGCGCGAATCCTCAAGCCGCCGGGCGATGGCCGCCTCGCTGTCGGAGGCACGCGAGCGCAGGCGCCGCTCCAGCTCCTCCCGCGAGGGCGGCAGGATGAAGATGCTGCGGCACTCGGGCACCCGTGCCCGCACCTGCCGCGCACCCTGCCAGTCGATTTCCAGCAGCACGTCCCGGCCCTGCGCCAGCAGTGGCTTGACCGCGGCCATCGAGGTGCCCTTGAGGTCACCGTGGACCTGGGCGTGCTCGAAGAACGCCTCGGCCTCGATCATGCGCTGGAACTCGGCGTGGCTTACGAAGTGGTAGTGCGTGCCCGGCACCTCGCCGGCGCGCGGCGCGCGGGTGGTGTGCGAGGTCGACAGGCGGATCCCCGGCTCGCGCTCCAGCAGCGCCCGCACCAACGTGGACTTGCCGGCGCCCGAGGGCGCGGCGATCACCAGCAGAATGCCTCGCGTGGTCATGGCCTGGTCATTCGATGTTCTGCACCTGTTCGCGCATCTGCTCGATCAGCACCTTCAGCTCGACCGCCGCCGCCGAGCTGCGGCTGTCGATCGATTTGGAGCCGAGGGTATTGGCCTCGCGGTTGAACTCCTGCATCAGGAAATCCAGCCGCCGGCCGACCGGTTCGCGCAAACCGAGCACCCGCCGTGTCTCGCTGATGTGCGCGTCCAGCCGGTCGAGTTCTTCCTCGACGTCGGCACGCGACAGCTGCAGCACCAGTTCCTGCTCCAGCCGGCCGGGCTCGGCGGCCTGCGCCAGCTCGGCCAGCCGCGCCTGCAGGCGGTTGCGCACGCCCTCGCGGATCTGCGGCATGCAGCGGCGCAGCTCGGCGACCACCGCGACGATGCCATCCAGCTTCTCGCCGAGCACTGCAGCGAGCTTGGCGCCCTCGCGCTCGCGGGTCGCCGCCAGCGTGTCCAGCGCCTGGTCGAGCAACTCGAGCAGCGCCTGCTGCTGCGCCTGCGGGTCGATCTCGGCCTGGCGCAGCACGCCGGGAAAACGCAGCAGCTCGGTGAACTCCACGCGCTGGTCGGGGAACTGCACGGCAGTGACGGCGCGCGCCTCGGCCAGGTGCGCCAGCACCTCGCCGTCGACCTGCAGGCGGGCGCCCGCGCCATCGTCGGCGCGCGCACGCACGGTAACGTCCACGTTGCCACGCGACAGCCGCGCCGCGATCCGCTCGCGCAGCTGCGGCTCGAAACGGCGCAATTCGTCGGGCAGGCGCGGGCTGATGTCGAGGTAACGGTGGTTGACCGTGCGCAGTTCGCAGGCAAGCGTGCCGGCGGGCCCGGAGGCCTCGGCATTGGCGTAGGCGGTCATGCTGCGGATCATGCGTTCGGCGGGTCGTGCCAACGGCGAAAAAGAACGCAATGGTAAACTTTCCGGCCCGGCAATGCCCGCCCCGCGAAATCCCATGACCACCGTGACCCGACCCAGCGGCCGCGCCGCCGACCAATTGCGCGAAGTACGCATCCAGCGCCACTTCACGCGCCACGCCGAAGGTTCGGTGCTGATCAGCTCCGGCGACACCCGCGTGCTGTGCACCGCCAGCATCGAGAACCGCCTGCCGCCGTGGCTGCGCGGCAAGGGCGAGGGCTGGGTGACCGCCGAGTACGGCATGCTGCCGCGCGCCACCGGCGAGCGCGTGGCGCGCGAGGCCACCCGCGGCAAGCAGGGCGGGCGCACGCTGGAGATCCAGCGCCTGATCGGCCGCAGCCTGCGCGCCTGCGTCAACCGGCAGGCGCTGGGCGAGCG
>DASSBG010000010.1:0-3799 GCA_035699085.1 Rhodanobacteraceae bacterium
GTGCGCCGGCTGCTGGCCACCGAGGACGCCAGGCACCTCGACGACATCTCCTCGTGGGCGGACGCGCATCGCAAGGAGATGAAGGGCACCGGTGGCTGGCACTACGTCGACATTCCGCTGCATGCCACCGGCTACGAGGCCAGTCGCGACTGCCGCGACGACAACTGCGTCGTCGCTCAACTGGTGCACTTCACGCGGGTGCTGGCCGACCGCAAGGCCAGTGATGCCAAGCGGCTGGAAGCGCTGAAGTGGGTGGTCCACATGGTCGGCGACATCCACCAGCCGCTGCACGCTGAAGATGACAACGACAAGGGTGGCAACACGGTGCAGCTCCAGTACTTTGGCCAAGGCACCAACCTGCACGCGGTGTGGGACAGCCGCATCATCGAGCACCAGTTGCATGTGCACCTGGGGCCGAACTACTCCTTCGACCACCCGTTGATGCGCCGGCACGCGGCCGCGATCGACGCCGACATCACCCAGGCCGAGCGTGACGCCTGGGCGCCGGCGGGCATGCTCGACCACTTGCAGGCGCGCGTGATCGCCTGGGCCAACGCGTCGCACCAGATCGCGCGTGACGTGGCCTATGCCGACCTTCCGAAGAAGCGCAAGCGCGGCTGGGCGGAAGCCTACCAGCGCAAGGCCTGGCCGGTGGTGCGCAAGCAGGTGCAGCGCGGTGGCGTGCGGTTGGCAGAGTTGCTCAATGAGGTGCTGCGGTAGCCGGGACCCGGATCGGGGATTTCCGGACTCGGAGAAAGCGGCTGCGGCAGAAGCGGCGGCCGGTTGCGCCCTGCAAATCCCCAATTCCTTATCCCGATCGCCAGCGTCAACGGCTGGCGTCAAACCCGATCCCCGCCGTCAGGCAGCAAACTGCAGGCGGGCCAGCTCGGCATACAGGCCGCCTTCTCGCAGCAGGCTTTCGTGGCTGCCCTGGGCGACGATGTGGCCGCCGTCCATCACCACGATGCGGTCGGCCCGCTGCACGGTGGCCAGGCGGTGGGCGATGACCAGGGTGGTGCGGCCCTGCTCAAGCCGCGCCAGCGCCTGCTGGATCGCCGCCTCCGACTGCGCGTCCAGCGCCGAGGTGGCTTCGTCCAGCAGCAGCAGCGGCGCATCGCGCAGGATGGCGCGGGCAATCGCCAGGCGTTGGCGCTGGCCGCCTGACAGGCGCACGCCACGTTCACCCAGTTCGGCCTCGTAGCCATCGGCCAGGTCGCTGATGAAGCCATCGGCCTCGGCGGCGGCGGCCGCTTCGCGCACCTCCTGGTCGCTGGCGTCGCCGCGGCCGAAGCGGATATTGTCGGCGGCGCTGCCGGCGAAGATCACGGTTTCCTGCGGCACCAGCGCGATGGCTCCGCGCAGTTCGTCCAGGGCCAGCGCGCGCAAGTCCACGCCGTCGATGCTGATATGCCCCGCCTGCGGATCGTAGAAGCGCAGCAGCAGGCTGAACACCGTGCTCTTGCCGGCGCCGGACGGGCCCACCAGGGCCACCGTCTCGCCCGGCCTCACCTCGAGGTCGAAACGGTGCAGCGCCGGTACGTCCGGCCGCGTGGGATAGCGGAACTCGACCTGCTCGAAGCGCAGCCCGCCGCGGATCGGCCGCGGCAGTGGCGTCGGCTGCGCCGGGGCCACGATGCTGGCGGTGGCGCTGAACAATTCGCCGATGCGCTCCATGGCGCCGGCGGCCCGCAGCACGTCGCCCCAGACCGCGCTGAGCGCACCGACGGAGCCGGCGGCGAACAGCGCGTAGAGGACAAACTGGCTGAGTACACCGACGCCGAGCGAGCCGCCGATGACGTCGCGGGCGCCAAGCCACAGCACCAGCACGATGGCGCCGAAGACCAGCACGATGATCGCTGCGGTCAGCGCCGCGCGCATGCCGATGCGCGCGCGCGCGGTGGCCAGGGCGCGGGCGATGGCGGCGTCGTAGCGGCGGCTCTCGTTGGCCTCGCGGGCGTAGGCCTTGACCGCCGGCACCGCGTTGAGGATCTCGTTGGCAATGGCCGTGGCGTCGGCCAGCCTGTCCTGGCTGTGCCGCGACAGCCGCTGCACGCGTCGGCCGAATACCAGGATCGGCACCATCACCGCCGGTATCACCAGCGCCGTCAGCCCGGCCATGCGCGGGCTGGTGAGTATCATCGCGATGACGGCGCCGATCAGCGTCACCGCGCTGCGCAGGGCGATGGAAATGCCCGAACCGACCAGCGCCTGGACCACCTCGGTGTCGGTGCCGAGGCGCGAGATCAGCTCGCCAACGCGGGTCTTCTCGAAGAAGCCGAGGTCGAAGCGGATGACGTGCGCGTAGAGCTTGCTGCGCAGCGCCGCCAGCGAACGCTCGCTGAGCAGGCTGATGCAGTAGTAGCGCCCGGCGGTGGCGGCCGCCAGCACCACGGCGACGCCGAACAGGCCCATGAAGGTGGTGTCGATGACATGCAGGCTGGCGCCGGCCAGGCCGCGCACGATCATGTGTTTCACCGCCAGCGGCAGCACCAGCGTCGAAGCCGACGCCAGCAGCAGGAAGCAGACGAAGCCGACCGCCAGCCATTTGTGCGGCCGCAGGAACGGCCACATGTTGCCCAGCGCGGACAGGCGGTGCGAGGCGCGGTGGGTCGTGTCGGGTGTTGGGTCAGCCATGGGCGTCCGCAGGGCGGTCAGCGGCAGGAGGGCAGCGATGGACGGATGCCGGCAAGCCGGAGTGCCACGCCCGCGTCCCGGTTCCGCCGAGTGGGCGAAGCATACTCATTGCGGGGCCTCCGTGCGCAGCACCAGCAGGCGCTCCTCGGTCATGTCGGCGATGGCGCGGCGGATCCCTTCGCGGCCGAAGCCGGAGCGCTTGACGCCACCGTAGGGCATGTTGTCGACGCGAAAGCTGGGGATGTCGCCGACGATCACGGCGCCTTCCTCCAGCTCGTCCCAGGCCAGCATGGCGTGATCGAGGTCGTTGCTGAAAAGTCCGGCCTGCAGGCCGTATTCCGAATTGTTGACCTGTGTCAGCGCCTCCCTGAAGTCGTTGAATGGAGCCAGCAGGCAGACTGGACCGAAGGCCTCCTCGCGGCTGATGCGCGCGTTTGCCGGCACGTTCTCCAGCAGCGTTGCCTCATGCATCGCGCCGACGCGTTTGCCGCCGCACAGCACCCGCGCGCCGGCTGCTTTCGCCTCGCCGATCCATTCATGCACGCGCTGGGCCGCCGCCTCGTCGATCATCGGGCCGATGAAGGTGTCCTTCAGTTTGGGGTCGCCCGATTTCAGCTTCTTCGTCGCCGCCACCAGCTTGCGCTTCAGCGCGTCGTACAGCGACTCGTGCGCGTAGATGCGCTGCACGCCGATGCAGCTCTGGCCGGACTGGTAGAAGGCGCCGGTCACCAGCCGCTGGACCACGAAGTCCAGCCGCCCGGCCTGGTCGGCATCGACGATGCAGGCTGCGTTGCCGCCCAGTTCCAGCACCACTTTCTTGCGCCCGGCGCGCGCCTTCAGTTCCCAGCCGATCTGCCCGCCGGTGAACGACAGCAGCTTGAACCGCGGGTCCTCGACCAGCGGCGCAGCGTGTTCGCCCGACATCGGCAGCACGCTGAAGGCGCCGGCGGGCAGGCCGGTCTCGGCCAGCACCTCGGCGATGATCAGCGCGCCGATCGGGGTTTTCTCCGACGGCTTGAGCACAAACGGGCAGCCGGCGGCGATCGCTGGTGCCACCTTGTGTGCCACCAGGTTCAACGGGAAGTTGAATGGGGTGATGAAGGCGCAGGGCCCGATGGCGACCCGTTTTGTGAAGCCGCGGTAGCCCGAAGCGCGCTTCGAAATC
>DASSBG010000011.1:0-18828 GCA_035699085.1 Rhodanobacteraceae bacterium
AGGTTGAGGCCGACGCCCAGGCCGCCGTGGCAGGCCGCCGCGGCGTCGGTGCCCTGCTCGAACAGCTGGAAGACGCGCTTGAGCTCGCCGGGCGGGATGCCGCACCCGGTGTCGCTGATGCGCAGTTGGCCATGCGCGCCGTCGCGCACCAGCGCAAGCCGCACTTGGCCGCCTTCGGGGGTGAACTTGCAGGCGTTGTGCAGCAGGTTGCTGAGGACCTGCACCAGCCGCACCTTGTCGCCGAGCACCCACAGCGGCGCCTGCTCCACGGCGACGTCCAGTCGTTGCCCGCGCTGCCCGAATTCCGGCGCCATTGCCTCCACGACCTCGGCCACCACCTCCTGCAGCCGGATCGGCGTGCGTTCCATGTGCACCTTGCCGCTGACGATGCGGCCGACATCGAGCAGGTCGTCGACCAGCCGCCGCAGGTGCGCAACCTGGCGCGAGAGGACCCCCTGCACGTCCCGGGCGCGTTGCGGGGCGGATTCCACCAAGGGCAGCAGGGTGGTGGCGTTGGCGATCGCCGTCAGCGGGTTGCGCAGCTCGTGGCCGAGCACCGCGAGGAAGTTGGTGAGATGGCGGCTCTCGTGTTCCAGGGTGTCGATGCGCCGGTGCTGGGTGAGGTCGCGGGTGACCTTGGCGAACCCCCGGTGCCTGCCATTGGCGTCGTGCAGCGCGGTGATCACGACGTTGGCCCAGAAACGGCTGCCGTCCTTGCGCAGGCGCCAGCCTTCGTCCTCGAAGCGGCCGTCGCGCAGCGCCATGACGAGCTCCTGCCCCGGCCAGTCGCGGTCGCGATCCTCCTGCGGGTAGAACACCGAGAAGTGCTGGCCGATGATCTCCTCGGCGGTGTAACCCTTGGTGATCTGCGCGCCGAGGTTCCAGCTGGCGATGTGGCCCCGCGGGTCGAGCATGAAGATGGCGTAGTCGCGCACGCCTTCGACCATCAGCCGGAACATCTCCTCGCTCTGGCGCAGCATTTCCTCGTGCTCGCGCCGCGCGCTGAGGTCGCGGGTGACCTTGGCGAAGCCGCGGTGCCGCCCATCGGGGTCGTGCAGCGCGGTGATCACGACGTTGGCCCAGAAGCGGCTGCCGTCCTTGCGCAGGCGCCAGCCTTCGTCCTCGATCCGCCCCAGTTTCAGCGCGCCCCGGAGCTCGCCTTGCGGCAGGCCCATGTCGATCTGCTCCTGCGGATAGAACATCTCGAAGCTGCGGCCGATCACCTCGTCGGCGGCATAGCCCTTGAGCCGCTGCGCGCCGATGTTCCAGGAGAGGATCCGCCCGGCCGGGTCGAGCATGAAGATCGCGTAGTCGCTGACCGCCTCGACCATCAGGCGATAGTCGGCGTCGGCGAGTGGCGCGGATGAGGAAACCGGGCAATCCTGGGTATTCATCCGGGCGAGGTCTGCCGCAGGCTCGGGCTCGAGGGGATCGCTAAGCTAGCGCAAATCCCGGGCGCGGGCTGCGGGATCGTCCCGCGAGCCCATTGTGCTACCTGAACCGTTCAGTGGAAGGTTGCGCCGCTTCACGCATCGGTTCGGATGCCGCGCTGTTTTACACCAACCCATTCAACGCCGCTGCCACGCCGGTGTGCGCCGACGACGGGGCCATGGGTGGCCTCGCGGGACGCGCGCCGCCCCCACCACTCGATGCTGCGGTGACGGGGCTTGCCCCGCCCTGCCCGCAACCAGGCTCAGGCCCAGGGGTCGCGCAGCACGATGTTGGCGTCGCGGTCCGGGCCGGTGCTGACGATCGCCAACGGGCTGCCGGCCAGCTCTTCCAGCGCGCGCAGGTAGGCGCGCGCGGCGGGCGGCAGCTTGTCCCACTCGGTGATGCCGTGGGTGCTTTCCTCCCAGCCCGGGAACTCCAGGTACACCGGGGTGCATTCGTCCCAGCCGGCGGCGTCGAGCGGCGCGTACTCGGTGCGCTTGCCGCGGTACTGGTAGGCGATGCAGATCTTCAGCTTGTCCATGCCGTCGAGCACGTCGAGCTTGGTGATGCACAGGCCGCTGATGCCGTTGATCGCGACCGCGCGCTTGAGCGCGACGATGTCCATCCAGCCGCAGCGGCGCGGGCGGCCGGTGGTGGCGCCGTATTCGGCGCCGCGGTCGCGCAGGCCCTGGCCGACGGCGTCGTCGAGCTCGGTCGGGAACGGGCCGCCGCCGACGCGGGTGGCGTAGGCCTTGGCGATGCCGAGCACGTAGTCGATCGCGTCGGCGCCGACGCCGGCGCCGGCGAGCGCGCCGCCGATGGTGGTGTTGGACGAGGTGACGTAGGGATAGGTGCCGTGGTCGATGTCCAGCAGCGAGCCCTGCGCGCCTTCGAACAGCACGCGCTTGCCCTGCTTGCGCAGCTCGTGCAGGGTGCCGGCGACGTCGGACTTCATCGGCTCGATGTATTCGCCGAAGGCCAGCGCCTCGTCCAGCGTCTGCTGGAAGTCGACCGGATCGACCTTGAGGTACTGGGTCAGCACGAAGTTGTGGTAGTCGAGCGTGGCGCGCAGTTTCTCGGCGAGCTCCTTCGGATAGCTGAGGTCGGCGACGCGGATGCCGCGGCGCGCGACCTTGTCCTCGTACGCCGGGCCGATGCCGCGCCCGGTGGTGCCGATGGCGGCGCCGCCGGCGGCCTTCTCGCGCGCCTGGTCCAGGGCGATGTGGTACGGCATGATGATCGGCGTGGCCGGGCTGATCCTGAGCCGCGAGCGCACTTCGACGCCGTTGGCCTCGAGCTCGCCGATTTCCTTCTTCAGCGCGCCGGGATGCAGCACCACGCCGTTGCCGATCAGGCACAGCGCGTCGTCGCGCAGGATGCCCGACGGGATCAGGTGCAGCACGGTCTTCTTGCCGCCGATCACCAGGGTGTGGCCGGCGTTGTGGCCGCCCTGGAAACGCACCACGGCGCCCACGCGCTCGGTCAGCAGGTCGACGATCTTGCCCTTGCCTTCGTCGCCCCATTGCGCCCCCAGAATGACGACTGACTTGCCCATTGGTCTACCTCTGTGGTGTGTGTATCCGCTCGGGGCTCGGGACCCGGAACCCGGAGGCTCCGGGACCCGGAGAAGCACTGGGGCGCGGCTTTTGCCGCTCACGACCGTCCGCCGCTCAGCGCCTGGTCGCGGCTTCCTTGTCGAAGTACTTCATGAAGCCGCTGCCAGGCTTCATGATCAGCACGCTGTGGCCCTCGTTGAAGGCGTTGTGGTAGGCGGACATGCTGCGATAGAAGGCGTAGAACTCGGGATCCTTGCTGTAGGCGCTGGCATAGATTGCAGCGGCCTTGGCGTCGCCCTCGCCACGCACCGCGGCGGCCGCGCCATTCGCGTCTGCCAGCAGCACCTGGCGCTGGCGGTCGGCGTCAGCACGAATCTTCTCGCCGGCCTCCTTGCCGGTGGCGCGCAGTTCGTTGGCCAGGTTCAGGCGTTCGGCGCGCATGCGGTTGTAGACCGAGTCGCTGACGGCCTCGGGCAGATCAATGCGCTTGATGCGCACATCGACCACCTGGATGCCGAGGGTCTCGCGCGTCGCCTTGTCGGACTGGTCGCGCACCATCCGCGTGATGTCCTTGCGGCCGCCGGCGATCAGCTCGTCCAGTGGGCGGGCATTGAACTGGAAGCGCAGCGCGTCCTTGACGATCGGCGCCAGGCGCTGGTTGGCGCTGTCCTGGTCGCCGTTGGTGGCGCGCAGGAAGGTGGCCACGTCGGCGATGCGCCATTTGACGTAGAAGTCCACGTCGACGCTCTTCTTCTCGCTGGTGAAATAGCGCTCCGGCTTGGCGTCGAGGGTCAGTATGCGGCTGTCGAAGATGCGCGCATCCTGCACCAGTGGCAACTTGAAATGCAGGCCGGGGCCGTAGTCGCCGGGAAGGATGCGGCCAAACTGCAGCAGCAGGCCATCCTGACCCTCACGCACGATGAAGAAGCTGTTGGCGGCAACCAGCACGATGACGATGGCGATGATGGCGGCGATGTATTTTTTCATTGCATCGATCCGGAGCCGTCGCTGTCGCTGCCGGACGGGGTGGAGGCGTTGGCCGCCGATGCAGCCGCCGCGCCGGCCTTGGGGACGGTGGTTGCGCCCTGGGTGCCGAGGGCCGGAAGGTACAGCAGGTTCTTGCCGCCGCTGCCGTCAATCACCTTGCGGTTGTTTGCCAGCACGTCCTCCATCGTCTCAAGCCAGAGGCGCTCGCGGGTCACGTCGGGCGCGGCGCGGTACTGCGCCAGCACCAGGTTGAAGCGCGCGGTGTCGCCCTTGGCGATGGCGATGCGCTGAGCCTTGTAGCCTTGGGCCTGCGCCGCGATGCGCGCGGCCGCACCGCGCGCCACCGGCACCACCTTGCTGGCGTAGGCGCGCGCTTCGTTCTCGATCCGCTGCTTGTCCTCGCGGGCCTTGTTGACGTCGTCGAACGCCGCCTTCACTTCCTGCGGCGGGGCCACGTTCTGGAAGCTGACGTCGGTAACCATGATGCCGCTCTCGTAGCCATCCAGCGTCTGTTGCAGCAGCTGGCGCGTCTCGGTGACCAGCTGCGCGCCGTGGCCGGACAGGATGGTGTCCATCGACGAACTGCCCACCACCGAACGTACGGCGGCCTCGGCGGCCTCGTGCAGAGTGCCGTCGGGATCCTTCATCGAGAACAGGAACTTGCGCGCATCCTTCACCTGGTACTGGATGTTGAAGTTGACCTGCACGATGTTTTCATCGCCGGTGATCATGCGCATCTGGTCCGAGACCGAGCGCACCTGCGTGGTGGCGACCTTGTACACGTCTTCGACCGGGCGCGGCAGCTTCACGTGAAAACCGGGCTGCAGCATCCGCTCGTACTGGCCGAAGCGCAGGACCACGCCGACCTGGCGGGCATCGACGACCACGATCGAATCGAAGATCAGCCACAGCACCAGCAGGATAATCAGGATTGTCAGCGGCAGGCCGCCGCCGCTGCCGAAGCGGCCGAACCGCGCGCGCAGGCGCTTCAGCACCGCGTCCAGATCGGGGCCCTTGTCCTTGCCACCCCAGGGGTCGCGCTGGCCGCCGCCGGGCTCATTCCAGGCCATGGTCTGGGACTCCTCGAAAACGTTCGGTGCCGATGCTTGGCATCGGTTTGCGGGGGATCAACGTGCGTCGCAGCGCCTGGACGGTGCCGCGAATAGCCAACGGGGTCAAATTGTAGGGGCCGAGCGAGGCTCCGATCAATCCCGCGCCGCCGCGGGCAGGGCCACGACCCTGCGGGATCGGCGCGCGCGACACCATGTCCGGGGCCTGCGCGGCTGGCAGCCTGCTGGCGGGTGCACTGATGAGACCCGGCGACCGCTCAGGCATGGTCGGCCAGGACACGCCGGACCAGCGCCGCTTCCTCGCCGCTGCTTTCGCCGGCCAGCGAGGCCAGCAGGTTGCGCGGCGCGTCGATGTGCACGCGCCAGCCGTCCTGGTCGTAGTCGTCGCGGGTCACGGCGCCCAGCGCGAGCAGCCGCGCATGCAGCCGCCCGGCGTGCGCCGGCAGGTGCGCATCGGCGTGCACGCGCAGGCCACCAAGGCGTTCCGCGAGCGCTTGGCGCAGCAGGTCCAGGCCCTGCCCGCTGGCCGCCGACAGCCAGACACGGCGCGGCGCACCGTGCTCGTCGCGGTCGATGTGCGGTGGCTGGCCGCCGAGATCGATCTTGTTCATGACCTCAAGCTGCGGAACGTCGCCGGCGCCGATTTCGTCGAGCACGCCGCCGACCACCTCGCGCAGCACGTCCTGCTCGCTGTCGGCGGCGTCGATGACGTGCAGCAGCAGGTCGGCGTCGCGGGCCTCGGCCAGGGTCGCGCGGAAGGCGGCGACCAGGTCGTGGGGCAATTCGCGGATGAAGCCGACCGTGTCCGCCGCCACTGCGGGGCCGCTGTCCAGGCCCTCGATGCGGCGCAGGGTTGGATCCAGCGTGGCGAAGAGCTGGTCGGCCGCATACACCTCGCCCGCGGTCAGCGCATTGAACAGGGTGGATTTGCCCGCGTTGGTGTAACCGACCAGCGCCACCTGCGGCACCGTGTTGCGCAGCCGCGCGCGGCGTTGCTGGTCACGCTGGGTCTGCACCTTCTCCAGCCGCTTGCGCAACTGCTTGACGCGCTCGCCGAGCAGCCGGCGGTCGGTTTCCAGCTGCGTCTCGCCCGGACCGCGCAGGCCGATGGCGCCGCCACGTTGGCGCTCGAGGTGAGTCCAGCCGCGCACCAGACGCGTGGCCACGTGCTGCAACTGCGCCAGCTCGACCTCGAGCTTGCCTTCGTGCGAGCGGGCGCGCTGCGCGAAAATGTCGAGGATCAGCGCGTTGCGGTCGACCACCCGCGTCGACCAGAGCTTTTCCAGGTTGCGCTCCTGCACCGGGCTCAGCGCGTGGTCGACCAGCACCACGCCCGCGTCGAGCGCGCGCACCCGCTCGGCCACCTCTTCGGCCTTGCCGCTGCCGATGAAGTAGCGCGGGTTGGGCACATCAACGCGCGCGCTGATGGTCTCGAGGACCTGCGCGCCGGCAGATGCGGCCAGTTCGGAGAATTCCCCGCGACGCCGCCCGTCGAAGGACTCGCCGCGCCGACAGGGCAACAACAGCAGGGCGGTTTCGCCCTTTTCTTTGCGTTCGAACAGGATGGTCAGGCCTCGCTGGGTTCCGCCGGCGTCAGCTCGGCAGACTTGCTCGCCGGCTCCTGGCCGGCAAGGTCGATGTGGATGTTGCGGCTGGGCACGATGGTCGAGATGGCGTGCTTGTAGACCATCTGGTTGACCTGGCCGCGCAGCAGCACGACGAACTGGTCGAAGGACTCCACCGTGCCCTGCAGCTTGATGCCGTTGACCAGATAGACGGCCACCGGCACGCGCTCACGCCGCAGCGCATTGAGAAACGGATCCTGCAACGATTGGGCCTTGGCCATGTTTGAAGCACTCCAGCGCGAGCCGGCATCGCGCCGCACACACCTTTTATGTGGGCGCTCCGGTCCGAAACAAGCGAAATCTTAGCCGCTTTTGCCGCTCGCCGACACGTCCTTGGGCAGGAAGGCCTGCAGCGACCCGACTGCTTCAGCCTGCAGGGGCGGCCCCTGCTGCGGCAGCCAGCGGGCGTCCAGCTGCGAGCGCAGCCAGGTGACCTGGCGTTTGGCCAGCTGCCGGGTGGCGGCCAGCGCCTCGGCGCGGAAGGTCGCAGCGTCCGTGACGCCGTCGAGGTGGCGCCACGCCTGGCGATAGCCGACTGCGCGCATCGAGGGCAGCTCCGGTGCCAGGTCGCCGCGCGCGCGCAGGGCCCGCACCTCGTCCAGGAAGCCTTGGCGCAGCATGGTGTCCAGGCGCGCCTCGATGCGCCGATGCAGCAGCCCGCGCTCGGGCATCAGCACCAGGCGTAGCACGCGGAAGGGAAAGCGGCGGCGCGCGCCGCGCCGTTGCTGTGCGCTCAGTGGCTGCCCGGTCAGCTCGATCACTTCCAGCGCGCGCTGGATGCGCTGCGCATCGCGCGGCCGTATGCGCGCCGCTGCCCGCGGGTCCAGGCTTGCCAGGCGCGCGTGCAGCGCCGGCCATCCGGCCGTTTCCGCCTCGGCACCCAGGCGCGCCCGCAACGCCGGATCCGCCGGTGGCAGCGACGACAAGCCGCGCTGCAGCGCCTGGAAGTACAAGCCGGTGCCGCCAACCAGCAGCGGCACGCGGCCCCTCGCCCTGCTGGCATGCATCGCCGCCAGCGCGTCGTCGTGGAACTCGGCAGCCGAGTACGCCCGTGAAGGGTCGCGGATGTCGATCAGCGCGTGCGGGCAGCGCGCCATGGTGGCGGGATCGGGCTTGGCGGTGCCGATGTCCATGCCTCGATAGACCAGCGCCGAGTCGACGCTGACCAGGTCAAGCGGGAAACGCCCGGCCAGCGCGCAGGCCAGGCCGCTCTTGCCGGAGGCAGTCGGTCCCATCAGGTACACGGCGAGCGGGCGGCGGTCAGCTGGCACGGTGCTCACGCCTGGGCAAGGAACTGGCTTGCGCCCGGCCTTCAGGAGCCGCTGGCCGGCTCCCGGGGTGCAGGAAAGCCGAGCTCCGCAAGCAGCCGGTCGCCGTGCGCCAGGTGGTGCAGCACCCACAGGAGGTAGCGCGCGTCGAGCTGCACCGAGCGCTGCGTGCGTGCATCGTACAGCCACTGCCGGGAGGCACCGGTGCGGGTCCCGCGGACGACCATGCCGACCAGTTGCCCCCGCGCGTCGAGCACCGGCGCGCCAAGGTCGCCGCTGACCGTGTCGAGGTCGGCAAGAAATGCCACCGGCAATGTGCCGAGCGGCGGGCTTGCGTAGCCGTCGAAGGCGCCGGCATTGATGGCATCGATCTCTGCCTCCGGCGCCGCCCACGGCGCCTGCCCCGCCTGCTTTTGCGCAATCCCGCGGACGGTCGCGAAGGCGTCGTAGTGTTCGGCATCGCGCGGCGACACACCCTGCACCGTGCCGAAGCGAAGGCGCAGCCCGCCATCGGCATCGGCATACACCGGCACCTTGCCGGCGCGTTCCCAGTCGAGCAGCGCGTGCATCACGCGGATACGGTATTTGGCGACCTTGCCGGTCGCGGCCAATGCATCCTCACGCAGTTTCGCCAGCGCCGGTTGCAGTGCGCGGGCCAGCATGATCAGGCGGTCGTTGCTGGCGGCGAGCGTCTTGGCATCCGCCGTGAACAAGGCCATGCGTGCGTCGACGCTGGCCAGCGTGCTGCCGGCGTACAGATGTGCCACCTTGGCAGCCAACTGCTTCTCGGTGCTCGCCTTGCCCAGCCATTCGTCGAGGGCGTCCAGATGTTCGTCCGCCGGCAGCGCCACGTAGCGCTGCAGCGCGTGCACCAGCAGGCGCTGCTCCACCTCCGGGTCGAAGCGCGAATCGAGGGTGCGCAGCCGCTCCTGGATGCGCGGCCAGTCGCGCTGGTGGAAACCCGGGTCGCGCCTGGCCTCGTCCTTGCCGCGGGCCGCGGCCAGGTGCTGCAGGTCGAGTGCAGCCGAGAGCAGCGCCGGCCTTGTCACCAGGTCGATGGCAAGATCGCGCTCGCGCGTTTGTTGCACCGCTGCGAGGGCCTTGCGCAGTTCGCCAATGGCGCGCCGCTGGCGCGCGCGCTCGCGCCCCTTCTGCTGCTTCAGCCAATCGGTCAGCCCGGCCTCGCGCGCCTGCCGGCGGTCCACGGCGTGCGCCCGCCGCAGGGCCAGCACCTCGGCGCGTGCCTGGCCGATCTCGTCCTCGAGCCGTGCCATCACCGAAGCGTACTTGCCGGCGGCGCCGGGGTTGCCGGCCACGGCGGCGCGGATGATGCCCAGGCGCGCCTGGTCGACCTCGATCAGGGTCGGATCGCGCCAGTTGACCTCGGCCTGCACCTCGGCCGCCAGCGCCTCGCGGTGGGTGTCGCGCGGGTAGCCCACCGCCATGACGAAGTCGCCTTCGGCGACGCCGTTGGCGGCAATCTTCAGGACCTGCTCCGGCCGCCAGGCGGCGATGGTGCCATCGGCGGCAGTGGCGAACGCGCGCAGCAGCACAAAACCTGCACTCTGCCGCGGCCACGACCAGGCATCGTGCTCACCGCCGAAGTCGGCGATCGCGGATGGCGGGGCATACACCAGGCGGATGTCGTCAAGCTGCCGCTGGCGCACCAGCCGGTAGCCAAGGCCGCCGTGCAGCGCGCGAACGCTGCAGCGCATGCCGGCTTCTTCGCAGCTGGCAAGCAGTCTGGCTCGCGCCTTCACGACCTTGGCGTGTCGCTCCACGCCCGTCAGCCAGGGGTGCAGCCCGGCCTCTATGGCCTTGGTGACGTCGCTGACACGCAAGGTGACATAGGCGTGCACCCCGGCAAGTGGCAAGGCCTCGGCTGGCGTCGATGCCAAGAAGCCGTCGGTGATCAGGTCGCGGTTGGCCGTGCCCGCGGCGCGCAAGGCGTCCAGTACGCAATCGCGGCCGGCGAGGATCAGGCCGGCGCTGGAGACGACGGCGCCGCTGCAGCCAGCGAGCTGCACCACGGCGCCAAGCGGGGCGCCGCCGATGTCAGCCAGGGCCTGCGGATCCAGCGCCAGCCCCCGCGCTTTCAGCGCCTCGGCCATCGCCGGCACCTGCCCCGGCCGCCACAGGCCTTCGTCAGCATGCACAAGCGGCGCGCAAAGCAGCGACAGCAGGAGCAATGGGGCAAGGCCGCGCATGGGTTCTCTCCGCAACGTGAACGACCGGCAGGCGCCGAAGCCGCAACAGTATCGCAAGGCCGCCACCGTGCGCACGTCGCCGGGCTTTGACAAGCGCGTGGCGCTTGCGGTTTGATGGGCGCACACTGGCCGCTTCACGCCGGCAGAACGCAATGGAAACGCCGCCATGACATCAGTGGCGACACGCTGGTTGGGTCCCGAGCGCGGCGGCAGGCGCCGCGGGCGCCACGATCGCTGAGGAGCGCGCATGTTCGATGTCCTGCCGCTGGATCTGGTGCTGTACGCGGCGCAGGCGCTGGGTGCGGCGCTGGTCGCCGCCGTGCTGGCCTGGTACCACCGCACCTTCCGCCATGCCCACCTCGGCCTGTGGGCCTGGTCGTTCCTGGCGCTTGCCGTGTATCTGGTGTTCGCGGCGCTGGGCTCGAGCGTGGCGGGGGCGGAGCCGGCGCCGTTGGGTTCGCAGACCCTGGCCGCATTCATTTCGCAGGTGGCTGGCTACCTGCAACTGGCGTTGGCAATCTGCGCGACGCGCGCGGCGCTTGGCGTGTCACGGCACGATGACCGCACACCGTGGATCCTCTGGTCTGCCGTTGCGCTTGGGGTGGTCTGCACGCTGGCCTGGTCCTGGCGGGCCGATGCCACGGCCGAGCGCCTGTTCATGCGCGTGATCATGCACTACGCGCTGGCCGCCATCTGCTTCATCGGCATCGCCGTCGCATTGTGGCGGCGCCGCCATCAGGCCGAACTGGGTGCGCGGATGAGCGCGGCGGCGATGGCCGCCTACGGGCTGGAGCTTGCACATGTCGCCGCAGTACACCTGTGGCAGTGGCAAACGGGCGCACCGGTGTCGTGGGTCCATTTCACCGGCGTCGTCGGGCTGGTGACCGAACTCTTTGCCGGCTTTGGCCTGGTGGTCTGGCTGCTGGAGGACGAGCACAACCGCGCCGAGGCCGCCGACGTGGCGCTGCGCAGGCTGCGTGATTTCGACCCGGTCACCGGCTGTCCGAACCGCCGCCGCCTGCTGGCCGACCTGCC
Organism: Rhodanobacteraceae bacterium; assembly: GCA_035699085.1. Lineage (GTDB taxonomy): Bacteria > Pseudomonadota > Gammaproteobacteria > Xanthomonadales > Rhodanobacteraceae > DASSBG01. The sequence continues at coordinate 11,180 of DASSBG010000011.1, forward strand.
GCACCTGCTGCGCGAGTCCAACCAGCACGCGGCGCTGCTGCTGCTGCAGCTCGACCAGGCCGACACCCTGGCCGGCAGCATCGGGCTGGTCGCCGCCGAGAAGCTGATGGCCGAGGCCGCCGAGCGGCTGGAGCAACATACCCGCCCCGGATGGCCGCGGCCGTCACGGCTGTCGGAGACGCAGCTGGTGCAGCCGATTCCGCAGGTGCTGGACGGTGCCGCCCTGACGGTGACCGCCAACGACCTGCTGGCGGCGATGCGCGTGCCCTTCTACGGTGCCGGCCAGGAGCTTTCGCTCAGCGCCAGCATCGGCATCGCCCTGTCGCCGGAGGACGCCGACACCGCCGAGGCGCTGATCGCCGCCGCGACCGTGGCCGGCCAGCGCGCGCACGACCAGGGCGGCAACCGCTTCCAATACTACTCCAGCGAGATGAACACCCTGGCGCTGACCCGGCTCGGCCTGCAGGGCGAGCTGCGGCGGGCGATGCTGCACCGCGAGATGGAGCTGTTCTACCAGCCGCTGGTGGCTGGCGACAGCCACCGGCTGGTCGGCCTCGAGGCGCTGGTCCGCTGGCGCCACCCGCACCGCGGCCTGCTGATGCCGGACCTGTTCATCGGCGAGATGGAGCAGCTCGGCCTGATCGAGGACCTCGACCGGCTGGTGCTGGAGGACGCCTGTCGCGAGGCGCGCCTGTGGCAGGAGCGCCACGGCAGCGAGGTCTCCGTGTCGGTCAACATCTCCACCCGCAGCTTCCAGCGCGAGCATTTCCCCGAGCTGGTGCGCTCGATCCTCGCCACCAGCGGTCTGTCGGCCTCGCGCCTGGAGATCGAGATTGTCGAATCCGGTGCGCTCGGCAATCCGCAGCGCGCACGGCTGACCCTGGGCCGCCTGCGCGAGCTGGGCGTGCGCTTGGCGCTGGATGATTTCGGCACCGGCTACTCCTCGCTGGCGCACCTGCGCGAGCTGCCGGTGGACTGCCTGAAGATCGACCGCAGCTTCGTCAACAACGTCACCTCCAACCCCCGCGATGCCGCCATCGTCGCCGCCACCATCACCCTGGCGCACAGCCTCGGCCTGGACGTGGTTGCCGAGGGCGTGGAGAACGCCGAGCAGCTCGCCTGGCTGCGCGGCCAGGGCGTCGACCGCATGCAGGGCTACCATTTCTCGGTGCCACTGGACCGCAAGGCGCTGCACCGGGTGCTGGAGTCGCGCGACCAGCTTCTGGCCAGTTCGCCGCGCGCCGCAGCCTCCTGAAAGGCGAAAAGCCGCCGGAGGCCTCCCGGCGCAGCCACCGGCGCACGCGTTGCGACCAGCACCCCCGCGCTCGCGTTCCGTCCTTTTTCGGTGGCCCCGGCCTGGCCTTGCTGCCGTCACGCGGGCACCACTTGCACCGTCGCATTTTTGCTCTGCCCTATACTGGCGGTTCGCACAAGCTGGAGCCACGCCGTGTCGCAAACGATGAAAGCCCTGGTCAAGCGCGAGGCCGCGCCCGGTATCTGGCTTGAGCAGGTTCCGGTGCCGGAGCCCGGCGCGAACGAGGTGCTGATCAAGGTCGAGAAAACCGCCATTTGCGGCACCGATGTGCACATTTACGCCTGGGACGAATGGGCCCAGCGCACCATCCAGCCCGGCCTCGTCATTGGCCACGAGTTCGTCGGCCGCGTCGCCGAGCTCGGCCCCGGCGTCACCGGCTACCGCATCGGCGAGCGAGTCTCGGCGGAAGGCCACATCGTCTGCGGCCACTGCCGCAACTGCCGCGGCGGGCGCCCGCACCTGTGTCCCAACACCGTCGGCATCGGCGTCAACCGCAATGGCGCGTTCGCCGAATACGTCGTGATACCCGCTTCCAACCTGTGGCCGATCCCGGACCAGATCCCGTCGGAACTGGCGGCGTTCTTCGACCCTTACGGCAATGCCGCGCATTGCGCCTTGCAATTCGACGTGATCGGCGAGGACGTGCTGATCACCGGCGCGGGTCCGATCGGCATCATCGCCGCCGGCATCTGCAAACACATCGGCGCGCGCAACGTCGTGGTCACCGACATCAACGACTATCGCCTGAAGCTGGCCGCCGACATGGGCGCGACGCGGGTGGTCAATGTCTCCCGCCAACCACTGGACGAGGTCGTGGCCGACCTGCACATCGAGGGCTTCGACGTGGGCCTGGAGATGAGCGGCAACCCGCGCGCCTTCGACGGCATGCTCGGGTGCATGTACAACGGCGGCAAGATCGCCCTGCTCGGCCTGCAGCCCAAGGGCGCCGGCATCGACTGGGACAAGGTCATCTTCAAGGGGCTCACCCTGCAAGGCATATACGGCCGCCGCATGTACGAAACCTGGTACAAGATGACGCAGATGGTGCTCAACGGCTTCCCGCTGCAAAAAGTGCTTACACATCAAATCGATATTGACGACTTTCAGGTCGGTTTCGACCTGATGGAGGCCGGCCGCTGCGGCAAGGTCGTGTGTAGCTGGTGATGGGGACCGGGGACCAGGGACCGGGGACCGGAGACCGGATACCAGGGAAAGCTTTTGGCACCGATGCCGCGAATACGCGCGGAAAAATGCAAAGCTGCGCGTCAACGACAAGGCTTTATCCGCTTTTTTTGGTTTCAGGTCTGATCCGCGTCAAGTTTCTTTTCCGCCCACCAACCAATCACCAATCCCGGCCCCGCCATGTCCTACACCATTCGTGACCGCCTGACCTCCGAGCTCGATACGATCCGCGCCGAGGGCCTGTACAAGGACGAGCGCGTGATCACGTCGCCGCAGTCCGCCGAAATCAGCCTCGCCGACGGCAGCACGGTGTTGAACTTCTGCGCCAACAACTACCTCGGCCTGGCGGACCATCCCGACGTGATCGCCGCGGCAAAGGCCGCGCTGGACAGCCACGGCTTCGGCATGGCCTCGGTGCGCTTCATCTGCGGCACGCAGGACCTGCACAAGCAGCTGGAAGCGACGATCTCCGAGTTCTTCGGCACCGACGACACCATCCTCTATGCCGCCTGCTTCGATGCCAACGGCGGCCTGTACGAACCGCTGCTGGGCGAGCAGGACGCAATCATCTCCGACGCGCTGAACCATGCCTCGATCATCGACGGCATCCGCCTCTGCAAGGCCAAGCGCTTCCGCTACGCCAACCGCGACATGGCCGATCTGGAAGCACAGCTCAAGGCCGCCGACGCCGCCGGCGCACGCAGCAAGCTGATCAGCTCCGACGGCGCCTTCTCGATGGACGGCTTCATCGCGCCGCTGGACCGGATCACCGCGCTGGCCGAACGCCACGGCGCGCTGGTCCACATCGACGAATGCCATTGCACCGGCTTCCTCGGCGCCACCGGCCGCGGCTCGGCAGAGGTGCACGGCGTGATGGACAAGATCGACATCTTCACCGGCACGCTGGGCAAGGCGCTGGGCGGCGCCATGGGCGGCTTCACCACCGGCCGCGGCGAGATCATCGAGATGCTGCGCCAGCGCTCGCGCCCATACCTGTTCTCCAATTCGCTGGCGCCGCCGGTGGTCGCCGCCGCGATCAAGGTGTTCGAGATGCTGTCGTCCGCGGACGACCTGCGCGAGACGCTGAAGAAAAATACCCGGTACTTCCGCGAGCGCATGACCGCCGCCGGCTTCGACATCAAGCCGGGCGTGCACCCGATCGTGCCGGTGATGATCCACGACGCGCCCAGGGCCCAGGCCATGGCGTCGGCGCTGCTCGACGAAGGCATCTACGTCACCGGCTTCTTCTATCCCGTCGTGCCGCAGGGCCAGGCGCGCATCCGCACCCAGATGAGCGCCGCGCACACGCGCGAACACCTCGACCACGCCATCGACGCCTTCACCCGCGTCGGCAAGGCCACCGGCGTCCTCGCCTGAGCCACCCGCAATGCAAGCCTGCAGCGAACGGACGGCGGCAAGTCGCCCTTTTTGGCGACCCGGGGGATGGCACCGCGGCGTCCGCTAGTGCAGCAGCTGATCGATCCGCGTCTGCAGCTCATGCTGCTGGTAAGGCTTGTTCAAGCGCGGCAGATCGAAATCAAGCCCGGCCGACAGCTCCGCGTACCCCGTCGCCAGGAGGATCGGCAAATCCGGGCGAAAACCCCGCACTTCGCGAGCCAGCTCCGCACCGGTCATGCGTGGCATCAGGTAATCGGTGATCAGAAGGTCCACGTTTTGCTCCGCCCGCAGGATCTTGAGCGCATGATGGCCGGACTCGGCGAGGATCGTCTGGTGTCCGAGGTCCTCCAGCAGCGCTGCCGTGCTGCGGGCAACGAGCGCGTCGTCGTCCACCACCAGAATATGCGCGCTTCGCTTCCGCGCGCCACCCACCAAGCCCCGCAGCCCGTGCTCCGCCGGCTTGCTGGCAACCGCGGCGGCGACCGGCAGCCACAGCTCGGCGCGCGTCCCGCGCCCCGGCTCGCTCGCGAGCTCCAGGGCCCCGCCCAGTTGCTGCGCCAGTCCATGCACCATGGACAGCCCAAGCCCCGTCCCCTTGCCTGGCCCCTTGGTCGAGAAGAAGGGCTCCATTGCCCTTTCGAGCGTTTCCGCGTCCATGCCCTGCCCGGTGTCGGTGACGCTCAACCGTACGTAGGCGCCTGGCGCCAACTCGTGGCCCTCCTGCGCTTCGCCGGTGCTCACCGCGACGGTCAGCAGCCCGCCTTCCGGCATGGCGTCGCGCGCGTTGACGACGAGGTTCAATATGGCAAGTTCGACCTGAGCGGTATCCACCATTGACGCGGGGATGGCCTGGGGAAGATCGAAGACGATTTCGATTCCGGGGCCCGCCGATCGCCCGAGAAGATCCGCGATGCCCTGGACAAGCTCCGCCAGATTCCGCGACTCGAGTTTCAAGTCCTGCCGTCGCGCAAAGGCAAGCAGCCGCTGGGTCAGGCTGGCGCCGCGCCGTGCACCCTCGACAGCGCCGCCGATCCACCGCTCGGCGCGGGCATCGCCGGCACAATGCTTTCGCAGCAGATCGAGGTTGCCCTGCACCACCATCAACAAGTTGTTGAAGTCGTGTGCAATGCCACCCGTGAGCTGGCCGATGGTCTCCATTTTCTGTGCCTGGCGAAGCAGGCTTTCGGCGCGCCGCCGATGCTCGCTTTCCGCGAGCACCACCTTGTGCGCGCGCTCGAGGGCGGCGGTGCGTTTCGCAACGCGATCCTCCAGCGAGCGGTTCAGCTCGACCAGCCGCCGTTCTCCCTCGTGCAGCTCGGCGATGCGGGCCCGCGCTTCGTATTGCCTCTGGCGCGCCTTCACGGCCGCCTTCGCGGCACTCACAAACGTGTTCGGATGAAATGGCCGCTCCAGGAACGTGATGTTGCCCAGTGCCGCGGAGACCTCTTCCGCCCAGCGCCTGTGCTCACGGCCCCCGCGTGGAGCCAACACGATGAACGCCAGGTCCGACCAACTCTGCTGCGCCTTCACCCAGGCCGAGACCCGGTCCAGTTGTGGCAAACGAAGCGCTTCCTGGGTGATGACCGCGAAAGCGACATCGTCGCCCAGATTGTGGCTCAATTGGCCAAGATCGGCGCAGGTGCGTGCAGCAATGCCTGCTTGCCGCAGCAGTTCTTGGGCAACCGCGGCGTCGCGCCCGGCGGGCGCAAGAATCAGCGCATGACCTGCGCCGGTGTCAGGGATGGCCATCAACCCGCCGGACGTTCGTCAAGCAATGGCTGTGTTTCGCCGACGAATCGAGGCACCCCGGCGAGCACGCCGTGGAACTGGCTGAGTGGCGGGCCAACCTTCACGCCACCGGTGCCGATCCGGTATTCGCGGATCGTCTCCTCGTGTTCGCCCGCGCGCTTCTTGATCACCGACACCGCGCGCCGGATGGCGCCAGCGGCCTCGAAGTAGCGAAGCAGTATGACGGTGTCGGCGAGGTAAGTAACTTCCACCGGCGCATCCAGGTCGCCCACGAGGCCATGTTGCGCGACGGTAAGGAAGGTCGTCACGCCTTGGCGATTGAGGAACTGCAACAGCTCGTGGATATGCAGGGTCAGCGAGCGCTCATCAGGCATGGCAGTGCGGTAGCCGTTGAGGCTGTCGATGACCACGGTGGAGAGCCCGCCGGCGAGTTGCGCACGAACCCGGTGCGTGAATTCACCGGGCGACAGCTCCGCCGCGTCCACCTGTTCGACGTGCAGCAATCCGGCGTCGCGCAGCGCCTCCAGATCGAATCCGAGCGCGCGGGCCCGGTCCAGCAGCAAGCCAAGCTCCTCATCGAAAATGAAGATGGCGGATCGTTCGCCACGGGCAGCCGCAGCCACCACGAACTGGAGCGTGAGGATGCTCTTGCCGGCCCCCGAGGGCCCGAGGAGCAGCACACTCGTTCCTTGGTCCACGCCGCCGCCGAGCAGCTTGTCCAGTTCGGCAATGCCGCTGCCGTTTTGCTTGCGCGGATAGGCGCGTTGGTGCTCTCCCGAAACCAGGCGCGGGAACACCACCACCCCGCCGGTCTCGATCCTGAAATCATGATACCCGCCGCGGAAAGCCTGGCCGCGGTATTTGGAAACCCGCAGGCGGCGCCGCTCGCCCCCGTATTCGGGAGCAAGCTCCTGCAAGGCAATCACGCCATGCGCGACGCTGTGCACCGTCTTGTCCTGCGCTTCCGAGGTGAGGTCGTCCAGCATCAGCACGGTCGTGCCATGACCCTTGAAGTAATGCTTGAGTGCGAGGATCTGGCGGCGGTAGCGCAGCGAGCTTTGCGCCAGCAGGCGGATTTCGGACAAGCTGTCGATCACGATCCGCTGCGGCTTGATGCGCTCGACCTGCTCGAATATGAGCTTTGCGGTCTCTCCCAGTTCGAGGTCGGCCGAGTAGAGCAGCGTCTGTTCCTGCGCCTCGCCGAGCAGGCTCTCGGGCGGCACCAGCTCATAGATCTCGATGTTCCCGCCAATACTCCAGCCGTGCGACGCGGCGGAGGCGCGCAGCTCCGCTTCGGTTTCCGACAGGGTGATGTAGAGGCCGCGGTCGCCAGCCTCGGCGCCCGCCACCAGGAAGCGCAGGGCGATCGTGGTCTTGCCCGTGCCCGGGCTCCCCTCAAGGAGAAAAACGTTCCCTTCCGTCAGCCCGCCTGCCAGCACATCGTCAAGCCCGGGTACTCCGGTGGCAGCCTTGGCGTGCGGTGCAGCCGGAATGTTCGAAGTGCCTTGCTCCATAGCCTCGCCATGTTGAAAGGGAAGTCGGCCCGCAATCACTCCGCTCGCATCATTGCACAAGGCCTGCCGGGGTGCGCCAGTACGGCCCACGGATTCAGAATCCATTCACCCAGCGAACAGCGTCTCGTCTCGTGCGGCCTCACCCTGTTGCGTACTTGTCGCGACGACTACGACTCCTGTTCCCGACATCAGCCCACATGCCTGTCGGTGTCGTTCACGAAGCGACTCTATCGGTACGAGAGACGGAAGCTGGCAAGGAGCGTCGCGCGAGGCGCCGCCGTTGCGGCGGCGCCTCTTCCCGGGTTATTCGCAGGCGCCGACCACGCCGTCCTGCATGCAAAACGCTGCGGCACGCCGATACGGCGTCGCGTAGGTGTAATTGCCGAGGATGCCGAGGCCACCCGCGTGGTCGTTGACGAAGCCGGTGGCGGCAAAGCCGATCACCGGCAGCCCGAAGTACTGGCGCCCTTCAAGGTCCGCGCGCATCACGT
>DASSBG010000012.1:0-4590 GCA_035699085.1 Rhodanobacteraceae bacterium
CTTCAAGTCCTTCGTCGACCCCACGACGCTGCACTTGCCGACCAATCTCACCGGCATTGTCGGCCCCAACGGCTGCGGCAAATCCAATATCATCGACGCGGTGCGCTGGGTGATGGGCGAGAGCGCCGCCAGCCGGTTGCGTGGCGACGCGCTCACCGACGTCATCTTCAGCGGCTCCAGCGCGCGCAAGCCGGTGGGCCAGGCCGTGGTCGAACTGCTGTTCGACAATGAAGACGGCGCCATCGGCGGCGAGTTCGCGCAGTTTGCGGAGATCTCCGTCAAGCGTGTGGTCAGCCGCGACGGCCAGTCCAGCTATTCCCTCAATGGCACCCGCTGCAGGCGCCGCGACATCACCGACCTTTTCCTCGGCACCGGCATAGGCCCGCGCGGGTATTCGATCATCGAGCAGGGCGTGATTTCGGAGATTGTCGAGTCGCGGCCCGAGCAGTTGCGCGTGCACCTGGAGGAGGCGGCTGGGATCTCGCGCTACAAGGAGCGCCGCAAGGAAACCGAGACGCGCATCCGGCACACGCGCGAGAATATCGCACGAATCAACGATATAAGCGAAGAAGTTCAGAAACAGCTTGAGCATCTGGATCGGCAACGCCGCGCCGCGACCCGCTGGCAGGCGCTGCAGACCGAACGCAGCCGGGCCGAGGCCGAGCTGCACGCGCTGGAGTACCGCGCCATCGACAACGAGCGCCAGGCGCACAGCGAAGCGCTGCGCGAGGCCAGCCTGGAGATGGAGCGGCAACTGGCCGCCCAGCGCCAGACGGAGGCGCAGCTCGAAGCGACCCGCGCAGCACACCAGCAGGCCGGCGAGCACCTGAACGCGGTACAAGCGGAAGGTTACAAGCTGGGCGCGGAGATCGCGCGGATCGAGCAGCAGATCAGCCACACCCGGGAACTGCGCGAGCGCCTGCAGCGCGCCCAGGGCGAAACCCGCCAGGCCTTCGAGGCGCTGTCGCGGCAGTTGGCCGAGGACGGTGCGCGCGCCGACGAGCTGCAGCAGGCGGTCGACGCCGGCGCGCCCGAGCAACAACAGCTGCAGGCCGAGGCCGAGGCCGCCGCCGCGGCGTTGCGCGACAGCGAGCAGCGGCTGGCCGACTGGCAGCAGCGCAGCGACAGCCATGCCGGCGACACGTCGAACGCCTCGCGCGCGGCCGAGGTGGAGCGGACGCGCATCGACTACCTGGACCGCCAGTCGCTGGAGCTGGGCAAGCGCCGTGGCGCACTGGAACAGGAGCGCGCGAGGCACGACATCGAAGCGCTGCAGGCCGCCGGCGACACGCTCCGCCAGGAGCATGACGCGCAGCGCGCGCAGCTGGAGGCACTGAACGCGCAGCTGGAGCAGCGCAAGGCCGACCACGAGCGCCTGCTGGAGCAGGAACGCGCGCTGCAGAATGCGCTCAACGACGCCCGCCACCGATTGCACACCGGCCGCGGCCGGCTGGCTTCGCTGGAGGCATTGCAACACGCCGCGCTGGGCCAGGACCAGGCGGACACCGGCGAGTGGCTGGCGCGCGTCGGGCTCGACCCGTCACGCCGACTGGGCGCCGCGCTGACGGTCGAGGATGGCTGGGAAGCGGCCGTCGAGACCGTGCTGCACGGCCTGCTGGAGGCAGTGCTGAGCGATGCGCCGCTGGAGTTCGCCGAGCAACTGGATGCGGCCGGCGCGGTCAATCTGGCCCTGCTCGACGCCGACGCGGGGCAGGGCGCCACAGGCCGCCCAGGCAGCCTTGCGGCACGCGTGCAGGGACCGGCTGCGGCACTGGCGCTGCTGTCCGGCGTACGTTGCGCCGATTCCGTCGAGCAGGCGCGGTCGATGGTCGCGGGCCTCGGCGATGGCGAATCGGTGATCTGCCGCGGCGGCGAATGGTTCGGCCGCGGCTTCGTCCGCATCCTGCGCGCCGATGGCGGCCAGAGCGGCGTGCTCGGTCGTGAAAAGGAGATCCGTCAGCTCGAGGCGTCGGTCGCGGCACTGGACAGCCAGGTTGCCGAACTCAATGGCCAGCTTGAAGACCTGCGCCGCAGCAAGAGCGACGCTGAGGCGGAGCGTGAGGACGCCCAGCGCCAGGCCTACCAGGCGCACCGGCGCGCCGCCGAGCTGGCGGGCGCCCTGCAAGGGCACGAGGGCAAGCTGGAGAGCGCCCGGGCACGGCTGGCGCAGACCGAGGCGGAGCTGGCCGAGATTGCGCCGCGGCTGGCCGAGATCGACACCCAGTCGCGCGAGGCGCGTGCCCGGCTGGAGGCCAGCGTCGCCCAAATGGGCGAACACGAGCAGCGGCGCCGCGCCCTGGACGACGAGCGCCGGCAACTGCTGGAGCAGCGCGAGGAAGCGCGACTCAACGCCAGCGACGCCGCCGACCGCAGGCATCGGCTGGCGCTGTCGCTGGAATCGCGGCGCGCAGAGCTGGCGGCGCTGCAGCAGAGCCTGGCGCGTACGCAGGCGCAGCTCGCCGAGCTGGAGGAGCGCGGCAAGGACATAGCCGAACAGCTTGCCTCCGGCGACGCGCCGGTCGCGGAGCTCGACCAGCAGCGGCAACTGTGTCTTGACCAGCGCCTGCTGATTGACCGCCGGCTGGTCGAGGCGCGCCAGGCGCTGGAGCAGCACGAGGCGACGCTGCGAGAGCAGCAACAGGCGCGCCAGCAACTGGACGAAGGCGTCAATGCGCTGCGCGAGAGCCACGGCGAAAAGCGGCTGGCCGAGCAGGCGCTGCGGCTGCAGGGCGAGCGGCTCGCCAGCACCATCAGCGAAGCCGGCCACGACCTCGAGGCCTTGCTGGCGGCGCTCGGCGAGGATGCCGATCCCGCCCAGTGGCGGTCCAACCTCGAGACCCTGCAGCAGAAGATCACGCGGCTGGAGCCGGTCAATCTGGCCGCCATCCAGGAGCACGAGGAGCAGTCACAGCGCAAGCAGTACCTTGACGCGCAAATGGCCGACCTCGGCGACGCGCTGGCGACCCTTGAGGCCGCCATCAAGAAGATTGACCGCGAGACGCGGGCGCGCTTCAAGGAGACTTTCGACAAGGTCAATGCCGGGCTGCAGGACCTGTTTCCGCGCCTGTTCGGTGGCGGCCACGCCTATCTGGAATTGACCGGGGAGGATCTGCTGGACACTGGCGTGGCGATCATGGCGCGACCGCCGGGCAAGCGCATCAGCAGCATTTCGCTGATGTCGGGCGGCGAGAAGGCGATGACCGCGGTGGCACTGGTGTTTGCGATCTTCCAGCTCAACCCGGCGCCGTTCTGCCTGCTGGACGAGGTGGACGCGCCGCTGGACGAGGCCAATGTCGGCCGCTTCTCCAGCCTGGTGGCGGAGATGAGCGAGCAAGTGCAATTCATCTTCATCACCCACAACAAGTCGACCATGGAAGCGGCGCGGCAGCTTTGCGGCGTGACCATGCGTGAGGCCGGCGTGTCGCGGCTGGTGCAGGTGGACCTGGCCGAAGCCAGCAAACTTGCCGGCGCCGCAGCCTGAGGACAGAGCATGGAAACCCAGACGCTGTCACCGACCGAAATGCGCATCATCATCGCGCTGGTTGGCGTGGTGGTGCTGGCGCTGATCTACTGGTTCGGGCGGCCGCGCAAGCCGGAGCAGGGCAGGCGCGGCCCGCAGCGCGGGCGCAGGGTCGAGCCGACGCTGGACGGCAGCCACGCGGAAGGTGACGCCGCCAATCCGACGGAGCACGACGAGGCGGCCGCCGACGCGGCCGGCATGCCGCGCCAGGGCCTGCTCGACGTTGGCCTGCCGGACGACGTCGCCGGGGGCGCGACCGCCGTGGCCACGCCTGCGGCATCGGTCCGGCGCGCCAGTACAGTCGGCAAGCGGCCGGTCAACCAGCCGATGGAGCGCATCGTCAACCTGTTTGTGGTGGCCCGGCTGTCCGGCGCGCAATTTCGCGGCAGCGACCTGGTGGTCGCGGCCGAGAAGGCGGGACTGGAGTTCGGCGACATGGGCATTTTCCACCGCATGATCGACGGCAAACCCGAGCTGGGCCCGGTCTTCAGCGTCGCCAACATGCTCAAGCCCGGTGCCTTCGACATGAGCGCGATCGACACCCTGCAGACGCCGGGGCTGTCGGTGTTCATGACGCTGCCGGGGCCGCTGCCGGCACTGGACGCCTGGGACGCCATGCTGCCCACGGCACAGCGCCTGGCCGAGCTGCTCGATGGCCAGGTCGTCGACGAGCAGCGCAACGCGCTCGGGCGCCAGCGCATTGCCTACATCCGCGATGACATGCGTGCCTGGGATCGTGGAAGCCGCGACTCGTGATCCGGGACTGGCGCGGAGCCGGGATTGGTGATTCGGGATCCCGGGTTGTGGGCGCCGGCATCCGGGCACGGGTGGCCTGCCGCAGGCTGGATCTGGACCGAGGCGGATAGACGTGCCGTGCCCGCGGCGGCGGGGGCGGCGCCGGCTTTCGCGTGCCGTTTGCTGATCAACTGCATTGCGCATAATGTCTATTATGTCAAATAGAGATTCATGTAACGAGACGTAGTGCCCCGGTCGCAGGCCAGCCGTCGTCCCGCTTCTGGGCCTTCCGGCCCTCGTTTTCACCTTGGCAACGGCGGATGATGCCGCACGAA
>DASSBG010000013.1:0-11335 GCA_035699085.1 Rhodanobacteraceae bacterium
TCGGGGTAGGGCTTGCTGGCGACCTCGGCGATCCCGACGATACCGGGCTCGTCACAGTTGGAATGGTAGAAGAACAGCTGGTCGCCGACCTGCATGCCATCGCGAATGAAATTGCGGGCCTGGTAGTTGCGGACGCCATCCCAGGCCTCGGCGGTGACCCCCGCCAGATCCTCGATGGAGAAGGTGCCGGGCTCCGATTTCACCAGCCAGTGGTTCATGGATTCACGCTAGCAACAGCACACTGAATCAGGGCCTGCTCGGTGGCCACGTAATCAAGCGGCACGTCCCACGGCCGCGGCTCCAGCGCCGGCTGCTCCTGCAGCGCGTAACCGACACCGACCAGCAGTGGCCGCGTCGGCCGTGGCGCGTCGAGCAGGAAGGCGAAACTGCCGTCGTAGAAGCCGCCGCCGGCCCCGACCCGCACGCCGCGCCGATCGAAAGCCAGCAGCGGCACCAGCACCAGGTCCAGTTGGTCGGGTCGCAGCAACAACCGCGCCGGCGCAGCGGGCTCCGGAATGCCGAAGCGATTGGGCGTGACGGGATCGCCGGGGCGCCAGCGGGCGAAGCGCAGTTCCCGCGGACCATGCAACAGCGGCAGGTAAAATGCCTGCTTGCGCGCGGCCAGCGGCGCGATCGCGAGGTTCAGCGGCATCTCGCCGGCACAGGCCCAGTAACCGCCAATGCGCCGCGCACGGCTCCAGGCCGGCAACTCGTCCAGTGACCGGCGCAGGCCCTGCGCGGCGGCCATGCGCTCGGTCGGCGCCAGCTGCTGGCGCGCTGTGCGCATGCGTGCACGCAGAGCGGCCAGTTCGGAATGCGTTGGGGGATTGGCGCCGTGCATCAGGCCGGCAGTGTAGAGCAGCGACAATGGCGCCGGCCAACCGGCAGGCGGCGGCAGCGAGGTTCTCCATGGTGCCGGTGCGTGCCAGACGACCTTGATCCGGAGGATCAGGTGGGAGGGCCGGTCTGGCCTTCAGGCTTTCCGCTCATGGCGGGCTTGCTCACCAGCCAGGACGCGAGCCGCCCCTGGGTCGCATGTTAGGAACAAGGCAAACGTTGAAAGCACGCTGCCGCACACCACAGAGAACGGTTGCAGTCTAGCCGCGTTCGGCGGCGGCGAGAAGGGCGGATTGCACAGTCCGCGGACCCGCCTCAGGCGCCGCTCAGCGTCGCTTCCAGTTTGCGCCGCAACTGCTCGATGCTGCCGCCGATCACCTGCTCCTGCAGCTCGCACTTCTTCTCCAGCGACAGGAACTCGTGGGTCACGCTCAGCGCCACCAGCACCGCCAGGCGGTCGAAGCCCGGGTTGGCGACCTTGCCACGCAGCTCGCGCATGCGGGAATCCAGCAGTGCGGCGGCGGCAATCAGGCCGGGCCGCTCCTCGTCGGAGCAGGCGACCAGAAACTCGCGGTCGAGCAGCCGGATATTGACCGGCTCGCTGCTTGCGGCGGTGCTGCTCACCCGGCATTCTCCAGCGATTTGAGCCGCTGGATCATGGTTTCCACGCGCGATCGCGCCTGTTCGCTGCGGGCCAGAAGACCGGCGCGCTCGCCGGCCAGTTGCTCCTGGCTGACACGCAGGCTGCGGTTCTCCTCGCACAGGCGGTCGTACTTTTTCAGCAACTGCTGCAGCGCTTCACCCAGCGCATCGAGCTGCGACTGAATCGACTCGTTCGGTGTGCCCATGGTTGCCACTATAGCCCGGAAGTCTCGTCTAGCATACTGCACGGAACCCCATCGTCGGCCTGCGCCAGGCGGTTGGCGTGGCTGGCCTGGTGCTGGTGCAGGAAGGCCAGGCAGGCGTCGGCCGGCAGCGGCACCGACAGCAGGTTGCCCTGGATTTCGTCGCAGTCCTTTTCGCGCAGGTAGTCGAGCTGCTCCTGGGTCTCGACGCCCTCGGCAATGACGTTGATTCCGAGGGTGTGGGCCATGTTGATGATCGAGGTGGTGATCGCCTCGTCGTCGGCGTCGCGGGTCAGGTCCTGGATGAAGGCCTTGTCGATCTTCAGGGTGTCGATCGGCAGACGCTTCAGGTAGGCCAGCGACGAGTAGCCGGTGCCGAAGTCGTCCACCGCCAGGCGCACGCCGATCGAGCGCATCTTGCCCAGCGTCACCAGCGAGGCCTCGGCGTCCGCCATCACCAGGCTCTCGGTCAGCTCCAGCTCCAGGCTGGAGGCGGCCAGGCCGTTGCTGTCCAGCACCGAGCGCAGGTGGTCGAGCAGGCTGCGGCCAAGCAGCTGCGCAGAGGAGATGTTGACCGCCACCGACACCTCGAGCATGCCGTTGCGCTGCCACTGTGCCAGCGTGGCGCAGGCGCGGCCGAGCACGAACTCGCCGATCTCGACGATCAGTCCGGCCTCCTCGGCCAGCGGGATGAACACCGCCGGCGGGATCGAGCCGAGGCTGGGGCTGGTCCAGCGCAGCAACGCCTCGACACCGGTGATGCGGCCGCTGTCGAGCTCCAGCTTGGGCTGGTAGGCGAGCCGCAGCTCGTTGTTTTCCAGCGCCCGGCGCAGCGCCGTCAGCAAGGTGGCGTGGTAGCGCGCGTTGGCATCCATCGCCTTGGTGTAGACGGCCCAGGTGTTGCGGCCGCATTCCTTGGCCTGGTACATCGCGGTGTCGGCGAACTTCAGCAGGTCCACCGCGCTCTGGCTGTGGTCGGGGTACAGCGCCATGCCGATGGAGGGCGAGATCGACACCTCCTGCGAGCCGTCGAGTTGCAACGGCACCGTGAAGGCCTCGATGATCAGGTGCGCGACCATGTCGGCCTCGGCCGCGTCACGCAGGTCGGCCAGCACCACGGCGAACTCGTCGCCGCCGAAGCGCGCCACGGTGTCGCCGTCGCGCACGCTGGCGCGCAACCGCGCACCGGCCGCCTTCAGCATGCGGTCGCCGGCGGCGTGGCCCATGGAGTCGTTGACCTGCTTGAAGCGGTCGAGGTCGATGAACAGCACCGCGATCTTGTTGTCGTCGCGCCGCGCCTGGGCGATGGCCTCGCCAAGCCGCTCGCTGAGCAGGGTGCGGTTGGGCAAGCCGGTGAGCGCGTCGTAGCTGGCCAGGTAGCGCAACTCGCGCTCGCTGCGCTTGCGCTCGGTGATGTCGGTGAGCACGCTGACGAAATGGCTGCGCTGGCCGTCGGCGTCCCAGACCTCGTTGAGTTCCATTCGGCAGAGGATTTCGACGCCGTCGCTGCGCCGCTGCCACAGTTCGCCGCTCCAGTGGCCCGAATCGCGCACGCTCTGGCGGATCTGCCGATAGGCCTGGCTGGAGTGCTGGCCGCAGTCGAGCAGGCTGGCATCGCGGCCGATGACTTCGCTCTCGCGGTAGCCGGTCATGCGGGTGAAGGCCGGGTTGACCGAGACGAAGCGGAAGTCGAGGTCGGTGACGGTGACCGCCTCGGTCATCGAGCGGATCACGGCGCTGGCGATGCGGCGGTCGCTTTCGGCGATGCGCTTGGCGGTGATGTCATGGGCGGTGCCGCAAATGCGCAGCGGCGTGCCGTCGGCGTCACGCTCGGCGATCTTGCCGCGCGAGTGCACCCAGATCCAGTCGCCCGATGCGGTACGGATACGGTGTTCGGACTCGAACAGCTCGGTGCGCCCGGCAAGGTAATCCTCCGCCACCTTCTGCACGCGCGGCAGGTCGTCGGGGTGCAGCGAGGCGCGGCGCCAGTCGCTGATGCTCATGCTGGCGTCGGACGCGCCGCCGACAAGCTGATCGGCGCCGATCCGGTGCAGCGTGTCGTCGCGCATGTCCCAGTCCCAGAACTGCCCGCCGGAGCCGAACAGCGCCATGCGCAGCCGGGTGTCGCGCTGCTGCAATTCCTCGCGGTGCAGGCGCATGGTGCGCAGCCGCCGCAGCGTCAGCAGAACCAGCATGGCGAGGACCAGCAAGCCGGCCGCGGCGGCGCCGAGCTTGACCGGCGGCGCGGCCCACCACGGTGGCAGGATCCTGAAATCGAAGCGCGCCGGCACCGGGTTGAAGCGACCGTCGTGGTTGCTGCCGCGAACCTCGAAACGGTAATGCCCGGCGCCGAGGTTGGCGTAGCTGGCGCTGTGGTCTTCGCCGGCATCCACCCAGTGATGATCGACGCCAATCAGCCGGTACTGGAAGCGGTTCTCCTGCGGCACTGCATAGTCGAGCGCGGCAAAATGGAAGCGCACCGACGACTGGGTTGCCTGCGGCATCGCCGGCAGCGCCAGGGCGGGTTGTTCCCTGCCGGCACCGAACTGCACGCCGGTGATCGCCACGGGCGGCTGAAAGTCGCTTGCCGCCAGGCTGCCGGGGTGCACGCTGTTGATGCCCAGCGTGCCGCCAAACCACAAGGTGCCGTCGGCGTCCTTGACGCAGGTGCCGGCATTGAACTCCAGGCCTTGCAGCCCGTCGCGCAGGGTGAACGAGCGATTGGCGCCGCCAGCGGGGTCGATGCGCGCGATGCCGAGGTTGGTCGATACCCACAGGCGGCCTTGGGCATCGCCCTCGACGCAGTACACGGTCTGGTCGGGCAAGCCGTCGGCGCGCAGGAAGCGGCGGAAGTGCGCGCCCTGCTGGTCGACCGACAGCAGCTGGTTGAGGCCGGCGGTGGTCCCGACCCAGAGGCTGCCGTCGGTGGCCGGGTACAGCGACAGCACGCGTGTGCCGGCCAGCGAATCGTGCCGCCCCGGCTGCTCGGCGAAGCTGCGCAGGCGCTGGGTCACGGGATCGAGCAGGCTGAGCCCGCCAAGCGTGCCGACCCAGAGCCGATGGCTGGCGTCGCGCGCCAGCGCAAACACGGCTCCATCGGCGAGGCCATCGGCGGTGGTGTAGCGGTGGATGACGCCGACGCCGGCGCGGTAGTGCAGCAGGTCGCCGGCGCTGGTACCGAACCAGACGCTGCCGTCGCTGTCGCTGTAGATGCTGCGCACCCTGGAGCCGGATTCGCCGAGCTCGATCGGGCGCGCCCGTTGCGTCGCCGGGTCGTAGTAGAGGGCGCCGTGGTTGCTGCCCAGCCACAAGGCGCCGGCGGCCGCGGGCGCGATGGCGTAGACGATCAGCGACTGCTCGGGCTCCAGCTCCAGCGCCTTGCGCAGCGGCCCGCTGTCGTCGCCGAATGTCTCGCTGGCCGGATCGTAGTGGCGCAGGCCGGCGCCATCGCTGCCGATCCACAGCCGCTGGTCGCTGTCGCGGAACAGTGCCCGCACATCGTTGGCGGCGACCGGGTCGGCTGCTGCCTTCGAATCGCGCAGCAGCTGGAACGGCGAGCCTTCCGGCTGCACGTGGAACAGGCTGCCGTGGGTGCCGACCCAGAGCAGTCCCGAGCGGTCGACCAGCAGGTGCGTGATGTCGGAGCGGCTCAGCGCGTGCGGCAGGTCGCCGCCGGCCCGGATGAGGCGCACGCTCTTGCCGTCGGTGCCGAGCCGCAGCAGCCCCACGCCACGCAGCGCCAGCCACAGCCGGCCATCGTGGTCCAGTGCCAGCTCGCCGGGGCGGCCTTGCGGCAGCTCCTCGGCCGACCAGAGTGACCGGCGCTTGCCGGTGCGCAGATCGACCTGCTGCACGCCGGCGGCATCGCTGACGAACAGCTGGTTGTGCGGCCCGCACAGCACGCCTGTCAGCGGCGTCGCCGGGCCGAGCAACCGGCTGGCGGGCGGTATGCCCAGCGCCAGCAGGCCGTGGCGGCTGGCGGCGAAGATGGATCCGTCCGGGCATTGTGCGAAAGCGACGATGTGCGGTTGCGGCGCCGCCGCGCCCGCCTCGGCGGCGGCATGGATTGTCTGCGCCTGCGTATACGGCGGTGCCAGCACCGTGACGCCGCCCTGCTGGCCGATCCAGAGCCGGCCCTGGGCGTCGGTGAACAGTTCGTCGACCCCTTGCTGCGGCAGCGCGATGCGCGCGGCGACCTTGTCGTGCAGCGGGTCGAAGCGCAGCAGCGCGCCGTTGCGCAGGCCGATCCAGAGCTTCCCGTCCGGCGCGTCGGCCATGGCGGTGACCAGCGAATCAGGCAGGCTGTCCTCGCGCGCCGGGTCGTGCTCGAAGGCGGTCAGCGTGTAGCCGTCGTAACGATGCAGCGCGCCTTCGGTGCCGATCCAGATGAAGCCGCGGCGATCCTGGAACAGCACATGCACGGTGTCCTGCGCCAGTCCCTGGGCGCTGCCGATACTGGCGAAGAAGTAGCTGCGCGGGGCCGCTGCGGCGGGCAGCGCATGGATCAGGCACGCCAACGCCGCCGCCAGCAGCAGCCGCAGCCATCCCAACCTTCGCGAAGTTCCTGTCATCTGCCCTGGCTTGTCCCGCCGACGCGGCCGTGGTGCCGGTCGCGCGCCCCTGAAGCAACCGGCGTCATCCCTGCGGATGCGCGTTGGCCCACTGCTGCCTATACTGACGCCTGCCCGCGGGCCGCGCAATGGCGTGGTATGCAGTTTTCCGCCGGGCCCCGCAGCGGATCGGATGCCATGCACGCGACCACCAGCCGCATCGACCACGCCCGCCTCGCCGCCGCGCTGGAGCATATGCGCGTCGGTGCCACGGCCAGCGACGTCCACGCCAGCCTGGTCGGCTTTCTTTGCGCCGGCGGCGAGCCGGGCGAACCCTGGCTGGCCTCGCTGCAGCTGCAGGCCGAGACGACCACCGCGGACGACCGCGCCGTGCTGGCCGAACTGCTGGGCCAGACCCGCATCATGCTGGATGCGGCCGCCGTCGAGCCGCTGCTGCCGGCCGCCGACGTGGCGCTGGGGCAACGGGTGCAGGCGCTCGTCGACTGGTGCCGCGGCTTCCTCGGCGGCCTTGGCCTGGCCGGTGCCGATCCGGCCGGCATGCCGGAGGTTGCCGCCGACGTGGTCGCCGACTTCGCCCGCATTGCGGCCGGCAACCTGGCGCTGGCGGGTGAGGATGAGGGCACCGACGAGGCGGCGCTGGCCGACCTCTGCGAGTTCGCCGGCGACGGCGTCGCCCTGCTGCGTACCCACCTGAACGCGCCGCTGCAGCTCGACCGGCGGCACGGTGCATGATCCCGGCCAGTGAATTCGCCCGTCGCCGGCGCCAGCTGATGCGCATGGCCGGCCCCGACGCCGCGTTGATCGCCGCGGCGGCGCCCGAGCGCTTGCGCAACGCGGACAACTTCCACCCCTATCGCCAGGATTCGGATTTCCACTACCTCAGCGGCTTCCCCGAACCCGATGCCGTGCTGCTGCTGCTGCCCGGCCGCCCCCAGGGCGAGGCGATCATGTTCTGCCGCCAGCGGGACCCTGCGCAGGAGCGCTGGGACGGGGCGCGCGTCGGCAGTGACGGTGCAGTCGCCGACTACGGCATGGACGACGCCTTCCCGATCGACGATATCGACGATATCGCGCCCGGCATGATCGAGGGCCGCTCTCGGCTCTACTGCCACTTCGGTCGCGAGCCCGACTTCGACGCCCGCCTGCTGACCTGGCTGCGCCGCCTGCGCGGCGCGCGCGGTGGTGGCGTGGTGCCCAAGGAGTTCGTCGCCCTGGGCTACCTGCTGCACGACCTGCGCCTGTACAAGTCGCGCAACGAACTGCGCCTGATGCGCCGCGCCGCGGCGGTGGCGGTCGAGGCGCACCGCGCGGCGCTGGCGCTGGCCCGCCCGGGCACCAGCGAGTTCCAGGTCGAGGCCGAGGTGCTGAAAACCATCCGTGCCCACGGCGCCGTGCCTTCCTATCCGGCGATGGTCGCGGGCGGCGCCAATGCCTGCGTCATGCACTACCGCGCCAACAGCGCCACGCTCGGCCGCGGCGACCTGCTGATGCTCGATGCAGGCGCGGAGGTCGATTGCTACGCCTCCGACATCACCCGCACCTTCCCGGTTGGCGGGCGCTACTCAAAGGCGCAGCGGGCGCTGTACGACGTGGTGCAGGCGGCGCAGGCCGCGGCCATCGACGAGGCGCGCCCGGGCCGCCCCTTCAGCGCCGCCCACGAAGCCGCCGTGCGGGTGGTTGCCGATGGCCTGTGCGCGCTCGGCATCATCGCCGGCGACGCCGCCGCTGCGGTCGAGAGCGGCGCCTGCGAACGCTATTTCCCGCACAAGACCTGCCACTGGCTGGGCATGGACGTGCACGACGTCGGCGACTACCGCATCGACGGCGAACCACGCATGCTCGAGCCAGGCATGGTGATGGCGGTCGAGCCGGGCATCTATATCCCCGCCGATGACCGCGACGTGGCGCCCCGCTGGCGCGGCCTCGGCATCCGCATCGAGGACGACGTCGCCGTCACCCGCGAGTCGCCCGAGGTGTTGACCGCGGCAATGCCGACGGCCGCTGCCGAGATCGAGAAGCTGCTGGCATCGCGCTGAGTGTGTGTGTACAGGCAGCCTGCGTGCAGGCGACCAAAGGGGCGGCGACAGGGTGTGTGGTTGCCGTGTGCAGCCGCCACCGCGACGCCGGCCTGTGCTCCCGTCCGGTCGCCTGCACGCGGGCTCCTGCAGAAGCTGGGTGGTGATGGCCACGCAGGCCCTATACTCGGGCTGTCGACCGTCGCACCGCCATGGAGGTTGCGCATGCACGATGTCGTCT
This sequence comes from Rhodanobacteraceae bacterium, assembly GCA_035699085.1. Taxonomy (GTDB): domain Bacteria; phylum Pseudomonadota; class Gammaproteobacteria; order Xanthomonadales; family Rhodanobacteraceae; genus DASSBG01. Next base: position 8,510 of record DASSBG010000013.1, read on the forward strand.
TCCTGTCGCGCCTGCAGTTCGGCTTCGTGATGTCGTTCCACATCCTGTTCCCGGCCTTCACCATCGGCCTGGCGAGCTGGCTGGTGTTCCTCGAAGCGCTGTGGCTGCGCAAGCGCACCGACATGCTGCGCGACCTCTACTTCTTCTGGCTGAAGGTATTCGCCGGCTCGTTCGGCCTGGGCGTGGTGTCCGGCATCGTCATGAGCTTCCAGTTCGGCACCAACTGGGCCGGCCTGTCGACCATCGCCGGCAACGTGCTGGGCCCGCTGCTGAACTACGAGGTGATGACGGCCTTTTTCCTCGAGGCCACCTTCCTTGGCGTGATGCTGTTCGGCTGGAACCGGGTCAGCCACCGCACGCACTTCACCGCCACCTGCATGGTTGCCTTCGGCACCCTGCTGTCGGCCTTCTGGATTCTCTCGGCCAACAGCTGGATGCAGACGCCGGCCGGCTACACGGTGGTCGACGGCACCATCCAGGCCAGCAACTGGGCCGCGGCGATCTTCAACCCGTCCTTCCCGACGCGCCTGGTGCACATGGTGCTGGCCTGCTTCCTCAGCACGGCCATGGTGGTCGGCGGCGTCTCGGCAGCCTACCTGCTGGCCGGGCGCTGGCAGGACAAGGCGAGCCTGATGCTGCGCTGCGCGCTGGTCTTCACCGCCATCGTCATCCCGGTGCAGATTTTCGTCGGCGACCTCTCCGGCCAGGTGGTGCGCGAGTACCAGCCGGCCAAGCTGGCGGCGATCGAGGCGCGCTGGACCACCGAGCGCAACGTGCCGCTGACGCTGTTCGCGATCCCCGACGAAGCGGCTGCGCGCAACGACCACGCGCTGGACGTGCCGTACCTCGGCAGCCTGATCCTTACCCACAGCTGGAGCGGCGAGGTGCAGGGCCTCAGGGATTTCCCGCGCAGCGACTGGCCGCCGGTCGCCTGGCCATTCTTCAGCTTTCGCATCATGGTCGCCCTGGGCGTGCTGATGCTGCTGCTGGCGGTCGGCGGCCTGCTGCTGTGGTGGCGCAAGCGGCTGTTCGCCAGCCGCTGGTACCTGCGCTGCTGGATCGCGATGATGCCGGCTGGTTTCATCGCCCTGTTGACCGGCTGGTACACCGCCGAGACGGGGCGCCAGCCCTGGGTCGTCTACGGCGTGCTGCGCACCGCCGACGCGGCCAGCCCGGTGACCGCCGCCAGCGTGCGCGCCTCGCTGCTGACCTACTTCATCGCCTACGCCATCCTGTTCGGCTTCGGCAGCTGGTACCTGCTCAAGGTATTGCGCGGCGGCCCGGGCACCGCGCCGGCGCGCTTCCCGCCCAACATGACACCGCAGCGACCGCTGGCGGCACTGGAGACCGGTACCGCCAGCGGCGTCCCCAGCGGCACCGGCAAACAGGAGGACCGCCCATGACGCTCGCGACGGTGCTGCCGGTGGTCTGGTTCTTCATCATCGGCTTCGCCATCATGATGTACGTGCTGCTGGACGGCTTCGTGCTCGGCATCGGCATCCTCTCGCCCTTCGCCGACGACGAAGAGCAGCAGGAGCTGATGATGAACACCGCCGCGCCGATCTGGGACGGCAACGAGACTTGGCTGGTGATGGGCGGCGCCGGCCTGATGGCGGCGTTTCCCAAGGCCTACGCGGTCCTGCTGTCGTCCATGTACCTGCCGGTGCTGGCGCTGCTGATCGCGCTGATCTTCCGTGGCGTGGCCTTCGAATTCCGCTTCCGCGCCGAAAGCACGCGGCGCGTCTGGGGCATTGCCTTCACCTTGGGGTCGGTGGTTGCCGCCTTCGCCCAGGGCGTTATCCTCGGCGCCGTGATGCAGGGCATGCCGCTCAATGGTGGCCAGTACCTGCACGGCAGCTTTGCCTGGTACAGCCCGTTCTCGATGCTCACCGGCGTGGCGCTGGTGTTCGGCTACGGACTGCTCGGCGCCACCTGGCTCACGCTGAAGACCGAGGGTCGCGCGCAGCAGGTGGCGCGTGACCTGACGCGGCCGCTGGTGATGGCGGTGATTGCCTTCATGGGCCTGGTCAGCGCCTGGCTGCCGTTCCTCAGCTCGCAGCTGATGGACCGCTGGTTCACCTGGCCGAACGTGCTCTACCTGTCGCCGCTGCCGATCGCCACCGTGATCGTCGCCGCGGTCCTCTGGCGTTCGGTGATGCGCAACCACGACGTCGCGCCCTTCCTGCTGGCGCTGGTGTTCTTCGTGCTTGGTTTCCTCGGCCTGGTGGTCGGTATCTGGCCCGACATCCTGCCGCCGACGATGACGATCTGGGAGGCCGCCTCGCCGCCGTCCAGCCAGATCTTCGTGCTGGTCGGAGCCGCCATCATGATCCCGGTGGTGCTGTTCTACACCGCCTTCTCCTACCGCGTGTTCCGCGGCAAGGTGCGCGCGGGCGAGGGCTATCACTGACGGGTGAGCGGTGAGCGGTGAGCGGGTCCGGCCTTGGCGCGCCGCAGGCGCGCTGCCTTTGGGGCCCCTGTGGAGCGGTGGGCGGTGAACGATCAGGCCCGCAGGGGCATCGGCATGGATGCCGATGCCTGTTCGGCGGTACAGGGACGTGCTGCCGAAAAGCCCGGCCGCCGCCCACGGACCCGACGGGCGCGGAACAGGGGTGCCCTTTCGACCAATGCGCGCTACGCCGCGAAGGCGTCGCGGGTGAGGTTTTCCGGTTCGCCGTCGGTGCACACGACGTCATCCTCGATGCGGATGCCGCCGTATTTGCGGAAGGCGTCGACCTTGTCCCAACGCACATGGCGCGCCGCCGGCGTGGCTTTCAGCTCGGCCAGCAGCATGTCGATGAAGTACAGGCCCGGCTCGATGGTGAC